>NZ_JAHVKJ010000002.1:0-212847 GCF_019800795.1 Halomonas sp. DP3Y7-2
TCAAACGTCTCGTTTGACGAGTCGCTTGCCTTGATATTTCAGTGACATTGTCACTGACTCATCGGCAAGCGCCCACATGAATTACCTGATCAATTTTTAAAGAGCGTGCTCTTGACTCTAGTGAGCTCAATGAGCGCCTCGCTGTTGCCGAGCGCTTTGCTCAGCGCCCTGCGAGGAAGGCGTATTCTACAGAATCGAAGCGTTTCGTCAAGCGCTTTCTTTTGCGTCCCGCAAGCGATGCTCGCAGACCTCAAAAGAGAGCGAAGCGTGCCTCAGCGCATCCTTCGATGCCCTGTCGGCGACTCCGATCAAGTGGCGAGCATTTTACCGATTTCTCGTTGCTCGTCAAGCAGTGATTTTTCCGAGAAGCTTAAAAAAGCCTTTTCAAATCAACTACTTTTACCACTCTTTACCGCCTGTGACGTTTGCTCGTCGCCGGCAGCGGATGCGTACTTTACGGATCTCGAGGCAGCTTGGCAATAGCCTGACGTAAAAAAAGTGCGCACCGGCACATCCCCCTTATCCACACCCCTCTCCTCATGACACCTCAGTGGATAACCGTGCGCCCGAGCGGGGAGCACGATGGGCAAGCTGCAGGGCGTTCAAGTCCAGGAACCAAGCGCCGAAGGATAGGGAGAACAGCAGAGAGGGGGAAAAGCAGAGAGGGAGAGCCGAAGGCGAAGGAAGGGAGCGGAAGAAGAAGAAAAGAGCGAGAACCGCTGATCGCGAGCAGAAAGCGGCTACGCCAGCCAGGCCGCGAGCTGGCAGAAATCCGCCAGCTCGCTTAATCGACGGGAACTCAGGATTTCAGCTTGCGCATCAACGCCAATGCAGGACCGGATGCGACATAGGTTCCAAACAGCAACAACAGCATGACCGAAGGCTCGATGGAGATCACCACAAAGCCAAGCACGATGGCCAGCAGCACCACAAAGGGTACGGGCCCTTTCAAGTCCACGTCCTTGAAGCTGTAATAGCGAATATTGCTGACCATCAAGATGCCGGCAGCACCCACCACCAGCAGCATCAGCAGCTTGAACCCGAGTGCAGTGGCATCGAAGCTGTGGAAGGTCCAGACGCTGGCAGCCACCAGTGCCGCCGCCGAGGGGCTGGGCAACCCGATAAACCATTTCTTGTCGACACTGCCGATCTGGACATTGAATCGCGCCAGCCTCAAGGCCGCGCAAGCGACATAAAGAAAGGCCACCACCCAACCCGTCTTGCCGATGTCCTGAAGAATCCAGGTGAAGGCGACAAGCCCGGGCGCCATGCCGAAGGAAATCATGTCCGCCAGACTGTCATACTCCGCACCGAACTCACTTTGGGTATTGGTCAAACGCGCCACGCGCCCATCCAGCCCATCGAGCACCATGGCAATGAAGATCGCTACCGACGCTGCAGTAAAGTCACCATTGAGAGCCGCCACCACAGCAAAGAAGCCGGAAAACAGCGCTGAGGTCGTAAACAGGTTGGGCAACAGGTAGATCCCCCGCCGGCGCACCTTCTTGCCGTCCTCCACTGCCTCCTCCACAACTTCGGACTCCCGCATGAAGGCGCTTGCCAGATCTTCTTCCTGCGACTCCCGCGGGGTCGGCTCACGCTTGCCTGCGTCTTCGCTCATCTCTGTCATCCATTGGCTTCGGGTATGAAAGGCATTCTACACCACTCAACCTTCACCGCCCTGCCGACGTCAAGGCAACTCTTGTCTTACCCCAGACTCGTGATAGGACTCCCCACCTCAGGCGCGCTAACAGCGCGATGCCAGCAAACGCAAAAGGGAGAAGCCTCGGCTTCTCCCTTTTGCTATACGCCGGCAGTCTGGACGACCTGACGGTCGCCCAGACAGGGCTGCATCAGTTCTTGGTCTTGTCGACCAGCTGATTGGCGGCGATCCACGGCATCATGCCACGCAGCTTCTCGCCAACCTGCTCAATCTCGTGCTCCGCATTCAGGCGACGACGCGCCGTCATGGACGGATAGTTGGTGTTGCCTTCGTTGATGAACATCTTGGCATATTCACCCGTCTGGATACGCTTGAGCGCATTGCGCATCGCCGCGCGAGACTCGTCGTTGATGACCTCAGGGCCGGTCACGTACTCGCCATACTCCGCGTTGTTGGAGATGGAGTAGTTCATGTTGGCGATACCGCCTTCGTACATCAGATCGACGATCAGCTTCAGCTCGTGCAGACACTCGAAGTAGGCCATCTCAGGCGCGTAGCCTGCTTCCGTCAGCGTCTCGAAGCCGGCCTTGACCAGTTCTACTGCACCACCACACAGCACCGCCTGCTCACCAAAGAGGTCAGTCTCGGTCTCATCCTTGAAGGTGGTCTCGATAATCCCGCTACGGCCGCCACCAATGGCTGCCGCATAGGACAGACACAGCTCCTTGGCTTGGCCAGTCGCGTCCTGATGGATAGCGATCAGGTCCGGGATGCCGCCGCCGCGAGTGAACTCGGAGCGCACGGTGTGACCAGGTGCCTTCGGAGCAATCATCACCACGTCCAGATCCTTGCGCGGCTCGATCTGGTTGTAGTGGATGTTGAAACCATGAGCGAATGCCAGCGTCGCACCTTCCTTGAGGTTCGGCTCGATATCCTGCTCATAGATGGCCTTCTGATTCTCGTCAGGTGCCAGCACCATGACGACGTCAGCAGACTGGCATGCCTCAGCGACGGAGGCCACCTTGAGACCTGCCGCTTCGGCCTTGGCCGCCGAGGAAGACCCAGGACGCAGGGCAACGGTCACGGAAACGCCAGACTCTTTCAGGTTGTTGGCATGGGCATGGCCCTGAGAACCGTAACCCACGATGGTGACCTGCTTGCTCTGGATCAGCTGAAGGTCACAGTCCTTGTCGTAATAAACGCGCATCTGGTGCTCCTGGATTCGTTTGCCTGCTCGGCGTTAATAGGTCTTGTGGTGTTCAGCGTTGATGGCCACCCGCGCCGTCTTGTGCGGCGCTGGGCGAGTGTCGACCGGCCATGACCAGGTCGCCCATCCATGCAGCCACCTTACCCGCGCACCTATATTGCGTAAAACGCTATATTTGCAATACTACATCCCAATATGTGAAACGCAGACATTCCCTCTCTTTCTTGCTCGGTGCGATATGGACCTACGCCTGCTGAAACACTTTCTCGCCCTGGCGGACACCCTGCACTTTGGCCGCGCCAGCGAATCGTGCCATGTCAGCCCATCAACGCTTAGTCGCTCGATTCAACAGCTGGAGGACCAGCTCGGAGTGAGTCTGTTCCAACGCGACAACCGCCACGTCGTCATGACCCCTCAGGGGCATCACTTCCAGCGCTACGCCAAGGAAGCGCTGGAACAGTGGGAGCAGGTACGGCTGTCGCTCCAGTCGACGGCGATGCGCTTGAGCGGTGAAATCAGCATCTATTGCTCCGTGACGGCCAGCTACAGCTTCCTCTACAGCCTGCTGGCGGAGTTCCGTCAGCGCTATCCTGATATCGAGCTGAAGCTGCATACCGGCGATCCGGCTCGGGCCATCCAGCGAGTCCTTAACGGCGAAGAGGACATGGCGATCACCTCGCGTCCCAGGCGAATGCCGGAAGGGCTCGCCTTCAAGTCACTGACCCGCTCGGCCCTCGTGTTCATTGCTCCCCAGGAGTCGCAGCCGTGGATTCCGCAGCAGCCGATGAGCCCCAGCCAACCACAGTGGCAGGGTGTTCCCATGATTCTGTCGGAGGGTGGGCTGTCGCGGGAGCTGGCTGACACCTGGTTCAAGGCGCTGGGGGTAAATCCGACGATCTACGCTCAGGTTGCCGGGCACGAGGCCATCGTCAGCATGGTCGGACTGGGCTTCGGGATCGGAGTCGTACCCCGTATCGTGCTGGAGGCAAGCCCTCTGGCTGAACGGGTCAGGATGCTGCCGGTGAAGCCGGAACTGCCCTACTACGATGTGGGTCTATGCGTACTGGAGCGTCGCCTGAAGAGCCCGTTGATCGATGCCCTGTGGCAGGAAGTCGTGGAACGCTGACACCACCCATGAAAACGCCGCCCCGAAGGGCGGCGCAAGACGTGTGCAGTGAGCGCGAAAGCCAAGTGCTGGCCACACGATCACGACCGCCGCTACAGGCTAAGTACCTTGTCACCACGGGCAATACCGGACACCCCGGTACGCGCCACTTCAAGGACGCCGACCGGCCCCATGGCCTGCAGAAAGGCATCGAGCTTCTCGGCATCTCCGGTGATCTGCACGGTGTACAGACTCGGAGTCACATCGACAATCTGAGCCCGGAAGATATCCACCGTGCGCTTGACCTCGTCGCGGGCGGCACCCAGCGCTTTCACCTTCACCAGCATCAACTCTCGCTCGATGTGGTTGCCTTCGGTGAGATCCACCAGTTTGACCACATCAATCAACTTGTTGAGATGCTTGGTGATCTGCTCGATCACCCGGTCATCGCCAACGGTGGTCACCGTCAGACGCGACAGTGTCGGGTCGTCTGTCGGCGCCACATTGAGGGTTTCAATGTTGAAGTTGCGCTGAGAAAACAGTCCCACGACCCGCGACAGCGCACCCGGTTCGTTTTCCATCAGAATCGAGATGATATGTCGCATCAGGTCCGCTCCGTCTTGGAAAGCAGCATGTCACGCATGGAGCCCAGGGGCACCTGCATCGGATAGACGTGCTCGTGCGGGTCCACCGCGACATCGAGGAACACCAGCTCATGGGTGTCTGCAAAGGTTCTTGCCAAGGCTTCCTCGAGATCTTCCTTCTTCTCGACCCTCAACGCCGTGAAGCCGTAGGACTGGATCAGCATCTGGAAGTCCGGCAGCGACTCCATGTAAGAGTGCGCGTGACGCGACTTGTAGTTGAGGTCCTGCCACTGCCTCACCATCCCCAGGGAACCGTTGTTCAGATTGATGATCTTGACCCCACCACCAAACTGCTTACAGGTGGAAAGCTCCTGCATCATCATCTGGAAGCTGCCTTCGCCAGTGACGCAGACAACTTCTTCCTCGGGGAAGTTCTGCTTGACGCCCATGGCCGCCGGAAACCCGAACCCCATCGTGCCCAGGCCACCAGACGTGATCAGGCGGTTGGGCTTGTCAAACTTGTAGTACTGCGCCGCAAACATCTGGTGCTGCCCAACATCGGTGGTAACGAAGGCTTCACCCCGCGTTACCCGGCAGATGGCCTCGATGACTTCCTGGGGCTTGAGCACTTCTCCCGGCTTGGAGGGCTCGTAGAGCTTGCCCTTGCGGTCCTCGCGCCAACCATCGATGGTCTTCCACCAGTCCTTGAGTGCCTCCGGATTGGCAATCTCATGACCTTGCACCAGGCTGATCATCTCGTTGATCACGCTGGCGGCCGGGCCCACGATCGGCACGTCTGCACGCACCGTCTTTGACACCGAGCTTGGGTCGATGTCGACGTGGATGATCTTCGCCGTAGGGCAAAACTTGGACGTGTTGTTGGTGACGCGATCGTCGAAGCGCGCACCGATGGCGATCACCAGATCCGCATGGTGCATGGCCATGTTGGATTCGTAGCTGCCGTGCATCCCCAGCCAGCCAAGACACTGACTGTCACTCTGGGGATAAGCACCGATGCCCATCAACGTGGTGGTGATAGGAAAGCCAAGCTGCTTGACCAGATCGGTGAGCCCTTCGCTGGCACGCCCCTGTACGACACCGCCCCCCGTATAGAAGACCGGACGGCGCGCCTTCAGCATCAACTCCACCGCCTTCTTGATCTGACCGGTGTGGCCGCGGCTCACCGGGTTGTACGAGCGAATCTTTACCTTTTTCGGGTAGACGTACTCGTAACGCTCGGTGGGCGCCGTCATATCTTTCGGGATATCGACCAGAACAGGACCAGGACGGCCCGTCGCTGCCAGGTAAAATGCCTTCTTCAGCACCTCGGGAATTTCGCTGGGGTGCTTGATCGAGAAGCTATGTTTCACGATCGGGCGGGTCACACCGACGATATCGGTTTCCTGGAAGGCATCGTCACCAATCAGGTGACTCATGACCTGACCGCAAAGCACGACCATCGGAATCGAGTCCATGTAAGCGGTCGCGATGCCGGTCACCGCGTTGGTGGCACCTGGACCAGACGTCACCAGCACGACGCCAGGATTGCCCGAGGCACGCGCATAGCCGTCGGCGGCATGGGTGGCAGCCTGTTCGTGGCGCACGAGGATGTGCTTTACCTTGTCCTGACGGAACAAGGCGTCGTAGATGTGTAGCGCGGCGCCGCCTGGATAGCCGTAGATGTATTCCACGCCCTCATCCTGGAGGAAGCGGGCGATCATGTCCGCGCCTGAAAGCAATTCCACAGATGTATCTCCCCTGGAGGTCTCGAGTGCGATTCGTACCGGTTATCGGCACGAAGTCGAGTGCAGCGATATGCTGCTGCCGGCGCACCGGCACCTGATGCCAAACCCTGGCGTCCGTCGGCCCGGTTGGGGCCTGCACTCTCATCACGGCGGGTCACCGCGTCGGGGCGTTGGCCAGGCGGGGCGGTTAACCCTCACCTGGAAGTCCTTCGGCGGGTAGAGGCACGCAGGCCTACCCTTCACGCGGCGTTGGGGGGTCTCCCATGGTGCCGCGCCCGCAGTCAGGAACCCACAAGATTCCAATAGCGCCCAGTGACTGTCAACCGCCGTTCTTGACCCGCACGCTCCCTGCACCGTGCAGGCCATCCCGTTATCGCTGTGATGGATCACCTGCAGTGGCCATGCCCACGACCAATGTCTAAGCCCTGGAGCTCGAAGTATTCCTGCTTGGCTGCTGTAATGAGATGGACAGGTGACACGATTCACTCTTTCACATCCAGCTCATCGTCACCACACGAACCAAGCCTGTAACGCGCGAGTTCGCTCCTGGACAACACCTTCGCGGGCACTTGGCCGAGAGCACAAGACGCCGCATGAGTGAATCGATTCACCTCTCATCATGCTCTCTTTGACGACAATCACAACAGCTCAACGAGGACTTGCCATGTCCAGAATCGTCCAATGGTCCATCACCGTCGCCCTTGCGGGCTTTCTCTTTGGCTTCGACACGGCGGTCATCTCCGGCGCCGACAAGCCGATTCAATCCCTGTGGGGGCTAAGCGACCTGCAGCATGGCCTGCTGATCATGTCGATGGCGCTGTGGGGCACAGTCATCGGTGCCATTTTCGGCAACTGGCCCACCGATACGCTCGGCCGGCGCGCCACCCTATTGATGATCGGCGTCTTGTATCTGGTCTCTGCGGTGGGGTCGGCCATCGTGTCCGATCCTTGGCTATTTGCCTTCTTCCGTCTGATCGGAGGGATTGGCGTGGGGATTTCTTCCGTCGCTGCGCCAACCTACATTTCGGAAATCGCCCCACCGCGCCAGCGTGGCTTTCTCGTTGCCCTTTATCAATTCAACATCGTGTTTGGCATCCTGATGGCGTTCGTGTCGAACTATGTGATCGGCAGCGTGATCGGTGATGACGCCTGGCGCTGGATGCTCGGCATTGAGGCCGTTCCTGCGCTGATCTACACCCTGATGATCACCCGTGTGCCACGCAGTCCACGCTGGCTGATCCTGAACAAGAACGCTATCGAGGAAGCGGCAAGCGTGCTGCGCTTGATCAATCCCGCAGCAGACGTGGATGCCGACATCGCCGCCATCCGTGACGCAGAAGCGCAAGAGCAGTCTGCCAAAGCCCCCTTCTTCTCACGACGCTATCGCCTACCGCTTCTGCTGGCCTTTCTGATTGCCTTCTTCAACCAACTCTCGGGCATCAACTTCATCATCTACTATGCTCCACGAGTGCTCGAGGCAGCCGAGCTGGGCAGCCAAGCCGCCTTGCTCTCCACCGCTGGCATCGGATTGGTCAATCTCATCTTTACCATGATCGGCATGTCGCTGATTGATCGCTTCGGGCGACGCACTCTGCTGTTTATAGGATCGGCGGGATACCTGGTCTCTCTGGTCATGATCTCACGAGCCTTCTTTGCAGAGGCGCTAGGCGGCATCGAGGTTCCCATGCTGCTGGCACTGTTTATTGCGGCCCACGCCATCAGCCAGGGTGCCGTTATCTGGGTCTTTATCTCGGAGGTGTTTCCCAACCACGTGCGCGCCCGAGGACAATCGTTTGGCGCCTCCATTCACTGGGTATTTGCGGCGCTGATTACCTTGGTCATGCCCTGGATTCTCAGCACCTTCAATGGTGGCCCGGTGTTTGCTTTCTTCGCCCTCATGATGCTGCTGCAACTGCTTTTCGTGATGTTCCTGATGCCTGAAACCAAGAACGTCAGTCTGGAAGAGCTGCAACGACATCTGGTAGGCGACAACGTCAGGCTGCGCCGCGTCCGACTTTCCGGGGCACGTGTCCTGCGCTGAACGATGGGCCAGCGAGACGCTGCCCTCTTTTCACCGGCAGCATCTCGCCATGGGGCAAACTTGCAAGACAGTGTCCGCCAGCGAGAGACCCGGCACCGCTATCAACATTGCCCGGCCCAGCTATCACAATAGCCCGGCCCTGCTGTCACAATAGCCCTGCCCTGCTATCACAATAGCCCGCCCCTGCTATCAAAAAGCCCGCCGGGTGGGGAACCGGGCGGGCAAGGGGGTCACAGGACGCAACCTGAACTTCAGTATAGCGAGAGGCATGAAATCTGCCTGATAACGCTTACCGATACTTCATAACAGCAAAGACTGTAAGTGAACTCATCCCCTTCATGATGAAGGGGATGACACCCAAGGGCTTAAACAGACGGACGACCGGGCACACGTCAGTGGGCAAAACGTAGCTGACCGTCATCCGCCACCACTCGAATCACCTCTCCGGGGGTGAACTTGCCCGCCAGCAAGTCCTGGGCCAGCGGATTCTCGATACGGCTTTGCACCGCTCGCTTCAAGGGACGCGCGCCATAGACGGGGTCGAAGCCGACCACCGCCAACAAAGCCAGCGCTTCGTCGCTGACCTCCAACCCCAGTTCGTGTTCAGCCAGGCGCGAACGCAAGCGCTCGAGCTGGATGCCGGCGATCTCTTGAATCTGCTCTTGCCCAAGCGCGTGGAAGACCACCACCTCGTCGATTCGGTTGATCAACTCTGGGCGGAAGTGGGTACCCACTACCTCCATCACTGCCTGGCGCATGCTGTCATAGTCCGCGTCATCCCCACCAAAATGCTGAATGATGTCGGAGCCCAGATTCGACGTCATGACGATGACCGTATTACGGAAATCCACGGTGCGTCCCTGCCCATCGGTCAGGCGCCCGTCCTCCAGCACCTGCAGCAGAATGTTGAAGACGTCTGGGTGGGCTTTTTCCACCTCATCCAGCAACAACACCGAATACGGCTTGCGACGTACCGCCTCGGTCAGGTACCCACCTTCTTCATAGCCGACGTATCCGGGGGGAGCGCCGATCAAGCGTGCAACGGAATGCTTCTCCATGAATTCAGACATGTCGATGCGAACCATGGCTTCCTCGGTATCGAACAGGAAGTTGGCCAACGACTTGCACAATTCGGTCTTGCCCACGCCGGTGGGGCCAAGGAACAGGAAAGAGCCATTGGGACGCTGAGGATCTGCCAATCCCGCGCGTGAACGGCGCACCGCATTGGACACCGCTGTGACCGCCTCTTCCTGGCCGATGACGCGCTCGTGCAGCGCCTCTTCCATACGCAATAACTTGTCGCGCTCGCCCTCCAGCATCTTGGCCACCGGAATGCCGGTCCACCGGGATACGACCTCGGCAATTTCCTCCTCGGTGACGTTGGAGCGCAGCAGGGTGTGATGGCGCGTATCGGTTTCCGCGTCCCCGCTCTCGGCAATCTTCTTCTCAAGCTCCGGAATCACCCCGTACTGAAGCTCCGACATGCGCCCGAGGTCACCCTGGCGTCGTGCCTGCTCCAGATCTACCCGCGCGCGATCAAGCTCATCCTTGAATTGGGCAGCTCCCTGAATGCTGGCTTTCTCGGCCTTCCAGATCTCGTCGAGATCAGCGTATTCACGCTCCAGCTCCTCGATCTGCTCAACGAGGGTTTCCAGTCGCTTGCGCGAGGCTTCATCAGTTTCCTTCTTGAGGTGCTCCCGCTCCATCTTGAGCTGAATCAGGCGACGATCCAGACGGTCCATCTCCTCAGGCTTGGAATCCAGCTCCATGCGAATACGTGACGACGCCTCGTCGATCAGGTCGATGGCCTTGTCCGGCAACTGCCGATCGGTAATGTAGCGGGTCGACAGCTTGGCGGCAGCGATGATCGCCCCGTCCGTGATATCCACACCGTGATGAACTTCGTAGCGCTCCTTGAGCCCGCGCAGAATCGCGACGGTATCCTCTTCGCTCGGCTCATCCACCAGCACCTTCTGGAAGCGACGTTCGAGCGCGGCATCTTTCTCGATGTACTGACGATACTCGTCAAGGGTGGTGGCACCGACACAGTGCAACTCACCGCGAGCCAGCGCCGGCTTAAGCATATTGCCGGCGTCCATCGCCCCCTCGGCCTTGCCTGCGCCCACCATGGTGTGCAATTCGTCAATAAACAGGATGACCCGGCCCTCTTCCTGAGCCAGCTCATTCAACACCGACTTCAGGCGCTCCTCGAACTCACCACGAAACTTGGCGCCAGCCAACAGGGCTCCCATATCCAGCGACAGCACGCGCTTGTCCTTCAGCCCTTCTGGCACTTCACCATTGATGATGCGACTCGCCAGGCCCTCGACAATAGCCGTCTTGCCGACCCCTGGCTCGCCGATCAATACCGGGTTGTTCTTGGTGCGCCGCTGCAGTACTTGAATGGTGCGACGAATTTCATCATCGCGACCAATGACCGGATCCAGCTTGCCATCCGCAGCCCGCTGGGTCAGATCCAGGGTGTACTTCTCCAGCGCCTCCCGACTGTCCTCGGCGTTGGCATCATCCACCTTCTGGCCACCTCGAACGCTATCAATCGCCGTCTGCAGAGACGCCTGGGTGACCCCTGCCTGGGTAAGGACCTTTGACACCGCGTGCTTCATGGCCAGCGCGGCCAGTAGCACCAACTCGCTGGCGATATACTGATCGCCGCGTTTCTGGGCCTCTGCATCGGTCAAGTTGAACAGCTTTATCAGATCGCGAGAGGGCTGCACCTCGCCATCAAAGTGGGCAACCTTTGGCATATCGTCGAGCAGACCTGCGAGTCCATCTCGCATCCTTGCGGCATCGCCGCCGCACTTCTGTACCAGCGCCTTGATGCCGGTATCGCGATTGTCGAGCAGTGCCAGCAGCAGGTGTGCGGGCTCCATCTGATTGTGTCCACGGCCCACGGCCAACGACTGGGCATCGGCAATGGCTTGCTGAAGCTTTGCAGTAAACTTGTCGAAACGCATCGATATCTCCTTGGGGATGGCGATGCGATCGGACGCACCGCGTGACCCTGTCAATGTGACTTGACAGAGATATGGCGGTGCTTTAGCAAGGTTTCAAGTCGGGTTGGCGCTGCTGCAGCGGGCGTGCTGCAACGCCAGGGGCTTAGACTCCAGGCGCAGGCTGGCAGGTGACATATCGACACTAGGTCCTGTCGCAGAGCTGCGAATCACGGTCTCGCTGACGACTCGACACCCCCTGCCCCAGCCCTTCGGCAATCCGCCCAAGTTGCATGACGACCTTGGCCCCCACATCCTCGTCTCCCCCCGCCTGCTGACGCCGACGGTACTCTGCACACACCGAGGCCCAGCGCGCTGCATCGTCGGGGTCCATCGTGCCTCTCAAGGCACGTAGCTTGAGCAGGTTTTCTTCCGCACCGCTGGTCAGCAGTTGCGCCTCACCCTGGTAGTGATCGTCGATCAGTGCATCGATATCGCCGTCGGTCATCGCAGGGGACAGCTTCTCCACCAACTTGGCCATGTTGCGATAGCTGCCTTGAAGCAGAAATGGCGGCTCTTCCCGGTAGCTGTCGGCTTGGGCACTGGACGCGATATAAGCGCCATTGACCTTGAGAATGACGTCGCGTATCCGCTGCATTCTGGTCAGCAGGGCGACAATCTCATCTCTTTCTGCCCCACTGTAGTCATGTTCCAGCTCACTGACCGGCACCTCCCTGCCAGCGGCCATGTCGATGAACCGATAAACGTCCTCCATACCCCGAGTCAACAGAGGGGCCAGCACCGGGTGAGCGCTCAAGCTATTCTCGATGTACGACTGGGCAAAGATGGTCGCTGTGCCGGAGAGAATATCGCCGAGATTGTAGATATCAGCACGGTTGGCAAGCATGTCAGGCACACGAAACGCCTTGCCCTCCTCGGTATAGGGATTGCCGGCCATCACAATGCAGAAGCGTTTTCCCCGCAACTGATAGGTACGCGAGGTGCCGCGCCAGACACCATCGATGGTGCGTGTGGCGTCGCTCAGCGAGATGAACTTCTGCAGGAACTCTGGATCCGTGTGCTGGATGTCATCAAGATAGAGCATGACGTTGTTGCCCATTTCCAGCGCCAGGTTGACCTTCTCCAGTTCGGCTCGTGCCGTGGCATGAGGCGCCTTCTGTGGATCGAGCGATGTCACCTCTCGCCCCAGACTCGGGCAGTTGATCTTCATGAAGATAAGGCCCAGACGATGGGCGACATACTCCATCAGCGTGGTCTTGCCATAGCCGGGGGGTGAAATCAGCATCAACAGCCCCATCAGGTCGCTGCGTCGCTTCGCTCCCACGGTACCCAGTTGTTTGGCCATGTTGTCGCCAATCAACGGCAAATAGCTCTCGCTGATCAATCGGTTGCGTACAAAGGACGTCAGCGGGCGAGGCCTGAACGCAGTGACATCAAGACGCCTGCCTTGTTCTTCCAGCACGCTCTTGCGCAGGTCCTGCAGCTGCTCCCACGCAGGCTCCACCCGTGCCAGATGGTGTTCGAGACGATGCTCGAAGTCATCAAGGCGAAGCATCAACCTGCGTGATTCGATCAGGCCATGATCGCCGAGCAATCCCTCGACGGGAACGCTCAACTCAGCCTCCCGCGGCGTCTAGGACAGCTGGTCGCCAGCGTCGATCATCGCCACTACCTCGTCCAGATAGTAGCGCTCCAACTCATCGATACCCGCCGCGTGACTCCAGGCACTCAGCCAGCGTCGGGTCGCCATCCAGCGGTCTTCCGCACGCCGGGTCAGGGCCTGTCGCATGGCCTCGAAGGCAGCTCTCTGCTGGCCACGATCTAGCGCCTCGCGAAAGGCGTTGGCCAGCCGGTCCGCATGCTGAGACACCTCGATGCCCTGCTGATCGGCTGCCAGCCATTCGACCAGATACGTCGCGGCTTCGTGACAGCGCTCCTCCGCCCCCAGCGCCACCACCAACTCATAGGTGGAAAGCAGCGGTGCGAGTTCTGCCACCAGGTCGCGTTTCAGCTCGTCGCTTCCGTATTCCCGCAGTATCTGTCCTGCGCCCACACAGTGGGCAATCAATTCCTGGGCCTCGGCGGTCGGCAACCCCAGCCAGTAGTGAAGACCCACTGCGCGTGCCAAGGGCGAGAAGCGCAACAGCCCCGCCTGACGTCTGGCCGGCTCGAGCACCGCGATAATGCGAGCCGCATCATGGTCATGCACCCCTTGCTCGTATCCTTCACGGAAGCGGGGAGCCGCAAACTGCCGAACGGACGCCTCGAGGGCATCCATGTCCGCCGTGTCCACGACAGCATCGACATGCTGCAGGTAACGATACGCCAGATATTCACCACGATAGACCTGTGGCGACTCGGAGGGCAGGTGCTGCGTCCATAGCGGTGACAGGGCCTGGAGCTCAGCACAGGTCAGCGCCTCGTAAAACTGGGTACCGGTGATATGGAGAGTGAGCTGGTCGTCTCTGGGTACCAGCGTCAGCGAGACCTCCTGGCGATTGACGGAGAAGCGATGACGCGGCCCCAGCCGGATAACCTGCCCCCCGTCTTCAAATAGGTCGGCACGATCCCTGACGCTGCACAACGCCGCATCACGGACAGCCACCAGCCGCGCCTCCAGATCATCCGCCTCCATGGTGGCGCCCAGCTCACGCAGGCTCGCGACCGAGTCGGTGACCTTCTCGATCATCGGGTCGGCGGCGAGAAAGGCCTGCAGAGCCGCCTCTTCCTCGAAGCGCTCCGCCCGACGAGGCACACCGTCGAGGATCCGCTCAGCCGCCTGAGACATCGCCATCACCCGCCCACGGCGCTGCTGAGCCAGCTGTTCACGCTTGGTCTCGATGGCCTCCTGGCAATGCTCTCGCTGCTGAACAATCGAGGTGAGAAACGCCGCCTGCTCGCCAAATTCGGCCTCCAGTTCCTGCAGCAGGTCCAACATGCGGGTCAACAGCTCAGTGGCGTCATCCGGCGCGGAAATGGCCGCGATACCCGATGCCAGGCTCTGTTCGAACAGTCGCAAGCGCGCTCCAAAGCGAGCCTTCTGTTCGACAACCGTGAGCTCCTCGAGGCGCCGTTCCGCTGACGTGCGCTCGCGATTGAGCGAGGCAAACACGGTCGCCAGCATCTGATTGACGTTGACCTCAAGCTCTGGATTCTTGCCACCCAGGGTAGCCAGCATGGCCTGGACCAGGTCCAACCCTTCGGCGATCTCGCGATAGTCCGCCACGCAATCCGCCAGCGCCTGACGAGCCGTGGCCTGCTGACTTCTGTCCACCAGCGCCGCAAGGCTATCGCGGTAGCCCTGCAAGGCGTCTGGGGTGGCGAGAAAGGCAAGGGTCCTGTCAATCAGGCGCTGCTCGATCTCCGCCACGGTCTGGTCCATGCTGTCGACCGCTTCAACATCCACATAACGACGCTGCGCCAGGGTACGCACGTCACCGCGAAACTGCCGAACGGCCTTCAGCTGTCGCAGAAATGGCTCTGGATGGTGCCAGCTATCCGGTGTGATACCTCGCTTCAGTGTGCTCAGCTGTGCCGACGCTCGGGTGACCGCCTCGGCGGATTGGCGACGGATCTCTTCGACTTTTTCAAACTCGTCGCCGATCGTCTCTGCCGTTTCCCGAATACACTGAATCTGTTCAGGCAGGTGCTGGACATCCGTCTCGCCGTCTTCTCCCGGCAGGGGGATTTCATCGATCCTGTAGTACTGCTCGAGCAAGCGATCGCAGCCCTTGATCAACTGCGCCAGGTACGCATCGTAGGGTTGCAGTCCTCGCACCAGCCCTGCCAGGTCGTTGAGCTCGGCCAGTCCCCGAACCAGCTCCGCGTTACCGATACGGCCTAGCTGGCTGTCATTGTCAGCGGCGTGGCGAGCATGCTGGATATCAGACAGAAAGGGGGTAATCCATATCTGCAAGGGGTGCACCAACGAGGGTTCACGCTCCGCATTGAACAGCACCAGATGGCCGTTATCGAACAGCGCTGCACCGTGTCCCAGCAATGGCGCATCGGCCTGCTTGGTGACCAGGTTGTAGCGATAGAACACCACCCTCCCGCTGCTGCCGGCATAGAAGTGGTACAGCACATCTTCGCCGTTGGGCGAGCGAACGGATCGCAACAGACGCATGGGCTCGGCCGGTACGTCAAAGGTCTTGAGCTGACCATTGCTGAGCAGATACCCAGACGCAAACATCAGCCCGTGGTTGTCTGGCAGCAGCACAATGCCGCTATCCATCGCATCACAGCGCTGAATACCTCGCGTCGGCCGGTGGAAGGCGTAGTAGCGCATCACCTTTTCGGCGAAAGGGCGAATCCTGACGAGCAGCAGCTCGCCCAGGTCGGCGTACTCGACACTGGCGTCATCCAACGACTGCGAGTCAGACTCCACCCTGTCGGTATAGATCCCCTCGCCGCTGTCGGTATTGTTCTCGACCTTGAAGGTCACCGAGCCGCCGAGGTTATCGACGAACAGCGTATCGGCAATATTGATGTGCGGAGAACGCCCCTGAACATGGTCGTCTCTGCTGACTCGCCGCCAGGCAAAGTCAAAGCGGTCAGGCAGACTCAGGTCACGGTCGCCGCGGTTGTCGATGTAGCGACTGACGTTGCCAAGGGCGTCCAGCTCCCAACGGAAGACTCGACGATCCTCGAGCTTCTCGCCAATCTGGAAGTCCATCAGCAGCATGCCCTTGAGGATCACCAACTGGGACAGCGTGGCATGACTGTAGTACTGCTGGAGTTCCTGGAAATCGGTATTGAAGCGCTCGTCGGTCAGAAAGCTCTCCGACACCCCCAACTCAGCAACACTAAACGCATGCTCCTGGTCATCGACCCGATAGAGACGAAAAACATCCTCCACGCGCAGCGCCCGCTTGAGGCCTAGCTGAACGTGAAAGCCAAACAGCATTTGGTCGCCAATACGGACGGCATCACGGGCAATCGACTTCAACTCGGTGCGCACTCGACCTCGCCCCAGCAACACCATCGAGGTAGCGCCAAAGGTCTGTTCACGCAGGGTGTTGAGGGAAGCGCTCAGTCGTTCGAGTTGCTGCCCTTGTGTGGCCAGGCGGCGAGCAAGCAGTGCATAGGAAGAACCATCTTCGTGAAGCTTGACGTGTTGGGGATCGGAGTCAGCCATGGTGCCGGAATGCCTATTGCAGAAGTGGAAACAGCATCGTTGCGATAGCCCGGACACGGCCGAGCTATCGCTGGATGTGTGAGCGTCTTACTGCTGATGATCCTTGGCAGAAGCACGGCTCATTGCATTGCCGGCCAGACCAGCCATGAGGGTTTGCAGCGCGGGCGCCTTGTCCATGACGCCCTGCACCCCCTTGCCGATCCCCAACCCCTTGGAGAAGGTATCGAAGATGCCACCGTCACCGCCGATCAGCTCAAACTTGGCGCCTTTCAGTGCTTCCGCCATCACTCGTCCATTTTCCTGCACCGCTACACGCTGCATATCGATGCTGGCCAGCGTCTCCTTCTCAAGCAGCTCAAGGTTCATGCGGAACTGCTCGAACTCACGAGCATCGGCAGACATGGCGTCGTACGCCTTCAACTTCTCGACCAGACCATTGGCTTCGGCCCGGGCCAGGGCTTCTCGAGCAGACGCCTTCGCCAGCCCCATTTTTTCCTCACCAGACGCTTCTGCCTCGAGGCGCTGTTCAAGCACTCGAACATCCGCAAGACCCGCATCTTCGTCGGCCTTGGCCTTGACCGAAATGACCTCTGCCTCAACCAAGCCTTCCGCACGCAGGGCCTTGGCGCGAGTTTCCTGTACCTGCGCCTGCGCCAATCCCTCGGCAGCCGCCAATGCCTGCTGGCCGCGAGCCTGCTTTTCATCTGCGACCGCACGCTTCTCCGCCGCCTCTGCCTCGGCCTGGGCACGCACCAGCACTTCGTCGGCTTCCAGCTTGGCACGCTCAAAGGCAGCCTCGGCCAGGCGCAGCTCCTTGATCTTGGTCTCTTCTGCCTCAGCCTCGGCGGCCACCACGCTGGTGACCTTGCGGCGATCAGCCTCGGCACGGTTTCGCACATCCCGAATATGCTCTTCTTCCTCTGCCACGTTGCGCTCCACCGAGATGCGCTCGCTGGTGATCACCGCGATCTCCTTGCGCTCGACTTCCAGGGTCTTCTCCATGCCGATACGCTCGACCTCGACGCTGCGCTGACGGTTGACGTCCTCGAGTTCACGCGCCTGCTGGATACGCACTTCCTCGATCTGTACCGCGCGCTCCCGCGCCTTTTCGGCCATCTCGACCTGACGGCGCATGTTCTCGCTGGCGACGGCGAGCTCTTCGTCGGTCTTGATACGCGCCGCTTCAGCCTTGGCCCGCTCCTGCTCCTTCACCTGCTCTGTCTCGGCTTCCTCACGGGCTCGAATCGTCTCGATTTCCCGAGTCTGGCGGGCCTCAGCGTCAGCCTGCGACTTGTCCAGCTCGAGCGAAGCCTCACGGGCCGCAACGTTCTTGCGCTTGATTTCCAGCTCCTGGTCGCGCTCAAGCCGGTTGGTATCCAAGTTGTGGGCCGCCGTGATTTCGGTAATGCGACGAATGCCTTCAGAGTCGAGGATGTTATTGGGATCCAGGGCAGACTTGGGCGTCTGCTCCAGATAATCGATAGCGACATCTTCCAGCACATAGCCGTTGAGATCTTCACCGATGGTCTGGATGATCATGTCGCGAAAACGCTGCCGCTCCTCGAACAGCTGCATGAACTCGAGCTTCTTGCCGACGGTCTTGAGTGCCTCACTAAACTTAGCATTGAACAGTTCATTCACCGCGTTTCTATCGGAAGCACGGTCGACGCCAACGGACTTGGCAACCCTCAGGACATCCTGCGCGGTCTCGTTGACTCGCAGATAGAACGCGACCGAGATATCTGCTCGCAGGTTATCCTTGCAGATCAGTCCTTCTTTCCCTTGGCGGTTCAATTCCAGGGTAATCACCGAGATCTTCATCGTTTCATCACGATGAATGACGGGCAGTACCATGGCCCCGGTAAAGTAGACCTTGGGGGTCTTGGACATATCATTGACGATCAACGCCTGCCCTTGATCAATCTTCTTGTAGAACGCCTTGATCAACAACATGATTGATACAATGACCAGCACGATGACGCCTACCACTACCAAGGCGGGCATCACCCACGAAAAGTCCATTTCAAACGGCATAATATCTTCCATTGATCGCACCCCATTCCCTGTCGTATATCGTTATGTTTCGGCGCCTACGTTGCATATCCACGTTGGCTTGCGAAGCACTATGGAGACCCTCGCGAAGCATGATCTACATCGACCCAGCAAGACCTACCCCGGCGTGACATCTTCCACCCAGTAATAAAGCCCCCGTTCTTCCCGAACCAGCAGTACTCTCATCCCATGCTTGAGTGGCGCTACGGCCCTGACATTCACGGTCAAATCGACACCTTCCCGGCTGACCCTAGCCCGCCCTCGACAGCTATCCCTGGCCAGTCCTGTCACCACAGCGCTCAAGCCTTCCATGCAGTGTTCTTGATGGTGCTGATACAAGGTCGCAAATACGGGGCGCAGCCATCGCGCCAGCATGACGGCAAGCAGATAACCGGCCACGACGGAAATGACCAGGATTCCCAGCGAGATCATCATCCACCCGCCTGAGGACCACTGATAGGAGATAGCTGACAGCTGAAGCACGTAGCTACTAAGCCAGGAAAACAGGGACAGCAGTGTCACCGTCATGGGCAACGGGACACCATGCAGACCTAACGTCGCCAACAGGCCGGAAAGATCAAACGCCCCTTCCGCATCGATGTCGACCAGGTCCGTCATGTCGCCATCCATAAAACCCAATAGAGTAATCAGCCAATACAGCACTGACACCATCAGAAGTATCGTGAACAGCAATGTAGGGAAATTAAATGCAACAATAAAAAAACGAGACACTCCGGACATTACGGATACCCAGCTGCGGTGTAAGTCGATCCCACTTTCACAAGAAGATGACGCTAACACCTCCCTCTTAGGGACGGCATAGCCATAGTCCTACAAGCTTCTCGATTTCAAAAATTCATAAAAAAGGCACGGAGATACAGCCGTTCCCGAGTGACACATCACGGGAACAACCTAAACAAATAAACTCTGAAACATCAGGCAGCCTGTCGTTGCCTTCTCTCGTTACCGGGCAACGCCCGTGCCGGGCCTTCCACGCACGCACCTTGGCGTTGAGATACCCGGGCCACATAGCGCCTGTACCAGGCCATGAACAAGAGAAGCAGCGGAGAGCACACGAAAAGAAGGGAAAGACGTACAACAGGCAGAGCAGCGCACGGCGGCCAACAGCACTATCTGGGTCACACCTTGGCAGGCAGCGTCGCCTTCATCGGGCCGCAGCGCATCGTCCACAGGACTACAGAGCCACAGGGAGATCCTACGCCACCGCCCGTCGCCGATGGCGTGGGACAAGACCATAGCGCTGTGGCTATCGCAGCCAGATGACGCTGGCCATGCGCCCCGTCACGCCGTCATCGCGGCGGTGAGAGTAGAAACGGGATTCACAGGCAGTGCAGAAGTGCCCTCCACTGACGTGAGCGACACCCAGGCGCTCCAGTCGCAACCTCGCCAGCCGGTAAAGATCCGCCATGTAGTGACCCAGTCGATACGGGCTGGGCTCAAACGCACTGGAGGCTTCGGGATGCACACCACAGAACGCCTCCCGTACTTCAGGACCCACCTCGAACTGGGCGTTCGAGATGGCGGGTCCCAGCCATGCCAGCAGTTCGCCGGCGGGGCTCCCCAGCGAGGCGACAGTAGCTTCCAGCACGCCGCCTGCCAGGCTGCGCCATCCAGCGTGGGCGACCGCGACGCGCTCGCCACTCCGGTCGCAGAAGAAGACGGGCAGGCAGTCGGCCGTCATTACCACACAGGCATAGTCCCGAGTCGTCGCCACCGCCGCATCGGCCTTGGGCGTCTCATCGCACCAACCGTGCTGCACACTGGCGCCATGAACCTGGTCCAGCCACAGCAGGGGCCGCTCATCGCCAATTTCCTTGCCCAGCTGGCGTCGGCAGAGACTGACGTGCTCCGGTTTGTCGCCTACATGACTGGCGGTGTTGAAAGCGGCATAGGGACCCTGGCTGGGCCCGCTCTCGCGAGTAGTGACAAAGGCGCCCACATTCGCCGGTGCCGGCCAGTCTGGCAGGATAACGCTGGGGCGAAGATCAAGGGCATCCGTCATTGCATGGTCTCCGCATCAACGCGCAGATAATCCAGCAGCATCAGCAAGTCATCCGGCAGCGCGGCGTGGAAACTGACCTCCTCGCCATGACGGGGATGCACAAAGGCCAAGCGGCGAGCGTGCAATGCCTGGCGAGGAAACTCACGCAGAATTTCCTTCAATGTCTGGCCCGCCCCCGGTGGCAGCTTGAGTCGACCACCGTAAACCGGATCACCGATCAGCGGAAAGCGCCGGTGGGCCATATGCACCCGAATCTGGTGGGTACGGCCGGTCTCCAGCTTGCAGCGCACATGACTGTGGGCGCGGAAGCGCTCGACGACCCGATAGTGGGTCACCGCCGGTTTGCCCGATGCGGTGACCGCCTGGCGCTTACGATCCTTGGGATGACGTCCGATCGGGGCATCAACCGTTCCTCCGGAGGTCATCTTGCCCACCACGATGGCGTCGTACTCCCGCGATACCGTGCGGGCCTGCAGCTGCGCCACCAGGTCCGCGTGGGCGGCCAGGGTCTTGGCCACCACCATCAATCCGCTGGTGTCCTTGTCGAGGCGATGCACGATACCCGCCCGGGGCAATGTCGCGGCATCAGGAAAGTGATGCAGCAGTGCGTTCAGCAGGGTGCCGTCAGGGTTCCCCGCAGCCGGATGAACCACCAGTCCCGGCGGCTTGTTGACCACCAGTACATCATCGTCCTCGTAGACCACATCCAGTGGGATGTCTTCGGCATCAAAGCGCGTATCGTCGGCGATATGCGCCGTCAACGACAGTCTTTCGCCGCCGTGCACCTTATCCTTTGGCCTGGCGGTCGCGCCATCCAGGGTCAAGGAGCCATCCTTGATCCAGCCCTTGAGGCGCTCCCGGGAAAAGTCGGAGAACAGCTCAGCCGCGGCCTGGTCGAGGCGAAAGCCTGCCATCTCAAGGGGAATGCGGTGGTGAACATCGAGGGTCTGGGACATAGGTGCGGACGACGTCTCTTGGCATGAAAGTCAATGGAACCAGTGGTTCGCCTGCGCCCAAAGCGTGTTCCGAAGTGCAGGAGGACTGCGTTTCAGGACAAGGTGCTTTATAGTGGGCGGATCGCGGCCGATTCTACCACGGCCGACCCGGGTTGTTTGACACGAGGACCAAGATGCGCGTTTTCACTATTTCCGCTACTCGCCTGGGCGCCCTGGTGTTGATGGGCGCGGTGCTCGGCGGCTGCGCCAGCAACGACGTCGAAGAAGAGCGCTACGACGGCGCTACCGAGCGCCAGCTCTATCAGGAGGGCCGCGAGGCGTTGGAAAATGGCAGTTTCACCACCGCCATGAACCGCCTGGAGGCGATCGATACCCGCTTCCCCTTCGGCGACTATGCCGAGCAGGCCCAGCTTGAGCTGATCTACACGTACTACGAAACGGACGATTGGGAGGGCACTCGTGCCGCCGCCAGTCGCTTCATTCGTCTGCACCCCAATCACCCCCAGGTCGACTATGCCTACTACATGCGAGGCCTGGCCGCCTGGCAGGCAGGTCGCTTCAGTCTTGAGTCGCTGAAAGTCATCGACATCTCCGAGCGTGACCTTGGGGCCACCCGAGATGCCTATACCGATTTCACTGACCTGACCAACCGCTACCCCGACAGCCAGTACGCACCCGATGCTCGTCAACGCATCATCTATTTGCGTAACCTGCTGGCCCAGCACGAGCTCCACGTGGCTGACTTCTATCTGCGCAAGAAGGCTTACATGGCGGCAGTCCAGCGCGGCCGCTGGGTCATCGAGAACTACCCCCAGGCAGAAGCGACCCGTGACGCCCTGGCGGTCATGGTCGAAGGCTACCTGGGCATGGGCATGCGCGATCGCGCCAGCGAGACCCTGCAGGTACTGCTCGAGAATGACCCCGACAACGAGCGCCTCGATGGTCGCCGCTTCGAACCCAAGTACGTGGACGAAGCACCGCTCAGCGCCTGATCACGATACAAGCGCGGATTGCGATGGAAAAAGGGGCTGCTGACGCAGCCCCTTTTCTTGATGGTGACGTCTTGCGGTCACAGCGCAGCCTCTGGGCCAGCGCCCTCTTCTGGCCAACGCCCTCTTCTGGCCAACGCCCTCTTCTGGCCAGAGCGCCCTCTACGGAACAGCGCCGCTGTCGTGACCGACCGCTACCCGGCGGCCTCTGGTGTGTGGGCCGCGACGCCACCACGCTTGAACCGCTTGCGCCGTTGAAGGCCCCAGTAGGCGAACGTGAAGTACACCAGCGTGCACCAGATGGTCACGTCGTAGAACAGCTCACGATTAACGTAGTATTCGTAGAGATCCGGGCTATCGAACATGACTCGCCAGGCCAAGACGGCGGGCACGATCAAACCTACCCCGCACCAGATGACGACAATGCCCTTGGACAGCCAGGTCTTGTCCTCGATCCTCTGGCGATGCTTCTCCGCCGCCTTGCGTTCATGGCGTTCAGCCACCCGCTGATGGAAGTCTTCCAGCGCGCGCTGCTGCTCTGGATAGGCCTCACAGGCCCCTGCCCGCCGCGCGAGAACGACATAGATCAGGATGGAGACACACCAGGTAGGGAGAAACAGATAGTAGAACGGCATGATATCCAGCACGTTCAGTCCCACACCAAAGGCCAGCGAAAGAAGCCAACTGGCAATGGCTGGACGATTGTCTGCCAGCCCCTTGAAGCTGGCCCAGTATGACGTCATGCCAAGCCGCGGGAACAGCTGGTACTCGGCAAAGGCAATCCCGCCTACGGGCACCAGTATCAGGCCCGCATAGGTCAGCAAGGGCAGCATGCTGCGGTAGACGAACGGGAAACAGCTCGCCCCCATGACGCCTAAGCCTACCAGCATGGTCACTTTCCAGCGCTTGACCTCAGGCATCAAGGCTTGAGCTGCCAGGCCTGCTCGGTACAAGTTCGAATTGGCGGTCGTCCACCCCGCCACGACCACGATGACGAAACCGGAAAGTCCGAGCGCATAGAAAGCCACATCGCCGGGGTCCACCACCATGATGCTGAGCTTCATGGTAGCCGCGGTCGCCGCCCCCATGAGCCCGGCCGAGATCCAGGCAACGTAGTGACCAAACATCATGCCTGTACAGGTGGCCAGACCGTAGCGCACCTTGCGTGCATAACGCAGAAGCGCCATATCGATCAGTCCGAAGTGCGCAAAGGTATTGGCCGCCCATGCGAAACCGATGACCTCCCAGAGACCGATACCTGGCTCGCCTTCAGCGTTGACGCCGGTGAACACGCTGGCACTGGCAATGGCAATGAAATCAGAGACACTGGTGAGTGTCGTGAAGCCCGTCACCGACTCCGCCAGCGCTGGAATCAGCACCATGCCCCCGGCGGTAAACATGACCATCAGCCAGGGGGCACAGATACTGGCAAACTCGCTTAGCGCGTTGAAGCCAAACGCTGCCACCAGCACCACGATCGCCCCTACGGCAAAGGCAATCAGCACAAAAGCCACGTCCGTAGGGTAGGGAGCCACTTGCGGAGGCACATCGAACAGCACGCGTACTGCGGTCGCTGACACCGTGATCATGGCCGCCGAGATGGCCGAGAAGATCACCACATTGGCGCCATTGTAGAGCTTGGCCATGACATTACCGGCGATCCGCTCCAGATAGGCAAACAGGCTCAATCGCGTGCCTACCGCGATCGGGGCCGTAATCAGCGTGAAGCTCAACACCGCCAACGTATTGCCGATGATCAAGCCGATCAGGATGTCCCATATTCCTGCCCCCAGGCCGACAAAGGTGGCGCCTATCACGAACTCCGTCGCGGCGACGTGTTCCGCCGCATAGAGCCCTAGAAAGTGTCTGGCACCATGCTG
Organism: Halomonas sp. DP3Y7-2; assembly: GCF_019800795.1. Taxonomy (NCBI): domain Bacteria; kingdom Pseudomonadati; phylum Pseudomonadota; class Gammaproteobacteria; order Oceanospirillales; family Halomonadaceae; genus Halomonas; species Halomonas sp. DP3Y7-2. Next base: position 24,355 of record NZ_JAHVKJ010000002.1, read on the forward strand.
CTTGTGAGGCGACACCGGCAGCTGCTCATCGTCGATGCGCTCCAGCGGCTGATGGGGGTTGAACCCGGATGAAGCCATGGCAATCTCCTTGTCCCGGCGCAGGACACTACGCCTGGTATCACGAGGCAGTGGGCGGCCTGGCGTTAGCTTCACGCCGGCAAATGACGCCCACAGCCGATGCATCATTGATCGGCAAAGCGGGCCTGCTCGGCCACCTTCTGGGTTACCCACTGCGCGTTTTCCAGCGCCTCATCGACCGTTATCTCGCCTGCCAGCGCCTTCGCGAAGCGATTGCCTACCGCCGTGGCGATACCAGGAAAGGCAGCAATCGCCACGTACTGGATGCCACGATACGGCACTGGCTCCACCGTCGGGTTCCCAGGATCTGCGGCTGTCAGCGATTCCAGCACCATGTCACTGTATGGCGCTGCGGCCTGATAGTGGGGATTGGCATAGAGGGAGCGGCGAGTACCGGGAGGGACCTGAGCCCACCCTTCATCCTCGGCGACCTGACGTTGGAAGTCTGCCGAGGTGGCCCAGGCGATGAAACGCTTTGCCGCGTCGCTACTAGTGGAGCTCGACGGTATCGCTAGCGCCCATGCCCACAGCCAGTTGGCTCGCTTGCCCATCCCCTGCTGTGGCGCCAATGCAAACCCCACCCGATCGGCCACCATTGACTCTCGTGGGTTGGTGACGGCGGACGCCGCGACCGTAGCATCCACCCAGATCGCGCACTTGCCCTGCTGAAACAGCGCCAGGTTGTCATTGAAGCCCAGTTGCTCCGGATTCGGTGGGCCATACTCCCACAACAACGATAGGTATTGGTCCAGGGCGTCACGCCAGGCGGCCGTCGCCAACTGCGGGACCCACTGCATGTCGAACCAGCGGCCACCATAGGCGTTCGCCATCGCCGTCAACAGCGCCATGTTTTCGCCCCAGCCCGGCTTGCCCCTGAGGCATATGCCATAGTGCTCATCAGGGTCATGCAACGCAGCGGCAGCCCGGGCGATGAACTCCCAGCTCGGTGACTCGACCATGCTCAACCCGGCTTCGGCGAAAAGATCCTCGCGATACAGGGTAAATGCCGACTCCGCATAGAATGGAGCAGCATAAAGCTGCCCCTGGAACGACAGCGCTTCACGCACTGTGGGCAGTAGATCATCCACCTGGTAGCTGGCTGGCAGGTCGTCAAGGGGAAGCAGCCACCCTCGCTCGGCCCAGATCGCTGCCTCGTAGGTACCAATGGTCACGATGTCAAAGCGCCCCCCCGCAGTGGCGATATCCGTCGTCACATGCTGACGCAGAGTGTTTTCATCCAGCGCCACCCACTGCAACTCGATATCTGAATTCGCGGCGGTAAAGCCCTCACTGAGCTGTTGCATGCGGACCATGTCACGGTTGCCCACCGTGGCGATGGTCAAGGCACTGATCGGCGACGATTCAGCGAGCGCCGCCCCCGTGCTTAACACGCATGTCAGGCTGCCTGTTACCAACACGGTTCTGAGCAACATGGCACCTCCTAAAGTTGCCTTTAACAAACACCTATTAAGCAAACTTAGCAGGCTCCGCCGGATACACACTCCGTAACTGTGCAGCTATGCACACAACCAACAACGCCCTGCAATGGTCCGAAGCGACCGTCGCAGGGCGTGCGGGTAACGACTGGAGGGGAGAAGGATCAGCTGCCAGGTTGCCAGCCGTTGACAATGGGATAGCGGCGGTCGCGGCCAAATCCGCGCTGGGTCACGCGTACTCCGACCGGTGCCTGTCGGCGCTTGTACTCACAGCGGTCCACCAGCTTGACCACCTTGTACACATCCTCGGCACTGTACCCTGCCGCGATGATGGCTTCGGCACTCATGTCACCCTCGATATAGCGCACCAGAATGGCATCCAGGGTGTCGTAGTCAGGTAGCGAGTCACTGTCCTGCTGGTCCGGCGCCAGCTCCGCGGAGGGCGGACGATCGATCACGCGCTCGGGGATGACCAGGTTTTCGGTGTTGCGCCAGCGTGCCAGGCGATACACCCACGTCTTGTAGACGTCCTTGATCGCGTTGTAGCCCCCCACCATGTCGCCATAGAGAGTGGCGTAACCCACCGCCATTTCACTCTTGTTGCCGGTCGTCAGGACCATCAGTCCCTTCTTGTTCGACAGTGCCATCAACAGCACGCCGCGACAGCGTGACTGCAGGTTTTCCTCGGTGGTATCCCGCTCGGTCCCTTCGAAGCTCTCGGCCAGAGTGTCCATGAAGGCTTCGACCATGGGCGCGATGGGCATGACCTCGTAGCTGACGCCGAGAAGTCGGGCCTGTTCGGCGGCATCTTCCTTGGAGATATCGGCGGTGTAGTGATACGGCATCATCACCGCGTGCACCCGCTGAGGCCCCAGTGCATCAACCGCGATGGCCAACGACAGCGCCGAATCGATACCACCGGAGAGGCCCAGTACCACCCCCTGGAAACCGCTCTTGTTGACGTAGTCTCTCAGCCCGGTGACCAGCGCACTGTAAAGGTCTTCTTCTGGCGCCACGTCGAGGTCTAACTCCCCCTGACGCGGTGACCAGCGACCCTTTTCGTGAGAAAAATGAACAGGGCTCAGCCAGATGTCCCAGTGGGGAGCCTGGACGGCGAGGCTGCCATCGGCATCGACGCAGCAAGAGCCACCGTCAAACACCAGCTCATCCTGGCCGCCGATCTGGTTGACGTAAACCAGCGGCAGTCCCGCATCACGTGCGCGCTGCTCGAGCAGTGCCAGGCGCTCCGCAGGCTTGTTCTGGTGATAGGGTGAAGCATTCAACGTCACCAGGATGTCAGCACCGGCAGCACGAGTCGCCTGGATCGGCGCTTCCTGCCAGATGTCCTCACAGATCAGGACACCCAGCTTCGCCCCTTTATGCTCGATCACCAAGGGGCTCGCACCGGCAGTAAAGTAGCGCTGCTCGTCGAAGACCTGGTAGTTGGGCAGCGCCTGCTTGGCATATTCATCCAGCCACTGTCCGTTGTAGAGGACGCCCGCCATATTGTAGAGCGCGCCTTCGCGACGTCCGGGATAGCCAACGATGACCATCACGTCGCGCACCATCTTGGCGGCCATGCGTGCACGAGCCTCACGCAATCGCGTCTCCATGGAGGGGCGCAGCAAGAGGTCTTCGGGGGGATAGCCGGTCAGAAAAAGTTCCGGCAGAACAACCACGTCAGCGCCGTGCTCGAGGTAGGCCTCCCGCACGGTCTCGATCGCCCGGTCGGCATTGCCGGGGATGTCGCCCACCAGGGGATCGAGCTGCGCCATCACCAGAGTCAGGTCTTGCATGAGCGAAGAAATCTCTCGAAAATCGATAGGGTCAACCCATTGTCCCGCAAGGGCCGCCAAGTGGCAAAGGCCGCCGCTCATCGAGGGCCGCCTCCCCACCGGGAGTAAGGATGAACCTATTGATTATCCGTCTGCTGATCTTTGCCGTGGTGTTTTTCGCCGGGCTCAAGCTGTATCGCATGTACCGCGAATGGAAGCTCGAGCAACAAGACCACGGCCCGAGCACACAGCAGGGCGGAAAAATGGTCCGCTGCAGTTGGTGCAACGTGCATCTGCCGGAACAGGACGCCCTGCGTGCGCAGGGACAGTGGTTCTGCTGTGGCGACCATCGTGACAAGTCCCTGGCAGAGCACGAGGACAAGGACAGCGACGACTAGGCCTCGGGGGCCAGCCTGTCATTGCTCCAGCCGGCCTTCCAGGGCATAGGCGGAGGGCTCGATAATGGGCCGGCGTCCCAGCATCTGGTCGACCAGCAGCCGCGTAGACGCCGGAGCCAGCACCAGTCCATTACGATAATGCCCGGCATTGACGTGCAGGTTGTCCCAGCCGGGGGCTCTGCCGATGAAGGGCACCCCATCGGGCGACCCCGGGCGCAGCCCCGCCCACTGGTGTTCTACCTCACAGCTTGCCAGCGCAGGGATGATCCCGGTGGCAGACTGCCACAATGATTGCCGGGCCTGCTCATCGACTCCCTTGTCGAACCCGGCTTCCTCCAGCGTCGAGCCTGCCAGCACGCGACCATCACCCCGGGGAATCACGTAGCGCCCGTCCATCAACACCACCCGCTCCACCATGCCAGGCGGCGCCTTGAACAGCAGCATCTGGCCCTTGACCGGCCGCACCGGCAGGCTGAGATCCGCCAGCTTGGCCAGCTGGGCGGACCATGCACCCGCACAGATCACTACCTGGTCAGCGCCGACGTCTCCCTGGTCCGTGGCTACCGAGGTGACGCGCTGGCCCTGCCGGTTGAGCCCTGTGACCGACGTCTGCTCGGCAAAGGTCACGCCAGGCATGCTTGAAAGCCTCGTCTTGAGCGAACGCATCAAGCGCGGGTTGCGAATACTGCCCAGCGTTGGCATCCACAGGGCGTCCTCGACATCCTGACGCACCTGAGGCTCCTTGGCGCGAATCACCTCCGCCCCTACCCGAGACAGCGGCTTGCCGACTCCCCTGGCCCACGCCAAGGCGCGTGTTTCATCTTCGACACGCAGGTAGAGAAGCCCCTTCTGACGGTATTCTGGATCTACCCCTGTCTCTTCGAGCAGGCGCAGCGACAGCTCGGGATAGGCGCCCTCGGACCAGCTCGCCAACTGGGAAACAGGGTCGCTATAGCGCCATGGGTAAAGCGGCGAGACGATCCCTCCTCCCGCCCAGGAGGCTTCTCTTCCACATTGCCCGCGGTCGATTACCGTGATGCTGTGGCCAGCATCTGCCAACTGCAGGGCCGTCATCAGCCCAATCACGCCACCGCCGATCACCACAAACTCGCTCAAAACACGCCTCCCACCTGTCTACCCCACTATCGAGAACTACACTCGGAACAACACCCGCACGACCAGCACCGCTTCAACGCCATCATCACCTGTGTCATCGCCCCAGGGGCATGACGCCGGGCGCGACGGAGGCCTGCCCGTTCATTTCGCCAGCATAGGCGGCAGCGAAGGGAGATTGCCATGGACGACGACCGATCTGCTGCGCAGCGTCCTTGCCTCCAAAGACCTCAGTCGGGTGCGACCCTGCTGGAATTGCTGCTGGTCATCGCCATTATCGGCATGCTGAGCGCGGTGGCCGTGCCGGGCTATCGCGCGATGATCGCTCGCCAGCATATCGCCAGCGACGTTGCGCGGCTACAGGACGCCCTGGCGCTGACCCGCAGTACCGCGATTGTGCGTGCCTCCCAGGTCACCCTGTGTCCTAGTGCTGATGGCGTACACTGCGGTACTGACTGGACAGGAAAGCTGTTGATCAAGGCAGGAGCTCCGAGCTGGGGTGGCGCCACACTGCGAGTGTTTCCTCCAAGCCTGCTGCCGCGCATTCGCTTTCGCGAGGACCACAAGCCCGTCAGGTTCTTGGCCAATGGACGGGCCAGCGGGCACAACGGGACCTTTGAGCTGTGCACAAACGATCGGCGTCATGTGCGCCTGGTACTCAGCAATTTCGGGCGCCTGCGCAGCGAGACTCACTCCACAACGACGCCCTGCCTCGAAGGCTAGGCTTTGTCCGAAAAGTCGACGAGTGAAGGTTAGACAAGGCAAAAATCGGTGAGAAAGCGCAGTTTACGAGGTGTAAATGAGCATTTTGACCGGGCTGGCGTACCAGACGATTTTAACGCCGTATCACCAAGCGCAGGCACTTTTCGTACAAGCCCTAGGCGGATCGATCCAGCCACAGGGCACCATCGGCACTCTCACCACCACCGAGCTCCGGCTCTACCCTCACGTTGTGATCGACAATCACGGTTCCCGCCGACACCAACGCCCCTTGCACCTCGAACGTCGCATTGTCCACATCACCGTGAATGGAAATACCGTTCGCCCAGACGCTGCCGTCCAGGATAACGCCACCCTGACCATTCAGCGTGACCTGCCCCGTCGCCACCACATCACAGCCGTAGCTGCCAGAAGGTACCGTCATGGTCACCGCCCCATCCACGATCACCGCATCCAGATCAGCATGGGCGGACAGGTCCATGGTGCCGTCAAAGCCCCTGTCGCTATCACACAGCACGGTGTGATTCTGATACGCACAGCCACTCGCATCAAACGGCACCCCCTCAAAGGCCGCGAACACTTCATCCATGTAGGGTCTCGGGTCGAGCGACGGAGCGGGCTGACCTGGCGACGGCGCAGTGTTCCAGCACATCTGCACATCGTTCGGACCATAGTTGACGAAGGGGCCCGCCGACACGGTGTCACAGCCATCCGGGAGTGCGGGAACGGGACTTGCGCCACCGTCCCCTTTCGATGCGGCAATAATGACACCGTGCAATGCCAGATGATGAGACCCATCCTCGACGTAGCCCACGACAAGACGAGCCGCACTTCCCTCATGATCGCAAGGGGACCACCGGTAGCCAACGCCTGGCTGATTCGGCAGGGTACCCGCCTCTCGCCAGGAGGGCCCCCACCCTCCTGCCATCACCTGCTGCTCCAACACCTGGCAGGTTTCTTCGGTGGCGGACAGGGTCATATCGAGATCTTGCATCACCTCGGCAGCGCCCCAGTCGGCGGCCATCTGTGCTTGAGCCATGGCTCGCATATTGCCCGCAAGACGTTCGTCGACCACGGAGGACTGGACCGCTGCCATGGCAATCACCGAGGCGATGGCCACCAGCGACAGCACCACCAGAAGCACCGCCCCACGCTGTCTGTCACACATCGAACATCTGTTCATGGCGAGCCCTCCAGCGACGCCATGGCGGTCTGGCGATTTACCACGTGCAACGACAAGGGCACGGGACTGTGAGGCAGGCTCAGCGTGATGCGATAGAGCCCCTCACCAAGCGACTCCAGCACGGGATCCTGGTCACAGTGACCGCTATCGGCCAGGCCATCGACCAAGGGCTCACCACTCAGCGCATCGTGCAGGGTGCAGCCTTCGCCATCGAGCGAAGGCCTGAGCACGTAGCTGTCTACGTCAGCCGATCCGCGCCGCACCGCGGCGGTCACGGTATCCAACGCATAGCTGATCACTGCCTGACGATCGGCGAGTCGTAAGACCGTATTGGCGCTGACGTTGGCCTCATGAAACAGGTTCCCCGCGGCAAGGATGACCAGGCTCCCCACCAGCATGGCCACCATCAGCTCGACCAGTGACACGCCACGCTGCGCGCCCAAGCGGATAGCGAGGTGCCCGCGCCCCAGCCCGCTCATAGGTGATCCCTGGCCGGCAACTTGACCCAATAATCGAACACGCTGGGATCGGAGAAGCGTTCGTCCTGCCAGCGAATCGATATCTTGAAGGCGCAGTCTTCGGCAGGCTCGATCGACTGATCGGCGTCGGCAAGCCCCGGTAGAAAGGGCGCCCAATGCTGGTGCCACTGATGTGAGCGAAGGCTTTGCGCAGCATCGGGAGGACACTCGCCGTCTAGCGCCGTCATGCTCGCCCACAGCAACTCCCTGGCATCCTGGGCGGCAAGGTCGGCGAGAGACCGCTGAATGCTGGAGTGCGCCCCCTGGAGGCTGCGCAGCTGCAGCCCCGCAATACCCAGCAAGCCAACTGACAGCAGCAGCAGGGCCACCAGTGCCTCGAGCAGGGAAAAGCCACGCTGCCACGCTGGCGTGATCATACGGCCCCCTCTCCCGCCCCCGAGCGTACGATGCCGCTGGGCTCCACGCGGATCCAGCGGCGCTCGCCTGCAGGCGAGCTCAGCCACAGCCGGCATGGTGGCTCGAAATGACACTGGTCAAGCCGCCCCATGAGGTCGAAGGTGACGTCACCGGCGGTCAGGGTCGTACCATCGGTACGTGAGCTTTGCTCGATCATCAACGCTGGTTCGCCGTGACTGGCGGACACGGGACAGCCCTCAGCAGCGCTGTTGCCTGCCAGCACCTCCAGTCGCCAGTGACCGCTGCATTCCTGCACTCGTACTGTCACATTCTGACGGCGAGTCAGGGCCGTCGTCCGTGCCAGGGTCAAGGCGCCCACCAGCTGGTTGGCATCGGCGACCAGACGCTCATGCCGCAACCACTGGTGCAGATTGGGCACCGCCACTGTCGCCATCAGCGCGACCACCGCCAAGCCCAGGACCAGCTCAATCAAGGTCATCCCTCGCTGGCGGCGACTACCAGCACTCATTCGGTGCACGCTCCCCGGTCTGGTCCATGGTCAGGCTGTCGCATCCGCCCTTGACCGAGTGGGCATCCACCGCCCGGGCCTCAAGAAAGAAGCGTCCCGGATAACGCTCCACGGTCAGCAGATAGAAACCTGACGCCGAGGGCGTGGCCAGGCCATCGCAGGCGGGCGCATCATACGCCTGATCACGGGTGTAGCAGCGCTCCAATGAAGAGGCCGCGGTCAACAGCAGCGCACGGCCATCGGCGACCCGGCTCTCGCGCAGGCGTTCGGTGTACATCGGGTATGCCACCGACGCCAACAGGCCCAGGATGGCGACACACAGCAGCAATTCCAGCAGTGTAAAGCCCGCCTGGCCTCGCCGCCCCCCTGCTGCCGTCTGCCGTCCTGACGAAGGCCGGGAGCCAGCGCAACGGCGGCTACCTGCTGTGCGCCTTTGGCGATCACCCATGCATGCACCGCGCCTGGCTAGCGGCTGCAGTCTTACCATCATCAGGCATCTCCGGCTCGTTTTCGCCCCAAGTATGTCCCAGTGGGACGGCCAAAGGCAGGCGCTGGATCAAGGATCTGTCACAGAGCAACGAATAGGCACAGAAACCTGGTCATCCCGAGCCTTGGATGCAAAAACGCCGCCCTGTGACAGGCGGCGCTTTTACATCGGTGCTTTCTTATCGACGCATTCTTGTCGGCGTGAAGCTCAACGCTCGCAAGGGGTCTTGCTCGAAGACTAGTCGCTGACGATAACCCGGTCACGCAGCTCTCGGGGCATCGAGAAGGTAATCGTTTCTTCACGCCCTGCCAGTTCCTCGGGCGCTTCGGCTCCCAGTTCGATCAGCCGGTCGATCACACCCTTGACCAGCACTTCGGGGGCACTGGCCCCGGCCGTAACGCCGACGGAAGTCACGCCGTCGACCCACGCCGGATCAATCTGCTCGGCATTATCGATAAGGTAGGCGGCGGTGCCCACACGCTCGGAAAGCTCCCGCAGTCGATTGGAATTGGAGCTGTTCGGACTACCCACCACCAACACCAGATCTGTTGCCGCGGCCAGTTCCCTCACCGCATCCTGACGATTCTGGGTGGCGTAGCAGATATCGTCCTTGCGCGGGCCTTGAATCTCGGGGAAGGTCGCACGCAAGGCGTCAATCACGCGAGCGGTGTCATCCATGGAGAGGGTCGTCTGGGTGACGAAGGCGAGCCGACTGGGGTCCTTGACCTCCAGCCGAGCGACGTCATCCTCATCCTCCACGAGGTAGATCTGGCCACCATAGGAAACATCATAACGTCCCATGGTCCCTTCCACTTCAGGGTGGCCCTCGTGGCCGATCAAGATGCACTCTTGCCCACGGCGGGCATAGCGAAGCACCTCCATATGCACCTTGGTCACCAATGGGCAGGTGGCATCAAACACCTTCAACCCGCGCTGCTCGGCTTCCTCTTGCACCGCTCGCGATACACCGTGGGCAGAAAAGATCACGATGACATCATCGGGCACTTCATGCAGCTCTTCGACGAAGACCGCGCCGCGCTCACGCAGGCTATCGACCACAAAGCGGTTGTGGACCACTTCATGACGCACATAGATCGGCGGTCCGAACACATCCAGCGCGCTGTTGACGATATCGATGGCCCGGTCGACGCCGGCACAGAAGCCGCGGGGGTTGGCCAACTTGATTTGCATGGTCTGCCTTGCCTTGGCGCCTTCTAGGCGTCTGATTGAGCGGTGGTTTAGCAAATGAATAAACTGCTGGTGGATCAGGCTCTAACCCGCTGGGCCTCGCCTGACACACCCAGAGACGCAGGCCTGTCAGTGCGTCGTGGCGGGTTTGACGCCCAGTACCTCGACCTCGAAGGTCAGGGTGCGTCCTGCCAGCGGATGGTTGAAGTCCACTTCCACCATGTCTCCATCCAGCTCGGTGATGACACCGGGAAGCTCGTCACCGTTGACGTCGGCAAACGACATCACGGTGCCCACTTCGGGCTCATCGCCGTTGAACACATCGCGCTTCATGCGCTGAATATTCTGCGGATTGTGCTGGCCAAAGGCATGCTCGGGGCTGACCTCGAAGCTGCCGCTATCGCCATCTGTCATGCCCTTCAGCGGTTGCTCGAAACCGGGTGGCAGGTTGCCGTCGCCCAGCTGAAAGGTAGCCGGACTCTTGTCGCGGGTGCTGTCCACCACGGTGCCATCTTCCAGCTTGAGGGTGAAGTGCAGAGTGACTTCCATGCCCTCGTCGATACGGTAGTCGCTCATGGGATCTCCAAAAGAGTGACAGGCCGGCGGGGGTCGGTAACGCCCCCGTCGGCAAAGGAGGGGTTAGCCGCGCCGGGCGCGTCGACGTTCGCCGAAGATGGACTCCCAGATCAGGCCGATGGCCCCCAGGGTAATACCGATATCGGCCACGTTGAAGGCCGGGTAGTACCAGCCCGCCACATGGAACGACAGAAAGTCGACCACGTAGCCATGCACCAGCCGATCGTAAAGGTTGCCCAGGGCGCCCCCGATGATCAGCGCCAGGCAAGCTCCCAGCAGCTTTTCATCCTGGCGCAGCCGCTTCATCCAGATGGTCAGGCCGACGGTGGCCGCCACAGCAATGGCGGCAAACAGCCAGCGCTGCCAGCCTGGGTGGTCAGCCAGGAAGCTGAAGGCGGCACCAGTGTTGTGCAGCAACGTCAGGTTGAAGAACGGCAGCACTTCTACCGGCGTAGCGTAACTCAGGGACTGGCTCATCAGCGCCTTGGTGCCAAGGTCGAGCACGATCCAGACCAACGCCAGCCACCACCAGCGCAGCGGCTGCTTCATCGGTTGCACCTGAGAACTCATCGCGTCCTTTGCCTCCTTGGCAGTCGACTCGGCAGGATCAGGCATAGTAACGCACCTCGCCCGAGCCATCGGGCAGGTTGCTGACACAGCGCGAACACAGGTCGGGGTGCTTGGGCAGCGAGCCTACCTCAGGACGATGATGCCAGCAGCGCTCGCACTTGGCGTGGTCACTGGCACTCACCGCCACCTTGAGACCTTCGACATCTGTATCCGCGGCATCGCTGGCCTCGGCCAGCGGCGCCAGGCGCACGTCGCTGGTGAGCATGACAAAGCGCAGCTCATCGCCCAGCCGCGACAGTAGCTCGCTGAGTTCATCGCTGACGTACAGCGTCACCTCGGCGGCCAGGCTGCCCTTGATGGTCTTGGCGTTGCGGGCGTCTTCCAGACACTTGTTGACCGCTTGCTTGACGGTCAGCACCTGCTCCCAGAAGTCACGGCCCATGCTGGCGTCGCCACTGAGGGTGGACAGACCGGTGTAGTAGGTCTCCAGCAGTACGCTGCGGCCCTGCTCCAGACCTTGCTCACCAGGAATATTCTCGAAGATTTCCTCGGCGGTGAACGACAGGATCGGCGCGACCCAGCGCACCAGCGCCTGAACCACGTGATACAGCGCGGTCTGGGCGCTGCGACGGGCCTGGGAGTCCGCCTGGGTGGTGTACTGGCGATCCTTGATCACATCCAGGTAGAAGCCACCCAGCTCCCGCGCACAGAAACCATGCACCTGCTGATAGACGTCGAGGAAGCGATACTCGGCATAGGCCGTCTCGATGCGCTCCTGCAGCTGGGCCGCGCGGTCCACCACCCACTGGTCCAATGCCAGCATGTCATCGAAGGCCAGCGCATCGCGCTCGGGGTTGAAGCCGTTGAGGTTGGCCAGCAGGAAGCGTGCGGTATTACGAATGCGCCGGTAGACGTCAGCGGTGCGCTTCAAGATCTCGTCCGACACCGCCATCTCGCCTGAGTAGTCGGTAGACGCCACCCACAGGCGGAGGATATCGGCCCCCAGCTTGTCCATCACCTCCTGCGGAGCCACCACATTGCCCATGGACTTGGACATCTTGCGGCCTTGCGCGTCAACGGTGAAGCCATGGGTCAGGAGACCGCGATAAGGCGGATGACCATCGATGGCGCAGCCGGTCAACAGCGATGAGTGGAACCAGCCACGATGCTGGTCGGAGCCCTCCAGGTAGAGGTCCGCTCGCGGCCCGCTCTGGTGCCCATGGGGGTGCGAGCCACGCAGTACATGGCGATGGGTAGTGCCAGAGTCGAACCACACATCCAGCGTGTCGGTGACCTTGTCATACTGACCGGCCTCGTCGCCAAGCAGCTCTGCCGGATCAAGGCTGAACCAGGCGTCGATGCCGGCCTGGTCAACCAGGTCTGCCACTTGCTCGGTCAACTCTACCGTGCGCGGGTGCAGCTCGCCGGTCTCCTTGTGCAGGAAGAACGGGATCGGAACCCCCCAGTTACGCTGGCGGGAGATACACCAGTCCGGGCGGTTGGCAATCATGCTATGCAGGCGAGCCTTGCCCCAGGCCGGCACGAACTGGGTCGCTTCGATGCCCTCAAGTGCACTCTCGCGCAGGGTGCGGCCATCGTGCCCCGGAATGTCCATACCGACGAACCACTGGGCGGTGGCACGGTAGATGACCGGCGTCTTGTGGCGCCAGCAGTGCATGTAGCTGTGAGTGATGGTCTTGTGGGCCATCAACGCACCTGTCTCGGACAGGGCCTCGACGATCTTCGGATTGGCCTTCCAGATCAGCATGCCACCGAACAGGGGCAGATCATCGACATAGCAACCGTCGCCCTTGACCACGCTGATGAAGTCGCTGAAGTCCATGCCGTAGCGACGGCAGGAGTCGAAGTCATCGACCCCGTGCACCGGTGCCGAGTGAACGATGCCGGTGCTGCCTTCATCGCAGGTCACGTAGTCGGCCAGATACATCGGCGCGGTGCGCTCATACAGCGGGTGCTGGAACTCGATCAGCTCCAGGCGCTCACCGCGAGCGGTAGCGACCACGTCACCGCTGAGACCGAAGCGTTCCAGGCAGCTCTCTACCAGGTCCTCGGCCAACAGCAGCAGGCGCTCGCCCGTGTCGACCAGCGCATAGTTGAATTCGGGATGGACGTTGAGCGCCTGGTTGGCCGGAATGGTCCAGGGCGTCGTGGTCCAGATCACCACGGCGGCAGGCTTCGTCAGGCTGTCCAGGCCGAACGCGGCGGCGAGCTTGTCAGCATCGGCACAGGTGAAGGCCACATCGATGGCATCGGACTTCTTGTCGGCGTACTCGACCTCGGCTTCGGCCAGGGCAGAACCGCAATCGAAGCACCAGTTGACCGGCTTGAGTCCCTTGAACACGTAGCCGCCCTTGACCATATCGGCCAGCGCGCGAATCTCACCGCCCTCATTGGCGTAATCCATGGAGCGATACGGGTTGTCCCAGTCGCCCACCACGCCCAGACGCACGAAGTCCTGAAGCTGGCCCTGGACCTGCTCGGCGGCGTAGTCACGACACAGGGCCCGCGCCTTTTCGGGCTCCAGGTGCTTGCCGTGGGTTGTCTCGACCTTGTGCTCGATGGGCAGGCCGTGACAATCCCAGCCCGGCACGTAGGGTGCATCGAAGCCCGCCAAGTTCTTCGACTTGACGATAATGTCCTTGAGAATCTTGTTGACGGCATGACCGATGTGAATGCTGCCATTGGCGTAGGGAGGGCCGTCGTGCAGCACGAACACCTCCTGGCCCTGGCGTGCTTCACGCAAGCGCTGGTAAATGTCCAGCTTCTGCCACTGTTCAATCCGGGCCGGCTCGCGCTTGGGCAGCATGCCGCGCATCGGGAATTCGGTTTCTGGCAGATTCAGAGTGTGCTTGTAGTCGCTCATAGTCCTGGGGTCAGCCGTCATCATGATCGGCGGGGCCCTGCCCCGCCGGGGAATCCTGGGTTACGGCCTCGCGCGCACGGGGCGCCGACGCCAGAGGATACTCTTCAAAAAAGGGTCGTCTACCGCTGTCGTACCGGGCAAACACCTCGCGGGCCCGGTCGATATCGGCATAGATCTGTGTCTTCAGCGCGGCAAAGTCGGCAAAGGTCTCCTCCCCCCGCAGCTTGGCACAGGGCACTACTGTCAGCCGTCGACCGTAGAGATCACGCTCAACGTCCAGCAGGTGTGCCTCGAGCACAGGGCGTACCGACCCCACCGTGGGGCGCCAGCCAATGTTCACCACGGCCGGATAGCGCGTGCCGCTATCGCCTTCCACCTCCACCATGGCCGCATAGACACCTCGCAGCACCAGCGGTCCTGGCAGCAACGGAAGGTTAGCCGTCGGGACACCGATGGTGCGGCCACGCTGCTGGTCAGGCACCACCCGCCCGCGAAAGCAGTAAGCCCGCCCAAGCAGTTGAGCCGCTGCCTTGAAATTGCCGCAGGCCAGCAGGGTTCGCACCCGCGTGCTCGACACCCTGTCATCATCGACACGGAAGGTCAGGGTATGTTCTACCGTGAACCCCTGACATTTCCCTGCTTCGGTCAACAGGGCGAAATCCCCACGGCGGTCGCAGCCAAAGCGGAAATCGTCTCCCACCACCAGATGCTGAACATCCAGGCCCTCGACCAGTACCCGGTCGATGAACTGCGCTGCCGTCAGCTGGCGCAGCGATTCGTTGAACGGCAGACACAGCACCCGATCAACGCCGCACTCGCCCAGCAACTTTACCTTGTCACGCAAGCGCGTCAGCCGCGGTGGCGCCTGGTCACCGGCAAAATACTCCCTGGGCTGGGGTTCGAACACCACCGCAGTGACCGCGAGGTCGCGCCTGGCCGCCTCAGCGTGACACTGGTCGAGAATGGCACGATGACCCAGGTGGACCCCATCGAAGTTGCCGATGGTGGCGACCGTGCCTCTGTGCCTCTCGCGCAGATTGTGCAAGCCTCGGATTACTTCCATGAGCCGGATCACACCGAACCTAAAGGGTGACGAGTATAACGAAGTGCAGGGGGCCACGTCTTCCCGCTGACCCATTGCACGTCCATGGGCTAGCCCTTGAACCGGAAGTGCCTGACGCGCACACCGGTGATCCCAAGCCAGGCAAAATAGGTCGCCCCGCCAGCGGCCACCAGCCCAAGCATCCACAGCGCCCGCGCGACAAGCGACCAGGTCAGCCACTGGTGCCAGTCAGGCGCCAGCAGTATCAGCACGCCCGCCATGGCGACGCAGCCGCCCCCCAGCTGCACCCCAAAACGCCCCCAGCCAGGCTGAAAGTTCAGCACTCCTTGACGACGCAGCAGCCACGCCAGCATGCCGGCGTTCAGGAAGGCCGACAGCGCGGTCGCCAAGGCCAGGCCAGCGTGGGCCAGAGGCCAGATCAGGATCAGGTTGAAGACCATGTTGGCCACCATGGCGACAATCCCTACCTTGACCGGCGTCTTGGTGTCATGGCGGGCAAAGAAGCCCGGCGCCAGCACCTTGATCAGCATGAACGCCACCAGCCCAAGGGCATAGGCACGCAGGCTCATCGCCGCCATCACGATGTCATTGTCGGTCATGGCGCCATAGTGGAAGAGCGTGATCAGCAGCGGCTCAGCCAACAGCGCTAGCGCCAGCGCCGCCGGCAGCCCGAGCAGCAGGACAGCACGCAGCGCCCAGTCCAGCATCTGACTGAAATGCTCGGTGGACGCTTCCGCATGACGGCGTGACAGGGCAGGCAAGATGACCGTCCCGATGGCGACGCCAAAGACGCCCAGCGGCAGCTCCACCAAGCGGTCCGAGTAGTACAGCCAGGATACACTGCCGGCCGCCAGCAACGACGCCAGGATGGTATCCAGCAGCAGGTTGATCTGGGATACCGATACGCCGAACAGCGCGGGCGCCATCAGCTTGAGGATGCGGCGCACGCCTTCATGGGCGAAGTTTGGCCAGGGCCGTGGCATAAGCCCCAGGCGGACCAGAAAAGGCACCTGGAACAATAGCTGCGCCGCACCCGCAATCAGCACGCCCCAGGCCAGCGCCATGGACGGCTCGCTCATCAAGGGAGTCAGCAGCAGGGCAGCTCCAATCAGTGACAGGTTGAGCAGTACCGGGGTGAAGGCGGGCACGGCAAACCGATTCCAGGTGTTGAGCACACTGCCCGCGAATGCGGTGAGCGAAATCAACAGCAGATAGGGAAAGGTCAGCCTGAGCATATCAGCCGTCAGCGCCAGCTTTTCGGGGTCGCGAGCAAAGCCGGGGGCAAACAGCCAGGTCAGCCAGGGCGCCGCCACGATCGCCAGCGCGGTGATCAGTGCCAGCACCGCAGCCAGGCTGCCACACACGGCGTTGAGCAGCTCACGCACCTCATCGCGGGTGCGGGTGGTCGAATACTCGGACAGCACAGGCACGAAGGCCTGATTGAAGGCGCCCTCGGCAAACAGCCGGCGCATGAAGTTGGGGATCTTGAACGCCACGAAGAAGGCGTCAGCACCTTGCCCAGCCCCCAGCAACGTGGCAATCACCACGTCGCGCACCAACCCCAGCACTCTCGACACCATGGTCATGCTGCTGACCACCAGGCCAGAGCGCATCAAGCCACGTCGCGCGGGGGGACGCGCAGCGCCATCCTCCGCCGCGCCAGCAGGCGTTCCATTGCCTTGTTCCAGAGAGCGGCTCAGATCGCTCGCCTCGTGCTCAGGGCGATCATTGCTCGCCTGTGGCTGTCGACGCTCGTCACTCACGTCATCTCACCCTTTATCGCAGGACCCTTTGTGTCGGGACCATCGTTGCAGGACCATCGTCATGGAAGCCACCCTGGCGGTGGTGGCCAGAGCCAATCAGCAGACACAAAAAAACCGGCCGAAGCCGGTTTTTCGTCAGCATGACTCGGGCTCGCCGCGTCACACCGAGAGCGCAGTACCGGCTTACGCAGCCAGTGCCTTAATGCGCTTGTTCAGACGGCTCTTGATACGAGCGGCCTTCTTCTTGGACAGCGTGTCCTTGTCGGCAATGCGGTCGATGACCGGCTGGGCTGCCTTGAAGGCGTCCATTGCCTGGGCGTGATCGCCAGAGTTGATTGCCTTGATCACGCGCTTGACGTAAGTGCGGACCATGCTGCGCTGGCCTGCCTTCAGGACACGACGAGTTTCTGCCTGACGGGCGCGCTTACGGGCTTGCTTGCTGTTAGCCACTGACTGTCTCCTTGGAGAAAGTTGTCGTCACCGTCATACGATGACTTGATAACATTTTGATCCAACAGGGGAAAATAAAAAATCCCCGTCGGCCTGGCCATCTGGCCGACCGCCATCGCAACCTATGTTGCAAGGCAATCGTTACGGGCCGTGTCTGAGAGGATGGCGCATCCTATCATGTCAAGCCCCGGGGTGCCAGCTTTTCGGCACGTGTTGCCAGACGCCCCTGACAAGGCGGGTACAGGATGTGGCCTTGTCAAAACACCACCAGGTTGTCGCGGTGAATCAACTCGGGCGCCTCCATGTAGCCCAGTAGCTCGCAGATGCGTCCGCTGGGCTGCCCAAGGATCTTGCTCGCGTCATCCACGTGGTAATTGATCAACCCCTTGGCAACACGCTCTCCCTGCTCATCTACACAAAGCACCATGTCACCGCGGGCAAACCTGCCTTGAACGCCTTTTACGCCCACAGGCAGCAACGACGACCCCTTGTCGCGCAGGACGCGCACTGCCCCGCTGTCCAGCGTCAAGGTGCCACGCACCTGCAGCTGACCGGCGAGCCAGCGCTTGCGAGCGGCCATGGGAGCACGATCGGGAGTCAGCAGAGTACCGAGACGCTCGCCATCCGCGAGACGCTCCAGCACCCGCGGCTGGCGACCGCTGGCGATGACCGTGACCGCGCCCGAGCGGGCAGCCAGCCTGGCGGCGCGCACCTTGGTCGTCATGCCCCCGCGCCCAAGCGCACCGCCGCCGCCGGCCACCGCTGAAAGCCGCGGATCATCGGCGCGGCCTTCCTGAATCAGGTTGGCATCCGGGTCATGGCGGGGGTCCGCATCGAATAGGCCTTCCTGGTCGGTCAGGATCACCAGCGCGTCCGCCTCCAGCAAGTTCGCCACCAACGCGCCCAGGGTGTCATTGTCACCGAAGCGAATTTCGTCGGTCACCACCGTGTCGTTCTCGTTGATCACGGGGACAACCTTGAGGTCGACCAACGTCCTGAGGGCGGATCGCGCATTCAGGTAGCGCTTGCGATTGGACAGGTCATCGTGGGTCAGCAGGATCTGCGCGGTAAGCAGCTCATGACGGCCAAAATGGCTTTCATAGGTTTCCGTCAGCACATTCTGCCCTACGGCCGCCGCCGCCTGGAGCTGATGAACTGACGACGGGCGAGATGCCCACCCCAGGCGCACCATGCCGGCGGCCACCGCCCCCGACGACACCAGGACCACTTCGACCCCGCGGGACGCCAGGGCGGCAATCTGGTCCACCCAGCCGCCAATGGCGTCGTCATCGAGGCCACGGCCATCGTTGGTCAACAGGGCGCTGCCGATCTTGACCACCACCCGCCGCGCGCTGCTCAGGGCGTCTCGCCCCGGAACCTGCTCTACGCTGTGCATCCTTTCCTCGACCTGTTCACGCTACCGACCGCGCCTGCTGCTGACAGCCCGGCAGCCCTATTGAACGTATTCGACCTCGACGTCGTGATCATCGTCGTCCAGATCATCATCGTCGTCGTCATCAACATGCTTGCGACGCCGCCCGAGACGAGCCTCGGTGCGCGCCACGGCTTCATCTTCCATCCGCTGGCGCATGTCCTGCTCGCGCTCCATGGCCTCTTCATCTTCGTTCTCGAGGGTGCGCTGTTCGGTCAACCAGCGATGAGCCGCCTGCACCAGCGCATCGGTGCCATCATTGGAGATGGCCGAGATACGGAAGACCGGCCCCTGCCAGTCAAGCCGACGCACGATCTCTGCCGCCACCGACTCGCGCTCGTCTTCCGGCAGCAGATCCAGCTTGTTGAGCACCAGCCAGCGCGGACGCTCCGCCAGCGTCGGTGAAAACTGCCCAAGCTCATGCATGATGGCGGCCGCAGCATCCACCGGATCAGACTCATCGAAGGGTGCCACATCCACCACATGGAAGAGCAGCCGGGTACGGGTCAGGTGCTTGAGAAAGCGCAGTCCCAGGCCGGCGCCGTCGGAGGCACCCTCAATCAGCCCGGGCACGTCCGCCATGACAAAGTGCTCGTGCATCCCCAGCTTGACCACGCCAAGGTTGGGCACAAGGGTGGTAAACGGGTAGTTGGCCACCTTGGGCTTGGCCGCTGAGACGGAACGAATCAGCGTCGACTTGCCGGCATTGGGCAGCCCCAACAGCCCGACATCGGCCATCACCTTCATTTCCAGGCGCAAGTTGCGGCGCTCACCCTCTGTACCAGGCGTGGTCCGACGCGGCGCGCGATTGGTAGACGACTTGAAGTGGATGTTACCAAGCCCGCGACGACCACCCTGGGCCACCTGCACGACCTGGCCGACCTCCGTCACGTCAGCGATCACCTCAAGGGTATCTTCATCAATGACGGTGGTTCCCACCGGGACCTTCACGTGGAGGTCCTCGCCAGCCTTGCCACTCATCTGACGGCCCTGCCCGGGCTGCCCGTTCTGCGCCTTGTAGAAGCGCTGGTACTTGAAGTCGATCAGCGTATTGAGGGCGTCGTCACCAATCAGGTAAACACACCCACCATGACCGCCATCTCCACCATCCGGGCCGCCCTTGGGCACGTACTTCTCACGACGGAAGCTGAGACAACCGTTACCCCCGTTGCCCGCCTCCACGATGATCGAGGCTTCATCGACGAACTGCATCTGTCACTCTCCTGGCGGAAGCTTTCCACCATGATACAAGAAGGCCCCGCGCTTGGCGGGGCCTTCCGGGGCCTGACAGCAGACGAACTTCACGGCCGCTGCCTACCCATGGCGCTCGGGGCGGTCTCAGGCAGAGACAACGCTCACGAACTTACGGTTCTTCGGACCCTTGGTCTCGAACTTGACCACACCTTCGTCCAGTGCGAAGAGAGTGTGATCCTTGCCGATGCCAACACCGGTGCCGGCGTGGAACTTGGTGCCACGCTGACGCACGATGATGTTGCCCGGGGTCACTGCCTGGCCACCGAACAGCTTGACGCCAAGGCGTTTGCTTTCACTGTCGCGACCGTTACGTGTGGAGCCGGCTGCCTTCTTATGAGCCATTGCAAAGTCCTCGCTCGTTGAGGGAATAGTCCGCTACGCATTCGCCGTGAGGCGAGGCGTTCTTAGGCAGAAATTCCGGTGATTTTAACTTCAGTGAACCACTGACGGTGGCCCTGACGCTTCATGTGATGCTTACGACGACGGAACTTGATGATGGTGACCTTTTCGCCACGGCCGTGGGAAACGATCTCAGCGCTCACCTTGGCGCCGGCTACCAGCGGGGCACCGACGGTGACGTCGTCGTCATTACCAACCAGCAGGACTTCGTCGAATTCGACGGTATCGCCAGTCGGAATTTCCAGCTTCTCGAGCTTGAGAGTCTGGCCTTCCTGAACGCGGTACTGCTTGCCACCGCTTTTGATCACTGCGTACATGCTGTTTCTCCAGATACTCATCGGGGTTGGCTCTTGATCGACCTGCTTCGAGTGGCGCCCCTTTTGGCAGCCATCTGACAGGGAGCATGGATGAGTGGGCCGCGAATTATAACGATGCCCGCGCGACAACACAACCCGACGACTGCCGTCAAGCCACATTGCCGGCAAAAACCTCTTCACGGGCCCTGCCAGGGTGCTTATCGTCTTGACGGCCCCATAGGGGGCCCATAGCATGACCGGCAACCTGGCCCCTGGCCTCCCATCTCTATAAGCCGAAGCCGCCTTCATGCCTGTCAACGCCACCACGCCTTCATCTGCAGCTCCTTCGCCGATTCATGCGGTGGTCGCCGACGACTTCGCCGCCGTCAACCAGACCATCCTGGACCAGCTTGCCTCCCGCATCCCGCTGGTCGAAACCATTGGGCAATACATCATCGAAAGCGGGGGCAAACGTCTGCGCCCGCTGCTGGTGCTGCTGGCGGCAAGGGCACTGAACTACCAGGGCGAGCGTCACATTACCCTGGCCACGCTGATCGAGTTCATGCATACCTCGACGCTGCTCCATGATGACGTCGTCGATGAGTCACACATGCGCCGCGGCAAGGCCACCGCCAACGACGCCTGGGGTAATGCGCCATCGGTGTTGGTGGGTGACTTCCTCTACTCGCGTTCGTTCCAGATGATGGTCGACGTCGGCTCGATGCGGATCATGGAAGTGCTGTCCGCCGCCACCTGCACCATCGCCGAGGGCGAGGTCCAGCAGCTCACCAACGTGGGCAATCCGGACACCGACGAAGCGGCCTACTTCGACACCATTCTTGGCAAGACAGCCATGCTGTTCGAGGCTGCCTCCCATAGCGGCGCCATTCTCGCCGGCGCCGATGAGCAGCAGGAACAGGCGCTGGCGAACTACGGGCGCTATCTCGGCCTGGCGTTCCAGCTTATTGACGACCTGCTCGACTACGAAGGCGACGCCAAGGCCATGGGCAAGAATGTCGGTGACGACCTGGCGGAAGGCAAGCCGACCCTGCCGCTGATTCAGGCCATGGCCGCCGGCACGCCGGAACAGACCCGCATCATACGTCGCGCCATCCGCAAGGGCGGACTCGATCACCTCGATGAGGTGCTGTCCATCGTTACCGCTACCGGGGCCCTGGATTACACTCGCCAGAAAGCGGAAGAGATGGTCTCGAAGGCGCTGACAGAACTCGACCAGCTGCCGCCCTCTCCCTACCGTGACAGCATGGCCGAGCTGGCCCGCCTGGCGGTAGAGCGCAAGACCTGACAATCACCAGGCCTGATAGGCAACAGGCAAAGTGCCCCCAAGTGCCGGGCAAGCTGGAAAAAAGTACCGAATCGGGCTCGCAAGAGTTGCATCAATCACAAGGATCCGTATACTACGCATCCGTTGAGGGGCACACCTCACGCGTCGGAGTATAGCTCAGCTTGGTAGAGCGCTGCCTTCGGGAGGCAGAGGTCGTAGGTTCGAATCCTGCTACTCCGACCAAAGAATTTCACAGAAAAAGGCTCCTGCGAACATTTCGCAGGAGCCTTTTTCGTTTCGGATACCCCATGTCGAGCTGGCGCATAAGCGGCCTCAATAGACCGCGGATCTTTTCGACCCCACCTGCACGTCGCTCCTGCCAACGCTACCGTCCAAAAGACCCCGCGGCGTCGCTCAGGTCGTCCTGCTTTGCACCGGACGCGACTGCGCCTCACATCCTCTGTTCTATCTAAACTCAACTCCCGAAGCTCAACCCGCTAACTCAACCCCTTAGGCTGAACTCCGCTTACCCACCCAGCTCAGCTCAGCTCAGCTCAGCTCAGCTCAGCAGTGATATGAGCATCAATGGCAGCGCTGGTACGTAGGCAATCACCAGCAGCGTCAGGACCATGGCCGTCACGAAAGGCACGATCCCCTTGATGACCGTACCCAAGGGCGCGTTACCAATCCGAGCTGCGACGAACAGGTTGATCCCCAGCGGCGGGGTAATAAAGCCAATCGCCAGACTGACCACCATCACGATGCCAAAGTGCACGGCATCAATCCCCATGGAGGTGGCCACCGGATACAGAATCGGTGACAGCACCAGAATGGCGGGGGTGGTATCCATCACGCAGCCAACCACCAGCAAAAGCACCAGAATCACCAGCAACATCACCGCCGGACTCGACGAGAACTGCAGCATGAAGTCGGCGATGGCCACCGGGATCTGCTCGATCGTGAGAATACGGGCAAAGGTGGAGGCACAGCCAAGGATCACCATGACCGTGCCAGTGATAGCACAAGAGCCCGCGATCACCTTGAAGATGTCTCTGGGCGAGAGCTCCCGGTGCATAAAGACACCGCAGACAAATGCATAGACGGCAGCGACAGCCGCCGCCTCGGTCGGCGTGAAGATCCCCGCATAGATGCCACCAAGAATGATCACGGGATTGAGCAGCGCCCACTTGGCTTCCCATACCAGGCACAGCGTCCTGCGCCCTTCAAAGGGCTCCTCAGTGCCTTTCCAACCCATTTTTCTGGAGTAGAAGTAGGCGTAAAGGATCAGCACCATACCGATCAACAATCCGGGCAATACGCCACCCAGAAACATGTTGGAGATGGAGGTGCCGGTAGAGACACCGTAGAGCACCATCGGAATGGATGGAGGAATGATGACGCCGATGCTCCCCGCCGCCGCCACCAGTGCCAGCACGAAGGACCTGGAATAGCCCGCCTCAAGCATGGTCGGTATGACCATGGAGCCGACGGCCGCAACGGTCGCCGGACCAGACCCCGATACCGCAGCAAAGAACATGCACACCACCACCGTGACGATGGCCAGCCCTCCCGTCACACGGCCGAAGAAGGCAGACGCCACCGCCAGAATACGCCGGGAAACCCCACCGGCCCCCATCAGGTCGCCCGCCAGGATAAACAGCGGAATCGCCATGATCGGAAAGCTGTCGGTGGCGGATACCAAAGTCTGCGCCACATACAGATCGGACAGCGTGCCAAAGGTGAGAATTGTCACCACACAGGAGAGGCCGATGGCGATGCCCACTGGCACATTGAGGATCAACAGCGCGACCAGGCTCAGAAACAACACGGCTGCAGTCATCTCACACCTCCGATTCGTGAGCAGCGTCGGGATGCTTGATCCGCCAGCAGATGCTCTGCACCTGTCGCGCCGTGGTCAGCGCAAAGCCCACACAGGGGGCTGCATAAACGATCCACATGGGCACGCCGATAGCCGGAGAGGTTTGGCCGAGCATCATCTGGCGCTCGATGACCGTCCAACTGGTCCAGACAACGTACAGAGCAAAGACCAGAAACAGCACATCCCCAAGAATCACGACCCAAGGGCGCGCCGGTCGCGGGAATAGCTTGAGCGCCGCATCGATCTTGATATGGCGCATTTCTCGCGCGCCGTAGCTGATACCCAGATAGATCAACCAGATAAAGAAGTAGCGGGCGAGCTCCTCCGACCAGGAAAGGGACCCCCCCATGACATAACGCATAAACACCTGAACCGCGAGCAGCAACGTCATCGCAGACATCAGTACCACGCAGATCGAAATCTCCGCGTACTGGTCGAACCATTTGAGCACTTTCATCCGCACCCTCCTGCGGCAATCGGGAGCAAACAGCGAAACTTTAGGCAAAAAGAAGGGGCGCCGATGAACCGGCGCCCCAGGAAGCTACTGGGACAAAAGCTGATCGAGGTACTCGGGATGCTCCATCTTGTCTTTTACCAGTGCGTAGATATCGGCCTCCACCGCGGCGTCACGCCACATCGCCTTCTGCTCTGGCGACAGCTCGGTCACGGTCACGCCCTGCTCACTGAACTTCGCCAGAATCTCGCCCTCCAGTTCCTCGGAGCGCTGACGCTGATAGGTGGTCATCTCATCGATGGCGGCCTCCAGCACGTCACGCTGGTCCTGGCTCAGAGCGTTATAGGCACTAAGGTTCATGAACACGAGATACGGGGTGTAGACATGCTGCGTCAGCGACACATGGTCTTGTACTTCCTGCAAACGGTTACCATCGATGATTCCCAGCGGGTTTTCCTGAGCGTCGACCGTGCCCTGCTGTAACGCGGTAAACAGTTCCGTGAACGCCATCGGTGTCGGGTTGGCACCATAGGCGCGCCATGCGGCCAGATGGACCTCATTCTCCATGGTGCGTACCTTCATGCCTTCCACATCGGCGGGTACCGCCACCACCTTTCCACTGTCGGTGAAGTTGCGAAACCCGTTTTCCCAGAACGCCAGCCCCTTCAGGCCCTTGCTCTCAAGAGAGGCCAACAGCTGATCCCCCACCTCTCCGTCGAGCTCGACATAGGCCCCCTCCTTGGATAGGAACAGGAAGGGCGCATCAAAGAGATAAAGGTCGGGAAACAGAGTGGCCATGGGACTGGTCGACGACAAACCAATATCGATGTCACCAAAGATGGTGCTCTCCACCACCACCCGGTCATCCCCCAGCTGGTTGTCAGGAAAGATCGTGATCTCTAGATCACCGCCGCTTCGCTCTTCTACCAGGCGCTTCAACTCATAGCTGGCGTCCTTGGCCGACACTGAAGTGACCGTTGACATACGTAACGTCTCGGCCTGGGAGGTGGCTGGCGTCATGGCCAACAGCGAACCGAGCATCGCGACCGACATCACCCACTGGAGCTTGCAAGCCTTAGGCATCGCTACATCCTTCTTTCGCGTTAGAGTACGAGCCCGTCAGGCCCGGGAGTGCCGCCAGGCGGCTTGTTACGACTCAGCGTGATGACACCCGCTACGACGTCAGACGGTTGACGGGCCATAGCACCGGCTCGCCTCGAGCAAACCGCACGGCCTCTTCAGCCACCTTGCGCTTTAGCTCAGCGGCCGCGTCTTCCGAGTACCAGGCCATATGGGGGGTAATCAGACAGTGTGGACTCGACCACAACCGACTCGATGGCTGCAGGGGTTCATGCTCTGTGGTGTCGATACCCGCTCCCGCCACCTGCCCCGATGCCAGCGCATCGGCAAGGGCGTCTTCATCAATGATCCCGCCACGGGAGGTGTTGATGAGATAGACCCCTTCCTTCATTGAAGAAAGGGCGCTGGCATTGATCAGGTGATGAGTATCTGCCGTCAATGGGCAGAAAACGGCGATAACATCGGCGTCACTGTAAAGCTCTAGCAGCTCGGCACGCTGGATCATCTCCGTCCCATCTTCTGCACATGGATGGTAGTAGGCGTCATAGCCCAGCACATGGCATCCAAGTGCCTGCATCTTGCGCGCATACAGTCGCCCGATCCGTCCAAGACCGGTCACACCGATGGTCAGCAAGGACAGTCGTCTCAACGGTACAGCTTCGACATAATCCCAGCGCCCCTGGTGGCAAGCATGGTGCATTGGCACCAGCTTTCTCAGCAGAGCGAGCGTCAGCGCCAAGGCATGATCGGACACCTCATGCATGCCATAGTCGGGCACATGACAGACTTGCACTCCGGCCTGCGTGGCAGCTGCTATATCGATATTGTTGACGCCCACCCCATAACGGACGACCTGCTTCAGGCGTGGCAATGCCTCGAACACTCGACGCGTAAAAGGGGCGTACTGGTTCAGTACGATATCGACATCATTAAGCTGCTCAATAACCTCCATCTCGCTACGGCAGCGCAACATCGTCGCCGAGAGGCCAGCCGAGGAAAGGATATCGCTCTCGATCAGATAATCGGCATGATCAAGATCCGAGAAGGCGATCTTCATGCCCCTTGTTCTAGCGTCCAAGGTAGCCACCATCGACCGGCAATATGGCACCATTGACATAGTCGGAAGCGGTGGATGCCAGAAACAGGAGAGGCCCCTTCATGTCATCGCCAACGCCCCATCTTCCCGCGGGAATACGCTCCGTGATCCCGGTATTGCGAGCATGATCCGCCAGCAGGGCCGCATTCATCTCGGTCGCCATGTAACCTGGTGCAATGGCGTTGACGTTGACGCCTCGCCCAGCCCACTCGTTGGCCAGTGCCTTGGTTAACTGCATGACACCGCCCTTGCTGGCCGCATATGCAGGGACGGTATAGCCGCCGAAAAATGACAGCAGTGAGGCAATGTTGATGATTTTTCCACGCCGCTGATCAAGCATATGCCGCCCCGCAAGCTGACATAGCTCGAACACCGCCGTGAGGTTGACATCAATCACCTCTTCAAAGGCTTCCAAGGGAAATTCTTCAGCGGGATAACGGCTCTGAATGCCCGCGGCATTCACCAGGATATCGAGCCGCCCGTCCAATGCATCCATGGCTGCGGCGAAGCCCTGGCGACGCTCATCGGTGCTCCTCAGGTCGGCAACGACACCGTGACAGGTGCTTGCCCCCCTCGCCAGATCTCGCGCCGATGACAGCACGCTGTCATGACTGCCGATAATCACCACCTCGGCGCCTGCATCGAGCAGGGCATCTGCCATGCTGTAGCCAAGCCCTCGCGAGCCCCCGGTTACCAAAGCTCTATGACCTGCAAGATCAAATAGCGTCATGATTGACAGTCCACCAGCAGTTTGACGGTATGGATGGCGGGATCAGCGATAATGTCGAAGATGCTCGCCGAGCCTGATAGAGGAACGACCTGGGTGATCACCGGCGCCAGGGTGTCGGCCAACGACTCAGCCAGCTCCACGGCACTGGCGAATTCCGCCAGGGTGTAGACTCGAGAGCCGACCAATGTCAGCTCCTTGAAGTTGACGTCGATCAGCGATACTGGTGGCGGCGTTTTATGGGTAGCGGTGAGACAGAGCGTTCCTCCGACCCGTGCCAGAGCGGTCATCTCCAGGGCAGAACTGGCCACCCCGGAGCATTCAAAGACCACGTCCACGCCATCTCCGCCGCTGACCTGCAGGACACGCTGCTGCAGACTCTCGATGCTGGCATCGACCGCGTCGAAGCCCATGCGTCGACACAGCTCGAGGCGAGACGAGTCAATGTCCGAGACAAGGATGCGCGACGCGCCAGCGTGACGCAGCACCACAGCAGTCAGCAACCCGATAGGTCCAGCCCCCATCACCACCGCTGTCTGCCCCAGAGTGAAGCGTGCTTGGTGAAGGGTGCGCACGACCACCGCCAATGGCTCGACCAGCGCCGCAATTTGATCCGGGAGCGCCTCGGGCACCCTGAACAGCACCTCATCATCGAGCCACAGATGATCAGTAAGCCCTCCATCACGATCGATGCCGATCAGCCTGAGATTGGCGCAGACATGTGGCGTGCCATGACGACAGGGATGACAGTCACCACACGACAGCAAGGGGTAGGCCACAACACGATCGCCGGGAACAAAGCGCGAGTGTTCAGGACCTTCTTCGACCCGGCCTACGAATTCATGCCCCAGTATCAACGGCGCCTTGGCGCGTGGGTGCTTGCCAGAATAGATCCCGATGTCGGTGCCACAGATACCACATAGCAGCACTCGCACCTTTACCTTGGTGTCGCAGGGAACAGGCAGGGCGACCTGTTGAACTTCCACCTTCTCGGGCCCGGTATAGACCAATGCTTCCATCACCCTCTCCTGTTCACTGTTCCTGTCGCACCTTTGTCCTGAGCCGATAGGGAGATGCTCAGAAAGCCAAGTCCACAAGACCCAGCCCGGCAGACCAGGCCTTACGGGTCACGCTCGACAGGACAACGATCGAGCAATGGCATCTGCTGTCCTTTTCACCTGACCGCCTAGTGCACGCATTCGTTGCTCGGGCATGAAGCTGATGACGCTGGTCACGCTCACCGCGGCGATGGACAGGCCGGCATGGTTCATCACTGCCGCCGACACGCAGCGGATGCCGTACTCGTTCTCCTCCCAGTCGTAGCTCCAGCCCCGTTCATCGCTCTCGATCAGGTCTCGGTGGAGTTCGGCAAAGGTCTTTACCGGAGGAGCATCGTCTGCCGGAGAATGATGGCGCTGCAGTGAGGCGTGATAGGAGGGCCAGGAAGCAGGGTCGCGCGACGCCAGCATGGCCTTGCCCATTGCCGTGGCAAGGGCGGGCATGCGACCTCCGCTGCGCGAGCGCATTTCAAGGCTACGCTTGCCTGCCAGCTTGCACAGATAGAGCACGTCACTACCGTCAAGAACACCGAAGTGAACGGTGTCACGGGTATCATTGGCCAAGGCCTCCAGGAAGGGCCTGGCGATATCCACCAGTGGCTGCTGCTCCGCTGCCCGCTCTCCCAGCTCGATCAGCCTCGCTCCCAGGAAGTACCCCCTGTAAGGCACCTTGTGCAAATAGCCTTCCCTGACCAGACTGGCCAAGGTCCGGGCGATCGTGCTGCGTGGAAGCTGCATCGTCTGCGCCAGCGCCTTGGGGGTCGATATGCCACGCGCGACGTACTGGAGGACCTCAAGCCCTCGACTAAGTGTCTGAGTCCCAGACCGCACGACCGGCCTGTCTCGCTGGTAGGTCAACTCGTCCATGGCACCTCCCTGAATTCACTCCATTCAAGGCAAGCTGCCATGCTTGGTCAAATAGTCACCACGGAGACCACATAGTGGGACAAATAGGGGGTTGAATGCGGAAAATGAGCAGAAAAAAACGCCAACGTCGAAAAAACCATCGACTCCGAAGACGACGAGCGTCACCGCTGCGTGCGAGATCACCTTGGACTCGTGCAGGCGATCGACCCGCATGGAGACAAAAGTCGATATCAGCAGGTTCACTGACGCTCATTTAAGCCAAATTATTTAGCCCTGCCGACCTGTCTGGCATGGTGCAGATCATGCCGCCAGCGCCTCCGGCTCCGCTGGCCCCACGCCGATCAAGCCACCTCAACTACCCAGCCCCCCAAGCAAGGCCTGGGGGGCTAGAAGTGGCTACGATAGGGTGCCAGCCGCAGGGCCCTGCACCACGATATCGCGGTCCGCTATCTCAGGCCGGCATGTCGTTCGCCTTGGCATCGCGAGACCACACACGGTGGCCACGCATCGCTTCACGAAAATCGGCAAAGCACTGGTCGACACGATCCGCCGAGAACACGCCCTCTTCCGGCACCTCGATACCGGCACCCTGCAGCACCTTGGTACCGTCACCGAGAGCGGCGATAGGCTTGAGGTGCTTGTAGGCCTCCTGCACGTAGTAGAGGCCCAGGCCAGAGCCTGCCAGCGTCTTGGCGCTATCTTCACCCGGTGCCACCACGACAGCGTCCAGGGTCACCGAGGGCAGCCCATTGAGCATGGCATCCGGGGTCAGGGTGCCTCCTTGCAGGGTCTTTACCGAAGCCATCGACGGCGCGATGACCAACCCTTGAGCGCCTTCAGCCTCCAGGCGCTGCTGCAGGACTTCTACCTGCTCGCCATCGACACCATCGGCGACCAGAATCGCCACCTTGCGATAGCGGATGTCGGGCTGTTCACGATGCAGCAGGCTCAGCGAAGGCGAACTATCCAACGATATCGTGCCAAGCTCTTCCTTGGCGGCGGGGGGATGATCCGGCGGTGTCACACCGTGCGCCTCGCCGACCCGACGAGCCAGCGTCATATCGATGTTGGGAAGAATCTCCCGAATCACCCGTTCCCGGATCCACGGCCGCTCCACCTTGGAAAGCTCAAAGGCGTAGGCCGCAATAATGTGCTCTTGCTCAACCGGCGTCTGGCTATGCCAGAACAGGCGAGCCTGGGAGTAGTGATCGCCGAAGGACTCGCTGCGTCCCCTGATCTTGTGGGCGTCGATGCGCTCGTGATAGCTCTCGTACCCGCCGTGTTCATCTGCAGGAGGCGTTTCACGGGGCCAACCATCGTCGATCGAGTTGGGCTCGTAGGACACCTGCCCCTTGTTGATGGTCTGACGGTGCGGCGCGTCACGCTGATGATTATGGAAGGGGCACACCGGCTGGTTGATTGGAATCTCGTGGAAGTTGGGGCCGCCCAGGCGCAGCATCTGGGTATCCAGGTAGGAGAACAGACGTCCCTGCAGCAGCGGGTCGTTGCTGAAGTCGATCCCTGGCACCACGTTGCCGGGGTTGAACGCCACCTGTTCGGTCTCGGCAAAATAGTTGTCTGGATTGCGATCCAGCACCATCTTGCCAATGGGAGTCACCGGCACCACTTCCTCGGGAATCAGTTTGGTCGGATCAAGAATGTCGAAGTCGAAGGCATGCTCATCCTCTTCCTCGACGACCTGTATGCCCAGCTCCCACTCCAGCACATCGCCGTTCTCGATGTCGCCCCACATCTCGCGGCGATTGAAATCCGGGTCACGCCCCCAGAGCTTCTGCGCCTCGTCCCAGATCAACGAATGGGTGCCGGCCAGCGGCTTCCAGTGGAACTTGACGAAGCGGGCCTTGCCACTGCGATCAATGAGTCGGAACGTATGAACGCCAAAGCCTTCCATATACCGATAGTGTCGAGGAAACGCCCGGTCTGACATGGTCCACAGCACCATGTGAGCGCTTTCAGGCATCAGCGAGACAAAGTCCCAGAAAGTGTCATGGGCGGACTGGCCCTGGGGAATCTCGTTATGAGGCTCAGGCTTCACCGCATGCACCAGATCGGGGAACTTCATCGCGTCCTGAATAAAGAACACCGGCATGTTGTTGCCCACCAGATCCCAGTTGCCCTCGTCGGTGTAGAACTTGGTGGCAAAACCGCGCACATCACGCACGGTGTCGTTGGAGCCCCGCGCCCCCTGCACGGTAGAAAAGCGCACGAAGACCGGGGTCTTCTTACCGGGATCCTTGAATAGTCCCGCCTTGGAATAGCGGGCTGCCGCCTCATAGGGCTGAAAGTAGCCGTGTGCCGCGGCGCCGCGAGCGTGGACGATACGCTCGGGAATGCGCTCGTGATCGAAGTGGTTCATCTTCTCGCGAAAGATGAAGTCCTCCATCAGGGTCGGGCCACGTTCGCCGGCCTTCAGCGAATTGTGGTTGTCCGCGATCCTTGTGCCCTGGTTGGTCCGTAGATCGTGGCCAGTGGCATCACTGCGGTAGGTCTCAAGGTTCTCTGACTTGCTGTTGGCAGTGGTACCACGATCGGTGTCGTGAGCCTGATCGCGATTCGAGGTGGTATGAGGGTTCTTCGCCATGACAAACACTCCATTGTTTGCTCGGGAAATATGCCGGCCGTCGCCGCTCATGCGACAACGTCTCGGCCACTTGGCTGGGGTTCTCCCACCCAACAGCCAGGTCCGTTCCCTTATAGGCAAGCAGCGCGCATCGCTCAACAGATGGAAAAGCAACCTGCCGATCCGAGAGAACACTCAGGGCAATAAATCCATAAAATTCATGAAGATAAAACCAATACAAAACATTAACATAAATTAGACAATTACAAACCAACACCTGCATTACGTTGCCTTACATCAGCTACGGGGACGGCTATCACACTTCAAATAAGACATTACTGATATTCTGTTGCCGGCAAGTACCTCGCTACCGCCAGAAGCCAACTCCATAACGTAAGATAAGCAGGGACGACAGCATGAACAGAATCCTACTGATCGCTACCGCGATGGCCGTTTTACTCTTGCAGGGGTGCGCAACAAGCCGCAGCACCGTGAATATTCCCGCGCCAGACCCTGCCACAGTCACCGCCACCCACGCGATGTCCGGTCCAAGCCTGTATATCCGCAACGTCACCGACCAGCGTCACTTCGAGGAAGCTCCGCGCAGCGCAGACATTCCCTCTCTAGGCTTCGAGGGCGCCACGGCAGCGACAGCAGAACGCAAGGCACGAGCCATTGGACGCAAGCGAAATGGCTTCGGAAAGGCCCTCGGCGACGTCCAGTTACCAGAAGGCACATCCGTCACCGACTTGATTCGCGCCTACGCCAGTGAGGGCTTCGAGGATGCCGGCTGGCGCGTTGTCGCCCAGCCTGCCGATGATGTCACGACGGTAGATATTGCGGTGACCCGCTTCTGGTCCTGGTTCCAACCGGGCTTCTGGGCCATTGCGCTGAATACCGATATCGAAACGGAGTTTGCCTTTTCCGATAAGCATGAGATGTCGCCCATCCATGTGCATGTAAAAGACCACATGCAGGTGGCGGTCGATAGCGACTGGGTCGCCAACAATCAGCTGACTCTGGAACGCTATCGCGAGGCTGTCGCTCAGCAGGCGGTCCCCTGAGACACACCCAAGCCCCCTGTCGAGCCTATTGGCGCCGGCCCGAGCCGCGCGGACGTTACTCTCTGTCTGTCTCTTCCGCCGAGCCCGGGCCATCCATTTAGGACATATAACATTTGCTGATTATCGACATTCGAGTGGCGGTAATATTCTAAATAGACGCGCTTATTCGTCTATTTTCGACGAAATACTTGACTTAAGCTTACTTGGAGAGCCGCCCTTTTAACGATAAACTTCACTTTTTCGCTCAGGCGGATGTCAGGTATGAAACAACTACGCCTTAGTGAATGGTTAGGCTGGGCCCCGAGCCGTGATAGCCAGGCAATGAATGCCTGCCTCCTGCCGCCCGAGAAACCAGGTTCCTCAGTGCCCAGCATGTTGCGACGCCGGCTCGACACCCCCGGGCGCGCAACCTGCGACATCTTGAGCAAGCTTGACCCCGATGCGCGCTTTCCTCTCGTTCATGCGTCTCGCCATGGTGATGCCAACTTCACGCTAGCCATGTTGAAGTCCTTGGCCGATAGCGCCCCCCTTTCCCCCACCCGGTTTTCCATGTCGGTGCACAACGCCACCTTGGGCGTTCACGCTATCGCCAATCATCATCGCCGCCCCCTTCAGGCGTTGGGTGCCAGCGGTAACGAATTCAATGCCCTGCTATGGGAAGCGCAGGGCTATCTGGCGGAAGGCTACGAGGCCGTCGTCATCGTCTTCAGCGAGGGGGAACTGCCTGAGGACTACTCGGGCCTTGCCCCGCATCCGGGCAGTGCCTGCGCCGTCGGACTCAGGTTATCTCATGACGATGGCAGAGCACTGGTACCTGTCACCAGTAGCCGCTGCATAGCACCGACCCCGCTTGATGTGATCGACTGGCTGGGGGGACGTGTACCCATCCTGGACGCGGCTTCTGCCTGGCGCCTGGAGGAAGCATGACGCTGGATCAGTGGCGAAGGGGACTTGGCACCTTGCTGTCGTTCGCTGCCTTTGGCGTTGGCGGCCTGGTCATCGGACTCGCCGTAGCGCCGTTGTTACGCCTTGGTGTGCGTCACCCTCAGCAACGCCAGCGCGTCGCCCGCCAGCTGATCCAACAGGTCTTTCGCGCCTTCATTGCGCTGATGAAGGGACTTGGTGTCCTCGACTACCGCCTGCAGGGAAGCGAACGGCTCAACCGAGGTGGTCATTTGATTGTGGCCAATCACCCCTCGTTGATAGACGTCGTCTTTCTGCTGGCCTACACCCCCAACGCCGACTGCATCGTCAAAGGCAGGCTCGCCACCAACCCATTTACTCGCGGGCCTATCCATGTCGCGGGCTATATCACCAATCGCGACCCCGAAGCCCTGTTAGAGGCCGCCAGACAGAGCCTCGCCCAGGGCAACTCGCTGATCCTGTTCCCCGAGGGCACCCGCACAACGCCCGGGCGCCCCATCAAGTTTCGCCGTGGGGGAGCCAATATCGCTCTACGCACCAGCAGCCCGATCACCCCGGTGCTGATCCAGTGCTCCCCGACCACCCTCACCAAGGGTGAACCCTGGTACCACATCCCACCGCGCAAGGTGCAGATGGACCTGCGTGTACTCGACGACCTGCCGACAGAGCGGGCGTCACATCTACCAACCAGCCAGCAGGCCCGCCACCTGACGCGGGAGCTAAGTGACTACTTCAACAGGGAACTGGAGCGCATTCACGATGAACCAAAGCGACGCGCTAGCGCTTGATTTGAAGCACATGATTATCGACACCCTCGAGCTCGAGGATGTCACCCCGGATGATATTGACGAACAAGCGCCCTTGTTTGGCGACGGTCTGGGGCTCGACTCCATCGACGCGCTGGAGCTCGGCCTGGCCCTGCAGAAGCGCTACGGCGTCACCCTGGATGCCGAAGCCGAAGACACCCGCCGCCACTTTGCGAGTCTTGCCGCGCTGAAAGCGCTGGTGGAGGAACGTCGTGTCGACTGAAGCCACTGTCAGCCGGGAGCAAATTCTGGCCCACGTTCAACGCACCCTGGTCGAGCTGTTCGAAGTCTCACCTGCCGAGGTGTCACCCGAAGCGAGACTCTACGAAGACCTGGATATCGATAGCATTGACGCCGTCGACCTGGTGGTCGAGCTGAAGCAGTTTACTGGCCGTCGCATCGACCCCGAAGCGTTCAAGTCCGTGCGCAGCATCGACGACGTGGTCAACGCCGTCGACCAGCTGATGCGAGGCTGAGGTCAGCGTTGCGTACGCGTACGGTTTCCGCCAAGGCGGTGACGATCGGGCTATCGCTGGCCTGGCCGTTCGCGGTGTGGGGGCTGTCTGGGATCCTCGGCCCTTGGCCGCTGCTGTTGACCGGCTGTGCACTGGTCGCCTGGCGGCTGCCTCAGGCTCGTGGCCTGGCAGCCATCGCCGCCCTGACGCTGCTGGCCCTGGGGCTGACCGTGGACGCCGAACTGGGCGTACGTGGCTACCCCGTCGCCGTCAATGCAGTGCTGCTGGCCACCTTTGCCCTCAGCCTGTGGCGCGGCGTGCCTGTGGTAGAACGCTTGGCCAGATTGCAGGAGCCGAATCTACCGCCGGCCGGCGTGCGCTATACCCGAGTCGTGACGCAAGTCTGGTGCCTGTTCTTTGTGGTCAACGGCACCATCGCTGCCTGGACGGCAGCCTATGCAGACCTGGACGTCTGGACCCTGTACAACGGCGTCATCAGCTATGTCCTGATCGCCCTGATGTTTGCCGGTGAGTGGCTTTGCCGACGCCGGCTGCGGAGCCCCCCTCCATGACCCCCTTTTCTACCCACGCTATCCGCGCTGGGAGCGATTATCTCGGCCTGACGCAACGCCCTTGGCGACAGCCCGTGCAGAGCAATGGCGCGCTGACGGACGCCTGGTGTCACGCGCAGACGCTTGGACCTTCCATCGATGCATGGCGAACCTGGCTTGAGCCAAGGCCGAAAGGACGCTGGCTGTTGTTCGCCACGGACCCTGGTACCTTCACCGCCGCTCTGCTGGCATTGTGGGAAAGTGGGCAAAGCGCCCTGCTGCCTGGCGATGATCGACCAGCGACCCTGGAACGCCTGTTGCCTCTGGTGGTTGGCCGCATACCCTCTGCACCTACCGCTACACCCACCGTGGCGGGCACCCAGGACAACACTGCAGCGACCTCGCACGTGGCGCTATCGCCCCCCGACGCCGGCCTTCCCCTCGAGGGTGAAGCGGTGGTGCTATGTACCTCCGGCTCGACGGGGCAGCCCAGCCTTGTGGCGAAGTCCTTCCGTCAACTGGACGAGGAACTAAGCCGTCATGCCAGCCTATGGCCCCTGACCGGTCGCGCCGTGATCAGCCAGGTAAGCCATCAGCATATCTATGGCTTGTTGACCGGTATCCTGTCGCCGCTCTGTCACAACGTCCCCTTCTGTGGCAATGACAGTCGCTATCCCGAGGTGATGGCCCAGCGAGCGAGCGAGTCCTCACATATCGGACTGACCAACCGCTTGGTCACCAGTCCCGCTCAGCTATCGCGGCTGCCCCAGCATCTGGCCCTGGAGCACCAGCGCATCACCGACGTCTTCAGCTCTGGCGCCCCCCTGGCGCTTACGGACGCCATGCGCTGCGAGCAGCTGCTGAACGCCCCGGTCATCGAGATCTACGGCAGCACCGAGACCGGCGGCATCGCCTATCGCCAGCAGTCGCGACAGGACGCCTGGCGGCCATTTCCCGGCATCGAGCTGGATCTCGATGACAGCACCCTTCGTCTGCGCTCACCCTTTCTCCCCCACCCTGACCAATGGTGGGAACAAGCCGACCGCGTCGAACGTGACGGCGAGGGCTTCCGCCTGCTGGGACGTCGCGACCGGCTGGCCAAGGTCGGCGGCAAGCGCATATCGCTGACGGCACTGGAACAGCGCTTGTGCGAGCTTCAGCACGTTGATGATGCTCGGTGCGTGGACCTCGACCTGCGCGATGGCCGCCTTGGTGTGGTGGTCGCCATGGCTGGCGACGCCCTGCCACAGGAGCATGAACCACGCCGGCGCTTGATCGCATCATTGCGTGAACACCTTGGCGCAGCGCTCGAACCATCGGCCATGCCCCGCTACTGGCGCTTCGTCGAGGCGCTGCCGCTCAATCCTCAAGGCAAGCATGATCAAGCCGCCCTGCGCCGCTTCTTCGACGACCTCACTGATGACCGTCAGCCCCGCTGGCTGGGGGCTCAAGGCCAGGATACACAATGGCATCTGACCCTTGAGGTACCGGAGCGACTGCGCTATCTGGAAGGCCACTTCGAAGGCTTTCCCCTGGTGCCAGGAGTGGTGCTGGTGCAATGGGCTATTCAGCATGCCCGTGAGGTATTTTCCGACCTGGGCCGGTTTCGCGGCGTGGACCGCCTCAAGTTCCAGAAGGTCGTGCGCCCCGGCCAGCGCCTGACGCTCAGCCTCCAACGTCGCGCCGACGGTATCGGCTTTACCTACGACTCGGCACAGGGGCGCCACGCCTCAGGCAGGGTTCGCCTGGAGGCTCGGGATGAGTGAGCTTCGCCCCTGCGCCCTGATACCGGTCTACAACCACCCGGACACCGTCGCCGGAGTGGTAGAGCGACTCGCCCGCCACGAGCTGCCGATCATTCTGGTCGATGACGGTAGTGATGCAGGATGTCGCCGCGAGCTCGAGCGCCTGGCATCCCTGGGCCACACGCTGGTGACCCATGCCGACAACCGTGGCAAGGGCGCGGCGGTGCGCAGCGGCCTCATCGAAGCCGAGCGTCTGGGCTATACCCACGCATTGCAAGTCGATGCCGACGGCCAGCATCACCCAGCGGATATCCCTGCCTTCCTCGATGCCATGTACCAGTCGCCTCGCCGACTGCTGGCAGGATACGCCTGCTATGACGAAAGCGTGCCCAAGGCTCGTCGCTACGGCCGTTACGCCACCCATGTGTGGGTCTGGATCAACACCCTGTCACGCCACATTCGTGACTCCATGTGCGGGGTCCGCCTCTACCCGGTCACACAGGTCAACTCGCTGTTGCGCCGCCACCCTTGCGGCAATCGCATGACCTTCGATACCGAGGTACTCGTACGCTGGTACTGGGCAGGGGGCGAGCTCGCCAATCTACCCGTGCGGGTGCACTATCCCGAGCAGGGCGTCAGCCACTTCGCGGTATGGCGTGACAACACCCAGATCAGTCTGATGCACGCCCGCCTGTTCTTGGCCATGTGGCCACGCCTGCCACGCCTGCTGCGACGTCATTGGAGGCAGCCATGAGCCGCGCCATCAAGCGCCAGCGCCACTGGGCCACCATTGGCGAGCGCGGCACCCTGGGCGGAATGCTGTTCATGGTGTGGCTCAGACGCTTCGGCGACTGGCCCTTTCAGCTCCTGCTGTGGCCGATCATCCTGTGGTACTACCTGACGCACCGCACGGCCAGGCGAGCCTCCCAGGACTATCTCTCACGCCTTGATCCCCACTTGGCAGGACACCCTGTGCGACTGCGGGCACGCAGTGTTCGGCATTTCCTGTGCTTTGGCCGCTCGCTGATGGACAAGGTCGCCGCCTGGAACGGCGAGTATCCTCCGTCAAGGCTCTCGGGGGCCGGCGTCAGCCACTTCACCAAAGCGGTCGATGAAGGACAGGGCGGGCTCATCGTGGTCGCTCACCACGGCAATCTCGATATCGTCAACGCCTTGAGCGAATGCCATCCGGCGCTGGACCTGATCGTTATCATGCACACGCCCAACGCCCGCAAGTTCAATGCGCTGCTGGAGCGCGCCACCGGACGACGCCGACCCGAGATTCTTGAGGTCAACGAGATTTCGCCGTCCAGCGCTCAGCGTCTGGATGCACGTATCCGTGCAGGGGGCTTTGTGGTCATCGCAGCCGACCGTGTTCCGCCCCGCCAGGGGCGTACCCGTGAGCTCGACTTTCTCGATGCCAAGGCGCCTTTCCCGGAAGGCCCCTTCCTGCTCGCCAGCCTGCTCCGCTGCCGGGTCTACCGGCTAGCCTGCGTGCGCCAGAGCGACGGTTTCCTGGTCGATTTCGATCTGCTCGACGATGCCAGCCAGGTGGGACGTCGAGAGCGTGCCGCCTGGATTTCTGCCGCCATGCAGCGCCACTGCAGCGACCTGGCCTGGCGCGTCCAACGCCATCCGTTGCAATGGTTCAACTTTTTCCCTTTCTGGACTGCCGACGAGACCAATGACCATGTCCCACCCCGCTGAGTCGACTGCCCCCTTGGTCCTGGATGGCGCAGCCCTGACGCTGGAAGATGTTCTCGCCGTCGCTCAGCGCCGCCGTGGCATCGTGCTGTCGCCGTGCCCTGAATTTCGCGCCCGCATCGAACGTGGCCAGCGTTTTCTTGCGCAACTGCTGGAGGAAGACGGTGTGGTCTACGGCGTCACCACCGGCTACGGCGACGCCTGCACCCGGCCGGTGGCCCACGACGACATCGATGACTTGCCGCGCCAGCTGTATACCTTTCATGGCTGCGGCATGGGCCAGACACTCGATGCCGAGGCGGCCAGGGCCGTGGTACTGGTGCGACTGGTATCCCTTTGCCAGGGCGTGTCGGGAGTCAGTGTCGAGCTGCTGGAGCGCCTCTCATGGTTGCTGGAACATGATGTGCTTCCGCTGATTCCCGAGGAGGGCTCCGTCGGCGCCAGCGGCGACCTGACACCGCTGTCTTACTTGGCGGCGGTACTGTGCGGCGAGCGCGAGGTCATCGACAACGGCGTCCAGCGTCCCGCCGCCGAGGCCCTTGCCGAGCGTGGACTGGCCCCTTATCGGCTCAAGCCCAAGGAAGGCCTGGCGCTGATGAATGGCACGGCGGTCATGACCGCCCTGGGGTGCCTGGCCTTCGCCCGTTGCGCCTATCTGGCGCAACTCTCGACACGCATTACCGCGTTATCGGTCCAGGCACTGGACGGCAATCCCTATCACTTCGACGCCGACCTGTTCGCGGCCAAGCCGCACCCAGGCCAGCAGGAGGTGGCCGCAAGGCTGCGCCTGGATCTGCATGCACCGCGCACACCACGAAACTCACCGCGCCTGCAGGATCGCTACTCGACCCGCTGCGCGCCCCATGTGATCGGCGTGGTCGAGGATGCCCTGCCCTGGTGGCGCCAGTTCCTGACCAATGAATTGAACAGCGCCAACGACAACCCGCTTGTCGACGCCAGTGTCGGAAAGGTCATGCACGGGGGGCATTTCTACGGTGGCCACGTGGCCTTTGTCATGGACAGCCTGAAGCAGGCCACCGCTAACCTTGCCGACCTTCTTGATCGCCAGCTGGCCCTGCTGGTGGACAGCCGCTACAACCACGGTCTGCCGAGCAACCTGAGCGGCGCCAGCGCCTCAAGGCTGGCCCTCAATCATGGCTACAAGGCCGTACAGATAGGTGCCTCGGCCTGGACCGCTGAAGCGCTCAAGCTGACTATGCCCGCCAGCGTCTTTTCACGCTCCACCGAGTGCCACAATCAGGACAAGGTCAGCATGGGCACCATCGCTGCCCGGGATGCACTGCGCATCCTGACCCTGGTGGAACAGGTCGCCGCTGCGACCCTGCATGCAGCAGCACAGGGAGTCGAGCTACGCAGTCGTGTTGGCAACGCCAGCGCCATCCCGGAGCGGCTGTCGGCTTTCCTGGATGAACTGCGCCGTGATATCGCACCGCTGGAGGAGGACCGCGCCCTGGACAGCGACCTCAACCATCTGTGCACGCTGATACGCCGCCGCCATTGGAGCCTGTATGACGCCTGATGCTCGCCCCCTGCCCAGGGCCAGTGTGGCCCTTGAGGTCCCGTTCCACGACGTCGACATGATGGAGGTCGCCTGGCACGGGCACTATGTGCGCTATCTCGAGATTGCCCGCTGCCGTCTGCTCGACGCCATCGACTACAACTACCCGCAGATGAAGGCGTCCGGCTTCGCCTGGCCCATCATCGATCTGAGGCTGCGCTACGCCGCCCCGGCACGCT
The DNA here is from genome assembly GCF_019800795.1 of Halomonas sp. DP3Y7-2. Lineage (NCBI taxonomy): Bacteria > Pseudomonadati > Pseudomonadota > Gammaproteobacteria > Oceanospirillales > Halomonadaceae > Halomonas > Halomonas sp. DP3Y7-2. Next base: position 64,858 of record NZ_JAHVKJ010000002.1, read on the forward strand.
TCGGTCAACACCTGAACGTCGAGGCTCGACTCAGCGAGTGGGAACATCGTCTCAAGATCGACTACACCATTCGCTGCGCCGAGACCGCCAAACGCCTGACCCGAGCCTGGTCAGTGCAGGTCGCGGTAGGGCTTGGCGATGGCGAAATGCGCCTGGCGTCACCGCCCGTTCTGAGCGAGCGGATCCTTGCCTGGCAAGAGGCACAGTCATGAACCGAAAGACCCAGGCCGAACCCCATGGTGGCAGGTTCCTGGCTGGCATAGCGTGGGCTAAAGCGACGTCCCGCCTGGCGGTACTGATGTTTGCAACCAGCGCCAGCGCGATCGCTGCGCCACCCGACCTGACGCAGCTCAGCCGCCATTTGAGCCAGGACCCGCCCGCCTGCGTCAGCTTTGATCAGCGACGCTGGATGGCTGATCTTGAGACGGAGCTACCGAGCACCGGTTATTTCCGTCGCCAGTCAACGGGGCTGGTCTGGCAGACACTGACACCGATTCAGGACAGGCTGGTGCTATCTGCCGAAAACCCGGACCTGGCGACGGGCATGAAGGCCCTGCTGCCCGTCCTGACAGGCCTTTTTGACGGTAACTGGACAGCCCTGGAGCAACACTTCAGCGTGACGCTGTCCGGGCGCCTCGACGCCTGGCAGGCCACCTTGTCACCCAAGGACGCCGCCATCGCGGAGCGCCTTGAGTCCATAGCGCTGAAGGGCGACGAGCTGGTGTCCTCACTGGAGGTTCGCTTCACCGACGGAGACCGCCTCAGCCTGGCCCTGTCGCCGCTACCCTGCCCGCCGCGAGCACCCGGAGCATGAGCACTTCGCGCGCCCCTTCCCAGGGCCTCAGCGCCGCCGCACTGCTGCGCAGGGGCTGGGGACTGGTCCTGCTGGCCTGCGTCATCCTGCTGGCGCTGCAGGTACTGCGAGGGGGAGCGCTGGATACGCGCATTACCGCACTGCTGCCTGATTCACCGCAAGGACAGCTGATCAGTGCGGCCGACCAGCGTCTCTCCACCATCTTCGAGCGACGTTTCGTGCTGCTGGTGAACGGCTCGTCGCCGGCGGCGCAGGCGACGGCTGTCGAGCAGCTTCGCCACGCACTGACGGATAGCGGCATCGTCGCGACCCTCGATAGCCAATCGCCACCAAGGCCCGACCAAAGCCTGTCAGCCTACCGCTATCGACTGCTGGCTGACGCCCTGGCCGATGCTGACGCCGAAGCGTGGCGTCAGCGCGGCCTCACGCGGCTCTTCACTCCAGGCCTCGACGCCAATCTGGCGCAGGACCCATTCGGCTTGCTCGACGCCTGGCTGCAGTCCCGTTTCCAGGGCCCGGTCAGCTGGCGCCCCGGAGGCCCGGTGGTGATCACCGACCAGGCCGAATGGAGCCTGATCAGTGGTACCTTGACGGACAGCCCCTACGCCATGGATCTACAGCACCGCCTGGCTGCAGTGCTCGAAGGTGCTCACCAGGCACACCCCGAGCTGACCATCCTGCGAGCGGGTCTGGTGTTTCACGCCGCCGCCGGCGCCCAGCAGGCCAGTCAGGAGATCGCGACCATCGGCCTCGGTTCGCTGCTCGGCATCCTGGCGCTGCTGGCACTGGTCTTTCGGCGGCCCCGAGCGATTGCCCTGCTGCTGCTGCCGGTGGCCACCGGACTGCTCTTTGCCAGCGCCCTGACCTGGCTGATCTTCAATACACTCAACCTGATCACCCTGGCCTTCGGTGCCAGCCTGATCGGGCTTTCCGTCGACTACGCCTTGCACCTGCAGTGCGCCCGCCAGCTCAACCCTCAGCGTCCGTTACGCCAGCTCTGGCCAGGACTCGCGCTGGGCCTGGGCTCCAGCCTATGCGCTTATCTGGTACAACTGGCCACCCCGTTGCCGGGCCTGCGCCAGATGGCCACCTTCACCGCCTTGGGACTCATCGGCGCCTGGCTGAGCGTGCGCCTGTGGCTCCCCTGTGTCCCGGTCCAGCCGCATCCGGCCACCGCGGCCATCGCCCTGCGACTTGACCGGTGGCGCCCGCGTACCCACTCCCGCTGGAAGTATCTATTGCTGGTGCTGCTGCTGGCAGCTGCCGCCGCACTAGCGCTGACCAGGGGCAGCACCAGTCATGACCTGCGACAGCTCAACCCGTCACCGGCAGCGTTGATCAACGAGCAGCAGTGCGTACAAGCTCTGCTTGAGCGTCCCGCCAGCTTCCGCTATCTGCTCGTCACCGCCACCTCGACCGACGCACTGCTGACGCGCCTGGACCAACTCAGCGAACCGCTCGCCAGGCTGCAGCGGCAGGGCCACCTGTCGTCTTTCCGCCATCTTGCCCAGACAGTGCCCCCGGCTAGCGCTCAGGACAACGCCCTGGCCCAGGTGCAAGAGCGCTATGCCGAGGCCTTGCCAGAACTGCTGACCGCGGCCGGATTACCGGGCGCGCTCCAGGATCGAGTACGCCAACGCCTGGACGACGTGCCCATCCTGACGCCCAGCGCCTGGCTGGCAACTTCCGCCGGAGAAGCCGACCGTGCACTCTGGCTCGACGGTCTCGACTCACCCGCCGCGCTGATCATGCTGGGTGATGTCGATGCCAGTGCGACCGCCGCTCTGCACCAGCTCGCCGAGGCAGAGGACGTGATCTACCGCGATCGTGTCGCCGCACTCTCGCAGCAGCTCGCCTTGCTCAGCGCCGAGCTGGTGGGCTGGCTGGCAGTGGCGCTGGCGCTGCTGATACTGGTGTTCGGCGTACGCTATCGCCGCAACGTCTGGCGCGCCCTGCTGCCCCCCGTGGGCGCAGTGTTGATCACCCTGGGAATCTTTGCGCTGCACCAGACACCGCTGACGCTGTTCCACCTGCTGGGACTACTGCTGGTGCTCGGGATCGGGCTGGATGCGGGAATCTTCAGCACTGAACACCGAGAGGATCCTGGCGCCTGGTTAGCCATCAGCCTGTCCTGCGCCTCGAGTCTCCTGGCCTTTGGCTTGCTGGCATTCAGTGCAACGCCAGCCCTGCATTTTCTCGGGCAGACCTGCCTGATTGGACTGATCGCCGCCTGGTGCCTGGTCCCCCTGGCCCGAGGCGCAAGAACACGCGCCGACGATGCCTTTCATCATGGTGTCGCAGGAGGCGACGCCCACGAACCGGAGAACGCATCCCATGGAAGAACGACCTGAAACCGACATCGCCATCATCGGTGCTGGACCCTCCGGTGCGGCAGCGGCCGCCTGGCTGGCTCGCAAGGGCTATTCGGTCAGGGTGCTGGAGCGCACCCATTTTCCGCGTTTCGTGATCGGCGAGAGCCTGCTGCCCCAGTGCATGGTTCACCTGGACCGCTGCGGTCTGCTCGACGCCGCCAAGGCGGGTGCCTATCAAGCCAAGAATGGTGCCGCCTTCTGTCGTGGTGAGGACTATGCCGCCATCGACTTCCGGGACAAGTTCAGTCAAGGGCCTGGCACTACCTGGCAAGTGCCGCGGGAAGACTTCGACCGGCGCCTGATCGAGGGTGCCCAAGCCGCAGGGGCCCGGGTTGACTTCGGTGTCAGCGTCACTGGCTTTCACGCGGATGCGATCAGGCCACGGCTGAGCTGCGTCGACGACAGCGGTCAATCTTTCGACGTGGATGCCCGCTTTGTGCTCGATGCCAGCGGCTATGGCCGTGTGCTGGCACGTCTCGAGGCGCTGGATCGCCCATCCGACCTCCCCCCGCGCTGCGCCTTGTTTACCCACGTCGAGGACCATATTGATCCGGCGCTCCACGACCGTGAGAAGATCCTGATTGGCGTTCACCCCGAACACGCTGGAGTCTGGTACTGGCTGATACCGTTTCGTGATGGACGCGCATCGGTCGGCGTCGTCGCAAGTCCTGAACAGCTTGCACAGGCAGGTGACAACGACGAGCAGCGACTGTGGTCGATGCTGGCACAGGAGCCCCGCTACGCGCGGCTGCTCAAGGCAGCAACCGCCACACGCGAGGTCCAGCGAATCAGCGGCTACTCCGCCGACATTCGCCGCCTGCACGGTCCGGGCTTTGCCATTCTTGGCAACGCGGGGGAGTTTCTCGACCCGGTGTTTTCTTCCGGTGTCACCATCGCCCTGGACTCCGCCCTGCGCGCGGCACCCCTTGTCGCACGCCAGCTGGAGGGCGAGACGATCGACTGGCAGCGTGAGTTTGAACACCCCTTGCGCCAGGGGGTTGCCACCTTCCGCGAGTTCGTCGACGCCTGGTACGACGGCCGCTTGCCTCGCGTCATCTTCCATCCCGACCAGCAGCCTCGGGTCCGCCAGATGATTGCCTCGGTCCTGGCCGGTTACGCGTGGGATACTGACAACCCCTTCGTGGCCGCCAGTCGCCGACGCCTCACGAGTCTTGCCGAACGCTGCAAGCTGGACAGCGAGGCGGCGATACCGTGAGCCTGACGATGGTACCCACACCCCGCGCAAGGCAAGCCTGTTGCCCGAGCAAGCGGCCCCCCGTCGCCGAGCGCAAGAGACTGCGCGCGGCGCTGGAACGCTTGGGTCTTGTTGCTGCCCTGGGACTGCTGTCACTGCTGGGCGGCTGCGCGCAGGGCCCCGGCATAGCGCCCATGCCGAGTCTCGACGGTCTGGAACCGGTCAGCGCTCAGACCCAGCGACTGACGTTCGTGCATCAGGGTGAGCGTCGAGAGCTTATCGGGGTACTACGCCATGATCATCGGCAGTTGCAGCTGGCCCTGCTTAGCCTGCAAGGCCAGCGACTGCTGACCCTGACGCAGGACGCCGAAGGGGCGCGCTTTGCACCAGGAGCCGTCTTTACCCCGCCGTTCAGCGCCGACTGGCTGGCCAGTCGCCTGAGCTTTAGCCTGTGGCCGGAACAGCGACTGCACGAGGCCTTTGCAGGTAGTGACTGGTCGCTGGTTCAGCAGGACAATGCACGCAGCATCTATTTTCGAAATCAGTTGGTCGTTGGCGTCAAGATGACGCCAGCCTGCCATGTGATTCATGATATCGAGGCCAACTACTGGCTTAGTGTCTCGAGGCTGGGATCCTCACCGGCTCCCGCTACCCGCACTCCCGACACAACAATCAACCACCGTGCAGCGACTGATTTACCATGCCCCTCGACGTGACACCCACGCAGACATTCTGCCGACTCAATGCGCCGGCACTGGTCTGCCCGCTAGGGGATGACCTTGAGACCATCGCCTCGCGGCTGTTCAGCGGCACCCGTGGCCTTGTGCTCAGTGATGAGCACAGCCCCGGACGCCCACTATGGCTGGGCGCCGTGACGTCCCCCCTGCCGGATGATAGTGACTGGCCAGCGCGCCACCGTTCGCGCAACAACCGCTTGCTGGACGCCGCCTTCGAGCGACTCATCCCGCTGCTGGACGCCTATCTGGAGACACATCCACAGGCGCGCCTGGGTATCGTGCTGGGCACCAGCACCTCAGGCATCGGCGAAACCGAACGCGCGGTCGCACAGCGCGCTGAAACGGGCCACTGGCCTGAAGACTTTCACTACGCTCGCCACGAGATCGGCGCTCCGTCCGACTTCCTGGCCTGGCGTATCGCCAACGCTCGGCCAAACGTCACTGTCGTCACTGCCTACACCCTCTCGACCGCCTGCACCTCCAGTGCCAAGGCCCTGACCAGCGCCAGGCGGATGCTCAAGGCGGGGCTTTGTGATGTCGTCATCGCAGGTGGCGCCGACAGTTTATGCGGCCTTACCGTAAACGGATTTTCTGCCCTTGAGGCGGTCAGCAACCAACCCTGCCAGCCCTTCGCGGAGCAGCGTGACGGCATCAACCTGGGCGAGGGGGCTGCGCTGTTCCTGGTCAGCGGCGAGCCGGGTGGCATCCAGCTCAGTGGCTACGGGGAAACCAGCGATGCCCACCACATTTCTGCGCCGCGGCCCGACGGTGAGGGAGCCCTGAATGCCATGCAAGCCGCTCTGGAGATGGCAGGCCTCACACCGGCCGACATCGACTATCTGAACCTCCATGGCACCGCGACCCGACAGAACGATGCCATGGAGTCACGCGCCGTGAGCCAGGCCTTTCCCGCAGGGGTTGCCTGTGGCTCGACCAAGAGCCTGACCGGCCACACCCTGGGCGCTTGCGGCGCTCTCGAAGCGGCCTTCTGCTGGCTCGCCATGCAGCATGACCGGTGCCCGCCTCACCTGGATGCCGCCGATCCGACGCTGCCGCAGCTAGCGCTATGCCAGGCACTGCCATCCGCTCACACCCGGGTTCGCCGCACGCTATCCAACGCCTTCGCCTTTGGCGGCAACAATATTTCTCTCGTGATGGAGCGTACGTCATGACACTCCCCCCTTGTGCCGAGGCTACCGGCATGTCATCGAAGGCCACTCCCGAGCAGGCCACTGACCTTGACGTGGCTGAGGAGCGCTTTCCGCCGATCGCCGAGCTGGTGCCTCACCAGGCCAGCATGTGTCTGCTCGACCAGGTTGTGGAGATCGGCGAGGAGCACCTGGTGGCCAGCGTCACTCCACGGCGTCACGATCCTTTTGCCGACGACCAGGGTATTCCTGGCTGGGTGGGCCTGGAGTGGCTGGCCCAAGCGATTGCGGCCTGGTCCGGCCAGGCCGCAAGACAACACGGAGACACGCCGCGAATCGGCTTTTTGCTTGGCTCCCGACACTACCATTGCGACGTCGAGCACTTCTGCTTCGATCTCCCGGTCACCGTCAAGATCGTGCTCGACTATCGCGCCGACAATGGTCTCGGTGCCTTTCGCGGCGAACTCAGCGGGGCCACTGGCCTGACGCTGGCCAGCGCCACCCTGAATGTCTTTCAGCCTGACAGCGCCGACGCTCTGTCAGCCATGTTCGAGGACGCCACGCCATGACCGATACCCTGCTCGTCACCGGTTCCAGCCGGGGCATCGGCCGCGCCATCGCTCTGCGACTTGCCCGGGATGGTTTCGATATCGTGGTTCATTGCCGCAGCCGCCAAGATGCCGCCGAAGACGTCGCCGAGCTCATCCGCCGCCAGGGCCGACAGGCACGGGTACTGTGCTTCGACGTTACCGACCGCGCGGCCACTCGGGCGGCGCTGGAACATGACATGGAGACCCATGGTGCCTACTACGGCGTGGTACTGAACGCTGGCATCACGGCCGATGGCGCCTTTCCGGCACTGACCGACAATGACTGGGACAGCGTCATCGATACTGGCCTCAACGGCTTCTACAACGTGATCAAACCGGTCAGCATGCCAATGATACGTCGGCGCAAGCCTGGCCGTATTGTGGTCATGTCCTCGGTCTCCGGGGTCATGGGCAACCGCGGGCAGGTCAACTACAGCGCGGCCAAGGCCGGACTGATTGGCGCAGTGAAAGCGCTGGCCGTCGAACTGGCCAAACGCAGGATCACGGTCAATGCGGTGGCACCTGGATTGATCGACACTGACATGACAGAAGACCTGGCAAGTGACGAGGCGATGAAGGCGATACCGATGCGCCGAACAGGGCGAGTCGAAGAGGTGGCTGCCGCCGTGAGCTTCCTGTGCTCCGAGGACGCAGGCTACATCACTCGCCAGGTGATCGGCGTCAACGGGGGGCTATGCTGATGCATCATCACGGACATCGCGCCGACGGCCTGGGGCGTCGCGTGGCAGTGACCGGCATGGCCGGCTTCTCGCCAGTCGGCAACGATTGGGAAACCATCAAGGCACGCCTGCTGCGCGGCGAAAATGGCATCCGTCATCTGCCCGAGTGGGCCGTCTATGAAGGACTCAACACCCGTCTGGGTGCCCCGGTGGAAACCTTCGACTTGCCTGCGCACTATCATCGCAAGGCCCTGCGCAGCATGGGACGCGGGGCCCGTATGGCCACTCGCGCCAGCGAGCTGGCACTGGAGGATGCGGGGCTTGCTGACAGCCCGTTGCTGGGTAGTGGCGAAATGGGAATCGCCTATGGCGCATCAGCCGGTGAGCCAGATGCCGTTGCCGATTTCGGCAACATGCTGATCAACAAGTCCACAGACGGCCTCAACGCCAACTCCTACATTCGCATGATGGCCCACACCGCGCCGGTCAATATCGGGGTCTTTCTCGGCGTACGCGGGCGCATTCATACCACCTCCAGCGCCTGCACCTCGGGCAGCCAGGGTATCGGCTACGCCTACGAAGCGATTCGTTTCGGCCGCCAGAAGGCGATGATCGCAGGTGGCTGCGAAGAACTTTCCGCATCGGAAGCCGCGGTGTTCGACACCCTGTTCGCCACCAGTACCCGCAACGATTCGCCGCAGGCAACACCGAGGCCCTTTGACCGCGATCGCGACGGTCTGGTCATCGGCGAAGGCGCCGGCAGCCTTATCCTTGAGGACCTGGAACACGCCCTGGCCCGTGGCGCCCATATCTACGCTGAGGTGGTCGGTTTTGGCACCAACAGCGACGGTCGCCATGTTACCCAACCAGATGCCAGCATGATGGAAGGCGCTATTCGCGGTGCGCTTGCCGATGCAGCGCTTGACCCCTCCCATATCGGCTACGTCAGCGCACATGGCACCGCGACCGATCGCGGTGATGTCGCCGAAAGCAAGGCGACTCAGGCAGTGTTCGGCAAGCACCAGCCGATCAGCGCCTTCAAGAGCTTCACCGGTCACACCCTGGGGGCCTGCGGCGCACTGGAGGCCTGGGTCGCCATCGAGATGATGCGCGACGGCTGGTTCCATCCCACCCTCAATCTCGAGAATCCGGACCCCGACTGTGCTGAGCTCGACTACCTGCGTGGCGAGGGCAGGCATATGCAGTGTGAATACGTGATGAGCAACAACTTTGCCTTCGGTGGCATCAACACGTCGCTCATTTTCCGCCGCTGGTAATGACGCGACCGCGCGGGGCCAACGGCCTCCCCAGAAGAAGAAAGGACACGACACATGAAGAAAGGAACTCTTGCCCTGTCACTGCTTCTCGCAAGCCTTGGCACAGCCGCCAGTGCTGAAGCACGCGACACCCCCTACTTCCTGCCCATTCAGGAAGCACTGGCCACACCAGCCGCTCAGGAGAAGCTGGACCCCAGCATCCGGCTGGTGTTTGCCGATGACGGCGGTACCGTCGACCGCAATTTTGGTGAAGTGGTCACCAGCCGCAAGACCAACGCGTTCAACAAGACGGATGAAGAAGCCTGCCGCTGGGTCATGCTGTCGGCGCTGATCGCCCTGCAGGACAGTGCGCGCCAGCAGGGCGGTAACGCCGTGGTCAACATCGCAAGCTTCTACGACAGAAACCCGCGCGCCTTGACCGACGAGTACGAGTGCCATGCCGGCGCGCTGATGGCCGGGGTGGCACTGAAGGGCGATGTCGTCACACTGCGCTGAGCGTCCGCGGCTGCTGTTGGCCATCGCAGCGCTGTCGGCCAACGACGGTGCTGCTCCCCAGGGGCGGCCAACTTCGGCCATCACGCGGGGGGCAGAGACATCCCGCCTGGGACGGGAGCTGTTAACCCGGCTGGCCGCCCAGCTTGGCCATCGCTGTGCGCTGGAAGGCTGGTCGCCACGCGGCGCGGGGCCACCGCGCCATACCGACTTGCCCTGTCCCTGGACGGCCTGTCTAAGCCACAGCGGCAGCCTGGTCGTCGCCGGACTTGGTGAGGTGCCGATCGGTCTGGATATCGAGGCGCCAAGCCCCTCTCGCAAGCAGCGACATCAGCGTCGCCTCGAGGGGCTGATCGAGACATTGCCTGAGGCCGAGGTGCGTTACGCCATCCGCGCCTCAAGTGATCCTCTTGCCGCCTTCTACCGCGCCTGGACCCTGCACGAGGCCTGCTACAAGCTCGGCTGTCTGGCGGACCAGCCACCGGACCATGTCTTGGCCACCCGCATCGCATCGCTCGTGGCGATGCCGATGTCCGCAGGCATTGACCTCGAGCGCGACTCTCGCTCCTTCGAACCGCCACTGAATGTCTGGCAAGCACAGGATCAAAGGCTCACCTTGAGCCTGTGCAGCCTGAGTTCCCAGCTGGTCATCGAGATGCCTCTAGGTGGGTGCGGCATTCCTTTCACGAGGATCCGACACTCTGACGCAGGGTGAGACGATCCATCGATATCTGGCAGCGTTGACCTCTACCCACAAGCCCCCAGCCCGCGAGTTCCTTGCCCCTGCCCCCTACCAAGGTCTAGTCCTGAGGGTGTCATTGTCGCTTGCTATAAATGTCAGACATTAAATACACTAACATCCAACATTTCGGAGGTTCAGATGGCCGCTCTCTCGTCATTATCGCCATCGCCAGAGACAGGCGGCGCGTCAGCCCTGGCCGAGGTCCTCGCCCAAGCGATCCTCTCGGGGCGCTGGCAACCGGGCGATGACTTCCCTCGCGAACTGGACCTTTGCCATCACTTCGATGCCAGCCGCAATCGCGTTCGCAACGCCCTCGCCGAGCTCGTCTCGGCAGGTCTGATCGAGCGGGTGGCCGGACGCGGAACGCTGGTCCGTGATGTCATCGACTGGCACCTGCTGGACCCACAGATGAGCCGTTGGATGGCAAGCCTGGAGGCTCCCCATCCCGAACTGATCGCTGCGGTATTTTCCTTTCGCCTGGCGGCAGAGCCGTACATCAGCGAACTGGCCGCCCTGCATGCCACGGGTGAGGACCTCGCACGTATCGAGCGAGCCTTCGAGGGCATGCTGAGCACCGCCGACCTGCCCCACCTGCGGCTCACCCATGCCGAGTACGACGTGGCGTTCCATGATGCCATCTACCGTGCCAGCCATAACCTGGTCTGGCGCCAGCTAGGGCTGCTGTTGCGCCCATGCATTGTGGCATTGATACAGCGCTCCCAGGATCAGGCAACGGGCCAGGCCGAAGGGCTCAGCGACAGCCTGGAGCGGCACCGCCAACTGCTGGAAGCGATTCGCCTGAGGCAACCGGCACAGGCCCGCCAAGCCACTGAAAGCCTGCTCGAGCGCACCGCCCGCGACCTGGGTTCGCTGGCACCTGGCCAGGGTGTGATGGCGCCGTCAACTCGACCCAGCCTGTAAGCCACAGGGGCGAGCGTCACCGCCACTGCTGTGCATCTTTTACATTCCACGCGGCTGAACCGGCCGCCGACATGAGGTTTCCACCATGAAGATCACCAAACTCAAGACCTGGCAGGTGCCGCCGCGCTGGTGCTTTCTCAAGATCGAGACCGACGAAGGCGTCTACGGCTGGGGCGAACCCGTCATCGAGGGTAGAGCGGCCACCGTCGAAGCGGCCGTACACGAGCTGTCGGACTACTTGATCGGCCAGGATCCGCGCAACATCGAGCACTTGTGGAACGTCATGTATCGCGCTGGCTTCTATCGTGGCGGCCCCATTCTGATGTCGGCCATTGCCGGTATCGATCAGGCGCTGTGGGACCTCAAGGGCCGCGAACTCGGCGTGCCGGTGCATCAGCTGCTCGGGGGCAAGGTGCGGGATCGCATGCGCATGTATGCCTGGACCGGTGGTGACCGCCCGTCCGACGTGGGGGCAGGTGCCAAGGCGCTGACCGATCAGGGCTTTACCGCCTTCAAGATGAATGGCACCCCGGAGATGCAGATCGTCGACAGCCATCGCAAGATCGATGACGCGGTCGCACGGGTGGCAGAGGCCCGTGACGCCGTGGGCCCAGATGTCGGCATCGCGGTGGATTTTCACGGTCGCGTCCATCGCCCCATGGCCAAGACCTTGATGCGCGAGCTCGAGCCCTATCACCTGATGTTCATCGAGGAGCCGGTTGCGCCGGAGCATCTGCCCGTCCTCAAGACCATCGCCCAGGACCTGGCGACCCCCATCGCCACCGGTGAGCGTCTGCACACCCGCTTTGCCTTCCGCGATCTGCTGGCCGACAACATGGTGGATATCGTGCAACCGGACCTGTCGCACTGCGGTGGCATCAGCGAAGGTCTCAAGATCGCCACCCTGGCCTCGGCCTATGACGTGGCACTCGCCCCCCACTGCCCGCTGGGTCCGCTGACGCTGGCCGCCTCGCTGCAGCTGGATGCGGTGTGTCACAACGCCTTCATTCAAGAACAGAGCATGGGTATCCACTACAACAAGGATAACGACGTGCTCGACTACCTGGTGGACAAGTCAGCCCTGTCCATCGAAGACGGCTACTGCGCGATTCCTGACGGGCCAGGCCTGGGCGTCGAGATCAACGAGGAGTTTGTCGAGGAACGTGCCAAGGTCGGTCACCGCTGGCGCAATCCGGTATGGCAGCATGAGGATGGCTCCGTCGCCGAGTGGTAAGCCCCACCTGTCGACAGGGTATTTCTGCAGCCATTGATGGCCGCCCGAGCGAGCCGCACACTTGCCGCCGCTCGGGCGGGCTCGCACACTGAGGAAACACTCATAGCTCGGCTACCCCTGAGAGACAACCGATGACGTCTTCTTCCTCCCATTGCCTGGGCGAGGCCCGGGTGATCTTCGACGGTCCTTGCGAGCTGGGCGAAGGCCCAAGCTGGGACGCCCTGCGTGGCGAGTATCGCTGGCTGGATATCCTAGGCAAGCGCTTGCACCGCTATCGACTCGACGATGGCTCCCACAACAGCCAAGCGCTGGACGAGTTAACCTCGTTCGCTGCCCCCCTGACCAGCGGCGATGATCTGCTGGTCACCGAGTCAGGCCTCAAGGAACGCGACCATGCCCATGGCCAGATATCGCCCTGGCGGGAGGTAGAAGCCGACAATCCTGTCACTCGCAGCAATGATGCTCGCATCGACCGCCACGGGGGCCTGTGGTTCTCCACCATGGGCAAGGCTGCAGAGCCGGGGGCTGGCAGTCTTTATCGCCTCTATCGCGGCCAGATCACCTGCCTCAAGCGCGGCATGAGCATCCCCAATGCCCTGTGCTTTTCTCCCGACGGGCGACTCGGCTACTTTACCGATACCGTCACAGGCGTGGTCATGCGCTGGTCGCTGGACGCCCACGGCTTCCCCCTGCGCGCCGACGGCAACAGCTTCCTTCAGGGAGGCGAGCCAGCAGCACCGGAAGCATTGATCGCTCCCGAGCCTTGGGCGGACTTTTCTGGGGATGTCGGCAATCCCGACGGCGCGGTTATCGATGCAGAAGGCTACATGTGGCTCGCGCTGTGGGGCTCGGGACGGGTCGCCCGCCTCTCCCCGACGGGAGAAGAGGTCTGCCATATCAGCGTCAACGCCGAACAACCTTCCTGCCCCGCCTTTGGCGGTCACCACCTGACCCAGCTGTTGATCACCACTGCCACAGAGGGGCAGTCCCCGGCCGCTGGCGAACAGGCGCCTTCACGCCGAGATGGCGCCATTTTCCTGTTCGATCTGGCCGAGGCGCTACCGGGAGTGAGGGGGCTAGTGGAGCCTCCCATCGCGCTTCGCTAGGGCTTGTACGAAAAGTGCCTGCGCTTGGTAATACGGTGTTAAAAATCGGCTTAAAATGCTCATTTACACCTCGTAAACTGCGCTTTCTCACCAATTTTTGCCTTGTCTAACCTTCGCTCGTCGACTTTTCGGACAAAGCCTAGACAAGCCTGCCATCACTAACGGCGCTGCTGGCAGCGCCTTGACACTGTCCGGCTGACGTTTCTTCGGACGCTGACGGACGCATACCTCCAGGAGTCCTGATCTCATGGCGATAGAAGACAAGCGCGTCATCATTATCACCGGTGGCGCTCGCGGCATTGGTGCAGACATTGCCAGACGCCTGGCCAGTGATGGCCACCAGGTGGTCATCAATTACGCCAACAGCCGCGAGAGCGCTGAAAGTCTGGTGGAGGAGATCGAGGCCCAGGGTGGCGTCGCCCTGGCCGTCGCCGCCGACGTCACACGTCCGGCAGATGTCACCCAGCTGTTCGAGGCCGCCAGTCAGCGTTTCGGTCGCGTCGACGGCCTGGTCAACAATGCCGGAACCCTCAGCATGGTGCCGCTGGCCGAGTCCAGTGACAGCGACTACGACCATCACTTCGACACCAATGTCAGAGGGACCTTCAATACCTTGCGGGAGGCTGCATCGCGCCTTGAAGACGGTGGCCGCATCGTCAACCTGTCGAGCAGCGCCCTGGCCTTGAACCTGCCTGGCTATGGTCTTTACAACGCCACCAAGGCCGCGGTGGAGTCACTGACCAAGGTCTTCGCCGGGGAGCTTCGCGGTCGACGCATCACCGTCAACGCGGTCGCCCCGGGCCCGGTGGATACGGCTCTGTTCCGGCGCGGCAAAAGTGCCGAGCAGATTGAAAGCTTTGCCCAGAAGCCGCCCCTGGAGCGCCTGGGTGAGCCGAAGGATATCGCGGCGATCGTCTCTTTTCTGATGCGCGCAGAGTCCGAGTGGATCAATGCCCAGGTCATTCGCGCCAACGGTGGCTTTGCCTGACCCCATACCGTCAATGCCCGCTGCATCCCGCGGGCATTGAGCAGGCCATCGGCTAAGGCGATTCATTCCGTTCAGCGGTGATGGTCGTTGGCCGCATCGCGCAGACTGACGTCGCCTTTTTCTTTCAACCATTCGGTCATGGCCTCGCTCCCCATGGGGCGAGCAATCAAGAAGCCCTGCAGAACGTGGCAGCCCTGCTCGGCCAGGTGGTCGGCCACCGCCTGGTCCTCGACCCCTTCGGCCACGACCTGCAGCCCGAGGTGGTGTGCCAGCTCGATGGTGGAAGAAACGATGACATCATCGTCGGAGCCCTTGATCAGCTGCATGATGAAGGACTTGTCGATCTTCAATTCCTGAACCGGCATGCGCTTGAGCTGGGCCAGCGATGAATAGCCGGTCCCGTAGTCATCAATGGCCAGCTCGACCCCCATGGAACGCAGCGCCTGAAGCTTGCGTGCGCCCATTTCCGGAGACTGCATCAAGGCGCTTTCGGTCAGCTCGATACACAGCTGTTCGCCCTGTAGGCCATAGCGATCCAGGGCTTTTTCCACTCGCTTGACCAGGCCAGGCTGCTGCAGATCCATCGCCGAGATATTGATGCCAAGACGAATCTTGAGCTTCATGTCACGCCAGCTGGCCAACTGGGCGCAGGCCGAGTCGATGACCCAGTGGGTCAGCTGGTGAATCTGCCCGGAGCGTTCCGCCAGCTCGATGAATTCATCCGGAGGAATCCAGCCCAGCTGCGGGTGATCCCAGCGCAACAGCGCCTCCAGCCCGATCACTCGTCCGGTCAGCGCCGACACCTGCGGCTGATACCTGAGGGAGAATTCGCCCCGGTGGGCGGCGTGCTGCAAGTCTCGCACCAGGGCCAGATGGCGAAGATGGCTCTCATCCTGTCCGCGCTGGTAGCACTGATGGGCCTGACGTAGCTGGCGTGCACGATCCAGCGCGATCTCGGCTCGCCGCAGCAACAGGTTGGCCTCATCGCCGTGCTCTGGGAAACGTGCTTCGCCCATGGCCACCTTCAACGACACGGGAGAGTCGTCGAGCCGCAGCTCACGGGTCAGCCCACGCAGGGTATCCTCAAGCCACAGCGGCTCAAGGCGGGCCACCGTGAGCAACAGCAGAAACTCATCCCCGCTCAAGCGATAGGCCCCCACCTTGGGGGCCGGCAGGTCGGCAAGCCGCTGGGCCAGGGTACTCAGTACCCGGTCACCAAAGTCGTGACCGAAGGTATCGTTGATCCGACGCATGTGGTTGATGGTCAGGCGCAACAGGGTAAAGGGGCGCCCGGTCTCGATGGCGGCTTCGATATCCTCGTTGGCACATTGGCGATTACCCAGTCCCGTCAACTGATCCTGCCGCGCGCGGGTGCGCATGTCCTCTTCCCGTCGTGACAGATCCCCTTGCATCTTCAACAGGGTGGAGGACAGCAAGCCAAACTCGCCTTGCCTGGGCATACGCTTGAGGTCCAGCGGTTCTCCTCGACCGACGCTTTTCGCCGCGCCCGCCAGACGCAGCAGTGGCAGGCTGACGCCACGGGCGATCAGCACCACCGCCACCAGCATCAGGCCCAGGCTTACCGCAAAGATGGTCGCCAGACTGACCTTCACGTCCTGGTAGTTCGCCAAAAGTGTCTCGAGAGAGCGCTCCACCACGATATCAATGCGCCCTTGCTCGCCCTGATAAAGGGGGAGACGGCGACTGAGCCCCTGGTGATCCTGCCCCGCTGCAACATCGTTCGGTGACACCGAGACATCAAAGTGGGCCTGACTGCCAATCAACCCGGACAGCGCCGACGCCATCGACTCATCCAGACGGAATCCCAGCGCCACCCGGGTAGCGCCCGCCCCCGGCGGTAGCGGATGCTGAACCAGCTGGTAGCCCAGCCCATTGAGAATGCTGGGGGAAACGACGCCCGCATCGTCCGTCGTGAGCGGCATCCGCCAGCTGTCGACAAAGACACCCGACCCTGCCGCAGGCTGGCTGGAAGCCATGACGTGCCCTGCCTCATCCAGCAACAGCAGGGTATCTGCGCCCATCCGGGCGGCCTGCTGCCGCAAGGTGCCAGCGGCGGCCAGGCGCGACGACGTGTCGACCAGGACATCATCGACGGCGGCAAGAAAGCGCGGGTCATCGACCAGCAGGTCCACATTGCGCAGCAACTGCTGCCCCCACCCTTCAAGCAGAGCCACCGCCACCCCCGAGGCGACATCCAGCTCACGCTTGCCTTGCTCCAGCGCCGCGGAGCGAACCGCACTCAGCACCGCCCAGGAAGCCACCAGCTGGATACCGAGTGTCAACAACAGCATCACCAGCAGCAGCCTTGCACGAAAGGACATGCAGGTTCCCCTATTCTCAACCTTGCGTCTTCCCTAAGTCAGCCATGGTCGTGATCCATGACGGCCCACCTGCACGGTTCATTATCGCCAACACCAGCCGAAGATGCCCGTCAAGATCTGCTCAGCGCATTGGACTAGCGTGTCACAGCTTTCCGCTGACGCCATATCAGTCACAATGACCAGCTACTGTAAGTCGATGTCCCCCTGTCTCAGCCGCCATCCCTGGCAATCTCTGGCAGGCCCCGGCGGCCCCGAGGCGAAGGCGGCAAAGCCCGTGCCGTCCAAGCGCCGGCGAGAGGCACGTCAATCAATCGTCTTCCGCCCAGGCTCTGGTATGCTGGCGCAACACCCTTCAAGCGAGGACACGATGGCCGGAACTTCCTCCCGCAGACGTCCCTATCAATTGGCAGAAACCATCAAGGGCTGGATCGTCGAGCGCGAGCTGTCTCCCGGCGACCGTCTCCCGGGCGAAGCAGAGTTGATGGCGTTGCTGGGCGCCTCCAAGGGCACGATCAGAGAAAGCATCAGGGTGCTGGAAGCCCAGGGCCTGGTGGAAACCCGTACTGGCCCTGGCGGTGGGGTGTTTATCCGTCAGATGAGCGAGGCCAGAGCCATCTCGCTGCTCAGCCACTATCTCTACTTCAAGGACATCTCGGTCAGGGACATCTACCAGATTCGGCTCGCCCTCGAGCCAGAAATGGTGGCGTCGCTAGCGGGCAACGTCGGCGCCAGCGACATCGCTCGACTGCGCGAGTCCCTTCACAGCTATGCCACCCCCGCCGGAGACATGCACGCAGAGCGCCAGCAGCATATCGACTCGCTCGACTTTCATCAGGAGCTGGCGCAGCTGTCCGGCGGCAACCCACTGCTGGCGTTCATCATCCGCTTTACCGCTCAGGTGCTGTCAGACCTCACGGTGTACCGCCGACTCTATGAGCCAGGGGACCACCCTATAGGGCCTGCCGGATGCCAGTACCACGCCGAGATTCTGGATGCCATCGAAGCGGGTGATGCAACGCGTGCTCACACCCTTATGCGCGACCATCTGCTGGAGGCCCAAGGCATCATGCAAGGCAACGAAGCCCAGGTCACCAGGGGCTTCCTCAGTGAGTGAGGCCTTGGGAACCATTGCATAAAGGCCTGCACGGACGCGTCTCAGCCGTCAGCGCGAGACATCCGCCGACAGCCTGTCGAGGAAGCGCATCAGCACTCGCGTCGCGGCCCCAGCATCGGCTGCCGTGATAGCCTCGTCCGGGTGGTGGCTGAGGCCATCGGTGCAGCGGACGAACAGCATGCCGATATCGGTCAGCTCGCACATCGCCAAGCCATCGTGGCCAGCGCCGCTGAACAGGGTGTCTGCTGGCTCTTCACAGTCACGGCACGCGTTGTGCAGCGACTGCATCAACTCATCGGCACACGCCACGGCCTCGGCTTGATAGGTTTGCTCGATCTCGAGGGCCAGCTGGCGGTTACTGGCCAATCGCCGGCAGGCCGCCAGAATGGCCTCACGCCCCTGCTCTCGAACCTCCAGCCGGGGCGAGCGTAGCTCCAGGGTGAAGGTCACCTCTGCCGGAATGACGTTGACCGCATTGGGGCGCACCTCAAGCTTGCCCACCACGCCGACAAAGTCCTCGGTGGCGTTGAGGATACGATCAACCTCCGCGATCATCTCGGCCGCACCCACCAGCGCATCACGCCGTCCTGGCATCGGCGTCGTTCCGGCATGTCCGGCCTTGCCTCCCACCGTGACCCGATGTCGCTCGATCCCGGTCAAGGCAGTCACTATGCCAAGCGCGTGGTCTCTCTGCTCCAGCACCGGACCTTGCTCAATATGCACTTCGACGAAACCGAGCACCGTCTCCGGGTCCCTGGCCAGAGACGCTATCTGTTCCGGATCTCCGCCAAACGCCTTCAGCGCCTCGCCAAGACTCACCCCATTGGCGTCGCGCGCCTCAAGGCTGGTCGGGTCAAAGCGGCCGGCCAGGGCGCGACTACCAATCAACGTCGATTGAAAGCGCGTCCCCTCCTCATCGCCGAAGGCCACCACCTCGACCCCGTACTCCAGCTCGACCCCTTGCTGCTTCAGAGTTTCCAGCGCCAGCAGCGGCAGCGCGACGCCCAGCATTCCATCGTACTTGCCGCCCTCTACCACCGTGTCCTGATGCGACCCCATGATCAGGGTTCGCGCTCCGGCCCTGGCCTTGTCGCAACGGCCGACCAGGTTGCCTGAGGCGTCAAGCTGAGGCGTCAGACCGGCGCGACGCATCCACTCGGCGATGATCTCGAGCACCTGACGATGCTCGTTGGAACAGAATAGGCGCGTCACTCCAGGGCCAGGCTCGGAGCATTCCGCCGCGGCATCCAGTCGCTCCAATAGCTGCTGGCCAAGGGCCAACGGTTCACAATCGGGGTGCATGACATCTCCTGTGAGGCGTCTTGTGGGTAGTCACTTGCAGATAAGAAGAAAGAGGAAGCCAGGCTGAGGCATCAGCGCCGGGGCATCGCCGCCAGAAAGTCGGCAAACGTCGACTCACGTACACGACGTATCAGGCCGCGCAGCTCACCGACCAGGTCCCCTTCGCACCAGTCGATGCGCAGGTCGATAGGGGCCTGGTGAAAGGATTCGACGCGCAGTGCCGCCGAGCGCGTGCCGCGGACATCACCGCCACACCCCAAGGCCGCTTCCAGCGCATCCACCAGGCTTTCGGGCAGGCAACGCTCGTAGTCCGCGCGATACACCGGCATCGTGCCAGCGGCAATCACCGCCCCGGCGTTGCGGCAGCTGGACGACAGCAAGGTGTCGCACAGCGCATTGACGACACGCCGATCCGCCAGCAGGTTGCCTGCCGCGGCTACGCCAGGGTAGTGGCACGATGCGACCACGGCTCCGTTGTCGGCACCGTTGTGAAGCGCCGACGTTCCGTAGCGATCCATCACCAGACACTGACGCAAGGTCGCTTGCGGATCCTGAACGACTTGATCGTCGAGGGCTTGCTGAGCGCGAACATCATCGGCGAGCGCCTGGCGAATACCCTCCGGATACCAGGGATGGGTCACACGACCTTGCGTCGCGCAGGCGCCGATACCCCGCCAGGCATGATGGACGTAGCCCCCTACCGCCACGCCTCCGGTGGCGGTCAGGGCCGCCACCGTGCCAGTGTCTGGGTTGACGTGCAGTAGAGATAGCGTCATGGGATGGCTCAGTAGCCAACCATGTGGCCAAGCACCAGACCGCCCCAGGACAGCACGTAGACCAGCGCCATGAACGGAAGAATCGCCTTCAGCCACTGCTCGTAGGAAACGCGGCCCAGGGCCAGCATCGCCAGGGTTCCACCGGACGTCGGGACGATCAGGTTCGTCAGACCATCACCGACCTGGAAGGCGGTAATCATCAACTGACGACTCATGCCGACCAGGTCTGCCACCGGGATCAGAATCGGCATGGTGACCAAGGCCTGACCCGAGCCAGAAGGCACGAACAGATTGATTGCCCCCTGCACCACGCTGGCCATGATCGCCGAGAGCGCAGCGGGAATATTCTGGATCAGTCCGCTGAGACCATAGACGATTGTGTCAATGATCTGGGCATCCTTGAGGATCACCTGAATGGATGCTGCCAGGCCGATGACCAGGGCTCCTGCGGTGACTCCCGACGCACCCTCCATCATCTGCTTGACGATCTCATTGGCCGACAGCCCATTGACGATACCGATCACAATCGCAATCAGCAGGAACATGCCGGCGATCTCGTTGATGTACCAGCCCTGGGTGAATACACCGACCAGCATGGCCGCCAGGCCGCCGACAAACACCACCAGCGTCCACTTGTCGCGACCACTCAGGCGATACTCATCCAGGGACTTGCTCATGGCCTTGGCATCGTTGGGTTCACGAAAGTCCATCCGCGTCACAAAGCGGCAGATGTACCAGGACAACAGGGCCAGTGACGTGACCACCAGCAAGGCCCGCAGCCAGGCACCTGAGAAGGTCGGCAGCTCGGCGATGCCCTGGGCGACACCGACGGTGTAGGGATTGATCGGAGACAGGGCAAAGCCGACCCCGATGCCGCCCACCGCCATGGTGGTGCCTACCAGGCTGGAACAGCCCACGGCGCTGGCGATGAGCACCGCGATGGGCACCAGCGCAATGTTGTTTTCAAAGCCGACGGCCACCCCAAAGAAGCCATAGATAAAGGTCCCGGCGGTAATAATGACATTGCGACGCTCGATACCGACGCGATTGACCGCTACACCGATAGCGTTCTCGAGCGCGCCAGTGCGCTGGAGGATATGAAACAGCCCTCCCGCGATAAAGACGATGAACAGATATAGCGAGGCCGCGTTAAGGCCTTTGGGAATCGCGACAAAGATATCGAATGGCGAAATCGCGGCCACGTCAGTGAGGTAGTGAAATGAGTCGGGCACGACCCGGGTACGCCCATCCTGCATCACTCGCTCGAACTCACCGGCGGGAATGATATAGGTCAGCGCGAAGGTCGCCAGCAGAATCAAGAAGATCAGCACCATCGGGTCAGGCACTGTTCTGTACCATTTCTTGCGCTCGGCAAGCGCTTGATCACGAACACTCATCAGGTTGTCCTTGTTATGTGGGACAGAAGGGGTGGCGGCCGCAGTGGAGGCTGCAGACCAGGAGCGAAAGCAGACAGGCCGCGGGGCTGCGGCCTGGCAATGCCCCACAGTATTTATCATGATAAATAGAGGGTCAAGATCATCGCCCGGGTGCGATGTGAAGGCGAGGTGCAGGGAACGGACGTCCAAGCCTCAGACCATCATTCTAGGGGTGGCGTAAGGTCGCAGCACAGTATTTGCCAAACTGCTCTGATTGAGGCGCACAACGCCTACAAAAAATGCTCTAACTAGCAAATACACAACGAAAAAGCGCGGAACGCGCCTGACACCCTTGCACAACTCTCCGTCAAGCACCTAACAATTACGCAGGGGTGATCCAAATCATTCTTATGAACCAGCACGATTTACGCGGATCGTACTAGAACTTGCGCCATCGACTATCTGGTCACAGTGCGAAACTCGGTAGGATTCACATCAGCACATGGCAGCAAGTCTCATACGTTCGTTTCGCCCTTGCGCATTGTCGGCGCACAGGCACTACAGACAGGAAACTCGCCCAGGACATTCGTACAGGAACCTCAGGACGATCCGCCGATGCAACGACCTACTGCTTCCACTCTTCAAGATGATGTGGCGTCTTGTGCCAACGTGCCCCGCCACCCCTTGGACCCACGTCCGGGCCTGCCCGGCTACTGGTTCGACAGCATCAGCGGACGCGAAAGTCGGGCTGACTTCTGCCTCAACGCCATCCTGGCCCTCTCTTGTTACTACGCAGGTCTATGGGCCTTGATCATCACCGCGCCCGACCTCAACGACAGCGTCTCTCCGGAGGGACTGCTGGTGGGGGCAGGCTGGCTACTGGTCAGCGTATATCCCCTGGTGCTGCACGGCGTTCGCCGCCTGCATGATGTGGGCCAACGCGGCCACTGCAGCGTCATGCTGCTGTTTCCCGGAGCCAATCTCCTGCTGACGGTGGTCCTGGTCATGCAGCCCGGCGAAACGACCATCAATGAGCATGGTGAGCGCGAGCGGGGGCATCAAGGGGTGATGGCCGTCAAGTCGCTGCTTACCGTAGGCATCTGGGTCAGCTGCTTTTTCCTGTTCTGACGGCGGTACCATCGCCGACCACGCACCGCTCAGCCGATTCTGAGCCCATGCTGCCGGAGCTTGCGCACCACGCTCGGCTGGCTGATCCCCAGGCGCTCGGCAATGGCGTAAGTGCTGGACAGCGTTCGGCAGCAGTCCGCCAGAATCTCTCGCTCGACCCGGGCAAGCGTCTCTTTCAGACCCTCCCCGTCGCCCCTGCCTGGCGACGCCCAGATGTCCTCCGCCGTATTCCTCGAGCCCGTCACGCTCCTGCTGTCGTCGGAGGCACGCCCGATCTCCTCCGTGGCCGCGCCAGCAGCAACCGCGGAGGGGGAGAATGTCGGGGACGTCACCTGGCCCGATGCTTCCGGCGCGGCCGCCGCGGGCACCTGCGTGCCGGGCAGCACTTCGCGTGCCTGAATCACATCGTCACTGGCGAGCCAAGCCCGCTCCATGACGTTCTCCAGTTCGCGCACATTGCCGGGCCACTCCCACCCCATCAGGGCCTGCCAGACGTCCCGTGCCAGCATCTTGTCTCGCCCGTAGCGCCGGTTGAGCCGCGCAAGCTGACGTTCGACAAGGCCCGGAATGTCCTCTCGCCGCTCGCGCAGGGGCGGCAGGGTGACGGGAATGACATTCAGCCGATAGTAGAGATCCAGTCGAAACAGTCCCTCCTCGACCCGCGCCGAGAGATCCTGATTGGTGGCGACGACCAGACGAAAATCGACGCGCCGGGGCGCTCGGTCCCCTAGTCGCGTGATGCTGCCGTCCTGGATGGTCTTGAGCAGCTTGGTCTGCACCGACAGCGGCAGCTCACCAATCTCGTCGAGAAACAGCGTGCCGCCCTCAGCCTGCTCGATCAGCCCCTTGCGGCCACCGGGGGCCGCTCCGGAAAAGGCGCCCTGGCAGTAGCCAAACATCTCGGACTCGAACAGGCTTTCCGGGATGGCGGCGCAGTTGACGTCGATGAACGGCCCTTCCCTGCGTGAACTCCAGCGATGAAGCTGGCGAGCGAACGCCGTCTTGCCGACCCCTGACTCTCCCAACATCAGCACGGTAGCGTCGGTAGGGGCCACACGCTTGAGCAAGAGCGCCACCTCGCCCATGAGCTGACTCTTGACCTCGAGATGCCCCAGCTCCTGTTCCTGCAAGCCACTCTGGAGGCCACTCTCCGACTCGATCGCGTGACCGCGTCTCAAGTGCTCGCTGAAGCGTCGCTGCAGCAGCGCGTACTCCTGCTGCAACAGCTGCAGGTCGGTCAAGTCCATGGAGCGACTCACCACGGCGATAAGGCGCTCGCCTTGAAACACCGGATGTGCCTGGGCAATCACCCGCCGCCCGGTGCCTGTGTGCTGCACCAGTTGGGTGGGTTTGCCCGTGCGAATGACTTCAAGACTGACCGACGGCGTCAACACGCCCTCCGCTTCGAGCCGCTGCACGCTGGTGGCACAGAGCTCTTCACAGGACATGCCGTAGACCGCCGCCGCTCCGGGACTGACGTCCCGTATATGGCCATCGGGCGCGACGATAAAGAAGTGATCGTGCGCCGTGTCGATAATCGTCTTAAGTATCAGCGCATCGTCAGTCATCGGCGATCCATAAACGCATCATTGATGCAAAAGTGTATCACGGCCAGCCCCGCCATTGATTCAATAGTGAATCAACGAGCCCCGGATATCGCTCCGTGTACGGCAACTTCGTGCACATTTTTTGCGCCTTTAGTATAACAATCGCAGAACTGGCACACCTCCTGCTTAAACAAACCTATGCATGCCTGGCCAGTCGTCTGGCCAAGGTGACCTCATCAGCGATGTCAGGAGTTCCAGTGAGCGACTTCAACCAACCCCTCGGCGGCAACGAAATGCCTCGCTTCGGCGGTCCAGCCACCATGATGCGCCTGCCTACTCAGGATAGCGCCCAGGGGCTCGATGCCGCCTTCATCGGCATTCCCATGGACATCGGTACGTCCAACCGTCCCGGCACTCGCCTGGGGCCGCGCCAGATTCGCGACGAGTCGCGCATGCTGCGTCCCTACAACATGGCAACGGGGGCCGCGCCCTTCGACAGCCTGCAGGTGGCAGATATCGGCGACGTGCCGATCAACACCTTCAACCTGCCGAAGAACCTGGACATCATCTCCGGTTTCTATGACCAGGTACTGGCCCATGACTGTGTGCCGCTCACCCTGGGCGGCGATCACACGCTGACCTGGCCGATCCTGCGCGCCATCGCCAAGAAGCACGGCCCCGTTGGCCTGATCCACATCGATGCCCACGCTGACGTCAACGAGCACATGTTCGGTGAAGAAGTCGCTCACGGCTGTCCGTTCCGCCGGGCTCAGGAAGAAGGCCTGCTGGACGCCAACCGTGTGGTGCAGATCGGCCTGCGTGGCACCGGCTATGCCGCTGAAGACTTCGACTGGTGCCGCCAGCAAGGCTTCCGCGTGGTGCAGGCCGAGCAGTGCTGGCACAAGTCGCTGGAGCCCCTGATGGCTGAGGTTCGCGAGCAGATGGGCGATGGCCCGGTCTACATCTCGTTCGACATCGACGGCCTTGACCCCTCCGTCGCACCGGGCACCGGCACCGTCGAAATGGGCGGTCTGACCTCGGCCCAGGGCCTGGAAATCGTGCGCGGCGCCAAGGGACTCAACATTGTGGGTGGTGATCTGGTGGAGGTCTCCCCGCCCTACGACCCCAGCGGCAACACTGCGCTGATGGGGGCCACCCTGCTGTATGAAATGCTGTGCGTGCTGCCCGGCGTCAAGCGCCGTGACTGACCGTTGACAGGGCCAGGGAGAGGCCCTGGTTCGTCCCTATGAGGCGCTCCTTAAGGAGCGCCGAACACTACAACATCAAAGAGTGACCCTCCCATGTCTTCCCATCTGCACTCTGCCGACAAGATCACCACCGAAGGGGGCAAGCTAAGCACCCACGGTCTGCTCAAGTTCCTGATCCCGTCTGTGATCGGCATCCTGCTGTTCCTGGTACCTTTCTCCGTAGGCGACACCATCAATATCGGCATGGGCTTGGCCGCCGACTGGCTCAAGGCCACGCTTGGCGATGCGCTGCCGGCCATTGCCACGGTGGTACTCACGCTATCGCTGGTGCTGACGCTGCTGGTCAAGCTGACCAAGCCCGGCTGGGCTAGCCAAGGTGCCCTGAAAGAGCTGTTCGACATCGCGCCGCTGTGGGTCGTCATGCGCGCGCTGGGCGCCCTTTTTGCCTTGATGACCTACTTCCAGGTCGGGCCCGAGATGATCACCGCCTCCTTCACTGGCGGAGTGATGCTCAACGACCTTGCGCCGGTGCTGCTGACCTTCTTCTTCTTCGCCGCCATTCTGCTGCCTTTCCTGGTCGACTTCGGTTTCATGGAGTTCATTGGCTCCATGGTGCGCACCCCGTTCCGCAAGATCTTTGGCCTGCCCGGCCGCAGCGCCATCGATGCCACGGCGTCCTGGATGGGCTCCGGCACCGTAGGCGTGCTGATCACCACTCAGCAGTATGAGCAGGGCTACTACAACGCTCGCGAAGCCTCTGCCATCGCCACCAACTTCTCCATCGTCTCCATCGCCTTTGCGCTGCTGGTGACCAGCTTCATCGGCATCAATCACCTGTTCATTCCCTTCTACCTGACCGTGGTCGTGGCAGGTCTGGTGGCCGCAGTCATCATCCCTCGCCTGCCGCCGCTGTCGCGCAAGGCGAATACCTACTACGAGCCCGTGGGCTGCCAGATTCAGGAAGAGAACACCAGTAACCAGAGCCTCTTGCGCTACAGCCTGGGCATTGCCGTCGCCCGCGCCGAAACCGCTCCGGGACCGGCCAAGCTTGCCCGCCTGGCACTGTTCAACGTGGCCGATATCTTCTTCGGTCTGCTGCCGCTGGTCATCGCCATCGGCACCGTCGCGCTGGTGCTGGCGGAATTCACGCCGCTGTTTACCTGGCTGTCCATGCCGATGGTGCCGGTGCTGGAGTGGATGGGTCTGCCGGAAGCCGAGGCTGCGGCTCCCGCCACCCTGGTCGGCTTCGCCGACATGTTCCTGCCGGCGGTACTGGCCAGCGATATCGAAAGCGAGCTGACGCGTTTTGTCATCGCCTGTCTGTCGCTGACCCAGTTGATCTACATGTCGGAAATCGGCGCGCTGCTGCTCAAATCCAAGATCCCCCTCAAGCTGTGGGAGCTGGTCGTGATCTTCCTGCTGCGCACCGCCATCACGCTGCCGATCATCGTCGTCATGGCCCACTGGCTGGTGGGCTGACAGGGGAGAAAACCCGAGATGACTTCCAACGACTCACAGGCCGCCGGCAAGGCGGCCTTCACCCGCATCGATGAAAGCACTGCTGAGGACTGGGCGCTGATCGCCGCCCACGACGCTGACTACCTGGCGGGGCTTCCCGACACCATCCTGACGACCCTTGCCCGCCTGGGCGAGGGTCACCAGCCCTACCAGATCAGCCGGCTCGATCACTGTCTGCAGAGCGCAACCCGCGCTGAGCGAGCCGGTGCCGATGAAGAAATGATTGTCGCTGCCCTGCTGCATGATATCGGCGACGAACTGGCGCTGTTCGACCACGCCGCCTATGCGGCCTCGATCCTGCGCCCTTTCGTCAGCGAGAAGACCCACTGGATCATCCAGCACCACGATGTCTTCCAGGGCCACTACTACTGGGACAAGGTCGGTGGCGACAAGGACGCCAGGGAGCGCTTCCGCGGTCACCCCTGGTTCGCCGACTGCGAGGCGTTCTGCCGGGACTGGGATTGTCCTTCGTTCGACCCGGACTATGACACGCTGCCGCTATCGCACTTCGAGCCCATGGTTCGGCGGATCTTTGCCCGGGTGCCCTACTCGCTGGCCCCGGACCCCGCCCTCACTCCCCCCATGTCCCAAGGAAGCACCGTATGACCTGCGCTGAACTGCTGATTCGCCTGCTGCGCGATACCTACGACGTGGACACCGTCTTCGGTATCCCCGGCGTCCACACCATCGAACTCTATCGCGGTCTGGAAGGCGGCAACGACAGCGGCGTTCGCCACGTCACGCCGCGCCACGAGCAGGGTGCCGGCTTTATGGCGGATGGTTACGCACGCTCCACCGGCAAGCCCGGCGTGTGCTTCATCATCACCGGTCCCGGCATGACCAACATCGCAACCGCCATGGGACAGGCGCTGGCAGACTCGGTGCCGATGCTGGTGATTTCCAGCGTCAATCGCCGTGACACCCTGGGCCGCGGCCAGGGGCGCCTGCATGAGCTGCCTGGCCAGCGCGAACTGATCGCTGGCGTCTCGCGCTTCAGCCACACGGTGCTCGATCCCGACAGCCTTGAGGAAACCCTGGCGCGCGCCTTTGCGGTGTTCGACGGTGCTCGCCCGGGCCCCGTCCATATCGAAATTCCCATCGACCTGTTCAATGCGCCGGTCACTGCCCCTGGCAGCACCACTCGCACGATCATCAGCAAGGCAGCCCCGGCCAGCGATGCGCTGGACCAGGCCGAAGCCTGGTTAAGCGAGGCACGCCAGCCGCTGGTCCTGCTCGGTGGAGGCTGTGTCGATGCCCCCGAGGCGGCCCGTCAGCTGGTCGACGCGCTGGATGCCCCCACCGTCACTACCATCAATGCCAAGGGCCTGCTCGGTCGTGACCATCCCCTCGACCTCGGCGCCAATGCCTCGTTGCCCGCCGTGCGGCAACTGGCAAGAGACGCCGATGTGGTGCTGGCGATTGGCACAGAGCTGGGTGAGACGGACTACGATGTGGTGTTCGATGATGGCTTCGAGCTGGGTGGCCGCCTGATCCGCATCGATCTCGACCCGCAACAGCTCGCCCGCAATCAGCATGCTGACCTGGCCATCGTCGCCGATGCCAGCGAGAGTCTGAAAGCACTGGCGCGCCGCTTTGCCAGCCGCTCGCTCAAACGCGACGGCCACACGCGTACCCGTGCCGCCCTGGAAGCGCTGTCCCTCGCCTCGGATCCGGCCTTCCGCGCCTACGTGCCGCTGTTCGACACCCTGGGTGACAACCTTCCTGGCGCCATTCTGGTCGGGGACTCCTGCGCCACCACCTATGCGGCCAACCATCTGGTCAGCCAGGATGCGCCGCGCCGCTTCTTCAATGCCTCCACCGGCTACGGCACCCTCGGCTATGGCCTGCCCGCCGCCATGGGCGCTTGCCTCGGCCAGCCGTCGCTGCCCGTGGTGGCGCTCGTCGGCGACGGCGGCATCATGTTCACCCTGTCCGAGCTTGCCTGTGCCGTCGAAGAGCGCCTGCCGGTGATCGTGCTGCTGTGGCATAACCAGGGCTACGAAGAAATCCGCCGTTTCATGGATAACGCTGGCGTCACCCGCCTGGGCGTCGATATCCAGGCACCGGACTTCCAGACCCTGGCCGCTGGCTTCGGCTGCGCCGCCACCCGAGTCGGGAACCCCGCGGGGCTGGCGCGCGCTCTTGAGCATCGTCCCAAGGATGGGCCGATGTTGATCGAGATCGATGCAGCAGCCTGGAACGATGCATTGGGCGAACACTGATGTCCCGCGCCCCCGTCGACACGTCTGGGTCGACGGGGGCTATTGGCTCCCTGCCTGCCCCCCTGGCGGGCCACCCCCTAGACGCTGTTCGGGCAACTGGGCAATCACCCGTCGTCTGCCACCGACCAGCCCTTGCACGGGTCGCACTACCCGGTGGCTGCCAAGGTAGTCACCACCATAATCACAACCATAAAGGACTCTTCGATGAATGCGCTGAAGCGGCTGATTGGCCACGACACCCTGGACGAACACCAGCACAAGAGCATGGGGGCCACGGCCACCTTCGCCCTGTGGCTCGGTGCCAACGTGGTGGTGACCACGATCCTCACCGGCATGCTGCTGGTCCCCGACCTGCGTTTTCCGGTGGCCATGACCTGGGTCTTGATCGGCTCGCTGATCGGGGCCATACCGCTGCTGCTGGTGGGCCTGATGGGCCAACGGACAGGGCTTCCTTCCATGGCTCTGAGCCGTCGCGCCTACGGGCCTACCGGCTCAAAGATCATCAGCCTGGTGAACATGGCGGTACTGATCGCCTGGAGCTGGATCCAGGCGTTGCTGGCCGGCATGAGCCTGAACTACGCCATCGAGACCACCACCGGCTACTCCAACCTGCCGTTGATGACCGTACTGTGCGAGACCATCGTGGTGTTGATCGTGTTGCGCGGCCACCTGGGTATCGAGCGTATCGAGCGCTGGGCAGCGCTGGCCATGATGGTACTGGCCGCCGGCGTGGTGTATCAGCTCAACCGGCACTATGACGTCGGCGCACTGTTCGAGATGCCCGTCGAATCCCGCAACGGTATTACCCTCGGCATTGCCTTCGATATCGTGGTGGCGACGGCGTTCTCCTGGATTTCGACCTCTGCCGACTACAACCGCAACTGCAAGAGCGGGCGGATCGCCGTACTTGGCACCTATGGTGGCTATGTCTGCGCGTCGATGATTGCCATGGGCCTGGGCGCTGCCGTGTCAGGCCTGTCCGTGCTCGGCGGCATGGAGCAGACCTATGACCCCACTCGCCTGCTGTCCGGCTTCGGCTTTGGTCTGCCTGCCGCGCTGGTGATCTTCTTCTCGGTGATGACCACCAACGTCATGGCGGTCTACAGCGCCACCCTGTCCTGCATGAACGTCTCTCCCGGCATGGCATTCTGGAAGCCGGCGCTGGTCATCGGCGTGGTCACCGTGTTCGGCGCCTTGATTCCCGGCATCCTCGATCAGTTCCAGAACTTCCTGCTGCTGATCGGCGCCTTGTTCATTCCCGCCTTCTCGGTAATGATCGTCGACTACTACCTGGTCGGCCGTGAAGGCTACACTGCCGAGCTGCTGCGCTCGCCGCGCCAGCTCGGTCGGCCAACGGCGACCATCGCCATCTGCGCCTACCTGGCGGGTGCCCTGCTGGCGGCCTACTGGACCCTGGTCGCCCCGCTGTCGATCGGTGCCTCGCTGCCGGTGTTCGTGATCACCGGTGGCCTTTACTGGCTGGGATGCGTGCTGTTCACCCGCCGACGTTTCGTTCTGCAAGGAGACTGACCCATGCGCCTGATGCTGGCCCAGACGGATCCTGTTACCGGCGATATCGCAGCCAACCTGAGTACCCTGGAGGGCCTGTGCAGACAAGCCGAAGCCGCCGGCGCCGACCTCCTGGCATTACCGGAACTGGCACTCACCGGCTACAACGTATTTGACCGCCTCGATGAGCTGGCCGACGAGGGAGCGCTGGTCGATCGCGTGGCGTCGCTGGCACGTCAGTATCATCTGCATGTGCTGTTTGGCCTGGCATTGCGCCAGGCCGACGGCCGCCTCACCAATTCAGCGGTACTGCTCGATGACGAAGGCCACCAGCTTGCCTGCTACCACAAGCGCCAGCTGTGGGACCGCGAGCACCGGTACTTTGCTCCGGGTGACGAGCTCTGCGTCGTGGACACTCGCCTCGGCAAGCTGGGGCTGATGATCTGCTACGACAATGAGTTTCCGGAAATGGCGAGGGCCCTGGCCCAGGCCGGAGCAGAGGTCATTCTGTCACCGACCGCCAACATGGTCCCCAATGCAGATCGCCAGCAGCTGCAGATCAGGGCCAGAGCGATGGATAACCAGCGCTTTGTCGCCTGTATCAATCGCTCAGGCGTCGAGGACACCCTGCATTACTGTGGTAACAGCCTGGTGGCGGGACCGGACGGCGAGGTGCTGGGCCGGCTCGGCAATGATGCCGCCGTGCTGGTCGTCGACCTGGATCTCGAACGTATCCATGAGAGTCGTGTTCACCAGGACTACCTCAAGGATCTTCGCCCGCTGAAGGGACACTGCCAATGACGGGCTTTACCCTGCCCCGGGGAAGCGCCGACCGCTGGTATCGTACTCAGCGCATGGGTGACGACATCACCCTGATCGATGAGCCCGCGATCAAACCGTTCTACCGTTGCAATATCTGGCACCTGCGAGGTCGCGAGCGTGACCTGGTGGTGGACTTCGGCCTTGGTGCCGTGCCGCTTCGCGATAGGGTGGCATTGCTGGCCGAACGCGAGATTGTGGCGGTGGCGAGCCACACCCACTTCGACCATATCGGTGCCGCCCATGAGTTCGACTGCTGCCACGTGCATCGCGCCGAAGCCGATATCCTGACGAGTCCCGACAACCGCCGCACCCTGGCCGATGCCTTCCTCGACGACGCCATGTTCGATGAGCTACCGCCGGCGCCCTACGCCCACAGTGGCTATCGCATTCCAACGCCACCGCGTATCGAGGTGCTGGAGGACGGCGACATCCTCGACCTGGGCAACCGTCAACTCGAGGTGGTGCATACTCCCGGTCACTCACCGGGGGGCATTGCCCTGTGGGAGGCGTCCACGGGAACCCTGATCAGTGGCGATATCCTCTATGATGGCGAGCTGATCGAAGACGCTTATCACAGCGACCTGGATGACTACGCCAGGAGCCTGGAGCGCCTGCGCCGTCTGCCCATCCGCACGGTTCATGGTGGTCATTTTCCCAGTTTTTCCGGCGAACGCTGTCACGCGCTGATCGACGACTGGCTGCGTCGCCATTCCTGAGTTTGTGGAGCCCTTTCGTGCAACAACTGACACAACAGTTCATCAACAACACCTGGGTCGACAGCCATAGTCGTCGCCGCCTGGCCGTGACAGATCCTTACCGCCAGACCCAGATTGCCGAAATCACCGCGGGAGATGCCGCCGACGTCGACGCCGCCGTTGCCAGCGCCAGGGCGGCACTTCCGGCCTGGCAAGAGCTGGGGGGGCATCGACGGGCGGACTACCTGGAGGCCATTGCCGCGGCCCTGACGTCCCGCCGGGAAGCGCTGATGCGCATATCTTCGACCAATAATGGCAAGGCCCTGGCCGAGGCGGCCATCGACCTCGACGATGCCATCGCCTGCTATCGCTACTACGCCACCCAGGCACGCGCTCTGGAAGACCGCCAGGGCCGCCTCGTCGACCATGCCATGGAAGGTGTCGACGCGCGTCTCTACGAGGACCCGGCCGGCGTCGTGGGTCTGATCACGCCCTGGAATTTCCCGCTGGTCACCAGCGCCTGGAAGATCGCTCCCGCCTTGGCGGCGGGCTGCACCATCGTGTTCAAGCCTTCCGAAGTCACCCCGCTGCCCGAAGTGGCCATCGCTGAGATCGCCGCCGACATCAAGCTTCCCGCCGGGGTACTCAACCTGTTGCTGGGTGATGGCGAGGGCATTGGTGCCCCCCTGTCGGCCCACCAGGGAGTCGACAAGCTGTCCTTCACCGGCAGCAACGTGGTCGGCGAAAAGGTGATGCAGGCCGCGGCCCATGGCGTGCGAGGCGTTTCTCTGGAGCTGGGCGGCAAATCGCCGATTCTGGTACTGGATGACGCCGATGTGGATGCCGCCGCCGACTGGGTCATGGCCGGGATCTACTTCAACTCGGGGCAGATCTGCTCCGCCACATCACGCCTGATCGTGCATCGGTCTCTGGCAGAGCCCCTCTATCAGGCACTGGCAAGTCGGATCGATGCCCTGACCCTCGGCGACCCACTCGTCGAAGGCACCGACATGGGACCGATGACCAGTGCCCGACAGCGTGAAGCCGTGGAGCGCTATCTTGAGATGGCCCGCGAGGAAGGCCTCACCGTCGTGCGCGATGGCCGTCACCGCGACCTGCCCGCTCAGGGCGAGTTCATCGCCCCGACCCTGTACCGGGACGTGCCGACCGACAGCCGCCTGTGGCGTGAAGAGATCTTCGGCCCAGTGCTGTGCGCGCGCAGCGTGGACAGCGAAGCCGAGGCGATCGCGCTTGCCAACGACAGCGCCTTCGGACTTGCCGCCACCGTGATCTCTGCAGATGTCGACCGCGCCAAGCGGGTTGGACGCGCGCTGCGTGCCGGCAGTATCTGGTACAACTCGGAGCAGCTGGTCATGCCCGAAGCCAGCTGGGGTGGTTTTGGCGCCAGCGGCATTGGCCGTGAACTAGGACCCTGGGGCATGTCCGGCTACCTCGAGGTCAAGCATCTGATTGGTCCCGCCGGCTGATCCCTCATCTGTAGATCCCCTCACCCATAGATCCCCACCCTCAGCCCCCCTGCTGGCGCCTGCCAGCAGGGGGGCTCGCACGGCTTACACCGCGGCGTTGGCGTTTGACTCCCTCGTCGGTGATCGTGCCTCGGCGACGAGCAAGCCTGAATGACGGGCAAATATGCCAACCCGGGTAGTTTTCCAAAAGGCTTAGTTCGTAAGAGAACGCCTCTTTCGTTACACATTACCCATTGTTTAAATCATTACCACGTTGTGTTGACGCCAAGGCTACACCCTTCAGTAGCAAACAATTACTGCCAACACATCATATAACGTTATTTACCTTACCAGTCCCGGATGACTGGTGACCTTTTGACAAATAACTCGGGGCAACTTTTCTGCCCCCCTGCACTTTCGCCCCACCGTATTACCAGTGATGCCAACACCCGACATCTCCGCGGCGAGTCGTATGTTATATCCACCCGACTTCAAGGAAGTTGACCACATGTCTACAGACCAAGAGAAGGCAACCTCGCCACAGGCAACGTCTGAAACATCCCACCCACCAGTCTCCAATACCGACTCGGAGCATGGCTCAGCTATGACCCAGCACGGCTCCGAGAAAAAGACGGGATGGTGGTCCACACGTGGCCGTATCGGTCGGGTCACCTATTTTAACCGCACCACATTGTCCTCTCTGATGGTCAACGGGCCCTACATAGGCGCTGTGGCTTACGCGGTGACTACACAATCAGCAGCAGCAGAAGCAATACTAGGTACAGTACTATTGTTAACGATCGTGCTCTCTATACCTCTCACCGTCTGTTGGACTCTTCAAGCCAAACGCCGCATTAATGACCAGAATCGATCGGGTTGGCTGCTACTTCTCGCTCTGGTTCCATTGGTCAATCTTGCAATCTTCATCATGCTCTACTGCGTCAAGGGCTCCAGTGGTGAGAACCGGTATGGTCCAGCGCCTGAACCACCGACATCCTCCGGCATGACGCTGTTCTGGTGCTTGCTCGGCCTTATCCTTCTGCCTTTTCTCGTTCCTCTCGGGGTGCTGCTTTGAGCATGGTTGGCTTCACCGCCCGTCGACTCTGCTAACGCAGAAAGCGCTGGATAAATGATGCGAGCGATGACACGCCAGCACCCATAGCGATAAGGCCCCGACGATAACGTCGGGGCCTTTTTGGTTTCATCGCTGCAGCAGCGTCCTGAGTCAGGCGGTGGCGGCGAGATCCGCCCCTGCCCGGCGCTTCCTCAGCCAGATCGATAGCGCCAGCACCACCAGCATGGCCCAGGGGTAGGGCGTGAAGAAGGAGGCAAACGCCGACGGCGCTGCCACACCATTCTGAACGGCAGTCGCGGCAATGACCTCCTGCCACACCGCTACCACGATGTGCCAGGGCAGCAGGAAGAACACCGTACATACCGCACAGTCCATCAGGTTGGCGGCGCGGGCGGGGGAGATACCAAACTGCTGGGCCAGACTCTTGACCAGCCCCGGCCCCACCAACAGAAGCGCCGGAGCATTGGCCGACAGCGGTGTAGACGCCGCGATGGTCACCGCCACGATGCTGGTCTCGGCACTGGCACGGTCCTTGACCAGCTTCTTCTTGGTGCTATCCAGCAGGCGCTCCATCAGACCGGTATCCAGGATCACCTGCGTCAGCGCGAGCACCATCAACGCAAACAGAACGGCGCCTGTCACCGACGCAATGCCATTCTCGATCAGCCCGGTGCTCTCGCCCCGCGCCTGGGGCAACGAGAACAGGTCACCAAGGCCGATGGCACCGATACCCAGGGCGCACGCCATGGCCACCAGGTTGCCGATAAACATCGCCTCGACAATATGGCGGCGCTTCATCGCGAACACCACCACCGCCGCCAGCGGAATCAGCATGACCAGTCCCGAGGCATGGCCGGTCGGCACCTCGGCCGTTGCGGAAGACGCCTCACCACTGGCGCCGAACAGCATGAAGATCACCATGGATATCCCTGCTGCCGACAGCGCCAATGGCAGCCGGGTACGGATCACATCGGCGATCTCGGCACCCTGGGTGTAGGAAGAGACGATGGTGGTATCCGACACCGGCGACAGGTTGTCACCAAAGGCAGCACCGGACAGGATCGCCACCGCCAGCATGGACGGGTCGGCCCCCAACATCACCCCCGCCGGGTACAGCACCGGTGACAGACCAATGACGGTGCCGGTACTCGTCCCCGTACCGAGAGCAAATACCATGGCCATGGCGAAGGCAATCAGGGTAAAGGTGGCCCCCTCTGCACCAATGGACGCGCCTAGCCACATCAAACCATCGATCAAGCCACCCGCGGCCATCAACTTGCCGAATACACCGGCCAGCAGCCACAGGGCGATAATCGCCGTTGCGGTGGAGTTGCCCATTCCCTTGAGCAGACTGTCGCAGTAAGCGGAGCGCTGCCGACAGAGAAACAGTCCGACGCCCATGGCCACCCAGGCGCAGGCCCAGAACGGCTTGGTCCCGGCACGCTCGAATACCGACAGGTAGATCAACCCCGTCACGAGTACCAACAATGGCAGTAGAGCGCCGAGGGTACCCCCGCGGAAGGATAAGGGTGGAGGAGAAGCGGCTGTTGAGGCTTGAGTTGTCATGGTTCAGTGACCTTTGTTGTGTTGTTGTGTGTCAGGGAGGACATTGCGTCATAACACCGACGCTCAACTTCCCAGTCCGCCGAAGACCACCACCCCCAGCACGATGGCCAGCAGCAGCAGGGTCTCCAGCACCATCAGGATGACCGGCTCCCAGCCGACCACTGCAAGCTTCTGAAAGGAGGTCTTGATGCCCAGGGCGGCGATGGCGGTGACCAGACACCAGCGCGAAAGGGCCGACAATCCGTCATTCACGCTGCCGGGAATCAGCCCCAGGCTGTTGACCAGCACCAGCGCCACGAACCCCACCAGAAAGCCCGGCAGCATCGGTACCCGACGCTTGCCCTCGCCTTGATCCTTGCGCGAGGCTCGATAGAGCCAGCTGAACACCATCACCACCGGCACAAGCATGGCCACCCGCACCAGCTTGACCAGAGTCGAGACATCCCCGGTCTCGTCGGAGATGATGTAGCCCGCGCCCACCACCTGGGCCACGTCGTGGATGGTGCCACCGAGAAAGATGCCGGCCTGGGTATTGGCGAGGTCCAGCACCCCCACCAACAAGGGGTAGGTCACCATGGCCATGGTGGACAGCGTGGTCACACCCACCACCGTAAGGATGGTGTTGCGCTCGCTGGTCTCATTTTTTGGCATCACCGCCGACAGCGCCAGCGCCGCCGAAGCCCCGCAGATCGCCACCGCACCTCCGGTCAGCAGGCCGAGATCACGCTGCAGGCCAAGCGCCCGGGCCAGCAGACCACCGGCGCAGATCACCAGGCCCACCGCGGCGAGCACCGTCAGCACCGGGCCGAGCCCCAGATCACCGACCTGCTCGAGCGTCATGCGCGCACCCAACAATGCCACACCCAGGCGCAGTACGGTGCGTGCGGCGAACTCGATGCCCGGCAGGCAGCGTCCCTCCTCGCTCAAGAAGTGCAGCGACATGCCAAATAGCAGGGCGTAGAGCAGGGTCGGTCCACCGTAATGGTCAGCGATAAAGGTGGTGGCCAGGGCGATGGTCACGCATACCAGCAGCCCTCGCCCGACAGGACTGAGGGACGACAGCCGGCGCGTCAAGCGCCGCCATGGAGCCACCCCACAAGTGGATGAAGATGACGAAGTCATGATGCAACTCCCGAACACGGACGTAAGCCAACCCGTCCTGCCGACAAATTCGGCAGGAGGCAAACAATTCTTGGAGGAACAGGATGACGGTATTAGCCACCGTCTCAATTGATGACAGGTATCAGCCGCCTGTCGCCGCGACAACGACGTCCTCGGCCAGCACCTGTACGCTATCGATGATCGGCACATGACCATCGAGGGCATCGCGGATTACCGACAGCTCAGTACAGGCCAGTACCAGCACGTCGGCGCCACGCGACTGGACGTCGCGGGCCGCCTCAACGAGAGCGGCATGGGTGTCGGGCGCGGGCCCGGCACCACGCTTGACCGCACGGATCACGTCAAGCACTCGGCCCTCGTTCTCGGGGTAGACCAGACTTAGCCCTCTGTCCTCGACAAAGCCTTCATAGAGACCGATCTTGCGCAGTGCCGGCGAGCACAGCATGCCCACCCTGGCGCCGGGCATCTCAGCGGCAATCCGGTCCAGGGTGCGCTCGACGATATGCCACACCGGAATGTCCACCGCCTGCTGGGCATCCGACCAGTAGTAGTGGGCAGTATTGCAAGGCATCACCAGAAAGCCACAGCCCGCCCGCTCCAGCCGCCTGGCCATGGCGGCGATGGCAGGCGCCGGCGATTCGCCATCGCCATCGATCAGCGCCTTGATGCGCGATGGCACCTTGGGATTGTTATCGACCAACAGGTGTACGTGGTCGATGTCGTCCTCGCCGGGCGTCACCTCGATGACCTTCTGCATGAAGGCCACTGTGGCGTCCGGTCCCATGCCGCCGAGGACACCGACCATCAGGTGGTCGCTGATCCCGCTGGGGTTATCGATTGCTGGTGTCATGGGAGTTCCTTGAATAAATGGGACAGCGTCAGAAGCCGAGCAGATTGGGCAGCCACAGGCTGATCTGGGGGAAGAACGCCAGCAGCAGCGCGATGATCACCATCGAACCCACCAGTGGCAGTGCACGGACAGATATCTTCTCGATGGAGACATTGGCGATGGAGGAACTGATGAACATGTTCTCGCCCAGTGGCGGCGTCGAGAAGCCGATGCCGAGGCTGACCACCAGCACGATACCGAAGTGCACGGGGTCGACGCCGAGTTCCACCATCACCGGCAACAGCACCGGCGTAACGATCATGATGGTGGCCAGGATCTCGATGAACATCCCGACGATTAGCAGAAAGCCGATCACCAGGATCCACACCAGCCATAGGCTATCGGTGATTTCCAGGATGCCCTGGGCAATCATCGCCGGGATGTGGTTCTCGACCAGGATGCGGCCGAAGGCGGTAGCGGTGAACATGATGATCAACACCCGTCCGGTCAGCCAGGTGGTGCTCTGGAAGGCCTCGTTGAGCCCGCGCAGTGACGACTCCTTGTGGATGAAGACACCGACGAACAGGGCGTAGAAGATCGACACCACGGCCGCCTCGGTGGGGGTAAACATCCCCGAGTAGATGCCGCCCAGGATGACCACCGGCGCCATCAGCGACCAGAAGCCATCCTTGAGCACCGCAAACACCCGCTTGCGATCGTAGGAAGTTCCCTCGGTCTGGTAGCCGTTACGCTTGGCAATGATGTAATTGGCCACCATCAAGCCGCCTCCCAGCATGATGCCGGGGATGACGCCGGCCATGAACAGCGCCGAGATCGATTCATTGGCCGTAACGCCATAGATCACCAGCGGCATGCTCGGTGGAATAACCACCCCGAGACCACCGGCGGTGGCGGTGATCGCCGCCGGATAACTCTTGCCGTAGCCGCGCTCGATCATCGCCGGTATCACCAGCATGCCCACCGCCGCGGTGGTGGCAGGTCCAGAGCCCGAGATCGCGCCAAAGAACATGCAGGCCATCACCGCCGCGGCGCCCAGCCCGCCTGCGGCGGGGCCAGCCAGCTCCTCGGCGATCAGGATCAGGCGTCTGGCGATGCCGGCATCCCCCATCAAGGCGCCTGCCAGGATGAACGACGGCAAGGCCATCAACGGAAAGGAATTGATGGCGGAAAAAGCCAGTTCGATCAGCGAACTGAGATCGTCGCCGTTGAGCACATAGACGGCCATGGAGGCCACGCCGAGGGACACCACGATGGGGGTGCCGAAGAACAGGAGTCCGGCGAACATGGAAAACAAAAGGGTTGCAGCCATGACTCAGCCCTCCGCCTTGGACGGTGCCTTGCCGTCGTTCAAGTGGCTTTCTTCCTCGGTGATCCGGGACACCTCCTGGGCGTCTACATCGCCGGGCTCGATGCCCTTGACCAGTTTCAGGTACTGCACCTGCAGCACGCGAAGTGCCATCAAGGTAAAGGCGATGGGGAACACAAAGTAGACGTATGCCAGCGACCAGCCCAGGGCCGGAGAGTTGTAGGGAAACTCGAGCAACAGTCCGATCAAATCCAGACTCTTGTAGGCCAGCACCAGGCAGAAGGCGACCCAGATCAGGTCGACCAGCAGCAGCAGGGTGTTGGCCACCTTGCGCGGCATCAGCTTGATATGGGTCTGCAGGCGGTTATGCGCGCTCAAGTGGGCGGCGTGGGCCGCGCCCAGAAAGACGAACCAGACGAAAGCGTAGCGCGCAAGCTCTTCGATCCAGGCCATCCCGATCCCCAGGGTGACCCGCATGACTACCTGGACGAACAGCAGAATGACGAACAGCCCGAGCAAAAAGCGACAGGCGTAGTCTTCGATATAGTTGAGTTTGGCCAGCATGGAGGCCTCCTTCCCGACGGGAATGCAGCAGCAATGACAACGAGACCCGGGCGGCGGTCAGCGACCGCCGCCCGAGACGGCTACGATCAGTGACCGAGCGCCGCCTGCATTTCCTCGAAGGCTTCCTGGCCGCCGATATCCTCGTAGAACTGCGGCCAGACTTCTTCCTGGGCGACGCGGATCCACTCGTCCTCGTCTTCCAGGGTGGCCACCTCAACCCCTTCCGCTTCCATGGCAGCACGCGCCTCGGAGGCCTTGGTCAGCTGGAACTGAAGGGCGTAGAGCTGCGCCTCCAGCCCGGCGCGATCGATAATCTCGCGCTCCTCGTCAGACAGTCGCTCGTAGCTGCGCACCCCCATCACGATAGGCTGCAATGAGTACTGTGCGTGAAGCTCGGTCAGATGATCCTGAACTTCGTGAAACTTCATGGTGCTGTTGACGATGTAGGGGTTGTCCTGGCCATCGATCACCCCCTGCTGCAGCCCGGTGAAGACTTCCGGCCAGGACATGCTGATGGGGCTGGCACCCCAGGCCTCGTAGCTGGCCAGCATGATCTCGTTCTGGGGAACCCGCACCTTGAGCCCCTCGACGTCGGCTAGCGTCGTCACCGGTCGCTGGGAGTTGGTCAGGTGGCGGAAGTTGGAGTACAGCCAGCTGACGATATGCACACCGGCCTCTTCCTCGGCGATGGCATTCCACTGGTCAGCCAGTGGACCAGTAGTGGCCTTGACCGCATCGGCGTGACTGCGCAGTGCGTAGGGCATGGTCAGGGCACCCAGGCGCGGGGCGTAGGGGGTCAGGTTGCCGACACCGATCAGGGCAAAGTCCAGCTTTCCGATACGCGTGTCCTGGATCATCCCGGTCTCGGAGCCGAGCTGGCCACCTGGGAACAGCTCGACCTGCATCTCGCCATCGGACAGCGACTCGACCAGCTCCTCGAAACGCTGGGCCAGGGCCCCCTGGTCGGAATCCATGGGATCGCCCATGCCGACCTTGAGGGTCTTGGCTTCGGCGGCGGTGGCGGTGGTCGCCATGA
Organism: Halomonas sp. DP3Y7-2; assembly: GCF_019800795.1. Lineage (NCBI taxonomy): Bacteria > Pseudomonadati > Pseudomonadota > Gammaproteobacteria > Oceanospirillales > Halomonadaceae > Halomonas > Halomonas sp. DP3Y7-2. The sequence continues at coordinate 105,698 of NZ_JAHVKJ010000002.1, forward strand.
CGATGGCGGCGGTCAGTAGAGTCTTCTTGAACATTGTTATCACTCCCGAAATCTCGTTATTGATGTTGTTCGGCGTGGCTCAGGACGAGCCGATCGCCTGGTCGGGCGTTGCCTTGGGGTGGTGCACCGCCTGATCCATGGCGGAACTCATCAGCGCGACGATGTCGTCGCAGTCTGTCTGGTCGAAGGTCAGCGGCAGGCGCAGGTCGCACAGGGTGGCCAGAACCCGGTCCGCCACCGGCAGGGGGCGGGTATCACGCAGATAGCCCCAGCTGTCGTAGCGACTGGTGTAGTCCTCCGGCAGGGGCTTGCCGTACCACTTCAAAGGAATACCGCGGGCCTCGCAGTCTGCGACGAAGTGCGCGATGGTGGCGGCATCCAGCCTCGGCAGGCGGAACTGGATCGAACTGCCGACGAAGTCCTCCTGCTCGTGGCGCACTATCGTCTGCACCTGAGCCATGTCGCCCAGTCGCTGTTCCATGCGCCGATACAGCGCATTCCAGCGCTGCTTGCGCTCTTCCATCTCGGCCAACTGAGGACGCAGGATGGCGGCGCGCAGGTTATCCATGCGGCCACTCATGTTGGGGGTCATCAAGCGGGTGTCGCCGTAGCTGTCCGCCGCGGGCGCGGCCAGGTGACGATCGAACAGCATATAGGAGCCGGACAGGATCACCGCGCGACGCATGACCTCGGCGTCAGAGGTGGCCAGCAGGCCGCCTTCACCGGAATTGATGTGCTTGTAGGTCTGGGTGCTGAAACAACCAACCTTGCCGAAGGTGCCGCTGGGCCGACCGTCGTAGGCGGCGCCCATGGTATGGGCGCAGTCCTCGATCAGCACGATCTCATGGGACCGGCACACCTTGACGATGGCGTCCATGTCACCGATGTGCCCGCGCATGTGCGACAGCACAAAGAATCGGGCACCGCTTTCGCGGGCGGCGCGATCCAGGTCGTCGGGATCCACGGTGGTGTCATCGCGGATGTCGACCAGCACCGCTTCTCCCCCCGCCGCAACGATACTGCCGGGCACCGGGGACAGGGTGAAGGCGTTGCACAGCACCCTGTCGCCAGCCTCGAGGCCGCAGGCGCGCAGCGCCAGCTGCAATGCATAACCGCCGGAGGCGCAGGCCAGTGAATAGTCGACACCAAGGCTCGCGGCGAACTCGGACTCCAGCAAAGCGGTTTCGCCGGCCTCGCCTTCGGCCAGGTTGTAGCGATGCAGGCGACCACTCTTGAGCACAGCGACTGCCGAGGCGATGGCGTCGTCAGAGATGGCTTCCTGCTGGGTGAAGGATTTGGCAAAACGGCGCATGGCAAGCTCCTTCGCGGACGACTCAGTAACGATCCTGACGGTGAACAGGGAAATCCCACTCCTGCTCGGGGAAGTACTTGGCCAGGCGCCAGTCACAGGCTCGGGCGTGGCCTTCCATGCCCTCGGTACGGGAAATCCGGGAACCCACCGCGCTGAAGGTCAGGTTGGCCTCGACGCTCAACTGCTGGGTGGTCAACACCTTCATGAACTTGTGGACATTGAGGCCACCGGAGTAGCGCCCGGCACGCTTGGTGGGCAGGATGTGATTGGTGCCGGAGCACTTGTCACCATGGGTCACGGTGCTGCCTTCACCCAGGAACAGCGAGCCATAGTTGCTCAGGTGTTCTTTCCACCAGTCCAGGTCCTCGCACAGCACCTGCAGATGCTCGCAGGCGTACTGATCGCTGATCTCGACGATTTCCTCGCGGCTGTCACCGACGATAACCTCGCCGAAGTCCCGCCAGGCGGCGTGGACGATCTCGGCGTTGGGCATGTCGTCGGCGACCTTGGGCAGGATCTCCATCACTTCGCGGGCGATGGCCTCGCTGGTACTGAATAGCCATACCGGTGAATTCGGGCCGTGCTCGGCCTGGGACACCAGGTCGACGGCAATGGTCATGGGATCGGCGGACTCGTCGGCGATGATCGCCGACTCGGTGGGGCCAGCGAACACATCGATCCCCACCTCACCGAACAACAGGCGCTTGGCTTCAGCCACGTAGGCATTGCCGGGACCGACCAGGATATCGGCCTCGCGACCGCCGAACAGGCCAAAGGCCATGCTGGCCATGGCGTGAACGCCGCCCATCTCGAGGATCATGTCGGCGCCGGCCACATGCATGGCGTAGGCCACCGCCGGGTTGATGCTATCGCCCCGAGGCGGCGAGCAGGCCACCACGTGTTCAACGCCGGCGGCCTTGGCGGTGGCCACGCTCATCAGCGCCGAGGCGGCGTGGGCATAGCGCCCACCGGGTACATAGCAGCCGGCGCTGTGTACCGGCAGCACCCGCTGACCAAGCCGCACACCGTCTTCGGTCTCGATTTCAAATGACGTCAGGCTGTCGCGCTGGGCCTCGGCAAACCGTTTGATCTGGCGATGGGCGAAGTCGATATCGTCCTTGACCGACTGCGGCACGCTGTCGATCAACTGGCGTCGCTTGTCGTCGCTGAGCACGAAATCCCCGGCCCAGCCGTCGAACTTCTCGGCGTACTCGCGCACCGCCGCCTCGCCACGGGCGCGAATATCCTCGAGCATGCCGCGTACGGCTTCGGTGACGCGCTGGTCCTCGGCGGCAACGCCTGCGGCGGCCTCCGCCTTCTTGAGATGACGAATTGTCATTGTTATCTCCGAATGTCGTCGTCCAGGGCGCCCGAACGCAACGGGCGCCAACTCCGAATCACTGTGGGCTCAGCCCTTGTAGTCGGGGAAGTCGAAGGCATCGGGATAGCCGAACAGCGCGACGGCACCGCCGGTGTGCAGGAAGACCACGTTCTCGTCTTGCTTGAAGTGGCCCTGGCGGATCAGGTCGATCAGCCCGGCCATGCCCTTGCCGGAGTACACCGGGTCCAGCAGGATGCCTTCGTGACGGGCCAGCAGGGTGACCGCCTCGATCATGCTGTCGGTGGGCACACCGTAGCCCTCGCCCACGTAGTTGCAGTTGGCAACCACCTGCTCGCGGCTGACCACGCCGGATAGGCCCAGCTTGGCCTCGGTCTTCTGGGCCAGGGCGAAGACGTTGGCCTCCTGCTTGTCCTTGGGCGCGCGCACGCCGATACCAAGCACCGGGATGCCGGCGTTGCAGGCGGCCAGGCCGGTCACCAAGCCCGCCTGGGTGCCGGCGCTGCCAGTGGCATGCACCAGATGATCGATACGCAGGCCCATGTCGTTGGCCTGGGCCAGCAACTCCAGGGCGGCATTGACGTAGCCCAGGGCGCCGATCTCGTTGGAGCCGCCGCCAGGGATGATGTAGGGCCTCTTGCCTTCGCTCTTCAGACGGTCGGCCAGGCCTTCCATCTCGGCGGCCATGTCGGCACCGCCCGGGCGCTTCTCGACGCTAGCGCCGTGGAGCTGATCGAGGAAGACGTTGCCGTTGTGGTTGTAGTTGGGGTCTTCGCTGCCGGTGCGGTCTTCCAGCAGGATGTGACAGCCAAGGCCCAGCTTGCAGGCGGCGGCCACGGTCTGGCGGGCGTGGTTGGACTGGGTGGCACCCTGGGTAATGATGGTATCGGCGCCCTTTTCCAGGGCATCGGCCATCAGGAACTCGAGCTTGCGCGTCTTGTTGCCGCCGGTGGACAGGCCGGTGCAGTCGTCACGTTTAATCCACAGGCGCGGGCCGCCCAACAGCTTGCTCAGGTTGTCCATCGGCTCCAGCGGGGTGGGCATATGGCCGAGACGGACACGGGGAAAACGGGACAGGTGCATACGGGCCTCCAGGCGAGTCATTGTTGGCATTGGCGTGCTCTCTTGACGACCTACGTCGAAAGAATCGGCAGGCAATGGGCCCACCACCGAGCGTTCGCCTCCAAGGTAAAGGGCCTATGCAGAAGTCGACCAATGCCAAGTTGCTCGGCAGTTGTTAAATTTTTGCATAGCAACCAGACTGGGCCAGGGATTCGCCACCTGGACAGAACAAAACACCAATGAAGATCGAGTGGATAGAGGATTTTCTCGAACTTATCGACGCCGGCACCTTCTCCCTGGCCGCCGAACGGCGCCACGTGACACAGCCGGCCTTCTCGCGACGTATCCGCCAGCTGGAAGAGTGGCTCGGCGTAGCCCTGATCGATCGCAGCACCTCACGACTCGAGCTGACCGCCCACGCGCGTACCTATGAGCCTCAGCTCCGGGAGTGGCTGGCCCGGCTCTACGCCATGCGCAGTCGACTCAGAAGCGATGCCCGCCAAGGGCCCAGGGCCATCCTGACGACCCAGCACACCCTGACCGTCAGCTACCTGCCGCGGCTGCTGCGTCACTTGCGTCATCACGCGCCGGAGGTGGGGCTGCAGATCACCTCGTCCGACCGCAGCCAGTGCATTCATGACTTCGAGCAGGGCAAGGCCGACCTGCTGCTGTGTTCGGAGCTCGAGGGGGTGCCGCTGTTCAGTGACAGCGACCACATCGAGCGGTTGTCACTGGGTGTCGAACGCCTGCTGCCGGTGTGCGCCCCCGACCACCATGGTGGCCCGCTACATCCCGTCGAACTGGGGCAACGCCTGCCCTTGATCGGCTACGACCCGGACAGCTTTCTGGGCCAGGCGCTGGCCGCGCCCTACCTGCTGGAGGCCCAGCGTCACTACGAGATCGAGCTGGTGTGCGAGACCGCCTTTACCATCGGCATTCGCCAACTCGCCCTGGCTGGTCTCGGTATCGGCTGGCTACCCCACGGGCTGATCGAGGAAGACCTGGAAAGCGGCAAGCTCGTGTCCATGCAGGAGACCCTCGGCGGTCCCTACCTCGAGGTAGCCTGCTACCGTCACCGGGATGAAGAGGCCGTTGCGGCCCCCCTGTGGCACCTGCTGGAAGAGCGCCCACCGGCGGTATAGCGTTGTCATCAGGACGTGCGGATGGCCTCTCCCCCCTGGGGAGCGGCAGACAGGGTGAGCTCGATGGCGTCGTGACGCCAGTACTCGTCGTCGCAGTCGATGGCTCGGCCGTTCTGGTCATGATTGATGCGGGAAATGCGCTGGGCGGGACTGCCTCGCACGGCGTTCAGCGCATCGGCGCCGGCGCTGGACAGCACGCAGGTGCCAAGCTCATAGCTGACCCGGCCAACCCGGATGCCGTACTCGCGCCGGTAAAGCTCGGTCAGCGACTCCCGCGCTAGATCGAACTCGAGAATCTGTGGAAAACAGCTTGGCAGCAGATGATGCTCGACGTAGAGCACCCGACGCTCGTCCACTAGTCGGGCACGACAGATTCGATAGACCGGCGCGTGTTCGGCAATACCCAAACGCCGAGCGACCACTGCGGGTGCCGAGACCTCTTCAGCACTCAGCAGCAGGGTGCGGGCACTGCGCTGCTGCGAGCGCACCATCTCGTGAAACGGCAGGCAGGCCAGCAGGTCATAGCGAAGCCGTGGCGGCGACACAAACCAGCCGCGCCGATTCTCGCGATAGACCCGCCCTTCTGCCTCCAATGCATTGAGCGCTTCGCGCAACGTGATACGCGTTGTCCCGAAGCGGGTCATCAACTCGCGCTCGCTGGGAAGCCGGCGCCCCTTCTCACTTCGAGCCTCAGCCAGCACCGGTTTGAGGCGCTCTTGCAGCGATCGATCCATGCACATACCGATGTTTAATAAGAGAAAAAATGACGCTCGCCGATCTACACCTATCCTTCTGGTATAGACCAATTGAGCCATACGCCACAGTCTAGTGACTTCACCATGACATCGTGGTGACACTCCTGTCGTCGTAGTGTCTGCCGAAGGCTTCATCGCCAACCAAGGATTGAGACAAGACTGCCATCACACTGACACGGCGCTGTCATGAAGGCTCCTTAGGGTTAGGCACAGCGGAAACTGATCTAGACCAGAAACGCACACCGGTTTCCGTCGCCTTCACGCCCCCTGACCCGGAGACCCTCCCGTGAACGTCACTTCTCTGCGTTACCCGACCCTGACCGCCCTGGCCTGCGTTGGCCTGATGTCCACCGCTGCCCAAGCCAGCTCCGCCGAGCTTGAGTCTCTGATCGAGGCCGCCAAGCAGGAAGGCCGCGTCGACAGCGTCGGCATGCCCGACACCTGGGCCAACTGGAAGGACACCTGGGCTGACCTGGACAGCGTCTACGGCCTGGCACACAGCGACACCGACATGAGTTCCGCCGAGGAAGTCGCCAAGTTCAAGGCTGAGGGTGAGAATGCCACCGCCGACATCGGCGATGTCGGCTTCGCCTTCGGTCCCATCGCCGTGCAGCAGGGCGTGACCCAGCCCTACAAGCCCAGCACCTGGGACCAGATCCCTGACTGGGCCAAGGACGAGGATGGTCACTGGATGCTCGGCTACACCGGCACTATCGCCCTGATGATCAACAAGAATCTGGTCGACGAAGACCAGCGTCCGGGCTCCTTCGCCGATCTACGTGAAGGTGACTACTCAGTGTCGGTGGGCGCGGTAGGCCAGGCCTCCCAGGCCAACAATGCGGTGCTGGCCGCTGCCTATGCGGCAGGCGGTGACGAAGGCAACCTGGCGCCGGGACTCGAGCTGTTCGCCGAGCTGGCCGAGCAGGGCCGCCTGTCGCTGGCTGACGTGTCCATCGCCAACCTGGAGAAGGGCGAAGTGGAAGTGGCCCTGCTGTGGGACTTCAACGCCTTGAACTATCGTGACCAGATCGACCGTGACGCCTTCGAGGTGGTGATTCCGTCCGACGCCTCCGTCACCTCAGGCTACGCTACCATCATCAATGTACACGCCCAGCATCCCAATGCGGCCAAGCTGGCCCGTGAGTACATCCTGTCCGATGAAGGTCAGTTCAACCTGGCCGAGGGCTACGCTCGCCCGATCCGCGCCGAGCACCTGACCCTGCCCGACGAGATCGCCGCCAAGCTGCTGCCCAACGAACAGTACGCCAGCGCTCGCCCGATTCAGGACTTCGCCGCCTGGGAACAGAGCGCCAAGGTGCTGCCGCGCCAGTGGCAGTCGGACGTTTTGATCCACCAGCAGTAATCACGCCACTTACCACCCCCCTGGGCATCGGGCGGCAGCGCCAACCAGCGCTGCTCTCGGTGCCCGAGGTACGAAAGCGTTGCTTGGGCCACCCTGATGGTGGCCAGGAGTCATCATGCTAAACCCTGTCATTCTGGTCGTGCTGGACGGCCTCAATCACGACGTCGGGCGCCATGCCATGGGCCATCTGAGCGCTCTGGTCGAGGCCGGACGCGGCACTACTACCAGCCTCGACTGCGAGCTTCCCGCCATGTCTCGCCCGCTCTACGAGTGCCTGCTGACGGGAGATCGTCCCGTCGACTCCGGCGTCGTGCATAACGCTATCGTGCGCCGCTCACACGGTGTCAGCCTGTTTGACCTGGCTCGCGCCCAGGGGCGCACCACTGCCGCCGCGGCCTATCACTGGGTCAGCGAGCTCTACGTCAAGGCGCCCTTCGACCAGACCCGCGACCGCTATCTCGACGATCCTCACGCGGCCATCCAGCGCGGCATCTTCTATTGGCAGGACCACTACCCGGACGACCACCTGTTCAGCGATGCCGAAGCGCTCAGGCAGCGGCACGCACCTGACTTCCTGCTGGTTCACAGCATGAACATCGATGATAGCGGCCACCGTCACGGCGGCGACTCGCCCCAGTACCGCAATGCCGCGCGTCACGCCGACATTGCCCTGGCCGACTACCTTCCCCGCTGGCTGGCCGATGGTTACCAGGTGATGGTGACCGCCGACCACGGCATGAACGCCGATCGTTCACACTCAGGGTTGCTGGCCGAGGAGCGCCGGGTACCGCTGTGGCTGTTCGGTGACGCCTTTGCCGACCCCGCAGGTCTGCATATCCAACAGACTCACCTTTGCGGCACCCTGGCCAGCGCCATGGGGCTAACCCACGACAAGCCCTTTCACCCGGAGCTGCTTGCGATGACGGCGCAAGCCACGGCACCGGCCCCGGCACCGTCCCGAGAGAGCCTCTCATGACATTGCGCCTGCCGGCCTGGCTGTGGCTACTGCCCTTCGCCATCGTGTTTTGCGCCTTCCAGCTGGCGCCCATGGCCTGGGTCGCCATCAGTGCCTTCAACGTCAATGGCGACTGGGGGCTGGGCCACTTCCAGGAAATCGCCCAGTCCGCGTTCTTTCGCCAAGCCATCTGGAAGAGCTTGACCATCTCGTTGGTATCAAGCGCCATGGGGCTGATCATCGCCACCGTCACCTGTCACGCGCTTATGCGTTCCGGACCGCGACTGCGCCGCGCGATGATCGCCTTCACCAACATGACCTCCAACTTCGCCGGGGTGCCCCTGGCCTTCGCCTTTATCATCCTGCTGGGGGCCAACGGCGTGCTGACCTTGGCACTTCAACAACTCGGCATCATCGAGGACGTGCGCCTCTACTCCACCGGCGGATTGATCGTCATCTATACCTGGTTCCAGATACCGCTCGGCATCCTGCTGCTGTTTCCGGCCTTTTCAGGCCTCAAGGCCGAGTGGCGTGATGCCGCCCACCTGTTGGGGGCCGGACGCATCGCCTATTGGCAACGGATCGGCCTGCCGGTGCTATGGCCGGCTCTGGCGGGCACCTTCACGGTGCTGTTCGCCAACGCCATGGGCGCCTATGCCACCGTCTATGCGCTGGTCAACACCAGCTACAACCTGATGACGATACGCATCGCCAACCTGGTCGCGGGAGACCTGTTCCTTGAACCCAACCTGGCCAGTGCCCTGGCGCTGGTACTGGTGGTGCTGCTGGTACTGGTCACCCTGGTGCAACAGTGGCTGTTGAGAAGGAGTGCACAGCATGGCTCACGCTGACACCATGCCCGCTCACAAGAGCCCGACCGCCGCGTCGCTGTCGGCAACCTTTAATCCCTACTCCTGGGTCGTCGGCGGGGTCTTTGCGGTGCTGGCTCTGCCCCTGGTAGCCACACTGGGCTACGCCCTGGCCACACGCTGGGGCGCGACCCTGACGCCAGACGGCCTGACCCTGGCCTGGTTCATCGAGCTGTGGACCACCCCTCGCTTTCTGGCGGCCTTTGCGCGCTCGCTGTTTATCGCCGTGGGGGCTCTGGCGCTATCTCTGGCACTGGTACTTCCGGTCGCCCTGTTGGCCCATACCCGCTATCCGCGACTCGATCGCTGGATGAACACGCTGATCTTGATGCCGTTTGCGGTGCCGCCAGTCGTCTCCTCGGTGGGCTTGCTGCAACTCTACGCCGGTGGGCCGCTGGCGCTGGTAGGAACACCCTGGATCCTGATTCCTACCTACTTCACCATCGTCCTGCCGTTCATGTATCGCGCCATTGCCAACAGCCTGAGGGCGGTGGACGTGCAAAGCCTGATGGACGCCGCGCAGCTACTCGGCGCCGGCCCCGTGAAGGCGTTTTTTCTGGTGGTTCTGCCCAACCTGAGAGGTGGCGTGCAGATCGCCGTCTTCCTGTCGTTCTCCTTCCTGGTGGGCGAATTCGTGTTTGCAAACATGCTGGTGGGCACCCGCTTCGAGACGCTGCAGGTCTACCTCAACAACATGCGCGGCGCCAGCGGCCACTTCACCAGCGCTCTGGTGATCACCCTGTTCGTCTTCACTCTGATCCTGACCTGGCTGGGCAATCGCCAGGCGGAACACACTATTACGGAGGCCGCACGATGATGGCTGCCACCACTCCCCCCCCCTCGTCAGCGACCACGCCCAAGGCATCACAGGCGCTCTATCGCCAGCAGTCAGCCATCGCGTCAGGCGCCACGGCCGCGAGCGCCTCCCGCCACACCGATCATGCGTCCAGCGGCAACGCGATTTCGCTCAAGGGGCTGGCCAAGCGTTTTGGCGACACCGATGTCTTTGCCAATATCGATGCCGATATCGCCCACGGTGAATTCATCACCCTGCTGGGCCCATCCGGCTGCGGCAAGTCGACCCTGTTGCGGGCGATCGCCGGTCTCACGTCCCTGAATGCGGGCCAAATCCTGGTGGGCGATACCGACATCACTCACCTCCCCCCTCAGCGCCGTGGCGTCGGCATGGTGTTTCAGCACTACGCCCTGTTTCCCAACATGAAGGTGGCCGACAACGTCGCCTTCGGCCTGCGCATGCAGAAGGTACCCAGTGACGAGCGCGCGCGCCGCGTGGACGAGGTGCTACGCCTGGTCGAGATGCAGGACCAGGCCCACAAGTTCCCTCATCAACTGTCTGGCGGTCAGTGCCAGCGGGTAGCGCTGGCAAGATCTCTGGTGGTCGAGCCCAGGGTGCTGCTGATGGATGAGCCCCTGTCCGCGCTGGACGCCCGCATTCGCAAGCACCTGCGCGATCAGATCCGGGAAATTCAGACGTCGCTGGGCCTGACGACCCTGTTCGTGACCCATGATCAGGAAGAAGCCATGCTGATGTCCGACCGGGTGTTCCTGATGCACCAGGGACGCATCCTGCAACAGGACAGCGCCGAGGCCATCTACACCCGTCCACGGGATGAGAACGCTGCCGGCTTCATGGGCCACTACTGTCTGCTTGATGCCGTCGAGGCCGCTCCGCTGCTCGGCTATCGCAGCAAGGCTGGCCGCGTTGCCCTGCGCCCTGAAGCGCTCTACCTGAGCGTGGCGGGCATGCCCCTGGGCGGCGAGCACCCCGAGCGGGTAGGACCGGGCGTGCACGGGGTAGTGCGTCGACACCGACTGCTCGGTAACATCGTGCGCTACGACATCGACTGTGCCGGCGTCAGCCTGACCGTCGATACCCTCAATCGCTCCGCTCGCACCTTGCTGCCGCAAGGCCAGCAGGTGACGGTCCACGTCGATCTCGACGAGGTTCAGGAGCTGGATACATGAATGACCCGACGAGCCCTTGCCCCATGACCACCGATGCCTGCCGTGTGGCGACATCCGAGACGCCTGACGTGCCCATCACCCTGGCCCTGTTCGACCTGGACGATACGCTGCTCGACGGCGACATCACCCGCCTGTGGAGCCAATGGCTGATCGAGCTTGGCTGGATCGACGACGGAGAGGAATATCATGCCGCCTTTGCCGAGCATATGGCGGCCTACGCCGCTGGCACGCTGGACATGGAAGCCCATCTGGCACTGTTGCTGACGCCCCTGACGGGTCGCCGCGAGGCCGAGGTCAGGGAGCAGGTGGACGCCTTTCTCGCGGCCGAGGTGGTGCCGCGGCTGTTCGCCCAGGGACACGAACGGCTTGCCTGGCACCGCGACCAGGGCCACCGTGTGGTCATTATCTCTGCCTCACCGATCCATGTGGTTGGCCCGGTAGCCGAACGTCTGGGCGCCCACCATGCCCTGGCCACGCGTCTGGAGATCGACGCCGAGGGTCGATACACCGGCCGCGCCCAAGGCATTCGCACCTTCCGTGAAGGCAAGCTTGCCGCTCTGGAAGCCTGGCTCGACGAGCATACGCCAGCCCTCAGCTACGGCTACTCGGATTCACGTAACGACTTGCCGCTGCTGGAGTTTGTCGACCGTCCCTTCGCCATCAACCCGGATCCGACGCTTGACGCCGCCGCACAGGTCCGCGGCTGGCCGGTGCAGTGGTGGCGGCAGCAAGGCTAAGCGTGGACAAGGCCAGGCGTGGAGTCAGCGGGTGGAAGAGGCTAGGCTGTCACCTACCTTTTGACGTGAAACGAGCCCCCTGAATGACATCCTCCGCCACCATCGCCCTGCTGGGCACCGGCATCATGGGCCTGCCGATGGGCCGCCACCTGATTCGTGCAGGCTATGACCTGCGCGCCTGGAACCGCAGCATCGACAAGGCCGCCCCGCTGGGCGAGCTTGGCGCCACCCTGGTCGAGACGCCCGCCGAGGCGGTACAGGGTGCTCAGGCGGTGGTGATGATGGTGAGCTCAGGCCCGGTGTGCGAGACGCTGCTGTTCGGCGACGAGGGCATCGCCCGTCAACTTGCTCACGGCAGCCTGATCATCGTGATGTCGACCATCGCTCGCAGCGAAGCGGTCGCCTTGGCAGAGCGCTGTCGCGAGCTTGGCCTCGGCTGGGTGGACGCGCCGGTGTCCGGCGGCGAACGTGGCGCTCAGGAAGGCTCGCTGTCGATCATGGCCGGCGCACTGGACGCCGACTATGTACGAGCGAAGCCGATTCTTCAGGCCATGGGCCACCCTCTTCACATCGGCCCCGTCGGCAGTGGCGCCCTGGCAAAGCTGGTCAACCAGCTGACCGTGGCCAGTACCATCGCCGCCGTCTCCGAGGCACTGGTACTGGCGGAGGCCGGCGGCGCCGACCCGGCCAAGGTCCGCCAGGCCATGCTGGGCGGCTTCGCCTACTCGCGTATCCTCGAGCAGCACGGCCAGCGCATGCTGGATGGCGACTTTGCGCCGGGCGGCCCGGCCAAGCACCAGCTCAAGGATACCCACGCCGCCTGCGATGTTGCCCAGGAGCTCGGCCTCGATCTGCCGTTGCTCGCGTTGACCGATCGCCTGTTCAACGACCTGGTCGACGCCGGCGGCGCCGACCTCGACCACAGCGCGCTGCTGCTCGAGATCAAGCGACGCAACGGTATGGATGCCGGTGAACTCGAGCGTTGATGCCAGACGTCAGCGCTGACAGTCTCGGAACTACAACCTGAGCCCTGGGGCGATGACATCGAGAAACGCCTGGATACGCGCCGACAGGGCGGTGTTGCGGTAGTAGACGGCCTGCACCTGCTCCCGTGGACCACCATGGCGCATCGCCTCGGGTAGCAGGACCTCAAGCTGCCCGCTGGCGATATCATCACCGACCATGAAGTTGGACAGGCAGGCAATGCCCTCTCCGGCAAGGCACAGACGCCGCATCACTTCGCCACTGGAGGTGGACATCGATGGGCTGATCTCGTCATCCATTCCCTCCACCGGCCACCGATTCAAGCTGCTGGGAGCGAGAAATCCGATCAGTTGATGCTGTTCGAGCTCCGCCACCGACGTGGGCCTGCCGGCGCGCGCGAGATAGCCAGGGCTAGCCACCAGGTGCAGGCGCGAGCGCCCCAGCAATCGCGCGTGCAGGGTGGAGTCCGCCAGGGCGCCAATCCGAATGGCCACATCGGCACGCTGTTCCAACAGGTTGATGATGTCATCGCTGGCAGACAGCTCCAGCTCGATACCGGGATAGCGGCGCCGAAACTCCCCGACCAACGGCACCAGTTGGTGCAGCACGAAGGGGCTGGCGGAGTCCACCCGCAGTCGGCCAGCAGGCTCTCCCCGTCGCAGCGCCAGCGACTCCTCTGCCGCGTTCAAGCGCTCTAGTCCTTCGCGTACCTCGGCGACAAAGCGGCTGCCCTCATCCGTCAGCGCCACACTGCGCGTCGTACGGTTCAGCAGGGGCACATCGAGCCGCTGCTCCAGCCGCTGGACCGCTCTCGATATACGTGCCACCGGCACGTCCAGGCGAGTGGAGGCGGCACTGAAACCACCGCTATCCACCACCGCCAGCAATAGCTCCAGGTCCTCCGAGCGAGTTTTCATCAGGCCCCTCCTCGTCCATGGAGGCTCACCCTCCTGTTGCCCGCAGCAAAAGCCGCAGCGACTTTCTCGATAACCACAAAGGTGTTTCTCATATAGGCACGTTTATCGAAAAAGTGTCCTCCGCCAGACTGCACGCCGTCAAGTCGTCCCCCGGCGACGCCATCTCACAGGAGAGATACGATGCCTATTGCTCTGCTGGCGCTAACGCTTAGCGCCTTTGCCATCGGCACCACCGAGTTCGTGATTGTCGGCCTGGTGCCCACCATTGCTCAGGACCTTGCAGTGAGCCTGCCCTCTGCCGGACTGCTGGTCAGCCTGTACGCCGTCGGCGTGGCGGTCGGCGCCCCCGTGCTGACGGCACTGACCGGGCGCTTCAACCGCAAGTGGGTGCTGCTCGGCCTGATGACCCTGTTCATTGCCGGCAATCTGCTGGCCTGGCAGGCGCCCAGCTACGGCTCGTTGATCACCGCACGGGTGCTCACCGGCCTGGCCCACGGGGTGTTCTTCTCGATCGGTTCTACCATCGCCACCAGCCTGGTCGCCAAGGACAAGGAGGCCAGTGCCATTGCCATCATGTTTACCGGCCTCACCGTGGCGCTGGTGACGGGGGTACCGCTGGGCACCTGGATCGGCCAGACCTTTGGCTGGCGAGCCACCTTCCTGGTGGTATCGGGACTGGGCCTGATTGCCCTGTTGGGTAGCGCCCTGCTGATCCCCAACAACCTCAAGCGCGCGGCGCCGGCGACCCTAGGCCAGCAGTTCAAGGTGCTTACCCATCCGCGTCTGCTGCTGGTCTATGCGATCACCATCCTGGGCTACGGCGGCACCTTTACTGCCTTCACCTTTCTCGCACCGATTCTGGAGCAGGCCACCGGTTTCGCTCCCTCCATGGTCAGCCTGATCATGCTGGTCTACGGTGTCTCGGTGGCGTTCGGCAACATCTACGGTGGCAAGCTGGCGGACCAGATGGGGCCGATCCGGGCCTTGACGCTGATCTTCATCGGTTTGGCCGCGGTGCTGCTGGTGCTCAACGTGACCGCCGTCCACCCGCTAGCCGCCGTACTGACGATTCTGGTCTGGGGCGCCTTTGCCTTTGGCAACGTGCCAGGCCTGCAGGTCTACGTGGTGCAACTGGCAGAGCGCTACGTGCCGGAAGCGGTCGATGTCGCTTCCGGACTCAACATCGCTGCGTTCAACATCGGCATTGCCCTGGGCTCTGTTGTCGGTGGCCAGGTCGTCGAACACCTGGCACTGACAGACACCGCCTGGATCGGCGCGCTGATCGTGGTGGCTGCCCTGGCACTGACCCACCTGTCCGGCCGACTCGACCAGCGTCGTGCAGCACGCCTGGCCAATGCCTGAGCGCCGGACAAGCATTTCGTCTGCTAATTTTTCTTCCGCCCCCTTGAACTGACGACGTTGCCACCGCATGTCCAAAGATGAACATTGGCACGACGTTGCGACGGCCAAGGCCGCCGCTCAAGGAACTGCATCCCCGGGATCACGACAGCGCCCGGGGCCGCTCTCGACGACCAAGGAGCCAAGATGTCAACGCTTATCCCTAACCCCGGCCTCGGTACCTTCCGCCTGACGGGCGACACCCTGCGCCACGCAGTGACCACCGCCCTGAAGCTCGGTTACCGTCACCTGGATACGGCTCAGTTCTATGGCAACGAGGCCGAAGTCGGCTCGGCCATCGCAGCAAGCTCGGTTCCGCGCAGCGAGATCTTTCTGACCACCAAGGTGTGGTGGGATCGTCTGGAGCCAGTGGCGCTCAAGGCCAGCGTCGAGGAAAGCCTGTCCAAGCTCGGCACAGACTATGTGGATCTCCTGCTGATCCACTGGCCCTCGCCGGACGATGAAGTGCCGATGCGTGATTACCTGACCGCGCTGAAAGACGTCAAGGATGCAGGCAAGGCCCGCCATATCGGCGTCTCCAACTTCACCAAGGCGCAGATCGACCAGGCGGTGGATATTCTCGGCAAGGGTGAAATTCTGACCAATCAGATCGAGGTTCACCCCTTCCTGCAAAACCGCGAGCTGGTTGCCCACTGCGAAAAACACGGCATCACCCCCACCGCCTTCATGCCGTTGGCAGTCGGCAAGGTGCTCGAGGACGACACGCTGAAGGCCATCGCCGAAAAGCACGATGCCAACCCGGCACAGGTGGCCATCGCCTGGCTGCATCAGCTCGGCATTCCGACCTTCCCCTCCTCCACCAAGGAGAAGAACCTGAAGAGCAACCTGGAGGCGCTCAAGCTGGAGCTGTCCGAGGAAGAGATGGACGCCATTGCCAAGCTCGACCGCGGCGAGCGCGTCGCCAACCCGGACTTCGCGCCCAAGTGGGATCAGTAAGGCGCGGCGGCTCCAGTGGCTGAATAACGCACTGGGCCGCTACCCGCCAAGGGTTGCTGGCCCATCGGTCCCGGCACGGCCTGAGGCAGGAGCGTAACGCCCCAGGTGACGGCGCCACGAGCAGACACCTGCTCGTGGCGCCGTTTTTGCAGGCCTCCGCCTTGCCTCTCCGCCTTTCCTTTCAGCTCACCTTCTCAGCTCACCTTCTCAGCTCGCCCTCACTGCCCCTTTTTCAGCAGCCTCAAGAAAGCGGATCACGTCGCCCTGAAAGTGGCTCAGATGCCGCTTGATCCGTTCATCTGGCCAGTCCCACCACGCCAGACGCTCGAGTCGACCGGCGACGCCAGGGTCGTCGAAGCGTGGGCGCAGCACTCGGGCGGGATTGCCCACCACGATGTGGTAAGCCGGCACGTCCTTGGTCACCACACTGCCCGCGCCCACAATGGCGCCGTTGCCGATGGTGACTCCGGGCAACACGATGGCACCGTGGCCGATCCAGACGTCGTGGCCGATGTTGACGCGGTCCGCTTCGCGCCAGGCGAAGACCTCGGGGTCGACGGCCTCGTCGCTGAAGCCAAACTTGCCGGGACGATAGCTGAAGTGGTGCAGGGTAGGCCGCCACCAAGGGTGATTGCTGGGGTTGATGCGCACGCTGGCCGCGATCGAACTGAACTTGCCCACGCGGGTAAACATGACATCGCCATCCCGCTCGATGTAGCTGTAGTCCCCCAGGCTTACGTGGTTGAACACGCAGCGACTGCCCACCTCGGTGAAACGGCCAAGCTGGCTGGCGTGAAGCCGCGCATCATCGGCCACGTTGGGTGCCTCGCTCAGCCGCGCCGAGGCGGGCTGATCCACGGCTCGGGCAGGCGCCGAAGAGGTGTCGGGGGCATGGGATTCAGAGTGCATGTGGTGTTGTCCTCTCAGCAGACCGCATCGAGTCGGTGCCAATCTTCCAGCGTCTCGCCATCTCTGGCAAAACGTACCTTGGGCGGCAACGCTACTGGCTCCGCCAGGCGTTCTGCATCCAGCTCGTGGCTGATGTGGGTGAGATAGGCCCTGGGGGGATCGAGCCGAGTAATGATCTCCAGGGCCTGGGTAATATTGTTGTGGTTGCGCGTCTCGCGCTGGCTCGCCGGGTGGCAGGCATCCAACACCACGATGTCGGGCCCCCATTCCCGCAAGAAGCGCTCGGTGGCACCGGGCAAACCGCAGGTATCGGTCAGGTAGGCCAGCCGCGTGCCGCCGTCATCCAGGCAATACCCCAAGGTGGGCTTGCTGTGATTGAGCGGCACCGGCGTGACCGTCATCCCGTCCAGACCCAGCGCCTTGAACGGCTTGAGCCCTGGCTGAAAATCGAGAATGCCGCTGTTGCGATAGAGATCCGCGCAACCGTTGGGATCCTTGGGCCCATACACCGGTATATCGGCGCCGGTCCCCCAGCGCAGATGGAACAGGCCCTGAACGTGGTCGGCGTGATAGTGGGTGATGAAAAACGCCGCCGGGCGCTCCAGTTCACAGCTGTGAGCCAGATCCATACGCCCGGCATCGAGCAGATAGCGCCTGCCATCGACCCTGACTTCGGCACAGCAGGGACCGCGCTGATGGCTCGAGAACACACGTGCCCTGGTGCAGGCACGGCAGTCGCAGCCAAAGCGAGGCACCTGGGCACTGTCGCCGGTGCCGGTGAAGCGAAACTCCATGGTGATCTCCTGACATCAGGGGCTCCGGCTAAGCCGGTATGGTCTCGGGCCGTCGCGACCAGACCGCGCATCGGGGGCAGCACGCGCAGCGGTCTGCGCTCGCCTCGGTCTGGCAGCCGACAGGCTCAGCGGCACGCCGTATCCACCAGGGCTTCCAGCGCCCCCACGCTGACCGCCAGCGCACCACCGTTATCCAGGCGGGCAACGGTCGGATAGTCACGTTCAAGCTCCGCCTCCACCTCGGCATGGCGAGCCAGACGCGCCTCGATCTGCTCGCGGCACTCGCGCCCGCGCTTGACGAGGCGCTGTCTCAGCACCTCGCCAGGAGCGGTCACCACCACCGGCAGCAGCTGGTCGCCGAAGCGCTCCCGGGCCTGGCACAGCGCTCGACGACTACCGTTGAGCAGCACCGTTGCTCCCGACTCGAGCCAGCACTCGACCTCGATGCCCACGCCGTAGTGCAGCCCATGGGCCTGCCAATCCAGGCAGAACAGTCCTCGCCCGCGCCGGGCCAGGAATTCGGCCTCGGACAGCGCCAACGAATCTTCGCCAAGACCACTGGCCCGAGTGATGTAGCGATGGGCCACCAGCAGGTCCGGGCGCTGCTGGCGGAGGGCAACCAGCAGGCTGTCCTTGCCCACGCCACTGGCCCCGATCAGATACACCAGCATCAGTGCACCTGCCTGCCGGCGCTCCACACCCGAGCGACCAGCGGGTGTCCGTCGATCTCGCGTACTCGCAACAGGTCGGCGCGCAGTCCTTGGGCAATGCGCCCACGGTCATCAAGCCCCACCGCCTCGGCAGGGTGCCTACAGGCCGTCGCCACCGCTCGCGGTAGGTCGTAACCACCTTCCATCGCAGCGATGCGAAAGACGGCATCGAGCAGGGCTGCCGGATAGTAGTCGGAGGACAACACATCCAGCACGCCCATGCGCACCAGCTCGGCGGCGGCAATGTTGCCGGAGTGGGAGCCACCACGCACCACGTTGGGCGCCCCCATCATCACCGCCATCCCATGCCGGTGAGACGCTTCCGCGGCTTCACGGGTGGTGGGGAACTCCGCCACCCGAGTGCCATACTCCAGGCTCTCGGCCACGTGGGCGACGGTGGCATCGTCATGGCTGGCCAGCGCCAGCCCACGCTCACGGCACAGCGATGCGATGGCACGGCGGTGGGAGCTCGAGTAGGCGGCACTGTTGGCCAGCTGCTTTTCGATAAAGGCTTCAAGGCTGGCGTCGTCCAGGCCGTACTTGCCCTGGTAGTAGATGCGATAGGCGTCGAGACTGGCGAACTGGCGCTGGCCCGGCGAATGATCCATCAGCGAGACCAGCCCCAGCAGCGGCGAGTCCATGAAGCCTTCAAAGCGCGTCAGGGTGTCCGGGTGACACACCTCACAACGCAGGTGCAGGCGGTGGTCGACCCTTGCCATGCCATTGTCATTGATCGCCGCCAGCGACCCCACCATCTCGTCCAGAGCCTCGTGGCGCATGCTTTGCTCGTCGACATCACCGATGGATACCGCGTCGAACACCGTGGTGATGCCGCTGGCGGCCATCTGCGCGTCATGGGCCAGCGCCGCCTGACGACCAGGCCAGCTCACCTTGGGCCGGGGCTGAAAGTACTTTTCCATATTGTCGGTATGCAGCTCGATCATGCCGGGCATCACGATATCCCCGTCACAGTCGATCGCCCCGGGAAGCGATACCGGGCCACGCTCGATGGCCTTGATGATGCCATCCTTGATGACGAGACTGCCGCTGATCACCTCGTCGTCGAGCACCAGGCGCGCATTGGTCAGGATCTGATCTTGACTCATGCAGAAAACTCCCCGTCGTTATCGTCGCGACGCCCAGCGCCACCGACCAGCATGTGACCTTCCAGTTCGAGCAGCCGATCGGCCACCCGCTCGCGGACTTCCTCATCGTGGAAGATGCCCAGCATGGCACTGCCACGGGCCTTGGCCTCCTCGATCAGCGTCACCACCACCTCTCGGTTGGCGGCGTCCAGCGATGCGGTGGGCTCGTCGAGCAGCAGCAACGGATGCTCGGCAATAAAGCCACGGGCAATGTTGACGCGCTGCTGTTCGCCGCCGGAGAAGGTTCCTGGCGCCAGCTCCCACAGGCGTTCCGGCAGATTGAGCCGCGCCAGCATGGCCTCTGCACGGCGGCGCGCTTCCTGCTCGTCGCAGCCCCGCACCAGCAGCGGCTCCATCACCACTTCCCGCGCCGACACGCGGGGCACCACCCGAAGAAACTGGCTGACGTAGCCGATCACATCGCGCCGCAGCAGATGCCACGCATGGGCGGGCAGGCCAGCGAGCTCAAGTTCACCATCATCGAAGTGCAGGGTCAGGCTGCCGCCACTGATGCGGTAGTTGCCGTTCACCATCTTCAACAGGGTGCTCTTGCCGATACCGCTGCGGCCGGCCAGCACCAGACACTCGCCGGGGGACAGGTCCAGCTCGAGTCCACGCATCACGGGCAGTGCCTGGCCGCCCTGGGCGTGCAGCACAAAGGTCTTGTCGAGCCGTCGGGCAGTAAGAAAAGGGGACGTCATCGTCAACTCCTGAGAAACCATCATGGCGTCAGCACCGAGGACACCAGCAGCTGGGTGTAGGGATGCTGTGGATCATCGAGGATCTGGTCGGTCAGCCCGGCCTCCACCACCCGGCCCCGACGCATCACCATCAACCGGTGGGCCAGCAAGCGCGCCACGGCCAGATCGTGAGTCACCAGGATCACCGACAGGCCGAGCTCTCGGGTCAGGGTACGCAGCATGTCCAGCAAGCGAGCCTGGACCGATACATCGAGCCCTCCTGTGGGCTCGTCCATGAACACCAGGCGCGGCTGGGTCACCAGGGTGCGCGCGATCTGCAGGCGTTGCTGCATCCCCCCGGAAAAGGTCTGGGGGGCATCGTCGATACGCTCGGGGTCGAGTTCGACCCGGCTCATCCAGTCCTGGCCGGCGGCACGCAGCTCGCCGTAATGGCGCTGGCCCATGGCCATCAGTCGCTCGCCAACGTTGGCGCCAGCAGAGACCCCCAGGCGCAGGCCATCACGCGGGTTCTGGTGGACCAGGCCCCACTCCATGCGCAGCAGTGCCCTTCTGCGCGCCTCGCTGATGGCGTACAGGTCGAGCTCGGCATCGCTGCCCATCTCGCCCGCCACTCCTGCGCAGCCCTGTTCAGCCGGGTGATAGATCACCTGCCCCTGGTCCGGCTTCTCCAGGCCGGACAGCACGCGCAGCAACGTCGACTTGCCCGAGCCGGACTCGCCGACGATCCCCAGCACCTCCCCCTGGTGCAGGGTGAAGTCGATCTCTTCGCAGCCCTTGCCAGGGCCGTAGAGGCGCTGAATACCGCGAGCCTTCAGCAGCGCGGGCCGTTCAAGCTGTGGACGCTTCATGCCATGTCCTCGCGGCGAGTGTTGCAATAGTCAGTGTCAGAGCACACGAACATGCGCCCTCCCTGGTCATCGGTGATGACCTCGTCCAGGTAGCTGTCGGTCGCGCCACAGATGGCGCAGGGCTGCTCCCAGGCCTGGATCTCGAAGGGATGATCCTCGAAGTCGAGGCTCTCCACCCGGGTATGCGGGGGAATCGCATACAAGCGCTTCTCGCGCCCGGCACCGAATAGCATCAGTGCCTCGCTCATGTGCAGTTTGGGGTTGTCGAACTTGGGGATCGGCGAGGGATCCATCACATAGCGGCCATCCACCTTGACCGGATAGGCATAGGTGGTGGCGATATGGCCGTGGTGGGCAATGTCCTCGTACAGCTTGACGTGCATCACCCCGTACTCTTCCAGGGCATGCATGACGCGGGTCTCCTCCTCGCTGGGCTCAATGAAGCGCAGCGGCTCAGGGATAGGCACCTGGAAGATCAGGATCTGGTCCGCCCGCAGGGTCTTCTCGGGAATCCGGTGGCGGGTCTGGATGACACTGGCCTCGTCGGTGGCCGTGGTCGTCTCGACGCCGGCTACGCGCTCGAAGAAGGCGCGAATGCTGACCGCATTTGTGGTATCGTCCGCCCCCTGATCGATCACCTTGAGGGTGTCGTCAGCCCCCAGCACGCTAGCCGTCAGCTGCATGCCACCGGTGCCCCAACCGTAAGGCATCGGCATCTCGCGACCGCCGAAGGGCACCTGGTAACCCGGAATTGCCACGGCCTTGAGCAGTGCACGCCGAATCATGCGCTTGGTCTGCTCATCCAGATAGGCAAAGTTGTAGCCGCTGGCCTCGCCTTGGGCGGCGTCCGCGATACTGCTGTTGGCGATCATTGGGCGCACTCCTTGGAAGCGGTGGGCGCTGTGGCAGTGTCTGCGGCGGTGTCAGCACCGCTCGCCTGCGCGTGCCGGGTGTCGCCTTGGGTGCGCTCTGCGTGTTCGCGGCGCAACCGGCGAATCAGGTCCAGCTCGGATTGGAAGTCGACGTAATGGGGCAGCTTGAGGTGTGACACAAAGCCCGATGCCTCGACGCTGTCGGCGTGGGCCAGCACGAACTCGGCCTGCTGGGCGGGGCTCTGAATCGGCTCACCCAGCTCCTCGGCACGCAGTGCCCGGTCGACCAGTGCCATGGCCATGGTCTTGCGCTCGTTGCGGCCGAAGGCCAGGCCGTAGCCTCGGGTGAACTGCGGGGCGCTGTCGCCATTGCCCGCGAACTGGTTGATCATCTGGCATTCGCTCATGACGATCTCGCCAACGCAGATCGGTGCGTCAAAACCCTCGACCTCGATCTCCACCTCCACCGTCCCCTGGCGAATCTCGCCGGCAAAGGGGTGGTTGCGGCCATACCCCCGCTGAGTGGAGTAGCCCAGCGCCAGCAGATACCCTTCGTCGCCGCGAGCCAGCATCTGCAGGCGTGTCGCGCGATCCACCGGAAAGTCGGGGGGATCACGGGTGATGTCATAGGGCTCGCTGCCATCATCCTGCTCCCGCTCGATCAGGCCCTCCTGGTTCAAGCAGTCGAGAATTTGAGGGCAGGCCTCAAGGTCTTGATCCGCCTGTTCCGGTTCTGCCACGTCACGGTCACCACCCGCCAGCAGCATGAAATCCAGCAGGCGGTGGGTGTAGTCATAGGTCGGCCCCAGCACCTGACCACCGGGCACGTCCTTGAAGGTGGCGCTGATGCGCCGTTCGATGCACATGTCGCTGGTATTCACCGGGCGGGTCTCGGCCAGTCGCGGCAGCGTGGTGCGGTAGGCACGCAGCAGAAACACGGCTTCCACGGTGTCACCGCTGGCCTGCTTGAAGGCCAGCGCTGCAAGCTCCGGGTCGTACAACGAGGCCTCGGCCATGATGCGATCCACCGCGAGACCCAGCTGGTCCTGAACCTGAGCCACAGCCAGCTCGGCCTGCTGACGGTCACCCCGGCGGCGATCTGCCATCCAGCGATGGGCATTGGCGATGGCCTTCTCGCCTCCTTTGACGGCAACGTACATCAGGCAATCTCCTCACGGGCAGATGACAACTCAGGCTGCTCCAGTCCAGGGCCGCTAAGGCGGGTGCTACGGGCAATGGCGGTAAGCTGCGTGCCACAGGTGATAAAGGCATCCAGGCCTCGCGGGAAACGACCACGATTGGCGTGCAGCACGCGCATCAGTGGGCGTACCTGATCGGGATCCCCCAGTCCCAGGCGACGCTCGCCGGGCACGCCTGGCCCACAGAGCTGCCAGTCACCTTGGCTCTCGATGGTCTCGACCATCACGATCAGCGTGGTGCTGCGATCCGGCCAGGCATCGGAGCCCAAGGCAAATTCCTCGACCTGGGTGAGCGTCGTCGGCGTCACCAGCGCGAAGTCAGCGTTGGCCGGGTCCGGTGTGACCCGGGCGCCGGTATGAAAGGCCAGAGCTGCGGCGAGGCCTGCCCCGGAAAGCGTGGCATCGATCCAGACTCGGGTTTCCAGATCACACAGGGCCAGCAGCGTCCCCCAGGCGGCCGGCGAAATCGCTGCTCCCGGCGGCAGCGACGGCAACGCCATGCTGGTCAAGGTGCCCGGCTCCGACATGCACCCCAGCAAGCGCCGAAAGCGCTGCTGGGCGTCGTGCACAGCATCGGACAGGCCTGGCCAGTCGTGTGGTCTGACGCTTTCCTCGCGTGGTGCTGTCATGTTCATTCGCCCCTAACCATGGTGAAGAAGTCGACGCGCGTGGCCGCAGACTGGCGCGACGCCTGTTCGCGTTGCTGTGATAGTTCTTGCGCCAGCGGCGCCATCAGTTCGCTGTCGATGCGCCGGGCCCAGTGGTCGTGTCGCGCACAGGCATCGACCAGCGCGATCAGTTCAGCGTGGGCCTTGTCTCGGCCGCGGACCCAGCCATGTCCCAGCGAGCCGTCGTCCAGGGCCACGCTGGCTCTGGTCAATGTCATCTCACCCAGGTTGAAGGCGGAGCCACTGCCGCCCATGCGCCCGCGTACCATGGCCATGCCGATTTCTGGTCCGCGCACACAGCGATGTCTCGCCTGGATACCCAGTGACTGCCAGCCTTGGGCAAGGCGTTCGGAGGGCGTCAACGCCAGCAGGCGGTGACGTTGCATTGGGGTCATGGTCGACGTCATGAGAGAGCCTCGTCGTCTTGAAACTGCGGACGTTCGTCCGTCGGAAAGTCGAAGTGGTAGGCAACACGATCGGCGCGAGCGCGACTGACCGAGATTTCGACCAGCCGCCCCTCCTCATCGACGTTGTCACTGGTCAGCACCATCAGTGGAGCCTGCCGCGGGCAGCGCAGCAGCCGACTGTCGGCGTCATCGGCCTGGACAGCTTCCAGCCGCACCCTTGAGCGGCTCAGCCGCAGCCCATAATGTTGATCCAGCAGTGCCCGGGTAGAGCCACCGCGATAGCGGTCTTGCCAACCGGGCACCCGTCGCGGGTCGAACCAGTGGCGCAAGCGCAGCAGCGGCGCTTCATCCACGTAGCGCACCGTGTCGACACACAGCAGGCTGTCGCCCGGGGCGCAGCCGAAGCGCTGTGCAATGGCTTCGGGGGGCACCACCATCGCCTGGGTCAGGCAGCAGGTCTCGGTCGCCAGGCCCAGCTCAGCCAGGTTGTGCGTCACCTTGCTGGCGGCATTCACCGCATAGTCCAGGCGGCGATCCACCACCTGGGTGCCACGCCCCTGATGGCGTGTCACCATTCCAGCAGCCACCAGTTCGTCCAGCGCCCGACGCACGGTGTGACGGTTGACGCCGAAGCGTCGTGCCAGTGCCGCTTCGCTGGGCAGCAGGTCGCCGGCGCGATAGCTCCCGCGCACTTCCCTGGACAACACATCGGCAAGCATGCGGTAGCGCGGCAGCCCTGCGGCTTCGGCAACTTGTCTAGACATCTTCACTCCAAAAAAAGAAGGCGATGTAGCACAGCCGTGTGGAGCTGATGGTGGTCGTGGCGCAAGCTGCCACGACCGCGATCAGATAAAGCGTTTACGCACCAGCTGTGACGCCATGTCCAGGGAGGTCACGGCGACGATGATGACCAGCATGATGGTGGCGGTTTCGGCATACTGAAATCCGCGCATGGTTTCCCACAGCGCCACGCCGATGCCACCGCCGCCTACCATCCCGAGCACCGTGGCCGAACGAATGTTGGACTCGAAGCGATACAGGCTGACCGAGATCCACAGCGGCAATACCTGCGGGATCAGGCCAAAGATAATCTCCTCGATACGCCCGGCACCGGTCACCCGTATGCCCTCCATCGGGCCCGCTTCAGCGGCTTCCACCGCCTCGGAGAACAGCTTGGCGAGAACGCCGGTGGTGTGCACGAACAGCGCCAGGGTGCCGGCAAAGGGCCCCAGCCCTACGGCCACCACAAACAGCATGGCAAATACCAGCTCGTTGATGGCACGGGTGGCATCCATCAGTCGGCGCACCGGCTGGTATACCCACCAGGGCACCAGGTTCTCGGAGCACAAGAGGCTCGCCGGAATCGCCACCAGAATGGCCAGCAGGGTGCCCCATACCGCGATCTGAATCGTCACCAGCATCTGATCAATGTAGTGGTCCAGGTTGCCCAGCGCAGGCGGGAAGAAGTCGCCGGCCAACGTTGCCATGTTGCTGGCATTGGTAAACAGCAGGCTGGGCTGCATCTCGACGCCCTGCCAGGACCAGGCCAATACCGCCAAGCCCAGACCCCATAGCGCCAACGTGGTCCAGCTGCGCTTGGGCGGCATGCTGATACCGGATAATTGGGTTTGAGTGCTCATGCGCTCTCCACAGAGGGCTTAAGTCATGCGCTGTCACGAACGGCGCTGAAACCGAGGCCGGGCCGCCGATAGACGGCCCGGCGAACCATCAACCTGCGTTGGCGGCGGCGTCTTCGGGCATTGCCTCGGCCGCCTGGATGGCCTTCATGCGCGTATCAAGGTCATCGAGTTGGCCATCGATCTCGGCCAGACGGGCCTCGCGGTCCCCTTCACTCAGGCTGTCATCCTTGGCCACTTCAGAACGCTCCTTGAACAGGGCCAACTGACGGATCGGCAGCAGCTGATCATTGCTGGAAGCGACGAATTCGGCCCATTGCAGCGGCTCGAGGATGGCCTGCTCGTCGGCATCGTCGCCATAGCTCATGAAGAACTCACGCAGGGTGTCCTTGGTGGCCTCATCCAGATCGCTACGCCACACCAGCGGGTCGGACGGGATCAGCGGTGACTTCCAGATCACCCGCAGCTGCTCGGCCTTGTCGGGCGCCGTCACTTCCAGACGCTGCATGCCTTCAGTGTTGAAGGTGGCCACGTCGACCTGCTTGTTGGCCACGGCCAGTGCGTTGGTCTCATGACTGGAATTGAGCGTGCGCTTGAAGGCGGTAGCGGCGTCGACGCCATTCTTGGCAAAGACGTAGTAGCCCGGTACCAGGAAGCCGGAGGTGGAATTGGGATCACCGTTGCCGAACACCAGATCGGAGGCATTGGACAGCACGTCGTCGACGTCATGCAGGTCGCTATCCTGGTGGGCGATCATCAAGCTCCAGTAGCCGGGGGAGCCGTCAGCGGCCACGGTCTGGGCGAAGATCTCGCCTCCTGCACGGTCCACCGCCTCCATGGCCGCCTTGTTGCCGTACCAGGCCAGGTCAATCTGGCCAAATCGCATGGCCTGGATCACCGCAGCGTAGTCAGTGGCGAAGAACGGCTCGACCTCCATCCCTACCTGCTCGGACATGTCCTCGAGGAAGGGGTCCCACAGCGGTGCCAGGTTCTGGCTCGCTTCGGTGGAGATAATGCCGAACTTGAGGGTATCGGCGGCCGCCAGCTGAGTGACGGCAGCAAGACCAAGACCTGCCATCAGCGGCAGCGACAGGCGGCGAACATTAGCAAAAAGCATGGGTATCTCCTGGGGGGGTGCAGGGGGTGTTCTAGATGAGAGGTGATGCAGTCGTTGTCGGTATCACGTTGGATTGCCGTCAGCCGTCCGAACTAGACATGCGCCGCCACCGCGGGCTGGGCATGGGCCGGCTCTCGGGTCGGCGATGGCAGGTCGGGCTGGGCGCCGGAACGAAGCTCATCGAGCCCGGCGTTTTCGTACAGGGTGCTGAGGCGCGCATCGGTCAGCTCAGTGGTCTTGCCGTCGAAATACAGCCGACCATCCTTGAGCGCGATGGCGCGATGACAGTAACGCCGGGCGATGTCGACTTGATGCAGGGTGATGACGACAGTACGACCGTCCTCGGCATGAATTCGCTGAAGAATCTCCATCACTTCACGGGCACTTCGCGGATCCAGCGATGCAATGGGCTCGTCGGCGAGAATCACGTCGGCGTCCTGCATCAATACCCGCGCGATCGCCACGCGCTGCTGCTGGCCACCGGAGAGCGTATTGGCGCGCTGATAGGCCATGCCCTCCAGGCCGACCCGGGCGAGGCACTCAAGCGCCCGCTGCTTCTCTTCCTGACTGAAGCGCCCGCTGAGCGCGCGCAGGCGAGGCATGCGCCCCAGCTGCCCGATCAGCACATTGGTCAGCACACTCAGGCGATTGACCAGGTTGAACTGCTGGAAGATGTAGCCAACACGGCAGCGCTGGCCACGACTGGCACGCTTGATCCGGCCACTGGCCTGTACCTCACGGCCCAGCAGGCTCACCCGACCGCCGGTATGTCGGTTACAGCAGGTCAATCCGACCAGGTGGCGCATCAATGTCGACTTGCCGGAACCGGAGGGACCGATCAGGGCAACGATGTCGCCTGGGGTGATCTCGAAACTGACGTCCTCGAGCACTTGGCGATGGCCGAACGTCTTGTTGAGTCGCTCGACGACGATGGTGGGGATGGACATGATGCCTCTCCTCTTGGAATGGCATCAGTCTGCAGGCGGCAGGTTAAGGCATGTTGTCTAGACAATGTCATTGATGTGACAAATTCACCCGGACGCATCGACGTCAGCCCAGGCCTTTTCAGACAATTATTTTAAAAAACAGGACATTAAATATTGGCGTCACTGTGCTGTAACGCAAATGCCACCGCACAGCCATATTCCGCTCGAGCGCTGTCCGTGTTCGCTTGAGGCGACGACTCACGGCGGTGCAGCGATGAGCTGGCGTGCTGTTCAGGCGATCGGATACCCGCCGAAGGTGGCCTGACAGGAGCAAGGGATACCCGGGATAGCGCCAGGCCATGGGCATGATTGGCAGGTTCAAAGGGAAAGTTCTGGCAACCGCGACCAGACTGACAGACAGCGCACCTAAGAGAGGCAGCGTCCCTGTGAAAGGTAACGTCCCTGTAAAAGGTAACGTCCCTATGCGAGACAGCCTATGCAGCATCTGAGCCTGGAACCCAGCGCGCTGGAAGTCACCGACCTGGCCACCATGCATCGTTTCTTCGAACAGGTGCTGGAACTGCGGCCATTGGTGGTGAGCGCCACAGGCGTCACTCTGGAGCTAGGCGGTGGGGACACGACTCACGTGCTGATGCTACTTGCCAGCACGACGCCGACCCCACCGCGCACCATTAATCTGGAGGTCAGTGCAGCGGACTTTCCCAGGCTGCGCCAGCGCCTGGAGCAATGCGGAGACGCCTGCGGGTGGGTGAGAAGCTGGGATGCGCCCGACAGCGCCTCGCCCCAATGCGCCTTCCGAGTCGTGCTGTGCCGGCTTCCGGAAGGCCATTGGCTGAGGCTGACCGCCATCGACCCCAGCGCGTGCCGGCATGTCACCTTAGCCCGCACCCAGCGCGATACTCCGTGCCGGTGATCCGTCAGTCGAAACCCTCATCCAGCGCCTCATCATCGTCCTGCAACAGGCGTTTGCGGCGCTCATCACGCTGCTTCTGCACCCGATTGTTGCGATAGCGTCGCGCCACGGCCACAGCCAGCGCCACAACCAGCATGAGCAGCAACGTCAGGCCTTGCCACGGCCGCGGTGACTCCAGGGTCGAGCCGAGCACGAAGATCATGATGAAACCCAGCGCCTGACTACTGATGGCCAGCGCGCGCAGAGGGTCGAAGGTCTTGGGTGAGGGCATCACGCATCCTGATAAATGAGGGACTGGCGGCCTGACGCAAGATGACAGCGCCCGACGAGCGCAGTAGCCTTGCCGAATCGGGTTCGCCCAGTGTACCTGCTCGCTATCGACTTTTCGTGCCCTCGCGTTGATCAACGGAGCCTTCCCCGCCATGGATGCCATCGCCATTGGTCCGGTGCTAGTGAGCCTGCCCCGGCTCTACGCACTCGCCATCACCCTGCTGCTGCTCGCGGCCAGCGCCTTTCTGCTGGGGCTTCCACGCCGCCGTCATGGTCGCTGGTTCAACGGCCTGATGCTGGCCTGGTTGTTCGGTGCTCGTCTCGGCCATGTGGTGATGCACTGGGAGGCGTATCGGGACGACTGGCTCGATATCGTGAGCCTGTGGCTGCCTGGGTATAGTGCCGTGTGGGGGCTGGCTGCCGCGGCCCTCTGGACCCTGTGGGCGCTGCGTGATCGCATGGCCGCTCTGCTGGGCGCCCAAGGCCTGACCCTGCTGGCGACACTTGGCTGGCTGGCGCTGGTCAGCTGGGCCCCGCTGTCCGCCAGCCCTGCTCCGCAGCAGGTGCCAGAGCTGACCCTGGAAGATGTCGACGGAGCGCCTATCGCCTTGCGTACGCTGACGGGCGACGCTGCCGGCAAGCCCATGATCATCAACCTATGGGCGACCTGGTGCCCCCCATGCCGGCGGGAGATGCCGCTGCTGGCCGAGATCGATCAGCGCGATGATGTCACCGTGATCATGGCCAATCAGGGCGAGCCGCTCCTTCAGGTCACCCGCTATCTGGATCAGGCCGACCTCGACTTCCGCTACGCGCTGCTCGACCCGCGTCAACAGCTGCTGGCAGCAAGCCAATCCCCTGGCCTGCCGACGACCCTGCTGTTCAGTGCCGATGGCAAGCTCCTCGAACGCCATGTGGGGGAGCTGACGCTGCCCCTGCTGGATGACTGGCTGAATCGCTGAGCAGCTGCCACGCTCTTCTTATACTGCAGGTGAAACGCACCCGCAGTCTCAGGACCGAGGCGGCCACCCCGCCTCGGCCCGCCCATCTCCTGTCGCCTTCTTCACGTCGTCTGCAGAATCGCCGCTTTGCTCCCCCGCGTCACGGGATCGGCCTGCGACGACTCTGCAAAGTCATCCCCGGCGCGACAATCGCGCTTAAGCCAGACTGAAGATTGCTGTAAGATACCGCGCCCTGTCGGCGGCGGGCCCGGCCCGCGACCACGAACCGTAACGACGCATCTCCCGAGGCATCATGAGCGACTTCTCTCCCGGCCAGCGCTGGATCAGCGACGGCGAGGCCGAACTCGGCCTGGGCACTATCCTGAATTGCGACGCGCGCAGCGTCACCGTGCTCTTCGGCGCCAGCCAGGAAACCCGCACCTACAGTACCCGTCTCGCGCCCTTGACCCGCGTCGCCTTCGGCAGCGGCGACCGCATCCAGTCTGCCGAGGGCTGGCAGATGACGGTGGACGATACCAAGGAAATCGATGGACTGATCGTCTACATCGGCGAGGACGACGCTGGCGAGCTGTGCGAGCTGCCGGAGGCCCGTCTGGCCGACAGCATGCAGTTCGACCAGGCCCGTGACCGCCTGCTGACCGGCCAGGTCGATCGCAACGACTGGTTCGACCTGCGTTTTCGTACCCTGCACCACCACCACCGGGTGGAGCAGAATCCGGCACTCGGCCTGGCCGGGCCGCGCATCGACCTGATTCCGCATCAGCTCTACATTGCCGACGAGATCTCCTCCCGCCAGGCGCCACGCGTGCTGCTGGCCGATGAGGTGGGGCTGGGCAAGACCATCGAGGCTGGGCTGATTCTGCACCGCCTGCTGCTGACTGGCCGGGTCGAGCGCGCGCTGATCCTGGTGCCGGCGAGCCTGACCCATCAGTGGCTGGTGGAGCTGCTGCGCCGCTTCTCGCTATCGGTGACCCTGCTCGACGAACAGCAGAGCCAGGCCCACGGTGACAGCAATCCCTTCGATGCTGGCCAGCTGGTACTGGCAAGCCAGGATTGGCTGTTTGCCAACCCTCACCGCCAGAGCCAGGCGGAAGCCTGCCAGTGGGACCTGTTGATCGTCGACGAAGCACATCACCTTGAGTGGCATGACCAGGACCAACAGGACGAGGGGAGCGAGCCGGAGGTCGGCCCGGGCTACGCCTGCGTCGAGCGTCTGGCCGATGCCACCGAGGGCGTGCTGCTGCTGACCGCTACTCCGGAGCAAATGGGACTGGCCAGCCACTTCGCACGCCTCCGGCTGTTGGACCGTGACCGCTATTCCGATCTCGACGCCTTCCGCGCCGAAGAACAAGGCTATGTCGCCGTGGCCCAAGCCATCGACGCACTTGCCGGCAGCTCGGAGCACGCCCTGGATGCCAGTGCCCGCGACGCGATCGGGGCCGTCGCCGATGACAGCGACAGCCAGGCCCTGCTGGCGACGCTATCCAACCCCGAAAGCAGCAGCGAACAGCGCGAGCTGGCGAGCGCCCAGCTACGTGACCAACTGCTCGACCGGCACGGCACGGGGCGGGTGATGTTCCGCAACAGCCGCCGCCATGTGGGTGGATTCCCCGAGCGCCGCCTGCACGTGGATAAGCTTGAGCTGCCGTCCTCCTACCGTCGCGTGCTGCGCCGTCTTGGCCGCGATGAAGACTATCTGGACGAGCTGCTGATCGAGACCGGGCTCGATCATCCCGAAGTGATGATCTACCTGGATGGCATGTACAGCGCACTGAGCGAGGATCCGCTCAACGCAGAGCCCTGGTGGCAGTTCGACCCACGCGTGACCTGGCTGCTGGAACGCCTGACCGAGATGGGCGATGACAAGGTGCTGGTGATTGCCCATGATCGCGAAACCGCGCAGGGGCTGTCCGATGGCCTGCGAGTGCTCGGCGGTGTCCAGGCTCCGGTGTTTCACGAAGATCTGTCGCTGGTGGAGCGCGACCGCGCCGCCGCCGCCTTTGCCGACGATGAAGACGGCTGCCAGGTGCTGGTCTGCTCGGAAATCGGCTCTGAAGGCCGCAACTTCCAGTTCTGCCGTCACCTGGTGATGTTCGACCTGCCACTGCACCCGGATCAGCTCGAACAGCGCATCGGTCGCCTCGACCGTATTGGCCAGCGCCACGCCATCGAGATTCATGTCCCCGTGTTCGAGGGTAGCCCCGGCGAAAAGCTGCTGCGCTGGTACCAGGAGGGCATGGATGCCTTCAGCGCGCCCCACGGACTTGGCAATGAGCTGTTCGATGCCTTCGGCGATGACCTGGCCGAAAGCCTGCTGGATGACGAGGCTCTGGACGACGTCATCACTGAGACACGCGCGCTGTTCGACGCCAAGCTGGCAGAGCGTGATGCGGGCCGCAACCGCTTGCTGGAGCTCAACGCCTGTCGCCCGGAGCGGGTCGAAGCCGTGCGCGAAGCGATTGTCGAGCTCGATGAAGACCGTGCGTTGCCGCGCTACCTCGATCAGGCGCTGGACATCTTCGGCGTCGACAGCAAGGAACTGGGCAACGATCTGACGCTGCTGACCCCCGGGCCTCATATGCTGGATGGCCTACCTGGGCTGGTGAAGGGGGAAGAAGGCTTTACCGTGACCACTTCCCGCTCGCGGGCTCTGGCCAGGGACGACGTCCAACGACTGTCGTGGGAGCACCCTCTGGTGCGCGAAATGATGGGGCGCATCCTCGACGGCGCCATGGGCAACACCGCCCTGGCACTGCTCAAGCACCCGGCGATTCCGGCGGGCAGGCTGATGGCGGAGCTGGTCTTCCGCACCCACTGTCCGGCCCCCAAGCGACTGCACCTCAACCGCTTCCTGCCCCCCACCGCCGTGCGGGTGCTGCTTGACGAATCAGGCGCCAACCTGACCGACAAGGTGTCCTTCACGGGTCTGTCGAAGAACCTGAAGAAGGTCAAGAAAGCCGTGGCTCGAGACCTGATCAAGAGCCGCCACGACCAGCTGAGAGACCTGCTCGACAGCGCCGAAGCCGAGGCCCAGCGCGAGCTGCCGACGATCGTCGAAGCCGCCCAGGTACGCATGCGTCAGCGTCTGGACAACGAGCTGACGCGACTGGAAGCCCTGGCACGACGCAATCCATCGGTGCGCGAGGATGAAATCACCGCCCTGCGTGAGGAACGTCAGGCGTTGGATCAGGCCATCGAAGGCACCCGGTTAAGGCTCGACGCGGTACGCGTGATTGTGACCATCGACGACGACACCCGCTGACCCGGCGGGCACCACGGCGCTCGAGAATGCACCAGCGCCTCCCTGGCAGGCCTGCCAGGGCCACCGGGCCCCTAACCGCATGGTCGGGGCCTGGTGGTATCAGGCGAGGATATCCTCCAGCGCTTGATCCAAGGTCGGGTAGCGAAAGGTGAAGCCCTCCTCCTCAAAGCGCTGAGGCACCATCCGCGCGCCCGTCAGCAGCAACCTGGACATCTCTCCGAGTAACGTCTCAAGCACCAGCGCCGGAACCGGAAAGGGCGTTGGGCGCTTGAGATGCCGACCGATGGCCCGGGTAAACTCACGATTGGTCACCGGCTGCGGCGCACTGCCATTGAAGGGACCCGACAGATGGGGCTTTTCGATCAACCACAGCAGCATCTCCACCAAGTCCTCGCGGTGGATCCACGGCATGTATTGATCCCCCTTGCCCAGCCGTCCGCCCAGCCCGAGCTTGAAGGGCGGCAGTAGCTTCTTGAGCATGCCCCCACCCTGATCCAGCACCAGGCCAGTTCGCAGGATGGCCAGGCGTACCCCATAGGCCTCTACCCCCCTTGCCGCATCCTCCCAGCGCTGGCACAAGCGATGGACGAATTCATCATGGGGTGTCGTCTGCTCGGTCACTGGCGCAGCGTCATCGCCCCCGCCCTGATCACCGTAGTAGCCCATGGCCGAGCCACTGACCAGTACCTGCGGAGCGCTTGCGGTCTGGGACAGTTGCTCGCACAACATCACCAGCTCCTTGGTGGCGTTCACCCGAGAGTCAATGAGCCGCTCTTTCTGGCTATCGCTCCAGCGCTTGTCCGCAATCGGCTCACCGGCCAGATTGACCAGCGCAGCAGGGGGCTTGTCGACGAAGTCCAAGGCACTGCTGCGCACATCGACGCCCTCTGGCAAGGCCTTGGCCGCCTTGGCTGGCGCGCGCGACACCACCTGCACCCGATGGCCATTGTCGACCAGCCGGCGACATAGACGTTGCCCGACAAAGCCACTGCCACCCGTGATCAATACTCGCATGGACACCTCTCGTTGATCCCTCAAAGATGTGCGATCAGCGCTGACGGCTGCGCACCTGCGCTTCTCATCAGCCTAGACGTTGCGCTCACAGCTGGTCGAGAAGTTTATTTGACTCAAGTTGTACATCATTTGTACGCTTAGGTCATATCACGACACGCCGAGCTTGGGAGTCGGACATGATGCGACGACAAGTTGCCATCGTTGGAGCAGGCATCAGCGGGCTAGCCTGTGCCAATCGGCTGACAGCACTGGGTCACCGCGCCGTCCTTTTCGACAAGGGACGCGGTCCAGGTGGCCGTGCAGGTTCCAGGCGACAAGGTGAACAGTCTCTGGACCTAGGCGCTCAGCACTTCACGGCGCGACATCCCGACTTCCAGGCCGCTGTCGACACTTGGCGTGAGGCTGACATCGTGGCCCCTTGGCCCAGCATGCTGTACTGCGTCGACCACGAGCGCCAATGGCGCCCGCACCAGGACGACGAAACTCGCTACTGCGGCACCCCACGCATGAGCGCCCTGACTCGACACCTGGCGACGGGGGAAGAGGTGATCCCCTCCACCCGCATCACCCAATTGCACGAACGCTTAGATGGCTGGTGGCTGGAGGATCACCATCAGGATCTCCATGGCCCCTTCGATCACGTGGTCGTGACCGCGCCGGCTCCCCAGGCAACGCCGCTGCTGCGACCTCATGATCCGGCGCTGGCCGCCGCATGCTCGGAGATCGACATGCAGCCCTGCTGGAGTGCCTGGGTCACGTTCGACGCACCGCTATCTCTTCCCGGGGTGGACCCAGGCTGGCCGGTGGCCCGTTTCGACGAAGGCCCCATACGCCTGGCGATTCGCCACAACACCAAACCCGGCAGAGATGAAGCGGCAGAAACCGTGGTCCTGCTAGCCACCCAGCGCTGGAGCCAACAGCATCTCGAAGATGACGCATCATCGATCGCCCAGCGACTGCTCGACGCCTTCACCGATAGACTGCCAGCGGCAACCACACTGCCCGATAGCACCCTGGGGGGTGCCCATCGCTGGCGCTACGCCAACGCAGTCAACTGCCTCGGTGAGGAGGACCACCGCATCGGCGACAGCGGCCTGGTACTGGCCGGTGATGGCTGCCGAGGCGGGCGCATCGAAGATGCCTGGCTGTCCGGCAGCCATGCCGCCGAACGCCTCGTATCGCTGGTGGGCGCGCCATGAACGGGTGGCGAACCGAAGCGGGATACCGCAACATTTTCGGCACGCTGCTCACCGGCAGATACCACGCGATCATCGCTTTTTAACAGGAATCCGTTCATGTCATACGCCCTGATACTTCTCGCACACGGATCCAGCGACCCCAAGTGGCGAGCCCCATTCGAGCAATTCCGCGATGCGCTGGTGCCACGTCTGGGAACGCCCATCCGGCTGGCCTACATGGAGCTGTGCGAGCCATCCCTGGAAGCCACCGTGGCGGAACTGAGCGAGGGCGGCATTCACCAGATCGAAGTATTGCCGTTGTTCTTCGCCGCTGGCCGCCATCTGCGCAAGGATGTGCCCGCGCAGATCGACGCCCTGAAGGCGGAGCACGATCAGCTGTCGCTGACACTGCTTCCACCGGTTGGCGAACACCCGGCCTTCGTCGAAGCGCTGGCCAGTGCGGTCGCGGATCAGGTCGGGGAATCGCTCGACGCGGACCAGTAACACATGCAAACAGCGTGAGCGAAAAGCAGTAAAGCTGTTGTACACTTTGTACCGTCTGTACAGCTCGGCACTGGCTGTACCGTCGATTTGATCCAGCAGGTTCAAAGGACACGGCGCTTTCGCGCTTTTACTTCGCAACAGGACACGCATCGAGGCCCCCATGAGTCATACGGCGCCCCCCACCGAATCTCCTCTCTACCCCATCCGCGAAGTCTCGCGGTTAACCGGGGTCAATTCGGTGACCCTGCGCGCCTGGGAGCGACGGTATGGGTTGATAGAACCCCGTCGCACGCCCAAGGGGCACCGCTTGTACGCCCGCGAGGACATTGAGCGGGTCGAGCGCATCCTGCAATGGCTGAATCGCGGCGTGCCCGTCAGTCAGGTCAAGGACCTGCTGGCGCAACCCGAGCCGGCCGAACCTGCCCCCACCGCGGCAGGCGACTGGCCAAGTCAACGCCGGCAGGTACTGAGTGCGGTAGACGCGTTGGACATGGACCACCTGGACAGCCTCTATCAGCAGGCACTGGCGCTGTATCCGGTCGGTACCTGCCTGACCGAGCTATGGCAGCCGGTGGTCCTGGAACTCGAAGAGCGCTGGGAGGGGCAGCTGGGTGCCGCGCTGCAGCGACGCACACTGGAGAGCTTCCTGCGCACCCGTATCGGCATTCGGCTGTTTCACGCCAACCGAATCGCCCGAGGCCCCACTCTGCTGCTGGATACCTTGCCTGACGATGATGGCGCGCTATGGACGCTGATGATGGCGCTGGCCGCCAGCGAGAGGGGCTATCGCATTGTGCTGATGGATGATCCTCTCCCCTTCACCGACTTGCCCCTGGCTCTCGAGCGCCTGCGTCCTGGCGCAGTGGTGCTGTGCAGCGGCAAGGCAGAGCGTGCAGACGTGGTGCGCCGACTGCTGCCGCGCCTGGCCGAGCAGCTCGATACCACGCTGGCATTGTGTGGTCCCGTTGCGCGCATCAGGGCCGCGGAATTGCAGGATAGCGAGATTGAGGTGCTGGGTGACGACATTCCCATGGCGCTTGATCGTTTGAGGCCGCTGATCCGCCAGCACTGATCCAACAGTACTGGTCCATCAACACCGGATCATCAGCACCGGTCCATCAATACCGATCCATCAATACCGAGGGCGCCCCTTTGTAGGCGAGAAGCGCCGCCCAACGCTTCTCGCCAGACCTCCTCGCTAGTGCTCCAACGTCCGGCCAGCCATCGTCTGCCGACGCCCAACCCTCCATGACCGATCCTTCAACACGAGGAGGCCACTCCATGCCTGTCACCCTGGTCTGGTTCCGAACGGACCTGAGAGTCCACGACAATACCGCCCTGTTCCATGCCAGCCAGCGGGGTCCCGTCATCGCGGTATTTCTTCACGCCCAGGAGCAATGGCGCGAACACGGACATGGAGACAACAAGCTCGACTTCATCGCGCGCGGTGTCGAAGCACTGGGAGAATCCCTGGCACAGCGCAATATCCCGCTGATCCAGCTCGACACGCCCACCTTCAAGGAAGCGCCCGAGGCGCTGATGCGCCTGGCCGACGAGCTCGGCGCAGATGCGCTGTACTTCAATCGCGAGTACCCGCTGGACGAATGGCAACGTGACCAGGCGTTACTGGAGGCTAGCGACAACAGCGACCTGGAGGTGCGTGCCTTCCGCGATGCAGTGGCCTTCAGCCCAGGCGAGCTGCTCACCGGCAAGGGCGACTACTATGGCGTGTTTACCCCCTTCTCGAAAGCCTGGCACAAGGCCATCAGCAGCGAACGCCTCGAGGTGCTGGACGCGCCTGCCAAGCAATCACCGGTGGAAGTGTCAGCAACAGCCCGTCAGCGCACTCGCTACGATGACAAGGCGGTCGATGGCCGCCGGTGGCCGGCAGGAGAAGAGGCTGCCGCGGACCGTCTATCGGCCTTCCTGAGCGGATCCATCAGCAGCCCTGGGAAACGCTACAAGGAGGACCGCGACTTCCCGGCCAAGCGAGGCACCAGCGAGCTGTCTCCTTACCTGGCCATGGGCATGATCTCCTGGCGCCAGTGCATGCAGGCCGTCATCTCGATCAATGACGGCAGCCTGAGCGATGGCGACAAGGGCCTGACGACCTGGGTCAGCGAGCTGATCTGGCGCGAGTTCTACCAGCATGTGGCCGTGGGCTTCCCCAGGGTCTGTCGATACCGCGCCTTCCAACGTCATACAGAAGCCCTTAAGTGGCGCGACGCCGACGATGATTTCGCCGCCTGGTGTGAAGGGCGTACCGGCTACCCTCTGGTCGACGCCGCCATGCGCCAGCTGGTCTCGACCGGGTGGATGCACAACCGATTGCGCATGGTGACCGCCATGTTTCTCACCAAGCACCTGCTGATCGACTGGCGCCGCGGCGAGCGCTTCTTCCTCGAACACCTGGTCGACGGGGAGTTTGCGGCCAACAACGGAGGCTGGCAGTGGGCTGCTTCGACGGGCACCGATGCCGCCCCGTACTTCCGCATCTTCAACCCCACGACCCAATCCGAACGCTTCGACCCCGACGGCAACTTCATTGCCCACTGGCTGCCGGAGCTGGCTGACCTCCCGGCACGCCAGCGCCACGCCCCATCCTCGGATCTCCTCAGCAGCAACGACTATCCTCGACCGATTGTCGAGCACAAGGCGGCTCGCGAACGAGCGCTCGAGGCCTTCAAGTCATTGTCCAAGGATGACTAGGGCAGACGCGAGCACCGACAGGGAGACCACGATGATCGACGACCCGCAGCTGGCAGCCTTCTGCGACACCTTTAATAAGCTGGACAAAACCTGTACAGAAAAGCTATACAGTATATATTCTGATGACATCGTGTTCATCGACCCGCTCCACCGGGTCAACGGCATCAACAACCTGAAGGCTGATTTCGATGCCATGTATGCCAACGTGATCACGTGCCAGTTCGACTTCAGGCATGCTGTGCGTGAGGCACAACATGGGTTCGTGACCTGGACCATGGCACTGCAGCATCGGCGTCTGGCACGGGGGAAACCTATCGCCGTGGAGGGCTGCTCGGCGCTGACCTTTGCCTCCGGCGAAGGCGGCAAGGTGATTCGCCATCAGGACTATTTCGACGCCGGAGCACTGCTGTACGAACGCCTGCCCCTACTGGGAATGCTGGTTCGCCGAATCAAGCGTATCGCGGCAGGTTGAAACCCTGACCAGCCATCCCACGTAGCTGGCAGTCAGCAGCATCTGGTACCAGCAACAGTGAGGATGACATGGCTCGCGACCCCAACCCACAGCGCATATGGCTCACCGGTGCCACTTCAGGCATCGGCGAAGCGCTGGCACAGCGCCTGCTGGACGATGGCCACCGGGTGGCACTGACCTCCCGCAGCCGCTCAGGCCTTGAAACGTTGGCCGGCCAGCGCGACAACGCACTGCTGGTGCCCGCAGACGTCACCGACCTGCAGGCGATGAAGGACGCAGCAGCCGTCATCGCTGATGCCTTCGATGGCCTCGACATGGTGATCTTCAATGCCGGCACCTGCGTCTACCTGGACGGCGGTCGCGTCGATACCTCGCTGGTAAGAGACAATTTCGATCCCAACTTCTTTGGCACCATTCACGCACTGGAAGCGGCGCTGCCGCTGCTGCATCAGGCCCGCGACCAAGGTTCACGCCCGCTGATCGCCGTCACCTCCAGCGCCTCGGCCTATCTTCCCCTGCCCAGGGCCGAAGCCTACGGCGCCTCCAAGGCGGCGCTCACCTACTTCTGCGAATCATTGCGCCTCGACCTGGCCCATCAGCAGATTGATGTCAGCGTCATTCACCCTGGCTTCGTCAAGACCCCACTGACCGAGCGCAACGACTTCCCCATGCCCATGGCCGTGACCCCGGAAAAGGCCGCGAAGGCCATTCTCGAGGGACTCTCGGCGCGCCGCCGAGACATTCACTTCCCTCGCCGCTTTACCTACCTGGTCAAGCTGCTGGGCGTCATGCCCCTGCGCCTGAGGGTCGCGATCGGCAAGCGGCTGGTGCGACGCGAACACGATACCGAGATGTCTTCACAGCAGGAGAACGACGGATGACCCGACCTGAACCCGGGCCACACGCACAACGTATTGCAGTGATTGGTGGCGGCATCAGCGGGCTATCAGCGGCCCGCTACCTGAGTGCCCGTCACCAGGTCACCCTGTTTGAAGCAGCGGATCGCCTGGGCGGCCACACGGCTACCGTCGATGTCGAGGTGGACGGTCAAGATTACGCCATCGACACCGGATTCATCGTCTTTAACGACAGGACCTACCCCCACTTCCAGCGCCTGCTCGATCATCTCGACGTTGTCTACCAGCCCACCGAAATGAGCTTTTCGGTGCATCGCACTGACGTCGACTTCGAATACAACGGCCACACCTTGGCCTCGCTTTTCGCCCAGCGCCGAAACCTGCTGAGACCCTCGTTCTACCGGTTGCTGGGACAGATAGTGCGCTTCAACCGCCAGGCGATTCATGACCTTGCCAACCATGACGCAAATGCAGATCCTGACCCGCTGCTGCTGCCGCTAGGCGACTACCTGGACCGCGAAGGCTTTAGTGAAGACTTCCAGCGCCACTACTTGCTGCCCATGGGCGGCGCGATCTGGTCCGCCAGCCTGGCCGACATTCGCGCTTTCTCGACGCGCTTCTTCCTGCGTTTCTTTCATCATCATGGGCTGCTATCGATCAACGACAGGCCTCAGTGGTTCACCATCAAGGGCGGCTCCCGCACCTATATTGACCGCCTGACTGCGCCCTACGCCGACAGCATCCGGCTGGCCACTCCCGTCCATGGCATTCGCCGGGAAGCCGATGCCGTCGTCATCCGCACGCACAGCGGCGAAGAGCGCTTCGACCAGCTGGTCCTGGCCTGTCATGCGGACCAGGCCCTGGCACTACTGGAGGATCCGAGCCCGGCGGAGCGCGAGATACTTTCCGCCCTGCCCTATGCAGACAACGAGGTCGTGCTGCACACCGACACTCGGCTGCTGCCACGCCGGTCACGCGCCTGGGCCAGCTGGAATTACCGTCTTGATGGCCGCGCCGACAGCGCGAACGTCTCGGTTACCTACGCCATGAACATCCTGCAACGACTTGAGGCGCCGCATACCTTTTGTGTGACCCTCAATGACAGCGACAGCATCGCCGCCGACAAGGTACTTGGACGCTTCACCTACGCACACCCTCAGTTCACCCAGGCAGGTGCACTGGCCCAGGCTCGCCACGCCGAGATTTCCGGCACAAAGGGTCGCACCCACTTCTGCGGAGCTTACTGGCGTCATGGGTTCCATGAAGATGGCGTCTGGAGCGCCTTGCGGGTGGCCCAGGCGCTGGGCTGTGACGAGCTCGACCATGAGCGTCTCAGGGAGGCGACGTCATGATCACGACGCCGCGCTCGCGCATCTATCGTGGCACCCTGCGTCATCGCCGCTTTCTGCCTCGCCAGCACTCCTTCGACTATCGCGTGTGGATGGCGTTGCTGGACCTGGATGAGCTCCCCGCACTGTTCGATGGTGTGCCCGGCTTCAGTGCCAGGCGGCCCGCACTGGCACGTTTCCGCCGGGAAGACTACCTGCCCGCCCGAGGCCAGCAACTGTCACTGGCAGAGGCCGCCAGGGAAGAGGTGCGCGAGCGTCTGGGAGCCGCCCCAGAGGGACGCGTCACCCTGCTGACGCAACTGTCGTCGCCCTGGGTCAGCTTCAATCCCATATCGCTCTACTACCTCTATCACCCTGCCGACGAGACAGGAGAGGAGCGGCTCGGCGCGGTGCTGGGAGAGGTCACCAATACCCCCTGGAGAGAGCGAACCCGATACGCCAGCGCAGTGGATGGCAGCCGCCACACGCATCGCGCGGCGTTCGACAAGGACCTTCACGTTTCGCCCTTCCTGCCCATGGGCATGACCTATCAGTGGCGCTTCAACAGTCCCGGAGAGGCGCTGTTCATGCACATGGAAACCTGGCGAGACGAGCAGCGCCATTTTGATGCCACGCTCACCCTGGAAGGCCAGCCTGCTACGCGCGGTGCCCTCATATCGACGCTGGCACGCCAGCCCTGGATGGCCACCAAGACACTGGCCGCCATCCATTGGGAGGCGCTCAAGCTGTGGCTCAAGGGCGTTCCCTTGCACGATCATCCGCCCCCCGCAGAGGGTGCCACGCCTCAGCCAAGGGAGAGTCAGTCATGACCTTGACCACACGCCAGTCCAGCGCCAGCGATACTGCACCGCCGCCCCCGTCAAGCGGCTCTCGGTTAGCCCAAGGAGTCCAGGACATGACCACCCTGAGAACACAGCACCACGCTATCGCCAGCAGCGAAGAAGGCAGACTGTCGCGTTGGCTGAAGCCTCGCGTGCTGGGCCACTTGGCCAAGCTCAAGCACGGCCACATCACGCTCATCGATGGTCACGAACGCCACCTTCTCGGCGAGGACGGCGAGCTGTCCGTTACCCTGGTGGTGCGTCACAGTCGCGCCTGGAAGCGTATGGCCATGGGCGGCTCGGTGGGTGCTGCGGAAGCTTACATGGAAGGCGATTGGGACGTTGACGATCTGGTCGGATTGATTCGCCTGTTCGCCCTCAACATCGATCAGGTCAATGACGACGTGGAAAGGGGGGTCGCCAGCCTTGGCCGACTCCTGCTGTCGGGGCTGCTGCGACTGCAGCGCAACAGCCGCAAGGGCGCCAAGCGCAACATCGCGGCGCACTACGACATCGGCAACGACCTGTTCGAGACGTTCCTCGACCGCGAGCACTGGATGTATTCCAGCGCCGTCTTCCCAAGCCCGGATGCCAGCCTGGAGGAAGCCTCGACCCACAAGCTGGACGTCATGCTCGACAAGCTGGATGTGCAGCCCCATCACCACCTTCTCGAGATTGGTACCGGCTGGGGCGGGCTGGCCATTCATGCCGCCAAAACCCGCGGCTGCCGCGTCACCACGACCACGATCTCCGAGGAACAGTATCAACATACGGCGCGTCGACTGGCCGAAGAGGGGCTGGACGACCAGGTCACGCTGTTGAAACAGGACTACCGGGAACTGAGCGGTCGCTATGACCGGATCGTCTCGGTGGAAATGATCGAGGCCGTCGGCGCCGACTACCTGCCGCTGTACCTGAAGACACTCGATACGTTGCTCGCCCCACGCGGGCTGGTGCTGTTGCAAGCCATTACCGTACGGGACCAGCGCTACGAGGCAGCGCGCAAGGAAATGGACTTCATCAAGCGCTATATCTTTCCGGGTGGTTTCCTGCCTTCACCGACCGTGCTGCTCACCCAGCTGACGCGACACACGTCCCTGAACCTGATCGATCTGGATGATATAGGCATGCACTATGCTCGCACCCTGCGCGAGTGGCGCCACCGCTTTGAAGCCAATCTGGATCGTGTCGCACGGCTGGGCTATGACGAGCGCTTCATTCGCATGTGGCGCTACTACCTGTGCTACTGCGAAGCCGCCTTCCTGGAGCGCACCATCAGCACCTGTCACCTGCTGCTGGCCAAGCCCGATGCGCGTCCTCCGACCCGGCTCGGAAGGCCGTAATCTTGGCCCGCTCTCGGACAACCTGGCCTTGGCTTGCGCTCAATGCGGCTGGCTTCCAGCTGGGTTGGCTGGCCTGCGTCATCGGCGGTGCGGGCGTGGGCGGCATCGTCGGCGGCGTGGTGCTCGCGGCTCATCTCCTTTGCATGGCGCGCCCAGGGGAGTGGCGCTGGCTGGTCATCTTCGGGCTGACGGGGCTTGCCATCGACGGTAGCCTGGCGCTACTGGGGGGCTATCGCTTTGCGCCTGAAGACGTCCGGGTGGGACCGCTGGCGCTGTGGCTTTTGTGGCTGTGGCCTCTTTTCGCCATGCTGATTCATCACTCGCTCTACTGGCTGTGGGCGCGTCCCTGGCTGGCAGCGCTGGGAGGAGCCATCAGTGCCCCGCTGTCCTATTTCGGCGGTGCCAAGCTGGCAGGGGTAGCGCTAGCCCCGTGGCTACTGCCGAGCCAGGCCGTGATCTGGGCGCTGATCTGCCTGACGGTCAGCCTGGCGGCGGCTCGTGGCTACCTCACGCCACCGCCTGGCGAGAACCGCTCTCCAGCGGCTGACTGACGCTCTCGCGCCATAGCGCCTCCAGCTCATGAGCCGGCATGGGTCGCGCGTAGAAGTAGCCCTGGACCTCATCACATCCAACCTGCCGCAGATAGTCACGCTGTTCGGCGGTTTCCACCCCCTCTGCCACCACCTCCAGGCCCAGTCCCCTGGCCATGGCCATCACCGCATCGACGATGGCGGCGTCGGCGGTTTCGTGGGGCAGAGCCTTGACGAAGGCTCGGTCCAGCTTGAGCTTGTCCAGCGGCAGCTCCTTGAGATACCCCAGCGACGAATACCCCGTACCGAAGTCATCGATGGCGATACGATGCCCAAGATCCCTCAAGCGCTCCAGCCTGGGCGCGATGTCGCCGCCACGATCATCCAGCAGCACTGACTCGGTCAGCTCCAGCCCCAGCCAGTGAGAGTCGACTTCGTGGCGTGCGCGTCCCGTGGCAAGGGTCTTTTCCAGGTCCCCCTGGAACAGCTGCATGGCCGAAATGTTGATCCACACCGGCAACAGCGGCAGTCCACGCGAGCGCCAATGGGCGAGCTGTGTCAGCGCCTG
Organism: Halomonas sp. DP3Y7-2; assembly: GCF_019800795.1. NCBI lineage: Bacteria > Pseudomonadati > Pseudomonadota > Gammaproteobacteria > Oceanospirillales > Halomonadaceae > Halomonas > Halomonas sp. DP3Y7-2. Next base: position 150,180 of record NZ_JAHVKJ010000002.1, read on the forward strand.
GTGGATCACCCAGTCCCCCAGAGGGGCCATGAGGCCGTGACGCTCTGCCAGGGGAATGAACTCGGCCGGTGACACCAGCCCATCGCGTGGATGGCGCCAGCGAAGCAAGGCTTCCATGCCGACCATGGCCTCATCGGACAGTCGATGCTGGGGCTGATAGTGAAGCTCCAGCTGGCCACCCTGAGCGAGGGCTTCGCGCAGGTCATTGAGCAGCGCCAGGTTGGGGCTGTCGCTGACGTCCAATGCCGGCCGAAACCTCAGGCACAGATTGCCGCCGCGTCGCCGCGCGGAGACCAGCGCGGACTCCAGTCGCTGGAACAGCACACCATCATTGTCGCCGTCCTCGGGGGCACGACAGCTGCCAATGGTAATGCCCAGGCGCAGGGTGCTTCCGTCGATCTGAAATGGCTCCCCCAGGTGTGCCTTCAATCCCTCGATCCAGCCCTCGTGGTCATCGTACGTGGTGGTACGCAGGACCATGAATTCATCTCCGCCCAGTCGACCGACCACGCCGCCGGCCACATGACCGGCCAATCTTTTGCCGAAACGCGCAAGCAGGCGATCTCCGGCACTGACGCCCAGGCTCTCGTTGATCTCGCGAAAGCCGTCAATATCGATGAGGGCCAGGTCCAGGCTTTCTCCTGCTCGCAGGTGACGCAGACGAGAAGACAGCAGCTCATGTAGCCGAAAACGGTTGGGCAGGCCGGTCAATGGATCCTCCCGCCCGATGCGTCGCAGGTCCTGCTCTCGCGCCTTGCGCAGAGATATGTCGGTGAAGGTGGCAATGTGGTGCTCGGGATGGCCACGGGCATCGGAGATCACCTGAACCTCCAGCCACATCGGATACTCATTGCCATCCTTGCGCCGCTGCCACAGCTCACCTTCCCAATGACCTGTGCTGGTCAAGGCCTGCCAGAAACGTTCAAAGAAGGCGCTGTCATGGCGCGCCGCCGCCAGATTGCTGGCGCTCAGCCCCTGAACCTCTGTCAGCTCATAGCCCGATAGTTCGGTGAAGGCCGGATTGACCGCCTGTATCTGATGCTGAGCGTCGGTAATCATCACCGCTTCGCCGGACTGACGCATCACCTGCTCGGTCAGCCGCGCGCGGCGTTGCTCGAGCTTGATCTGGCGCCAGCCATCCCACAGCGCCACCGCCATCAGTACGACGGCACCGAGCCGCAACGACACGCTGGGCAGCCATAAAATCGCCGACATGGCGCAGAGCCCGAGCCAGATCAGCGGGCGGTTAAAGGAGAGACGAGGCCACATGGTCGATACGGACTCCCGCTGGAGAGAACAGGCGAAATTGCTGTCCTATCGTTATCGGCCGACAGTAGGAAATCTGTAGTGCAAGATTCCTTTTCCGAGCAACCACGACCATGATCGAAGGTCCACGGGGTGCATTCGGCCCCCACGAACAGTAGACTAGGCAGGCCGCGTGGCGGCAGATTGCCGTACGCGGCGTACATCACTTCGACTCTCGGAACGCTCCAGTGACCAAGCAACACTCTTTTGATCGCGATGAACTGCTGGCTTGCAGCCGCGGTGAGCTGTTCGGCCCGGGCAATGCCCAGCTGCCGGCCCCCAACATGCTGATGCTCGACCGCATCACGCGCATTTACGAAGAGGGTGGCGAGTACGGAAAGGGCGAACTGATCGCCGAGCTCGATATCCGCCCCGACCTGTGGTTCTTCGACTGCCATTTCCCGGGTGACCCCGTCATGCCTGGCTGTCTCGGCCTCGATGCCATGTGGCAGCTGGTGGGCTTCTACCTTGGCTGGCTCGGCCATCCCGGACGTGGCCGGGCACTGGGCTGTGGTGAGGTCAAGTTCAGCGGGCAGATCATGCCTGAAGCCCAGAAGGTTACCTATCGCATCAATATCAAGCGCGTCATCACCCGCCGCCTGATTCTGGGCATGGCGGACGGCACTGTCTCCGTCGATGGCCGCGATATCTATCAGGCCAATGACCTGCGCGTCGGCCTGTTCACCTCCACCGCGAATTTCTGATCAGGAGGCTTCCATGCGACGAGTGGTAGTCACCGGCCTGGGTATCGTGTCCTGCCTGGGCAATGACCGGCAGCAGGTACTCGAGGCACTCAAGAACGGCCAATCCGGCATTCGCTTCAAGGAAGAATACGCCGAGCGCGGCTTCCGCAGCCAGGTGGCGGGCGTGGTCGATATCGACCTGGACTCCCTGGTGGACCGCAAGCTGCGCCGCTTCATGGGCGATGCCGCCGCTTACGCCTATGTTTCCATGGCTCAGGCCATCGAAGACTCTGGCCTCAGCCCGGAGCAGGTTTCCAATGAACGTACCGGCCTGATCGCCGGCTCCGGCGGTGCTTCCAGCGCCAACCAGGTGGAAGCCGCCGATGTCATGCGTGAGAAAGGCCTGCGCCGCGTTGGTCCTTACCGTGTCACCCGGACCATGGGCAGCACTGTGTCCGCCTGCCTGGCGACCCCGTTCAAGATCAAGGGCGTCAACTATTCCATCTCTTCCGCCTGTGCGACCTCTGCACACTGCATCGGCTCAGCGATGGAGCAGATTCAACTCGGCAAGCAGGACGTGGTCTTTGCCGGTGGCGGCGAAGAAGAGCACTGGACTTTATCGTGCCTGTTCGACGCCATGGGCGCCTTGTCCACCAGCTACAACGACGCTCCGGCAACCGCCTCTCGCCCCTATGACAAGTCTCGCGATGGCTTCGTCATCGCCGGTGGCGGGGGCATGCTGGTACTCGAGGAGCTCGAACACGCCAAGGCCCGTGGCGCCAAGATCTATGCCGAGGTAGTGGGCTACGGCGCCACCTCCGACGGCAAGGACATGGTGGCTCCCTCCGGCGAAGGCGCCGTGCGCTGCATGCGCCAGGCCATGGCCACCGTGGATGGCGACATCGACTACATCAACACCCACGGCACCTCCACGCCGGTAGGGGATGTGGCCGAGCTGAAGGCGGTGCGCGAAGTGTTCGGCGACAGCACTCCGGCGATGAGCTCCACCAAGTCACTGACCGGGCACTCGCTGGGCGCCACCGGGGTGCAGGAAGCGATCTACTCGCTGCTGATGATGGAGCATGATTTCATCGCTGCCTCCGCCAATGTCAGTGATCTGGACGATGAAGCCCAGGGCTTCGACATCGTCACTCAGCGCCGCGATGGCGTGAAGCTTGACCGGGTGCTCTCCAACAGCTTCGGCTTTGGCGGCACCAATGCCTGCCTGGTACTTCAGCGCTACAGCGACTGATACTTCCTCTAAGCCGTCATCACGACGGATAGCAAGAAGCCAAAAAACGGCGCCTTTGGGCGCCGTTTTTTCGCTGGATGGACACACTTTCTCTTATATTTTGCTCGATTAACTACAAACTAGCTCACAGCAAACAGGCATCGCCAGAGTGGTTGAGCGGTCGACTGGGGCCATGTTTACACTTCCTTCCGTCGGCGCCGCCCCAAGGCTTCTGCAGCGCGTCACCAGCGGCGCCATTGGATGCCTCTCTCAAGGAAGATGCTCATGAATCTCCGTCATACCCTATCTGTGACCGTTGCCACCCTGGGCTGCAGTCTCCTCCTCTCTGGCTGTGAAAACATGTCCACGGACGACATGATCAGCACCGGCCTCACCGGCTTCGACGCTGCGACCATCAGCGATGAGGAGATCCAGGCCATGTCCGCTCAAGCCTGTGAGCAGATGGATGCCGAATCCACCATCGCCACTCCCGGCTCCGAGTATGCCCAGCGTCTGCAGCGCATCGCCGACAACCTGGGTCACCAGATCGACGGCATCCCGGTCAGCTACAAGGTCTACATGACCGACGACATCAATGCCTGGGCCATGGCCAACGGCTGTGTGCGCGTCTACAGCGGTCTGATGGACATGATGACCGACAACGAGATCGAGGGGGTATTGGGCCATGAGCTTGGCCATGTGGCGTTAGGCCACAGCAAGAAGGCCATGCAGACCGCCTACGCGACCTCCATCGCCCGCGACGCCATGGCGGCATCCGGCAATGGTGCGGTAGCCGCCCTGTCCAGCTCGCAGCTGGGCGATTTGAGTGAAAAGTTCATCAACGCGCAGTTCTCCCAAAGCCAGGAGAGCGACGCTGACAACTTCTCGTTTGACCTGCTCACTGATCGTGGCATTCCTCGCGAAGGCCTGCTGACGGGCTTCGAGAAATTCGCCGACATGGACGGCGGCGAGAGCCGCCTGATGTCGTCACACCCGGGCTCCAAGGATCGCGCCGACAACATCCGTGAGCGTCTGGCCAACGCTAGGCCAGCGACGCTGACGGCGTCACTGGTGCTGCTTAACCGACAAGGCCTCTTCCCACGCCGGGAAGAGGCCTTGTCGTGTCTTCAGGCGCGCCGTCGCCGGGTCTCAAGCGGTCTCGGTACGCGAAGCCGGTTGGTGGGGACGAGGCACGCTGGATATCTCAGCAAGTGTCGCCTCGATCCAGGCCTCGGTGTCTGCCAGCACTTCATCAGGGGTGCGCCCTTGTGTGGCGATCGGCTCACCCACCACCAGTGAGATACGACCAGGACGCTTGACCCAGTCTCGGCCGGGCCAGCATTCACCGGCATTATGTGCAACGGGCACCACGGGGACTCCTGCACGACAGGCGATCACCGCACCACTCTTGTTGTAGCGGCGACGGTTGCCGGGATCGACCCGCGTGCCTTCGGGGAAGATCAGCACGGAAAGCCCCTCCTTGAGACGCTGTCCACCCTGGCTGAGCACCTGTTTCATGGCGCGAGCCGGCTTGGACCGATCCAGTGCAATGGGGTGAAGCAGGCGCAAGCCCCAGCCAAAGATCGGGAAGTTGAGCAGCTCTTTCTTCAGTACCGTGCAGACCGGAGGCTTGAGCAGCTGAAGGTAGACGGTCTCCCACTCGCACTGATGGTTGGACAGAATCACTACCGGGCCGTCGGGCAGATTTTCATGCCCCTGCATCTCGTAGCGCACGCCACATACCAGGCGGAACCAGGCAATGATGAAGTGGTTGTAGAGATTCAGCAGCCGGTAGCGCGAACGCAGTGGCAGCAGGGGGGCAGGAGGCAGAAACAGCAGGCCGCAGACCAGCATGGCCGCAAAGTAGCCGATGTAGAAGATGACGCTGCGCAGCACGTTCATGGGGTTGCGTCCCCCTTGTCCTGGATGGCGGCGGCATCATCACGCGCCTGGCACCAGGTGTCGAGCATGCGGCCCACCTCCAGTCGCCATGGCTTCTGATGCACGCCAAACACCTCCAGCACTCGACGGCAATTGAGGACTCGGCGTAACGGCTGATCGTGGTGATGACTCAGCGCCTTGACCTCGCCCAACGCAATCTGCTCGCCCTGCCCTTCAAGCCGCGTCCCCAGCTGGGTACGCACCATGCAGACAAAGGTGTAAGCGCTGACCGGCTCGACACCTGCCAGGTGATAGCTGCCCCAGGCATCCGCGCCGCAGGCTTGCTGCTGGAGCATGCCTATCAGTGCCATGGCCACTGCATCGGCGGAGGTGGGGCAGAGGGTGACATCCGTCTCGGCACGTACCACGCCACCACTGATCAAGGTATCCAGCAGCTCGCCCAACCAGGCGTGACTGCCTTCCAGGGCGAACATCGGGCCAACGCGCACGATCAGGTGCTGGTGGCACTCTGCCCGGATTCGGTCGCCTGCGGTCACCAGACGGCGCAGGCCTTCATCGCGAGGGGCCGGAATGACATGCTCGTCGATCGGCGAGGCATGACCGTCCTCATACAACTGGTCAGAGACGCACCAGACCAGAGGAATACCGACATCGCGACAGGCCTCCATGCAGGCCTCGACAGCCTCGGCGTGTTCCATCACGGCGGCGGGGGGCACGCTGAAAGGGCGCGACAACGGTGGAATGATCAGTGCATCGGGCGCAATCGCCCGCAGCTTGTCCGCTCCCACCCGGGTGGCAGGATCGATCACCAGCTCCGTATCACCGCGCCGGTTGCTTTCCCGTGCCAGGGCCAGCGACAGGCAATGCCCCGCATCCAGAATCAGCAGCTTCACGACGACTCCTCGTCCATGAGGGCAGCGTGCAGGTCTGCACGATACCCTTGGCGTTACGGCGGATACTCCCTCGACGAGGCAGCACCAAAAGGCCACATTCTACACCAACTGCTGGTGAAACAGCGCCCCTCCCATGGCAGGCGCTGCCGTCCTCGGCGGTGTCTTCCACATCACCTGCGTATGGACGGCTTGCAGACCTGCTCATGAAGCTATCTGGCGGTCAAGCGGCGCTCAGCCGAGGCTGGTGGCAAGCCCCACCAGGCTGACGACCACCAGCACCACGCCAAGCACCCGGAAGAACACCTCGGAACGCGCTCCCAGCAGTGCCTGATGCACTCGCTCGCCCAACACGTGCCCCACCAGAGCACAGGGCAGCAGCCACAGATGGTGCTCCAGCTGCAGGTCGACACCGGCGATGATGAAGGACACCATCTTGATCACCACCAGGATGAACCACAGCACAAACAAGGTATCGCGCAGCTGGTACTTGGCCACGTGGGAGGCGAACACGGCCACGATCAGCGGCGCCCCGATCAGCGACGTGCCGCTCACGTACCCGCCCAGCGCCAGCAGGGCGACATCGACGCCCTTGCTGCGACTTCGAAACGGCCGGTTCAGGGCGTAGCTGGCGCCGTAGATGATGACGATCACGAAGATCACCGCCGTCATCAGCTCTGCCGGCAACGTCAACAATCCGACGACGCCTATCAGTTTGGGGATGATCATGATCGACAGCGCCCGCTTTAAATAGCGCCAGTCGATATTGCTGTGCTCGCCGCCCGCCTCCTGCTTGATCTGGCGACTGCCGCGCCAGGCGATCCAGCTGGAGAAGATCAACAGATGCACCGCCACGATGGGCAGAAAGACCAGCGGCTCATCCAGTACCAGCAACAGAAATGGCAGCGCCAGCACCGCACCGCCAAAGCCAAGGCTGGTGCGCACAAAGCCGCTCCAGCAGAAGATCAGCCCAATCAGGGCATATTGGTACCATTCGAGACCGGCCACGTCGCGGGCACTCCATTGCGTCCAAAGGAGCTATCACTGTACGGAGTTGGTGGGCAAAAATCAGTAGCCCGCTCACTGTATCGACCTTCTGTCCCAATCTCCCGAGGCCCATCGACCAAGGTCATGTCTGGTGACCCGAGTGGTCCATCGGCACCGCTCATGAAAGGCTGACGCTAGCGATCTTTGGCTGCTCGCCATGGAGCAGTCTGCTCTTTTGCGCCGGGGGCTCGCTCGCCTAAAGTGACATGGCGTCATGCCCTCCCCACCGCCGACAGCAGATGAGGATGCCCCTTGGATGTTGAACCGCCCGTAACGATCGGCAAGAAGCGGCGAGCGTTCTCGATCATCGTCGTCTTCAGTTTCCTGTTCGTCGGTACCCTGATTGCCCTGGCCATTCTCGTCGGGCCTTACCTTTACGCGCCACTCGAGTCCCTGTTCTTCGGCACCGCCCGCCGCGCTGCAGACGCCAATGAACAGCACTACAGAGATCATGTCTGGGTGATGTACTCCATCCCCAGCGCGCTCATCTCCGCCTGGCTATGCAGAGTCATGTTCCGCCGCAAACCCCATCGCCGGCGGCGACCGCTGAGGCGCAAGCTGGCCCAGCAGAGAGCGAAGAGGCGCCGGATGGGGGCAAGCGACGGCCTGAGCGGAATCAACGATCATCAGGCAGAAGACGAAGGGGGCGAAGACGCATGGGGCGAAGACAACGTGCAGCGAAGGGGGCGCGGGTATCGCCACATCCTGCCAGGCCATCGGCATAGGCATCGGCACGTTCATCCCAACGACAGGCGGTGATGACCGACGGCCCCACACGCAGTGATCCCATCTCCAGCCAGCAACGGGCCAGCTTGCCCACCAACGAAGAGACCCCGCTTCCGCGGGGTCTCACGACACGACTAGCCAGGACAGCAAGCCAAGACGGGCTGCCTGGCTTAGGGAAACACTGCATACATGCCTGCGCGGACGAATCGCTGCGTTGCGCGCTGCTCGAACGCCTCGCCTTTACCGAATAGGCAGTGGGTTCTGCACTACGGGCGTCTGACGCTTCTTCCGCTCGGCTGACGTATTCTGCGCTTCCTTGGATACACCCAGGTCAGAACGGAATTTCGTCGTCGAAGTCGTCGAAGTTGCCCGGGTCCGGAGCACCAAAGCCGCCTTTCTGGCCGCCTTGGTTCGGCGCCTGCTGGGGCGGACGGTTCTGCTGACCACCGCCCTGCTGACCGCCGCCAAAGTTACCGCCCTGCTGGGGCTGGCCACCGCCAAAGTTGCCGCCCTGCTGGGGCTGACCGCCACCAAAGTTGCCGCCCTGCTGGGGCTGACCACCACCGAAGTTGCCGCCCTGCTGGGGCTGGCCACCGCCGAAGTTGCCGCCCTGCTGGGGCTGGCCACCGCCGAAGTTGCCGCCCTGCTGGCCGCCGAAGCCGCCACCCTGGCCGCCTTCACCCCGACCGTCCAGCATCTGCATGTCGCTGGCAACGATTTCGGTGGAATAGCGGTCCTGGCCATTCTGGTCCTGCCACTTGCGCGTCTGCAGGCGCCCTTCAATGTACAGCTTGGAGCCTTTTTTCAGGTACTGCTGCGAGATTTCGGCCAGCTTGTTGAACATCACGACCCGATGCCACTCGGTACGCTCCTGGCGCTGGCCGCTCTGGCGGTCCATCCAGGTATCGGTAGTCGCGAGATTGAGATTGGCCACGGCGGTACCCGAGGGGGTGAAGCGTACCTCCGGGTCCTGACCGAGGTTGCCGATGAGGATGACCTTGTTGACGCCACGGGCCATGGTTGACTCCTTGATACAAATAATGATGCCGAGACATGCAGGGTACGACCCTCACGCCTCGAAGAGGTTCTTTCGACACCGAATACCGGGTCGGCGTCACGTAAGACAGGTGTGGCTACTATACGCGAGATCACAACAGTTGGCCGCTACATCGAGCGCCCCGGCATGACCTGACCCCGCCAGGCGTTGATCGCGTGCGTCTATCCCGCGGGCACTGGCGCCCCCCATGCCTCTCACCGCCATCTGCCTGGTCAGGGCGTCGACTGGCGCGACGTGCGGGTCAGCCGTTCCAGCGCCTCGGTATCGAGCCGTGTGCGGTCGACCTTCAAGTAAGCCAGCCGTTCTTCCGGCACCACCAATACGTCCTCGACCCCGGCGACGGCGGCGAAGCGTGCCATCAGACTGTCGAGCGTATCGCGTTCGACGTCTTCGGCCAGGGCCACGACCTCGCTGGACAGGTGACGCGGTGCACGCATGCCGAGCATCAGCAGGAACCAGCCAAGCCCCAACAGAGCCGCTCCGAGAAATACCGCCGACAACCCGAACTGCTGGGCCAGAAAGCCCCCCAATACACCGCCGAGGAAAGCGCCCAGGAACTGGCTGGTGGAATAGACACCCATGGCCGTGCCCTTGGCACCGGCAGGCGCCAGCTTGCTGATCATCGACGGCAGCGTCGCCTCAAGCAGGTTGAAGGCCGTAAAGAAGGCCAACAGCCAGGCGCACAGCGCCGCCAGGCCGGTGCCCGCCAGGCCGAGGCCCAACAGGCTAAGCGTGATGGTGGCGATAGCGCCGAGGCACATCAGTTTCATCTTGCGTTTCTTCTCGGCCACGATGACCAGCGGCACCATGGCCACAAAGGACAGCCCCATCACCAGCAGATAGACCAGCCCATGGTGTGCTTCGACGATCCCGGCATCCACCAGGCGAAACGGCACCGCGGTGAAGATGGCCATCAGGATCAGGTGCAGGCTGAAGATCGAGGCGTCCATGCGCCACAGGTCGAGGCGGCCAAGAATACTGGCCAGCTGACCACGATCCAGGCCCACGTCTCGGTGACCGCGACGCCGCGGAGCCGGAGGCACCAGCTTCCACAGCACGACCAACCCCAGCAGCGCCAGCAGGGCGGTGAAGTAGAACACTCCCGCCAGACCAAACCGGCTGGCCACCAGCGGCCCCAGCACCATCGCCACACCGAAGGCCACCCCGATCGACAGCCCGATGGTCGCCATGGCCGCCGTGCGCACCTGTTCCCGGGTCTGGTCGGCCAGCAATGCCATGATGGCCGCCGCCACCGCACCGCTGCCCTGCAAACTGCGGCCCACGATCATCATGGCGATGGAGTCTGCCTGAGCGGCAATCACGCTGCCGATGGCAAACAGCCCCAGGCCAGCGGCGATGACCGGCTTGCGGCCAAGGCGATCCGACAGCAGTCCAAACGGGATCTGCAGCACGGCCTGGGTCAGCCCGTAGACGCCGAGCGCCAGCCCCACCAGCAGCGGCGTGGCGCCAGCCAGGTGATCAGCATTCAGGGCAAGCACAGGCAAGACCATGAAGAGTCCCAGCATGCGCGTGGCGTAGAGCCCCGCCAGACCGACGATGGCACGCCGTTCGGAGGCTAACAGAAGTCGGGCCTTGGACATGAAAAAGATACCGGCGTTGAAGACGGGGCCAGGCCCCGGAGATGGACCGCACATTCTAGCGCCTGCGAGCGGTGCAGAAAATGCCGCGCTCAAGGTCATTTCACAGGCGACTTTTCGACCGCGACTTTGCCGGTGGGGAGGCGGGCCACGTATAATCGGCCTTTTGCCGCGTCCTCGAGGTGGGAATGGACAAGATTCTGGTCAGGGGTGCACGCACCCACAACCTCAAGCAGATCGACGTCGAACTACCCCGTGACAAGCTGATCGTGGTCACCGGACTGTCCGGTTCCGGCAAGTCGTCGCTGGCCTTCGACACCTTGTACGCCGAAGGCCAGCGACGCTACGTGGAGTCGCTGTCCACCTATGCGCGTCAGTTTCTGTCGATGATGGAAAAGCCTGACGTTGACCACATCGAGGGGCTGTCTCCAGCGATTTCCATCGAGCAGAAATCCACCTCGCACAACCCCCGCTCGACCGTCGGTACGATCACCGAGATCTATGACTACCTGCGCCTGCTGTTCGCACGGGCTGGCACCCCCCGCTGCCCGGAGCATGGGGAGGATCTGGAAGCGCAGATCATTTCGCAGATGGTCGACCAGGTCATGGCGCTACCGGAGGGCAGTAAACTGATGCTGCTGGCTCCGGTCGTCAGCGGACGCAAGGGTGAGCACCTGCAGCTGCTGGCCGAGCTGCGTTCACAAGGTTTCGTGCGCGCCATGATCGACGGCCAGGTGGTGGAACTCGATGACGTGCGCCCGCTGGAGAAGAACCGCAAGCACGACATCAGCGTGGTCGTTGACCGTATCAAGGTGCGCGAGGGCCTGGAGCAGCGCCTGGCCGAGTCCTTCGAGACCGCCCTGGGCCTGGCCGACGGCACTGCCATGATTCATTTCATGGACGGTGAGCAGGAGGATATGGCCTTCTCGTCGCGCTTTGCCTGCCCGGTGTGTGGCTACTCCATCGCCGAGCTCGAGCCACGGATGTTCTCTTTTAACAATCCGGCCGGCGCCTGTCCCACCTGCGACGGACTCGGGGTCCAGCAGTTCTTCGACCCCGACAAGCTGATCAGCCACCCGGAACTGTCGCTGGCCGAGGGCGTGATCAAGGGCTGGGACCGGCGCAGCGTCTACTACTTCAACCAGTTGAAGGCGGTCGCCGACCACTACCGTTTCACGCTGGAAACCCCGTGGAACGAACTGGCGCGCCATGAGCGGGAAGTGATCCTCAACGGCAGCGGCAAGGACGACATTGCCTTCACCTACGTCAATGATCGTGGCAAGAAGGTCACCAGGGAGCACCCTTTCGAAGGGGTGCTGCCCAATATGCAGCGACGCTATCGGGAAACCGAATCCAGCATGGTGCGCGAAGACCTCGCCCGCTATATCGCCGTGCAGCCCTGCCGTACCTGCGAGGGCTCACGCCTGCGCAAGGAAGCGCGTCACGTGTTCGTCGATGGCACCACGCTACCCCAAGTCGTGCGCTTGCCGATCGGCGACGCCCAGCGCTACTTCAGCGAGCTGAGCCTGCCCGGACGCAAGGGCGAGATCGCCGAAAAAATCCTGGCAGAGATCTCGGCGCGGCTGGAGTTTCTGGTCAACGTCGGCCTGGATTATCTCAACCTCGAGCGCAGCGCAGAGACCCTGTCCGGCGGCGAGGCTCAGCGCATTCGCCTGGCCAGCCAGATTGGCGCGGGTCTGGTGGGCGTCATGTATATCCTCGATGAGCCCTCCATCGGCCTGCACCAGCGCGATAACGATCGCCTGCTGAAAACCCTGGAGCGTCTGCGCGACCTGGGCAACACGGTGATCGTGGTCGAACACGACGAGGACGCCATCCGCGCCGCCGACCATGTGCTCGACATTGGCCCCGGTGCCGGCGTCCACGGCGGCGAAATCGTCGCCGAGGGCACCCCGGAAGAGGTCATGGCCAATGAGGCCTCGCTGACCGGCCAGTATCTGTCCGGCACCCGCGCCATCGAGGTTCCCCCCTGGCGCATTCCCGGTAATCCGGAAAAGACGCTCAAGCTGACCGGCGCGACCGGCAACAACCTGCAGGACGTCACCCTGGAGCTTCCGCTGGGGCTATTCGTGTGCGTTACCGGGGTCTCTGGCTCGGGCAAGTCGACGCTGATCAACTCGACGTTGATGCCGATCGCCGCCCGCGAGCTGAACAAGGCCACGACCCTGACGCCGTCGCCCTACAAGAGCATTGAGGGGCTCGATCAGCTCGACAAGATCATCGACATTGACCAGAGCCCGATCGGTCGCACGCCGCGCTCCAACCCGGCGACCTACACCGGCATCTTCACCCCCATCCGCGAGCTGTTCGCGGGCACCCAGGAAGCCCGTTCACGGGGCTACAAGCCGGGGCGCTTCTCGTTCAACGTCAAGGGGGGCCGCTGTGAGGCCTGCCAGGGCGAGGGCATGATCAAGGTCGAGATGCACTTCCTGCCGGATATCTATGTGCCCTGCGATGTCTGCAAGGGCAAGCGCTACAACCGCGAGACCCTGGATATCCACTACAAGGGCAAGACCATCGATGAAGTGCTGGAGATGACGGTGGAGGAAGCCCTAGAATTCTTCAGCCCGGTGCCCGCCATCGCACGCCGTCTGCAGACCCTGGTCGACGTCGGCCTGACCTACATTCGCCTGGGTCAGAGCGCCACCACCCTGTCCGGCGGCGAGGCCCAGCGGGTCAAGCTGGCCCGGGAGCTGGCCAAGCGGGATACCGGCAAGACCCTGTATATTCTCGATGAGCCCACGACGGGCCTGCACTTCGAGGATATCCGCCAGCTGCTGACGGTGCTCCACCGCTTGCGCGATCACGGCAATACCGTGGTCGTCATCGAGCACAACCTGGACGTGATCAAGACCGCCGACTGGTTGATCGATCTGGGGCCTGAAGGTGGCTCCGGCGGAGGCCGGATCATCGCTGAAGGCACGCCTGAGCAGCTTGCAACCATGGAGGTCTCCCACACCGGGCGTTTCCTCAAGCCACTGCTCGAACGTGCGCCCTCCACCTCACGCAAGGATGACAAGGCCACCGCAACGGCCTGAGGGCTCGGCCAGGAGCCCGCTGCTCACCTGGTGATCAGCGGATGCTAGACCCAAGGGGAAGGCCATGGCCTTCCCCTTGTCGTAGGTGAAGAGAAGTGAGGCGCAGGGTGTCGCTGGAAAGGAGCCAGGCCGTTGCTACATATTGCCCTCATGCAGGAAAGCCTTAAGCGTCAGCGCGCGGCGCGCGGTTTCTTCAAGCACGCATGACGCGGCGACCACATTGCGAATGGTGCCGCCCTGGTAGCGGGCGTAGGCATAGCCACACTCGGCGTCGCGAAAGGCGATCCAGGCGCGCTGCACATCCCTGAGCGCTTTCGCGCGCGAGATACCGAGTTCCGGCCACTCCTGATCCTGCTCGCGCATACTATCCCGCAACTCCAGGTACTGCGCGTTCAACAGATCGTCCCAGACCTCGGTCTCGGCCTGAAGGCAAGCGACAATCCCCAGGGTCGTGCTACCGCCGTCGCTCTCCTGGCAAAGGTTTGCAGCCTCTGCGATGCAGCTGCCGGCCCCCTCCTGACCCATCTGCACAAAGCACTCACGCACGCTGGCAGCGTCGACCGAGAGGGATGATGGCCTGAGCTCTTCCTTCTCATCTAACTGTGCTGCCTGTGTCTGTGGCCCGACTATGACCGACAACAGCACGAGGAGCGATATTAGCCTCTGCCACATCTGATTAAACTCCTTCCCCGAAACCTTGTGCCTGACTGACATCATAGGGGAAGCCAGGAGGGCCAGGCATGGCAAGACTCTACCGTCGTCGTCATTGCTCGTTACAGGCATTCATCGTCAGCAGAGTTTTACTTAATAAACAGGCACTTGTGATAGCGAAGTGCAGACAAAAAAAACCGCCACCCTGAACACTCAGGGTGGCGGTTTCGCGTCGTGTTGAAGCGCTGTCGAAAGGATTACTCCTCGCCGACGGCCTCTTCTTCAGCGACGGGACGATCGACCAACTCGACGAAGGCCATGGGGGCGTTGTCGCCGGTGCGGAAGCCGCACTTGAGAATACGGACGTAACCGCCCGGACGCTCGACGTAACGCGGACCCAGCTCATTGAAGAGCTTGCCGACTGCTTCTTTGGAGCGAGTACGGCTGAAGGCCAGACGACGGTTAGCGACGCTGTCTTCCTTCGCCAGGGTAATGAGCGGCTCGATATGACGACGCAGCTCTTTTGCCTTGGGAAGGGTTGTCTTGATCACTTCGTGCTCGACCAGCGACACGCTCATGTTGCGGAACATGGCCTGGCGGTGCGAGCTGGTACGATTGAGGTGACGACCACTCTTACGATGACGCATGGTTGTGATTCCTTACCAAACTGGGACTCGAGCCGACGCTTAGGCGGTGGCCTTGTCGTCCTTCAGGCTAGCCGGCGGCCAATTTTCAAGCCGCATGCCAAGGGACAGACCACGAGCAGCCAACACGTCCTTGATCTCGTTCAAGGATTTCTTGCCGAGGTTCGGGGTCTTCAACAGCTCAACTTCAGTACGCTGAATCAGATCACCGATGTAATAGATATTCTCGGCCTTCAGGCAGTTGGCGCTACGAACGGTCAACTCGAGATCGTCTACGGGGCGCAGCAGGATCGGATCGATGTGATCCTCTTCCTCGACCACTTCCTGTTCCTTGTCGGCTTCCAGATCGACAAACGCTGCCAGCTGCTCTTGCAGGATGGTCGCGCTGCGACGGATGGCCTCTTCCGGATCCAGGGTGCCGTCGGTTTCCAGGTTGATGATCAGCTTATCGAGGTCGGTACGCTGTTCAACACGAGCGGCTTCGACGCTGTAGGAAACGCGGCGCACGGGGCTGAAGGTCGCATCCAGCTGCAGACGGCCGATGGCGCGTGTTTCGTCGTCGGCTTCGCTGCGGACATCCGCAGGCTCATAGCCGCGACCACGGGCCACCTTGAGCTGCATCTTGAGCTCGGCGCCTTCATTGACGTGGGCGATGACGTGCTCGGGGTTGACCACTTCGACGTCGTGATCGACGGCGATGTCACCAGCGGTGACGACGGCCGGGCCCTGCTTGTTCAGCGAGAGCATCGCCTCGTCGCGGCTGTGCATCTTGATCGCCACGTCTTTGAGGTTCAGGAGGATTTCGATGACATCTTCCTGGACGCCCTCGATCGCGCTGTACTCATGGTCGACGCCTGCGATCTCGGTTTCCACCACGGCACAGCCGGGCATGGACGAGAGCAGGATACGACGCAGAGCATTGCCCAGCGTGTGGCCGAAGCCACGCTCGAACGGCTCGAGCACGATCTTTGCGTGGTGTGCGCTGATCTCTTCGACCTTGATGTCGCGAGGACGGAGAAACTCTGTCACTGAACGCTGCATATGAACACCTTTCAGGCTGCCAAACGAATACTCGGTAATGATCGCCGCCCTCCCGAGGGAGGGCGGCGCGGACTGGCCGTTTACTTCGAGTACAGCTCGACGATCAGTTGCTCGTTGATGTCGGCAGTCAGGTCACCGCGCTCGGGCAGGGCCTTGAAGGTGCCTTCCATCTTCTTGGCGTCGAGTTCGATCCAGGCCACATCGCCACGGTTGGCAGCGATGGTCAGGGCGTTTTGGATACGCGCCTGCTGCTTGGCCTTTTCACGAACGGATACCACGTCGCCGGGCTTGACCTGGTAGGAGGCCACGTTGACGGTCTTGCCGTTAACGGCAATCGCCTTGTGGCTCACCAGCTGACGAGCCTCGGAGCGAGTGGCGCCAAAGCCCATGCGGTAGACGACGTTGTCCAGTCGGGACTCAAGCAGCTGCAGCAACAACTCACCGGTCGCACCCTTCAGACGGGCGGCTTCCTTGTAGTAGTTGCGGAACTGCTTTTCGAGTACGCCATACATGCGACGTACTTTCTGCTTCTCGCGAAGCTGCAAGCCGTAGTCGGAAAGACGCTGACGGCGCTGGCCGTGCACACCCGGAATCTGCTCGGATTTGCACTTTTTCTCGAAGGGAGTGACACCGCTCTTGAGGAAGAGGTCGGTACCTTCCCGGCGAGACAGTTTGCACTTAGGTCCAATGTAACGAGCCATGAATCTGTCTCCTTAAACGCGGCGTTTCTTCGGCGGACGGCAGCCATTGTGGGGAATGGGCGTCGCGTCGGTGATGCTTTGCACGCGGAAGCCGGCGGCGTTGAGCGCGCGCACGGCGGATTCACGGCCAGGACCGGGGCCCTTGACCAGCACGTCGACGTTTTTCACACCATACTCGGCTGCAGCGGTCGCTGCACGCTCGCTTGCTACTTGAGCAGCGAACGGGGTGCTCTTGCGAGAACCACGAAAACCCGAACCACCGGCTGTCGCCCAGGAAAGAGCGTTGCCCTGGCGGTCTGTGATCGTAATGATCGTGTTGTTAAAAGAGGCGTGGATATGCGCAACCGCATCCACTACCTGCTTTTTAACCTTTTTACGGTTGCTACGCGGGTTAGCCATGTTGATGTCAATTCCTGTCTTTACGCCAGAACGTGCGTGTTATTTGCGGATCGGCTTACGCGGTCCCTTACGGGTACGCGCGTTAGTCTTGGTGCGCTGACCGCGCATCGGAAGACTACGACGATGACGCAGACCACGATAGCAACCCAGGTCCATGAGACGCTTGATGTTCAGCGTCACATCACGACGAAGGTCGCCTTCAACGGTATACTTGCCGACTTCACTACGCAGGTTGTCGATCTCTTCAGATGACAGGTCCTGGATTTTGGTGGTCGGCGCGATGCCGGTCGCTTCACAGATTTCCTGTGCGCGAGTGCGGCCAATCCCGAAGATGTAGGTCAGCGAGATCGCCGCATGCTTGTTGTCCGGGATATTGACGCCTGCAATACGGGCCATCAGCTTACTCCGAAATTTGAGCGGCTTGCTCGGTTAATCAACTACAAAAGGCGCAATAGCATACCCCCTTCCCATCAAAAGGGCAAGGGGTATGCCAGCACCCGGTTCAATTCAGCCCAGGATCAACCCTGGCGCTGCTTGTGCCGCGGCTCGCTGCAGATGACGCGCACGGCGCCATTGCGACGAATGATCTTGCAATTGCGGCACATTTTCTTGACGGAAGCTCGAACTTTCATCGTTCTCTCCAATATCGGCTTGCGGCGTGCCAAATCGGCCTGCGGCGCGTTTAGCGCATGATGCCGCCGCTACCGTAGCCTTTCAGGTTGGACTTCTTCATCACCGACTCATACTGGTGCGACATGAGGTGCGACTGCACCTGGGCCATGAAGTCCATGATGACCACGACCACGATCAGAAGCGAGGTACCGCCAAAGAAGAACGGCACGTTCCACGCTACGATCAGGAACTGGGGCATCAGGGAAACCGCAGTGATGTAGAGAGCGCCGAACAAAGTCAGACGAGTCATGACCTTGTCGACATAACGAGCGGTTTGCTCGCCAGGACGAATCCCCGGCAGGAAAGCACCCGACTTCTTGAGGTTGTCGGCTACGTCCTTGGGGTTAAAGACCAGCGCTGTGTAAAAGAAGCAGAAGAATACCACCGCCGCCGCGAAAAGCAAGATATACAGGGGCTGACCAGGGGCCAACGCCTGGGACGCGCGCTGCAACCACTCCATGCCATCACCGGCACCTACCCACTGACCGAGGGAGGCCGGGAACAGCAGGATACTCGAGGCAAAGATGGCCGGGATAACGCCCGCCATGTTGACCTTGAGCGGAAGGTAGCTGCTCTGTCCTGCGTACATCTTGTTGCCGACCTGGCGGCGCGGGTAGTTCACCGTAATCCGGCGCTGACCGCGTTCGATGAACACGACAAACGCCACGGTGGCGATACCCAGAAGGCTCAATGCCAACAGCGGCAACACATTCCACGCGCCCTCGTTGCGGGCAAGCTCGAAGGCTTGCGCCACAGCGCCAGGCAGGCCGGCGACGATACCCGCGAAGATCAGCAACGAGATACCGTTGCCAATACCCTTCTCGGTAATCTGCTCACCCAGCCACATCAGGAACACCGCGCCACACACGAAGGTGATGATCGCGGTGAAATAGAAGCTGAGATCGGCCGTGTAGGCAATGCCTTGGCTGGCCAGGCCCACCGACATACCGGTGGCCTGAACCAGGGCCAGCACCACCGTGCCGTAGCGCGTGTACTGGCTGATCTTGCGGCGGCCGCCCTCGCCTTCCTTTTTCAACTGCTCAAGGTGAGGCGAGACGGCAGTCAGGAGCTGCATGATGATCGACGCCGAGATGTACGGCATGATGCCGAGGGCGAGAATACTCATGCGCTCCAGGGCACCGCCCGAGAACATGTTGAACATGCCCAGGATGGTGCCCTGCTGCTCCCTGAACAAGGCAGCAAGCTGGTCAGGATTGATACCGGGAACGGGGATGTGGGCACCGATACGGTAGACCACGATGGCGAGGAGCACGAAGCGCAGACGCGCCCACAGTTCACTCAGACCGCTGCCCATCGCCGGCATGTTTCCTGACTTGGCCATTTAGTCCTCTACCTTGCCACCGGCGGCTTCGATCGCTGCGCGGGCACCTTTGGTGACCCGCAGACCGCGAACGGTAACCGCCTTGTTCAGATCGCCGGAAAGGATCACTTTCGCATGCTGCGTAGCGTCCTTCAGCACATTGGCTTCCTTGAGGCTTTCCAGAGTGACTTCGTCACCCGCGACCTTGGCCAGTTCGGCCAGGCGGACTTCCTCGGAAACCAGTGATTTGGCGGAGGTGAAGCCAAACTTCGGCAGACGACGCTGCAGGGGCATCTGACCGCCCTCGAAGCCGGGCTTGACGCTGCCACCGCTGCGCGACTTCTGGCCCTTGTGGCCACGGCCGCCGGTCTTGCCCAGACCGGAGCCGATGCCACGACCGACGCGCTTTTCAGCGTGCTTGGAGCCCGGTGCCGGGCTCAGGCTGTTAAGTTT
This sequence comes from Halomonas sp. DP3Y7-2, assembly GCF_019800795.1. Lineage (NCBI taxonomy): Bacteria > Pseudomonadati > Pseudomonadota > Gammaproteobacteria > Oceanospirillales > Halomonadaceae > Halomonas > Halomonas sp. DP3Y7-2. The sequence continues at coordinate 169,560 of NZ_JAHVKJ010000002.1, forward strand.
CATGGATTACTCTCCCTCAACACGCACAAGGTAGTTGACCTTGTGGATCATGCCGCGGACGGCAGGGGTGTCTTCCAGTTCAACCGTGTGACCGATGCGGCGCAGGCCGAGGCCCTTCATGGTGGCCTTGTGCTTGGCCAACGTGCCGATGGTGCTGCGGGTCTGGGTAACCTTGATCGTAGCTGCCATGGTCTATTACCCCGTGATCGCTTCGACTGAGAGACCGCGCTTGGCGGCCACGTCTTCCGGCGACTGCATGGAAGCCAGGCCATTCACGGTCGCGCGGACCACGTTCACCGGATTGGTGGAGCCATAGCACTTGGCCAGGACGTTGTGCACGCCGGCCAGTTCCAGCACGGAGCGCATGGCGCCGCCGGCGATGATACCAGTACCGTCGGAAGCCGGCTGCATGTACACCTTGGAGGCGCCATGACGAGCCTTGACCGGATACTGGAGTGTGCCGCCGACCAGGTTCACCTTGACCATGTTGCGACGCGCCTGGTCCATCGCCTTCTGAATCGCGACCGGCACTTCACGCGCCTTGCCACGACCGAAGCCAACACGACCGTTTCCGTCACCGACGACAGTCAGAGCGGTGAAGCCGAAAATACGGCCACCCTTGACCACCTTGGCGACACGGTTGACCTGCACGAGCTTTTCTTGCAGATCGCCGTTTTGCTGTTCGTTCTTCGCCATCGTAAAACCCTTTAGAATTCCAGGCCGCCTTCACGAGCGGCGTCGGCCAGGGCCTTCACACGACCGTGGTACTTGAAGCCAGCGCGGTCGAAGGCCACCTGGGTGATGCCCGCTTCCTTGGCGCGCTCAGCGATCAGCGCACCAACTTTGGCTGCGGCGTCTGCGTTGCCGGTTGCACCTTCGCGCAGGCTCTTGTCCAGCGTGGAAGCGCTGGCCAGGACCTTGCCACCATCCGGCGAGATAATCTGCGCGTAGATGTGACGCGGGGTACGGTTGACGCACAGGCGAGACACGCCCAGCTCGCGGATCTTGGCGCGAGCGCGGCGGGCACGACGGAGACGAGATTCTTTCTTCGCGTTCATAACCCTGCCTTACTTCTTCTTGGCTTCTTTACGGCGGACCTGCTCATCCGCGTAACGCACACCCTTACCCTTATAGGGCTCGGGCGGACGGAAGGCGCGGATTTCCGCTGCGACCTGGCCGAGCTTCTGCTTGTCCGCGCTCTTCAGCACGATGACGGTGTTCTTCGGCGTTTCCGCAGAGACACCCTCAGGCAGGGCATAATCGACCGGGTGAGAGAAGCCCAGTGTCAGGTTAAGCGTCTGGCCTTTCGCTTGAGCGCGATAACCGACGCCGATGATTTCGAGGGTCTTGGTAAAGCCCTCGGACACGCCGGTGACCAGGTTCTGAACCAGGGCACGGGTGGTGCCGACCATGGCCCAGCTCTTAGCGGATTCGCTCGGCTGGAAGGTCAGCTGGCCGTCTTCCTGCGCGATCACGACATCGCCGTGAACGGGCATGGAGAGGGTGCCCTGACCGCCCTTGGCGGTCAGCGTGGCGTCGTCGATCTTGACCTCGACGCCAGCGGGCACTTTAACCGGATATTTGGCTACGCGGGACATTCCAAACTCCTAGAATACGGTGCAGAGGACTTCGCCGCCGACACCAGCCTGACGCGCGGCACGATCGGTCATCACACCCTTGGAGGTAGTGACGATCGCGACACCCAGGCCATCGGCGACCTTCGGCAGCGCATCCTTGCCCTTGTAACTACGCAGGGACGGCTTGGAAACCCGCTGCAGATGCTCGATGACCGGCTTGCCTTCGAAGTACTTCAGGCTGACGGTCAGCTCGGGCTTGGCTGATTCGCTCACGGCGAAGTCAGTGATGTAACCCTCTTCTTTCAGCACGCGGGCCACTTCAACCTTGATCTTGGAGGACGGCATGGTGACCGTCTCCTTGGTGGCCTGCTGCGCATTGCGGATACGAGTAAACATATCCGCCAGAGTGTCTTGCATGCTCATTTAACTTGCGCTCCTGATGATTCTACGTGGCGTTACCAGCTGGACTTCTTGAGTCCGGGCACGTCGCCACGCATGGCGGCTTCACGCAGCTTGTTACGGCCGAGGCCGAACTTGTTGTAGTAGCCGTGCGGACGGCCAGTCACGCGGCAGCGGTTACGCTGACGCACGGGGCTGGAGTCACGCGGCAGCGACTGCAACTTCAGCTGCGCATCGAAGCGCTCCTCATCGGAGCTGTTCACGTCCTGGATGATCGCCTTGAGCTCGGCACGCTTGGCAGCATACTTCTCAACCAGTTGCGCGCGCTTCTGCTCACGCTCAATCATGCTCTTCTTTGCCATGATCCCACCCTTATTTCTTGAACGGGAAGTTCAATGCGCTCAAGAGCGCACGACCTTCGTCATCGGTGTTGGCAGTGGTGGTGATGGTGACATCCAGACCACGAATCCGGTCGATCTTATCATATTCGATCTCCGGGAAGATGATCTGCTCACGCACCCCCATGCTGTAGTTGCCACGACCGTCGAAGGACTTCGGGTTGAGACCACGGAAGTCACGAACGCGGGGGATCGCGATATTCACCAGGCGATCGAGGAAGTCCCACATACGCTCACTGCGCAGTGTGACCTTCACGCCGATCGGCCAGCCTTCACGCACCTTGAAGCCCGCGATGGACTTGCGTGCCTTGGTGACCATCGGCTTTTGACCGGAGAGCTTCTCCAGGTCGCCGACGGCCGCATCGATCAGCTTTTTATCGCTGGTCGCTTCGCCGATACCCATGTTCAGGGTCACCTTGGTGATCCTGGGTACCTGCATAACGTTGGCGTAGCTAAACTGCTCTTTGAGTTGAGCCACCACCTCGTTTTGATAACGTTCTTTCAAGTTCGCCATTTTGCTACCCGACTCGCGTTAGGCGTCGATCTGCGCTTGCGTCGACTTGTAGATACGTACCTTGGTACCGTCTTCCTTGATCTGGAAGCCGACGCGATCCGCCTTACCGGTCTCCTGATTGAAGATGGCTACGTTGGACGCGTGAATCGGAGCCTCGCGCTCGACGATACCGCCCTGATTGCCGGCCATGGGGTTCGGCTTGGTGTGACGCTTGATCATGTTCACACCCGCTACCACGAAACGGTCGTCCTGGAGGACGCGCTTCACAGTACCGCGCTTACCCTTGTCCTTGCCGGCGATGACGATCACTTCATCATCACGTTTGATCTTTTGCATGTCGCCTCGCTCCCTTACAGCACTTCAGGCGCTAAGGAAATGATCTTCATGAACTTCTCAGTACGAAGTTCACGCGTCACCGGCCCGAAGATACGGGTACCGATCGGCTGTTCGTTGGTGTTGTTCAACAACACAGCCGCATTTCCATCGAAGCGAATCAGCGAACCGTCGCTGCGACGGACGCCACTGCGGGTACGGACAACCACCGCCTTCAGCACTTGGCCTTTCTTGACCTTGCCGCGCGGAATGGCTTCCTTCACCGTGACCTTGATGACATCACCAACGCGAGCGTAGCGGCGGTGTGAACCACCCAGCACCTTGATGCACTGCACCCGGCGCGCTCCGCTGTTGTCGGCGACATCCAGCATTGTCTGAGTCTGAATCATCGGTTTTCTCCAAACCTAAACTGACTGCACGAGGTTAAGGCCGTGGCCTTAACCCTTGGCCTGTTCGACGACCTCGACCAGGGTCCAGGCCTTCTTCTTGGACAGCGGACGGCATTCCTGAATGGATACCGTATCGCCGGCCTTGGCCTGATTGGTCTCGTCGTGGGCGTGCAGCTTGGTGGAGCGCTTAACGTATTTGCCGTAGATCGGGTGGCGCTCACGACGCTCGATCATGACGACGATGGACTTGTCCATCTTGTCGCTCACCACCTTGCCGGTGAGCGTACGGGCTTTTTTCTCTTCGGCCATCTCAGACACCTGCCTTCTCGTTGAGCACAGTCTTCACGCGGGCGATATCCCGACGAACCTGCTTGAGCAGATGAGTCTGGCTCAGTTGGCCGGTGGCCTTCTGCATGCGCAGGTTGAACTGCTCGCGGAGGAGTTCGAGGAGCTGCTCCTGGAGCTGCTCGGCGGACTTTTCACGAATTTCCTGGGCTTTCATCACATCACCGTCCGTTTCACAAAGGTGGTGGAGACCGGGAACTTCTGAGCGGCCAGAGCGAAGGCTTCGCGTGCCAGCTCTTCAGAAACACCTTCGATCTCGTAAAGGACACGACCGGGCTGGATCTGAGCGACCCAGTACTCGACGGAGCCCTTACCTTTACCCATCCGGACTTCCAGAGGCTTCTTGGAAATCGGCTTATCCGGGAAGACGCGGATCCAGATCTTGCCGCCACGCTTGACGTGACGAGTGATCGCACGACGACCAGCTTCGATCTGACGGGCGGTGACGCGGCCGCGGCCGGTGGCCTTCAGGCCGAATTCGCCGAAGCTCACTTTGCTTCCGCGATGCGCCAGGCCACGGTTGCGGCCCTTTTGCACCTTGCGGAATTTTGTACGCTTGGGTTGTAACATCGAATCGCTCTCCCCTTACCTGGAACCTTTCTTCTTGGAGGGCGCTGCCTGGCTTTGCTTAGCCTTGGCGCGGACCTCTTCGATGCCCCCGAGGATTTCACCCTTGAAGACCCAGACCTTGACACCGATGATGCCGTAGGTGGTCTTGGCTTCGTAGGTGGCGTAATCGATGTCCGCACGCAGGGTATGCAGCGGAACACGACCTTCGCGGTACCACTCGGTGCGGGCAATTTCCGCGCCGCCGAGGCGACCGGAGAGCTGCACCTTGATGCCGCCGGCGCCCAGACGCATGGCGTTCTGGACAGCGCGCTTCATGGCGCGACGGAACATGACGCGGCGCTCAAGCTGACCGGCAATGTTCTGCGCGACGAGCTGGGCATCCAGCTCAGGCTTGCGAACTTCCTCGATGTTGACGTGAACGGGCACGCCCATCATCTCGGTGACGTCGCGACGCAGGCGATCGACATCTTCGCCCTTCTTGCCAATCACGATGCCCGGACGGGCAGTGTGAATGGTGATGCGTGCGTTGTTCGCGGGACGCTCGATGGTGATCTTGCTGACAGAGGCGTTCTTCAAACGCTCTTCCAGGAAGCTACGAACCGCGAGGTCGTTGTTCAGCTTGTCGGCATAGGCGCCGCGCTCGGCGTACCAGACAGAGGTATGGTCTTTGACGATACCCAGTCGGATGCCTGTCGGATTGACTTTCTGACCCATCTGGTCGACTCCTACTTCTCGGCTACCTTGACGGTGATGTGGCAAGTGCGCTTCAGAATGCGATCCGCACGGCCCTTGGCGCGCGGACGGATGCGCTTGAGCGTCATGCCCTCATCGACGCAGATGGTCGAGACACGCAGCTCGTCGATGTCCATGCCGTTATTTTCTTCCGCATTCGCGATGGCGGACTGCAGCACCTTCTTGACCAGCTTGGCCGCCTTCTTCGGGGAGAAGGTCAGCAGGTCGAGTGCTTCGGCGACAGGCTTACCGCGCACCTGATCAGCCACCAAACGGGCCTTCTGGGCGGATAAACTGGCGCCACGCAGCTTTGCTGTGACTTCCATCTCTTAATCCTCTCTGGCTTACCGTTTGGCTTTCTTGTCCGCCGCATGGCCGCGATAGGTGCGGGTAGCAGCGAATTCGCCCAGCTTGTGGCCAACCATTTCCTCGGAAACATGCACCGGGACGTGTTGGCGACCGTTATGGACTGCAATGGTGAGCCCGACCATGTTGGGCAGGACCATTGAACGACGCGACCAGGTCTTGATCGGTTTGCGATCGTTCTTTTCCGCTGCAGTCTCAACCTTTTTCAGCAGATGAAGGTCGACGAAAGGACCTTTCTTCAGTGAACGTGGCACAGCCGTTACCTCTTAATGTCTTGGCGTGGGATCTTAACCGCGAGCCTTACGGCGGCGGACGATCAGCTTGTCGGTGCGCTTGTTCTTGCGGGTCTTGTATCCCTTGGTGGGCATACCCCACGGGGACACCGGATGACGACCACCGCTGGTGCGGCCTTCACCACCACCGTGCGGGTGATCCACCGGGTTCATCGCGACACCGCGAACGGTCGGGCGCACACCTCTCCAGCGCTTCGCACCGGCCTTGCCAAGTTGACGCAGGCTGTGCTCGGAATTGCTCACCTCACCCAGGGTCGCGCGGCACTCTGACAGCACCTTGCGCATTTCGCCGGAGCGAAGACGCAGAGTGGCGTAGTTACCTTCACGAGCCACCAGCTGGGCGCTGGTACCGGCGCTGCGTGCAATCTGAGCACCCTTGCCAGGCTTCAGTTCGATGCAGTGCACCGTGGAACCCAGCGGGATGTTGCGCAGCGGCAGTGCGTTACCCTTCTTGATCGGCGCATTGACGCCGGACTCGAGGCGGTCACCAGCACTCACACCCTTGGGGGCAATGATGTAACGACGCTCACCGTCGAGGTACTTCAGCAGTGCGATGTGGGCGCTGCGGTTCGGGTCATGCTCCAGACGCTCAACAATGGCCGGAACGCCATCCTTGGTGCGCTTGAAGTCAATGATCCGGTAATGGTTGCGATGACCACCGCCAACGTGGCGAGTAGTGATGCGACCATTGTTGTTACGACCACCGGACTTGGACTGCTTTTCGAGCAGCGGCGCGTAGGCGCGGCCCTTGTACAGCTCTTCACCAACAATCTTGACGACGTGGCGACGACCGGCGGATGTGGGTTTTGTCTTGACGATTGCCATGATCCGTACTCCTGCCTTTACTCGGCGCCAGAGAAGTCTTCAAGCGTCTCGCCGGCGGCCAGTGTCACGTACGCCTTGCGATAACCCTTGCGCATACCAACACCATGCGCGGTGCGCTTGGTCTTGCCCTTCACGTTCAGCACAGAAACGCGATCGACTTTCTTGCCGAACAGCTGCTGAACGGCAGCCTTGATCTCGGGCTTGGTTGCGTCACTCGCCACCTTGAACACGTACTGGTTACGCTCGGCGGCCATGGCGGCCTTCTCGGTCACGTGGGGACCAAGCAGAACCTTGAATACACGCTCCTGGTTCATGCCAGCTTCTCCTCAAATTTGCGCAGTGCGGAGACGGTAGCCAGGACCTTGTCGAAGGCGACCAGGCTGACCGGGTCGGCGGCGGCGACGTCCACTACATCCACGTTGGGGATGTTGCGGGCGGCCAGGTACAGGTTCTCGTCAACTTCTTCGGTGACGATCAGCACCTTTTCCAGGCCCAGGTCGGAAAGCTTGGCGACCAGCTGCTTGGTTTTCGGTGACTCGACAGAAAAGGCGTCAACGGCAACAAGGCGTTCCTGACGGACCAGCTCGGACAGAATCGAGCGCATGGCCGCACGGTACATCTTGCGGTTGACCTTCTGGGAGTGGTCCTGCGGACGAGCCGCGAAGGTCACACCACCGGTGCGCCAGATCGGCGAACGGATGGTACCGGCGCGAGCGCGACCGGTGCCCTTCTGGCGCCACGGCTTCTTGCCGCCGCCACGGACGTCGGAACGGTTCTTCTGGGCGCGGGTACCCTGGCGACCACCAGCCAGATAGGCAGTGACGACCTGATGCACGAGCGCTTCGTTGAATTCTTTGCCAAAGGTAGCGTCGGACAGTTCAACAGTCCCAGCGCTTGCACCTGCAAGATTCAGATTCATTGGAAAGTTCCCCTTCAGCCAGCTTTGACGGCGCTGCGCACGATGACATCACTGCCAGTAGCGCCAGGAACGGCACCTTTGATCAGCAGCAAGTTGCGCTCGGCATCGACACGGACGATTTCCAGGCTCTGAACGGTGCAACGTGCGTTGCCCATCTGGCCGGCCATCTTCTTGCCCTTGAATACGCGACCCGGGGTCTGGCACATGCCGATAGAACCGGGAGCACGGTGGGACAGAGAGTTACCGTGGCTGTTGTCCTGGGTACGGAAGTTCCAGCGCTTAACAGCGCCCTGGAAGCCCTTACCCTTGGAAGTGCCGGTCACGTCAACGCTTTGACCAGCTTCGAAGAGGGATACGGTGAGTTCGCCGCCCACTTCAGGAGCGTCTTCGCCTTCAGTCAGACGAAACTCCATCAGAGAACGACCAGCCTCAACACCTGCCTTGGCGTACAGGCCAGCTTGGGCCTTGGACAGATGCTTGGCTTTGCGGGAGCCGGTTGTCACCTGAACCGCAGCGTAGCCGTCGGATTCGACAGACTTCACGCAGGTCACGCGGTTGGGCTCAACCTCGATAACGGTCACGGGCACAGATGCGCCGTCTTCGGTAAAGACACGGGTCATACCGGCCTTTCTACCGACCAAACCGATAGTCATGCTTAGTCTCCTATAGTGTACGGGGCTATCACCCGCTATGGCTGCCCTTTCCAGAGCATTCCACTAGCACGTTGTGTAACGCCATCCCGGCGTGGCGGCTGCTGAACCTCATCTTTCATATCGAGGAACGCTGGGCCGCGAGTGTCTAGTGATATCAGTCGAGCTTGATCTGCACGTCCACGCCAGCGGCGAGGTCGAGCTTCATCAGGGCATCGACAGTCTTCTCGGTCGGCTCAACGATGTCGAGCACACGCTTGTGGGTACGAATCTCGTACTGATCACGGGCGTCCTTGTTCACGTGCGGGGAAACCAGCACAGTGTAACGCTCGCGATTAGTCGGCAGAGGAATCGGACCACGAACCTGGGCGCCAGTACGCTTGGCGGTATCAACGATTTCCGCAGCGGACTGGTCGATCAGGCGATGGTCGAAAGCCTTCAACCGAATGCGAATCTTCTGGTTCTGCATTTGCCCTAACTCCAATGGAACTTGACGGCGCGAGCCGTCAACCCACGCATTCAAAGGATGCGCATTATATGCGCCACGCCACCGAGAGTCAAACCCTCAATGACGATGCGCAGAAAAGGGGGCTCCTTGCGGAGCCCCCTTCGGTGATCACCGGTCTAACTTAGACCAGGATCTTGGCCACGACGCCAGCGCCGACGGTACGGCCGCCTTCGCGGATAGCGAAGCGCAGACCTTCGTCCATGGCGATCGGAGCGATCAGGTTGACAGTCATCTGGACGTTGTCGCCCGGCATAACCATCTCAACGCCTTCCGGCAGTTCACAGGTACCAGTGATGTCAGTGGTACGGAAGTAGAACTGCGGACGGTAGCCTTTGAAGAACGGAGTGTGACGACCACCTTCGTCCTTGCTCAGCACGTACACTTCCGCCTCGAACTGAGTGTGCGGAGTGATGGTGCCCGGCTTGGCCAGAACCTGACCACGCTCGACTTCGTCACGCTTGGTACCACGCAGCAGGGCACCGACGTTCTCGCCTGCACGACCTTCGTCGAGCAGCTTACGGAACATCTCGACACCGGTAACGGTAGTCTTGGTGGTGTCCTTGATACCAACGATCTCGATCTCTTCGCCCGGCTTGACGATGCCGCGCTCAACACGACCGGTCACAACGGTACCGCGACCAGAGATGGAGAACACGTCTTCGATCGGCATCAGGAACGGCTGGTCGACAGCACGCTCCGGCTCAGGGATGTAAGCATCCAGGGCCTTGATCAGGTTGGCAACGGCGGTAGTACCCATGCCGTTGTCGTCCTTGCCTTCCAGAGCCATCAGGGCAGAGCCGGTGATGATCGGAGTGTCGTCGCCCGGGAAGTCGTACTCGGACAGAAGTTCACGAACTTCCATCTCGACCAGCTCGAGCAGCTCTTCGTCGTCGACCATGTCGGCCTTGTTCAGGAACACGACGATGAACGGAACGCCAACCTGGCGAGACAGCAGGATGTGCTCGCGAGTCTGCGGCATGGGGCCGTCAGCGGCGGAACAGACCAGAATAGCGCCGTCCATCTGGGCAGCACCGGTGATCATGTTCTTGACGTAGTCAGCGTGTCCCGGGCAGTCGACGTGAGCGTAGTGACGCTCCTCGGACTGATACTCGACGTGAGAGGTCGCGATGGTGATACCACGCTCACGCTCTTCCGGAGCGTTGTCGATGGTGTCGAACTCGCGCCAGTCACCGCCGAATACCTCGGCAGAAACGCGGGTCAGGGCCGCCGTCAGGGTAGTCTTACCGTGGTCGACGTGACCGATGGTGCCGACGTTGACGTGCGGTTTGGAACGTTCGAATTTTTCCTTAGCCACTGCTATGACCTCTTTCGTTAGCTAACGGTTAACCGTTCTGGTTGATGACGGCTTCAACGACGCTGGACGGCGCCTCTTCGTAGTCCGCAAACTCCATGGTGTAGCTTGCGCGGCCCTGGGTCTGAGAGCGCAGATCGGTTGCGTAACCGAACATCTCAGCCAGCGGCACGGTGGCGCGAATGACCTTACCAGAGGAAGAGTCATCCATACCCTGGACCAGGCCCCGACGGCGGTTCAGGTCGCCCATGACGTCACCCATGAATTCTTCAGGGGTCACGACCTCGACCTTCATCACCGGCTCGAGCAGAACTGCCTTGGCCTTGGGTGCGCCTTGCTTGATCGCCATGGAAGAGGCGACCTTGAACGCGGTCTCGTTGGAGTCCACGTCATGGTAGGAACCGTCGAACAGCGTCACCTTAACGTCGATCATCGGGTAGCCCGCGATGACACCGTTCTGGAGCTGCTCATAGGCCCCTTTCTCGACGGCCGGTACGTATTCCTTGGGAACCACACCGCCGACGATCTCGGAAGCGAACTTGAAGTGCATATCTTCGTCGTCGCCCTTGTCTTCGGCCGTCAACGGCTCGATACGCAGGTGTACGTGACCGTACTGACCGCGACCACCGGACTGACGAACGAACTTGCCTTCCTGCTCGACGCTCTGACGAATCGTCTCGCGATAGGCCACCTGCGGCTTACCGATGTTGGCTTCCACCTTGAACTCGCGACGCATGCGGTCAACGATGATGTCCAGGTGAAGCTCACCCATGCCGGAGATGATGGTCTGGCCAGTCTCTTCGTCGGTCTTGACCTGGAAGGACGGATCTTCCTGGGCCAGCTTGCCCAGTGCAATACCCATCTTTTCCTGGTCAGCCTTGGACTTAGGCTCGACCGCGACAGAGATAACCGGATCCGGGAACTCCATGCGCTCGAGAACGATCTTGTCGTTCAGGTCGCACAGGGTGTCACCGGTGGTCACGTCTTTCAGGCCGATACAGGCGGCGATGTCGCCAGCCAGAACTTCCTTGATCTCCTCGCGAGAGTTGGAGTGCATCTGGACGATACGACCGACGCGCTCCTTCTTCTGCTTGACGGAGTTGTAGACGCTGTCACCGGACTTCAGCACGCCAGAGTAGACGCGAATGAAGGTCAGGGTACCAACGAAGGGGTCGGTCGCGATCTTGAACGCCAGCGCAGCGAACGGAGCGCTGTCGTCGGCTTCACGAGTCGCGATGGTGCCGTCCTTGTCGTCCAGCTCACCTTCGATCGCCTTGACCTCGGTGGGAGACGGCATGTACTCGATGACGCCATCGAGAACGGCCTGAACACCCTTGTTCTTGAACGCAGAACCACAGGTGACCAGCACGATCTCGTTGTCGAGAGTACGACGACGCAGACCAGCCTTGATCTCGTCGATGGTCAGCTCGCCCTCTTCGAGGTACTTCTCCATCAGCTCTTCGGACGCCTCGGCGGCGGCCTCGACCATCTGCTCGCGATACTCTTCAGCGGTCTCCTGGAGCTCCGCCGGGATATCAACGAGGTCGTAGTTCATCCCGAAGTTGTCTTCATCCCACAGGATGGCCTTCATCTGGATGAGGTCGATAACGCCCTTGAACTCGTCCTCGGAGCCCCAGTTGATCTGGATCGGCACGACGTTGGCGCCAAGACGATCCTTCAGCTGGTTGACGACCATGAAGAAGTCAGCGCCGCTACGGTCCATCTTGTTGACGAACACCATGCGCGGAACTTCGTACTTGTTGGCCTGGCGCCAGACGGTCTCGGTCTGCGGCTGCACACCGGAGGAGCCACACAGCACGACGACGGCACCGTCAAGAACACGCAGGGAACGCTCGACTTCGATGGTGAAGTCAACGTGTCCAGGAGTGTCGATGATGTTGATGCGGTGCTCATCGAACTGCTTGTTCATGCCCTGCCAGAAGCAGGTAGTCGCCGCGGAGGTGATAGTGATACCACGCTCCTGCTCCTGCTCCATCCAGTCCATGGTGGCAGCGCCCTCATGGACCTCACCGACCTTGTGGGACAGACCGGTATAGAACAGGACACGCTCGGTAGTAGTCGTCTTACCGGCGTCGACGTGGGCCACGATACCGATATTGCGGTAACGCTTAAGCGGAGTCTTGCGAGCCACGATGTAACTCCCGTTGGTTGGCGATGCGCTTTAGAAGCGGTAGTGAGAGAAGGCCTTGTTGGCTTCTGCCATGCGATGCACGTCTTCACGCTTCTTGACTGCCGAACCCTTGCCTTCGGCTGCATCCAGCATTTCGCCAGCCAGACGCTGCACCATGGTCTTCTCGCCACGACGGCGAGCGGCGTCCACCAGCCAGCGCATGGCAAGCGCCTGGCGGCGGGACGGACGGACTTCGACCGGCACCTGATAGGTCGCACCGCCAACGCGGCGAGACTTCACCTCGACCATCGGCTGGATCGTTTCCAGCGCCTTGTCGAAGATCTCCAGCGGCTCTTCATTGGAACGCTCGGCAACCCTGTCCAGCGCACCATAGACGATACGCTCAGCTACGGACTTCTTGCCGCTGATCATCAGGTGGTTCATGAACTTGGCCAGACGCTCGGATCCGAACTTAGGATCCGGCAGAATCTCGCGCTTGGCCGCAACTCTTCTTCTAGGCATGATAAGCCCTCGGTTGAAGGGTCCTTCAGGTAAACCCGAGACACGCGATAGGCGGCTCGACCTTACTCTTATCAGACCGGGTCAATCTGGTAATGGAAGCGACGTAGCCCTTAGGACTTCGGACGCTTGGTACCGTACTTGGAACGGCCCTGCTTACGGTTCTGGACACCGGAGGTGTCGAGAGCGCCGCGAACGGTGTGATAACGCACACCCGGAAGGTCCTTTACTCGACCGCCACGGATCAGGACCACAGAGTGCTCCTGCAGGTTGTGGCCTTCACCGCCGATGTAAGAGGACACCTCGTAGCCGTTGGTCAGGCGCACACGGCAGACCTTCCGCAGTGCGGAGTTCGGCTTCTTCGGGGTGGTGGTGTAGACGCGGGTACAGACGCCGCGCTTCTGCGGGCAGGCCTGAAGCGCAGGCACGTCGGTCTTCGCGGCCTGGCGCTTGCGCGGCTTGCGCACGAGCTGATTAATCGTTGCCATAGCTGTTAGCTGACTCCAATGGGTTGCCTAAGCCTTTTCACAGTGGCGCGGATACACCCACCCCACTGTTAAAGGCTGCGCATTCTACTGGCTGATGCCAAGGCGCGTCAAGCCCGGAGCCGCAAAGGCTCCAGGCTTATGCCGACATCAGATCTCGTCGTCGTCCGAGTCCAGCGCGGTAAGCTGGGCACCCAGCTCCTGCTCGACATCGTACGCAGACGGCTGGAGCAGTCGCTCGGCGTCTTCACGCTTGCGGCGACGCTCCTCGTGATGGGTCAGACCGGTACCGGCCGGGATCAGACGTCCCACCACCACGTTTTCCTTCAGGCCGCGCAGATAGTCGCGCTTGCCGGTTACCGCCGCCTCGGTCAGCACGCGGGTTGTCTCCTGGAAGGAGGCCGCGGAGATGAACGACTCGGTGGCCAGGCTGGCCTTGGTGATACCCAGCAGCAGGCGCTGGTACTTGGCCTGGAACTTGTCCTTCGTCTGGAGCTCGCCATTTTGCTCCAGCACGCGGACCAGCTCGACCTGATCACCCGGGATGAAGTCGGAATCACCAGCGTCGGTGATTTCGACCTTGCGCAGCATCTGACGCACGATCACTTCGATGTGCTTGTCGTTGATGCCAACGCCCTGCAGACGATAGACGTCCTGAACTTCGGCCACGATGTACTTGGCCAGTTCGGCGATGCCGAGCAGGCGCAGGATGTCATGGGGGTTGCTCGGGCCGTCCGAGATCACCTCACCCTTCTCGACCGACTCACCCTCGAAGACGGCAATCTGACGCCACTTGGGAATCAGCATCTCGAAAGGATCGCCTTCGGACGGGGTGATCGTCAGGCGACGCTTACCCTTGGTTTCCTTGCCGAAGCTGATCACACCGCTGATTTCGGCCAGGATCGCCGGCTCTTTCGGCTTACGCGCTTCGAACAGGTCGGCCACGCGCGGCAGACCACCGGTGATGTCCTTGTTACCGGACGCTTCCACCGGGATACGAGCGACGATTTCACCCACGCCGATGGCTGAGCCATTGTCGACGGTGACGATGGCGTTACCGGGCAGCGGATACTGCACGGGCGTATCGCTACCGGTCACGGTCACCGGCTTGCCGCCAGCGTCATTGAGCATGATCATCGGGCGCTTGTCGCGACCTGCCATCGGGCGAGCGGCGGACTCGATGATTTCGATCGAGGACAGGCCGGTCATCTCATCGACGCTGCGGTGCATGGTCAGGCCTTCGTCCATGTCGACGTAGTGCACCTGACCTTCTGCCTCGGCCACGATCGGGTGAGTGTGCGGATCCCACTTGGCCACTGACTGGCCGGCATCCACTGCATCACCGTCACGTACCGACAGCTCAGCACCGTAGGGCAGCTTGTAGTACTCGCGCTCACGACCGTGCTCATCGGCTACCGCCAGGGCACTGGAGCGAGACACCACCACCAGCTTGCCGTCGGCGCGCTCAACATACTTGATGTTGTGCAGGCGGACCTTGCCACCGTGCTTGACCTGAACGCTGTCCACCGCAGAGGCCCGCGAGGCGGCACCACCGATGTGGAAGGTACGCATGGTCAGCTGGGTACCAGGCTCCCCGATGGACTGGGCGGCGATAACGCCGACCGACTCACCGATATTGACCTGATGACCACGGGCCAGGTCACGACCGTAGCAGGAAGAACACACACCGTGACTGGTTTCACAGGTGATGGTGCTGCGCACGATGATCTCGTCGACGCCCATGGTATCGAGCTGGGCACACCAGGCCTCGTCCAACAGGGTGCCGCGCGGGATCAGCACTTCGTCGGTGCTCGGGTCGATGACGTCCTGGGCGACCACGCGGCCGAGTACACGCTGAGCCAGCGAGACGATGATGTCACCGCCTTCGATGACCGGGTGCAGGGTCAGGCCGTGCTCGGTACCACAGTCGGTCTCGGTGATGACCATGTCCTGCGCCACGTCGACCAGACGGCGTGTCAGGTAACCGGAGTTGGCCGTCTTGAGGGCCGTATCCGCCAGACCTTTACGTGCACCGTGGGTCGAGATGAAGTACTGCAGTACGTTCAGACCTTCACGGAAGTTGGCGACGATCGGGGTCTCGATGATCGAGCCGTCCGGCTTGGCCATCAGGCCACGCATACCCGCCAGCTGACGGATCTGGGCGGCACTACCACGGGCACCGGAGTCGGCCATGATGAAGACGCTGTTGAAGGAGTCCTGTTCGACTTCCTTGCCTTCACGATCGACCACGGTCTCCTTGGAGATGCCCGCCATCATGGCCTTGGCGACCTGGTCGTTGGCACGCGCCCAGATATCGATGACCTTGTTGTACTTCTCGCCCGCGGTCACCAGACCGGAGGAGAACTGGTCCTCGATTTCCTTGACCTCTTCCTCAGCCGCCTCAACGATCTCAGCCTTGGCGTCCGGGATGACGAAGTCGTTGACGCCGATGGAGGCGCCGGACCAGGTCGCCAGACGGAAACCGGTGTACATCAGCTGGTCAGCAAAGATGACCGCTGCCTTGAGACCGGCACGGCGATACACTTCGTTGATCAGCTTGGAGATGGCCTTCTTCTTCATGGCCTGATCGACCAGGTCGAAGGGCACCCCTTCCGGCAGAATGCGGAACAGCAGCGCACGACCGACCGTGGTGTCACGCAGGCGGCGGTGCTCGCTGCGCTCGCCGGTCTCCTCGTCGACATCCACTTCGTCCAGACGAACCTTGACGCGGGCGTGCAGCGATACACTCTGGGTGCCGAAGGCGCGCTCGACCTCGTTGAGGTCGGAGAACACCATGCCCTCGCCCTTAGCGTTGATGCGCTCACGGGTCATGTAGTACAGACCCAACACCACGTCCTGGGAAGGCACGATGATCGGCTCGCCGTTGGCCGGCGACAGCACGTTGTTGGTGGCCATCATCAGCGCACGCGCCTCGAGCTGGGCTTCCAGCGTCAGCGGTACGTGAACGGCCATCTGGTCACCGTCAAAGTCGGCGTTGTAGGCAGCACACACCAGCGGGTGGAGCTGGATCGCCTTGCCTTCGATCAGCAGCGGCTCGAAGGCCTGGATGCCGAGACGGTGCAGGGTCGGCGCACGGTTCAGCAGCACCGGGTGCTCGCGAATGACGTCAGCGAGGATGTCCCACACTTCCGGCAGCTCGCGCTCGACCATCTTCTTGGCGGCCTTGATGGTGGACGCCTGGCCGCTTGCCTGCAGCTTGGAGTAGATGAACGGCTTGAACAGCTCCAGCGCCATCTTCTTGGGCAGACCGCACTGGTGCAGACGCAGGGTCGGACCCACGGTGATAACGGAACGACCGGAGTAGTCGACACGCTTACCCAGCAGGTTCTGACGGAAACGCCCCTGCTTACCCTTGATCATGTCGGCCAGCGACTTGAGCGGGCGCTTGTTGGAACCGGTGATGGCACGACCGCGACGACCGTTGTCGAGCAGCGCATCCACGGACTCCTGCAGCATGCGCTTCTCGTTGCGCACGATGATGTCCGGCGCGTTGAGGTCGAGCAGACGCTTCAGGCGGTTGTTACGGTTGATCACGCGACGGTACAGATCGTTCAGATCCGAGGTCGCGAAGCGACCACCGTCCAGCGGCACCAGCGGACGCAGGTCCGGGGGCAGGACAGGCAGCACTTCCATCACCATCCACGCCGGGTCGTTGCCAGAGCCCTGGAAGGCTTCGAGCAGCTTGAGGCGCTTGGACAGTTTCTTGATCTTGGTCTCGGAATTGGTCTGCGGAATCTCTTCACGCAGGCGCTCGATCTCTTCCTCGAGATCGATATCCTTGAGCATGGCCTGGACGGCTTCGGCACCCATGCGGGCATCGAAGTCATCGCCGAATTCCTCGAGGGCCTCGAAATACTGCTCGTCGTTGAGCAGCTGGCCACGCTCGAGGGTGGTCATGCCGGGATCGACGACCATGAAGCTCTCGAAATAGAGCACACGCTCGATGTCACGCAGGGTCATGTCCATCAGCATGCCGATACGCGACGGCAGCGACTTCAAGAACCAGATGTGCGCGACAGGGCTTGCCAGCTCGATGTGCCCCATGCGCTCACGACGCACGGCGGCCTTGGTGACTTCAACGCCACACTTTTCGCAGATGATGCCGCGGTGCTTCATGCGCTTGTACTTGCCGCACAGGCACTCGTAGTCCTTCACCGGGCCAAAGATCTTGGCACAGAACAGGCCATCACGCTCGGGCTTGAACGTCCGATAGTTGATGGTCTCCGGCTTCTTGACCTCGCCAAAGGACCAGGAGCGGATCATGTCCGGCGACGCGAGCGTAATCTTGATCGCATCGAACTCGTCGGACTGAGACTGCGATTTGAGGACTTTCACCAAATCTTTCATTAGGTCGGCTCCGTTGCGGAGTTGTCATGGGCGGGGGCTTGCGCCCCCGCGGACCGTCATTCATTGAAGCGCCTTTCGGGCCGCCTCAGCTCTCCAGTTCGATATCGATGCCCAGCGAGCGG
Source organism: Halomonas sp. DP3Y7-2 (assembly GCF_019800795.1). Classification (NCBI taxonomy): domain Bacteria; kingdom Pseudomonadati; phylum Pseudomonadota; class Gammaproteobacteria; order Oceanospirillales; family Halomonadaceae; genus Halomonas; species Halomonas sp. DP3Y7-2. The sequence goes on from NZ_JAHVKJ010000002.1 coordinate 187,315, forward strand.
ATTTCCTTCACGAGTACGTTGAAGGATTCCGGCATGCCCGCCTGCATGGTGTGGTCGCCATCCACGATGCTCTTGTACATCTTGGTACGACCTTCCACGTCATCGGACTTGACCGTGAGCATTTCCTGCAGAGTGTAAGCGGCGCCGTAGGCCTCCAGGGCCCAGACCTCCATCTCACCAAAGCGCTGACCACCGAACTGCGCCTTGCCGCCCAGCGGCTGCTGGGTGACCAGCGAGTAGGAGCCGGTGGAACGCGCGTGCATCTTGTCGTCGACCAGGTGGTTGAGCTTGAGCATGTACATGTAGCCCACGGTCACCGGACGATCGAACGACTCACCGGTACGCCCGTCATACAGCGTCATCTGACCAGAATCCGGCAGGTCGGCCAGCTTCAGCAGGTGCTTGATCTCGTGCTCCTTGGCACCGTCGAACACCGGCGTCGCCATCGGCACGCCCTTCTTCAGGTTCTTGGCCAGCGCGATGACCTCGTCATCGGTCAGCGACTCGATCTCTTCGACGCGGGTGCCCTGGGTGGAGTTGTACACCTGCCCCAGGAACTCGCGCAGCTGGCCGAGCTGTTGCTCGCGAGCGTCACGCAGCATGTGCTCGATCTTCACACCAAGCCCACGGGCAGCCATACCCAGGTGGGTCTCGAGGATCTGACCAACGTTCATACGCGACGGTACGCCCAGCGGGTTCAGCACGACGTCGATCGGCTCACCGTTATCGTCGAACGGCATGTCCTCGATCGGCATGATGGCCGAGATGACACCCTTGTTACCGTGACGGCCGGCCATCTTGTCACCCGGCTGCAGACGACGCTTGATGGCCAGGTAGACCTTGACGATCTTGAGCACGCCCGGCGCCAGGTCATCGCCCTGAGTCAGCTTGCGCTTCTTGTCTTCAAAGCGCTCGTCCATTTCCTTGCGACGGTTCTCGAGCTGCTCGTCGGCCTGGGCCAGCAGTTCATTGAGCTTCTCGTCCTGCATGCGCAGCTTGAACCACTGCTGACGCGGGAGCTCCTCGAGATAGGCGTCGGACAGCACGTCGCCCTTGGACAGACGCGGACCACCGTTGACCGGCTGGCCAGACAGCGTGCGCTTGAGACGCTCGAAGGTGGCATCTTCCGCGATGCGGTAGGTTTCCTGAAGGTCCTTGCGCACTTCGTCGAGCTGCATCTGCTCGATGGACAGCGCACGGGAGTCCTTCTCGACGCCGTCGCGGGTGAACACCTGAACGTCGATGACGGTACCCTTCATGCCGGTGGGGGCACGCAGGGAGGTGTCCTTAACGTCGGACGCCTTCTCACCAAAGATGGCACGCAGCAGCTTCTCTTCCGGAGTCAGCTGGGTTTCACCCTTGGGGGTGACCTTACCGACCAGGATATCGCCTGCACCCACCTCGGCACCGATGTACACGACGCCGGCTTCATCCAGCTTGCCGAGTGCCGACTCACCGACGTTGGGGATATCGGAAGTAATTTCTTCCGGCCCCAGCTTGGTGTCGCGCGACACACAGGTCAGTTCCTGGATGTGGATGGTGGTGAAACGGTCTTCCTGGACGACCCGCTCGGACAGCAGGATGGAGTCCTCGAAGTTGTAGCCGTTCCAGGGCATGAAGGCGATGCGCATGTTCTGGCCAAGCGCCAGATCACCCATGTCGACAGACGGGCCGTCGGCCAGGATGTCACCGCGTGCCACGTTGTCACCAGGACGCACGATCGGGCGCTGGTTCTGACAGGTGTTCTGGTTAGAGCGCAGGTACTTGGTCAGGTTGTAGATATCGACGCCGGCTTCACCGCCGATGATCTCATCTTCATTGACCCGCACCACGATGCGCTTGGCGTCGACCGAGTCGATCACGCCGCCACGACGAGCCACGGCACAGACGCCGGAGTCACGGGCGACGAAGCGCTCCATGCCGGTACCGACCAGCGGCTTGTCGGCACGCAGGGTGGGCACCGCCTGACGCTGCATGTTCGCACCCATCAGGGCGCGGTTAGCATCATCGTGCTCAAGGAACGGGATCAGCGCCGCTGCCACAGAGACGACCTGACGCGGAGACACGTCCATCAGCGTCACTTGCTCAGGACGCATGAAGGTGGTTTCACCGCGGTGACGGACCTGGACCAGGTCGTCGACCAGCTTGTTGTCACCGTTGACGGTGGCAGACGCCTGGGCGATGACGAAGTCACCTTCCTCGATGGCCGACAGGTGGACCACGTCGTCGGTGACCACACCGTCCACGACCTTACGGTACGGGGTCTCGAGGAAACCGTAGCTGTTGGTGTGACTGTAGGTCGCCAGCGAGTTGATCAGACCGATGTTCGGACCTTCAGGGGTCTCGATCGGGCACAGACGGCCGTAGTGAGTCGCGTGAACGTCACGCACCTCGAAGCCTGCGCGCTCACGGGTCAGACCACCCGGGCCGAGAGCGGACACACGACGCTTGTGGGTCACCTCGGACAGCGGGTTGTTCTGGTCCATGAACTGGGACAGCTGGGAGGAGCCAAAGAACTCCTTCACCGCAGCGGCCACCGGCTTGGCATTGATCAGGTCCTGGGGCATCAGGCCTTCGCTTTCGGCCATGGACAGACGCTCCTTGACCGCACGCTCGACGCGCACCAGGCCAACACGGAACTGGTTTTCTGCCATTTCACCGACGCAGCGAATACGACGGTTACCCAGGTGGTCGATATCATCGACGTCGCCGAAGCCGTTACGGATGTTGATCAACTCGCGCAGCACATCCAGGATGTCAGCACGGTCAAGCACACCGGAACCGGTGTCGGACTCACGACGCAGACGACGGTTGAACTTCATGCGACCGACGCCGGACAGGTCGTAACGGTCTTCAGTGAAGAACAGGTTGTTGAACAGCGTCTCGGCGGCTTCCTTGGTGGGCGGCTCGCCAGGACGCATCATGCGGTAGATTTCCACCAACGCCTCGAGCTGCGAGCCGGTGGTATCCAGCTTCAGCGTGTCGGAGACGAAGGGACCGCAGTCCAGATCGTTGGTATAGAGCGTTTCGATGGTAGTAATGCCGGCCCGCCCGAGGCCTTCCAGAATTTCTGGAGTGATCTCGGTGTTGCAGGGGCAGATCAGCTCACCCGTGGCCGGATTGATCTGATCCTTGGCCAGGGTCTTGCCGAACAGGTAATCCATCGGCACTTCAAGACGCTCAAGGCCAGCCTTCTCCAGCTGACGAATGTGCTTCTGAGTAACACGACGACCTTCCTCGACGATGACCTCACCGTCGGCACCCTTGATGTCAAAGGTGGCCGTTTCGCCGCGCAGACGCGACGGCACCAGCTCCACAGAGAAGCCAGACTTCTCGATGTGGAAGGTGCTGGTGTCGAAGAACTCGTCGAGAATCTCTTCGGCACTCATGCCCAGCGCGCGCAGCAGAACAGACGCCGGCAGCTTGCGGCGACGGTCAATACGCACGAAGACGTTGTCCTTCGGATCAAACTCGAAGTCCAGCCAGGAGCCGCGGTAAGGAATCACGCGAGCAGAGTACAGAAGCTTGCCGGAGCTATGGCTCTTGCCCTTGTCGTGATCAAAGAACACGCCGGGACTACGGTGCAGCTGGGACACGATGACCCGCTCGGTACCATTCACGACAAAGGTACCGTTCTCGGTCATCAGGGGGATTTCCCCCATGTAGACTTCCTGCTCCTTGATGTCCTTGATGGCCTTGTTCGACGACTCTTTGTCGTAGATGATCAGGCGGACCTTGACACGCAGGGGAGCGGAATAGGTGACACCGCGCAGCTGGCATTCCTTGACGTCGAACGCCGGAGTGCCGAAGCGGTAGCTCACGTACTCGAGCGCGGCGTTGCCGGAGAAGCTCTCGATCGGGAACACGGACTTGAAGGCGGCGTGCAGGCCTACCTCCATGCGCTCCTCAGGGGAGCGGTCCTGCTGGAGAAAGTCGTAGTAGGAATCAAGCTGGATGGCCAGCAGGTAAGGCACATCCATCACTTGGGGCAGTTTGCCGAAATCCTTGCGGATGCGTTTTTTCTCAGTGTATGAGTAAGCCATCTGTATTCCCCAGCTTGTTCACCATGGGTGACCGATGCGTGTCGGCGCCACCCGACGGACGGTCTCCGTCAGGCGCTGACGGCAAGTCCTCGGAATGAGTGACTCGCCGTCGGAATTCTGCAAGCTACATGACCGATGTTGGACAGGCAGCTAGTGACAACAGAAAAAGGCCGGTAGCGGGCGTCCCGCCACCAGCCGTGGAAGCTTACGCAGCGCGTGAAGCCATGGGCACAAGGATTACTTGAGCTCCACGGAAGCGCCGGCTTCTTCCAACTTCTTCTTGGCTTCTTCTGCGTCGTCTTTGCTCATCGCTTCCTTGATGGTCGCCGGAGCACCGTCGACGGCGCCCTTGGCTTCCTTCAGGCCAAGACCAGTGATCTCGCGGACGGCCTTGATGACGTTCACTTTCTTGTCGCCAGCAGAGGTCAGCACCAGGTCGAACTCGGTCTGCTCTTCGGCAGCAGCAGCGTCGCCGCCAGCACCCGGGCCAGCCACAACAGCGGCGGCAGCGCTAACGCCGAACTTCTCTTCCATCGCTTCGATCAGCTCGACAACTTCCATCACGGACATGTCGGAGACGGCGTTGATGATATCTTCTTTGGTCAGTGCCATTGTCTAGATTCCTAACTTTGCGGGCGTCCCGGTTTTCCGAGAACGCGTGGATCGTGGTCGGTCGACAGGGAGCCTTAAGCGGCTTCTTCCTGCTTCTGGTCGCGCAGCGCAGCGAGGGTACGAACCAGCTTGCCGGCAGAAGCTTCCTTCATGACGGACATCAGCTTGGCGATCGCCTCATCGTACGTCGGCAGAGTTGCCAGACGGTCGATATCGCTTGCCGGGATCAGCTCACCTTCATAGGCCAGCGCCTTGACTTCGAAGTTCTTCTCATCCTTAGCGAACTCCTTGAACAGACGGGCGGCAGCGCCCGGGTGCTCATTGGAGAAGGCCAGCATGGTCGGACCTACGAAAGACTCTGACAGGCACTCCCAGGGAGTACCGGCCAGGGCGCGGCGTGCCAGGGTGTTACGCACAACGCGCACCTGGACGCCATTCTCGCGAGCCTGCTTGCGCAGTTCGGTCATCTTGTGGACCGCGACGCCGCGAGAGTCGGCAACTACGACGGAGAGTGCATCCTTGGCGACTTCACTGACCTCGGCAACAATTGCCTTCTTGCCTTCGAGTGCTAGTGCCACTGTGATCACTCCTTCGTGCCGGAACCCGAGGGCTCCGGTGGTTACCATCTCCCCTTCTCGACAACTCAAAGAAGAGGGGCTTCTTGGATGGTGCTCACCAGATGCCTGGCGGCAACACCATCTGCGCAGGTGCCCTGAGGGCGATTAAGCCGCGTTCAACCCGAGGGTCAGACGGCGGCGCCTGCGGTCTTTGACGGTGCCCCGCCGGCCGGGTGATTCACCCGGCACGGGGACCGCAAAGTGTCTTGCCTGTTGTGTCGCATCACACCAGCGCGGAGTGATCGACAGTCAGACCCGGGCCCATGGTAGTGGACAGGGTCATCTTCTTGAAGTACACGCCCTTGGAAGTGCTCGGCTTGAGCTTCTTCAGATCGGCGATCAGCGCATCCAGGTTGCCCTTGATGGCGTCGGCGTCGAAATCGACCTTGCCCAGGGTAGCGTGGATGATGCCGTTCTTGTCGGTACGGAAGCGCACCTGACCGGCCTTGGCGTTCTTGACGGCGGTAGCAACGTCAGGGGTCACGGTACCGACCTTGGGGTTCGGCATCAGGCCGCGCGGACCCAGGATCTGACCCAGCTGACCGACCACACGCATGGCGTCAGGAGAAGCGATGACCACGTCGAAGTCGAGCTGGCCTTTCTTGACCTGCTCGGCCAGGTCGTCCATACCGACGATGTCGGCACCGGCTTCCTTGGCGGCTTCTTCGTTGGCACCCTGGGTAAAGACGGCAACGCGCACGTCCTTGCCAGTACCGTTAGGCATCACGGTTGCACCGCGAACCACCTGGTCAGATTTACGCGGATCAACACCCAGGTTGATAGCGACGTCCAGGGATTCCTTGAACTTGACGGTGGACAGCTCGGAGAGCAGTGCCACGGCCTCGTCGACAGAGTAAGCCTTGTTGGCGTCAACCTTGTCGCGAATCTGCTTTGCGCGCTTGGTAAGCTTAGCCATGATCAGAGACCCTCCACGTTGAGGCCCATGCTACGGGCGCTACCAGCAATGGTACGCACCGCGGCGTCGAGATCGGCAGCCGTCAGATCCGGCTCCTTGGTCTTGGCGATCTCTTCGAGCTGCTCACGGGTCACGGTACCGACCTTCTTCTTGTTCGGCTCGCCAGAGCCGGACTTGATGCCAGCAGCCTTCTTCAGCAGCACCGCAGCGGGCGGAGTCTTGGTGACGAAGGTGAAGCTGCGGTCGGAGTAGACGGTGATGACCACGGGAGTCGGGAGACCCGGCTCGATGTTCTGCGTCTCAGCGTTGAACGCCTTGCAGAACTCCATGATGTTGACACCGTGCTGACCCAGCGCGGGACCCACGGGGGGACTCGGATTGGCTTTACCGGCTGCAACCTGCAGCTTGATGTAAGCCTGTACTTTCTTGGCCATGATGGACTCCAGTTGGGTAATAGCGCCTTGCGGCTCCCCGGACAAAACGGCCGCCTGATTCCAGACGACCCCTACTGACTACAGGCGGACAGCACACCGCGGCGGGCCTGCCTAGACAGACCCACCGCGCGCTGTTCGCCTTACTCCTTCTCGACCTGGGAAAATTCCAGCTCGACCGGAGTCGCACGCCCGAAGATCAGCACACTGACCTGCAGACGGCTCTTATCATAATTGACCTCTTCGACCACGCCATTGAAGTCGGCAAAGGGCCCGTCGATAACGCGGACAGACTGCCCCGGCTCGAAAATGGTCTTGGGCCGCGGCTTTTCCGCACCATCTCTCACACGACTAAGGATGGCATCAGCTTCACGCTGAGTGATCGGCGCCGGCTTTTCCTTGGTACCGCCAATGAATCCCATGACTCGCGGAGTCTCATTGACCAGGTGCCAGGTCTCGTCAACCATTTCCATCTCGACCAGGACGTAGCCGGGATAGAACTTGCGCTCACTCTTGCGGCGCTTGCCGTCGCGCATCTCGACGACTTCCTCGGTCGGCACCAGAATCTCACCGAAGCGATCTTCCATGCCATGCATCTTCACACGCTCGATCAGCGAGCGCATGACGTGCTTCTCGAAGCCGGAGTAGGCGTGGACGACGTACCAACGCTTGGACATGAAGACTCCTAACCGATGACGCCGGACATCGCCCAGCTGAGCAGCGTGTCGATCAACCAGAGCAGCAGCCCGACTACCAGCACAGCCACCAGCACAATGGCAGTGGTCTGAATGGTCTCAGGGCGCGTCGGCCAGACGACACGTTGAATTTCCTTTCTGGCGCTACGAGCAAGCTCGACCAGCTCACGCCCCTTGGTGGTCATCAGCGCCACCAGAGCGGCAACGACAGACAGGGCGACAACGCCCAGGACACGATACAGAAGCGGCTGGTCGGCAAAATAGGTGTTGCCGACAACGGCCAGCACCAGAAGAACGACGACAACCGCCCACTTGAGCCCGTCGTGGCGCGACTCCTGCACCTCGGCGTTATGCTTCATGAAAACGAGACTCCTCAGGGCGCGGCAATCGAAACACGAAAGTATATAAAAAACTGCCAGCCTGGGGAAGACTGGCAGGCCAGGAGGGAATCGAACCCCCAACCTGCGGTTTTGGAGACCGCTGCTCTGCCAATTGAGCTACTGGCCTGTACTCGATGCAAACCACCCTTTGCGGGCAGCCTCTGCAACAGCGGGCGCCATGATAGCGAAGCAACGCTTGCCTGGCAACCCCTACTCCACCCTGCAGACGCGATGGAGAAAGAAAAAGCGAGCCAAGGCTCGCTTTTCTATATGGAGCTCATGGACGGATTTGAACCGTCGACCTCACCCTTACCAAGGGTGTGCTCTACCCCTGAGCTACATGAGCGCACTCTTTGGCGCAACACACACGGCACACGCCGAAATCTGGAGCGGGCAGCGGGGATCGAACCCGCATCATCAGCTTGGAAGGCTGAGGTTCTACCATTGAACTATGCCCGCATCATGACCCAAGGTCATTCTTGCTGAAACATGCTCATCGAACCCGACCAGCCTGGCAGCGTCCGACCGCCTGCTCCGCTTCGACCACCCAAGGGCAATCGAAAAAAATCTGGTGGAGGGGGAAGGATTCGAACCTTCGAAGCTTTCGCGGCAGATTTACAGTCTGCTCCCTTTGGCCACTCGGGAACCCCTCCAACTGGCGACGTATTTTATCGCCTCACCCCAAGATGTCAAGTGGCTGTTTTAAAAAGAATCCGTTCCTCTAGATTCTTTTTCACCTTCTCGACACAGGACAGCGGCCTCGCCGCCTGCCTTGGAACGCGGCGCATTGTGTCAAAGCCCAACGAATAACGCAAGGCCCTCAACGCTTTTTTCGCTCGGACACCACATCCTTCTCGCCTGTTGGCGTGGGACAAAAGGACTCTCGACTTCCCCGAGCGGCTCCCCGACCTGGGCGACAGCCGCCCCACGCATCGTCGCTGAGCACACCAGGGGCCCGCGGCTCCCGGCCTTGTCACAGCAGCATCGAGAAGGCTAATCCGGCACGAATCTTTTCCAGCGCCACTGGCGCAGGCGGCACTGGGGCGCCAGCCATCTTGCCAGCACGCTCTGCTGCGGTGAGCGGAAAGCACGCCTCGAGTCCCGCATAGACCATATCTGGCCAAATGGCGTGGGGCACCTGGATACCCCTCGAGACGACTCGGGCATCCCCTCCCGTGACCAGCATCGGCAGGGCAACCCCTTCGCGATCGCACACTTCACTGTAAATCCGGTTGACGGCACTCACAGCCGCCATATAAATCCCGTGATTCACGGCCTCCACTGTGCGCCGGCCTGGCGCCAGCAGCTCGTCCGCCTCGCTGTCCGGATCGATGGCCACGTTACGTGTGCCGAGTTTCAGGCTTTCCTTCATGAGACGAAGCCCAGGGAGTATATAGCCCCCAAGATGACGCCCCCCAGGCAGCACGAAATCCACCGTGATGGCACTACCACAGTCCACCGTGCAGCTGGCTCCCGCCAGTTGATAACCGGCCAGGACCCCCATCCAGCGATCCACGCCCAATCGTCCGGGTTCGTGGTAGCCGTTGGTGACCCCAAGGGCTTCACGACAGGAACGTGCCACGTGGACGGAGCGTACCCTGTCCTTCAGCAACGATTCCGTCTGGGCCAGCACCGAACGACGCGCCACGCTGGAAATCCGCACGGTCTCGACCACGTCGAGATCCGGGATGTCCGCTCCAGGCTTCCACTCCTCCCGGGTCCATACCGCACCGCGCGAGCGTATCTCGCTGCTATCAGCATCCTTGAGGCGCCATTTGGACAGAGTATTGCCAATATCCAGGTCAAGAATCATGGGCGCGCTCGCACGCTAATCTCTCCTCCGACAAGGCGCTCATCCTGCTCATCCTTGCGCACCCAGAGATTGCCGTTGTCATCCACTTCTCCCGCCCGGGCGAGCTCCCGGCGCTCGCCCCTGATGATCTCGATATCCCAGCCAGCAAAGGCGTGGCGCGCGTTCCACTCGTCTTTCCAGGCCGCAAACCCGTTCTCCTCAAAGCCTGCCAGCATGGTCAACAAGCCGTCCAGCAGCTCTGCCGCCATGACGTTGCGGGAAAGCCCTGGCGCCTGATCATGTACACAGGCGACCGGCTGATCGATGCGCGCCCGGAAGCTATCAGGCAGATCCACGTTGATTCCCATCCCCAGCACTACCTCACAGGGGCCCGCGGCATCTCCGCTCATTTCCACCAGGATGCCGGCCAACTTGCCAAAGCTACCCTGGCCATCGGGAAGCAGTACGTCATTCGGCCATTTCAAGGCGGGGTTCAAGCCGTGGCGCTCCAGCATCTGGGCCAGCACCACGCCGATCGCCAGACTGAGCCCTTCCAGCGCCGCAACGCCGGCGTCAAAGCGCCAGCCCACGGAACACATCAGGGTACGCCCCCAGGGGGTCGTCCAGATCCGGCCACGTCGTCCGCGTCCCGCAGACTGCTGCTCGACCAGGCAAGCCTCGCCATGCCCAGCGCCCTGACGAAAGCGCTCGCGCAGAAACTCGTTACTGGATGGAAGGGTGTCTTCCACGAACAGGCGAGCGAGGTGCTGACGCGAGTCACGGGACAGCGCCGCCACCACCGCCGGTCCTTCAAGCAGTTCCAACGGCTCTGCCAGGCGATACCCCTGCCCTTTCACCGCTTGCATGGGAATGCCAAGATCCTCGAGCTTGCGCAGCTGCTTCCACACCGCCGCTCGGGACACCCCCAGCTTCTCGCCCAGCTGCTGTCCAGAGTGAAACTCGCCATCACTCAACAGCCGGATCAGCTCACCAATGGTCATTCCTCGCCCCTTACGCGGGAAAAGGGCATAGTCTATCGAAAGACAGCTTGCGCCGGAAATGCGCGCGCATTCCGGCTCACGCTTGAGCAGACGCGGCTCTCGGTCGCCTTCCTAGGATAATCGCCATTCGGAACCCTGCGACGCCGGCCCCGGACTCGCTGATCGCCCCAGGCTGGGAGGTGAACGCCTCAGTGGGGGCGGCGCCGCCGTCACCCCGTCGACACGGGCTCGACAACCTGTGAGGGCTCAGGCCGAGAGGGCGTCGACGCTTTGGCGGGTTGCCGCGATCAAGTCGGTAAACGCAGCCCGCGCCGCCGACTCGTCCCGTTGCTGCATGGCCTCCAGCAGGGCTTCATGAAACGGAAAACCGGCATCGAATATCCGGAGTCGATCTTCCGGTGAGTCCCAGGACAGATACAGTTCGTCATGCATCATCTGGATCAATCCCACCAGCACACGATTGCCGCAGGCGTGGTAGATGGCCAGGTGAAAGGCGGCGTCGGCCTCGCTCACTCCCAGAAAGTCCTCCTTTTCCCTGGCGCGACGGTAATCGTCCAGATGGCTGGCCATGGCGTCGAGCTGATGATCGGCGGCGTGGCGTATCGCCAGCACGATCGCCTGGACCTCAAGCGCCTCGCGGACCTCGAGCATCTCGATCAAGTGGGCCTTGGCGTCCTTGATCCCGAGGCTCGCCAGCAACTGGAAGGTGCGCTGCTCGCTGACAAACAGGCCCTTGCCATTGACGATGTCGATGATGCCTTCCGCCTCCAGCTTCTTGAGTCCCTCTCTCAGGGTCGAGCGACCTACCTCAAGCCGCTCCATCCACTCTCCCATTGAGGGTAGCTGTGTCCCCGGCGCCAGCTCCTTAGCGGCGATGTAGGCGCTGATCTCTCCTGCGACGGTGTCTGACAAATAAAGTCGTTTCATACAGTTGGGGTCCACTATCGGAAGAGGCCGGCGAGTCCTTTCGACGTTAGCCGTAAACCCCTTCTGGATCAATTGTCGCCTGCGGCCCCCCATGCTAGCTTACCTATCAGACAGGCTGATAGCCTTTTCCACTTTACCGAGGATGCGCCATGGATCCACTGGATCGACATATCTGCAGTCATGCCTATGAACAGCGCCAGGAGCATCACGGCGCGGTGGCGCCTCCGCTCTACCAGACCAGCATCTTTACCTTCCCCGACCTCGAGAGTTTCAGCCGTGCCCAGCTGGACGAGCGCCAGCACTTCATCTACAGCAGAGGGCTCAACCCGACGGTCAAGCTGCTGGAAGACAAGTTGGCCGCACTGGAGCGGGGCGAGGCGTGCAAGGCCTTTGCTTCCGGCATGGGCGCGATCGCCGCCACCCTGTTCTCGTTGCTCGGCCAGGGCGATCACGTCCTGCGCATCAATCAGACCTATGGCCCAGCGGTGGAGCTGCTCGACCAGATGGCACGCTACGGCGTCAGCCATGACGGCATCAGCGGCGACCAGGACATTGGCGCCCACCTGCGCCCCGAGACACGCCTGATCTACATAGAGAGCCCTTCATCGCTGCGCATGGAACTGGCCGATCTCGAGGCCATCGCCCGCATCGCCAGAAAGCACGGCATTCTGACGCTGATCGACAATACCTGGGCGACTCCGCTGTTCCAGAAGCCGATCACCCATGGAGTCGACCTGGTGGTGCACTCGCTATCGAAGTACATCGGCGGCCACAGCGACGTGGTCGGTGGCGCCGTCATCGGCAACGCCGAGGTGATCGACAGGCTCTTCGCTAATGGTCACCAGCTGCTGGGAGCGGCGCTCTCGCCCCACAGCGCGTCGCTGATCCTGCGTGGCCTGCGCACTCTGCCGGTGCGAATGGCAGAACACCTGCGCAACGGCCAGGCGATTGCCGCCTTCCTTGACGCCCATCCACAGGTGGCCGCGGTGTATCACCCAAGCCTTGCCCAGGGTCCGGCGGCTGAGTGGGCGGCACGTCAGCTCAAGGGCCACTCGGGCCTGCTCAGCTTCGCCTTGCACGATCCCAGCTACCCGCGGGTGGAACGCTTCATCAATGCCCTGCAGCTGATGCGAATTGGGGTGAGCTGGGGTGGCTACGAAAGCCTCGCCCTGTCTCCGCTGCGTCCCGACGGTAGCGGCCAGCCACTGATCCGTCTGGCCATCGGGCTGGAAGACATTGACGAGATCATCGCCGACCTGGAGCGGGGGTTCACCGCGCTCGATCACTGATCACCCTGAGGAGGACATCCCATGCCAGCAACACAACGACAACCTGGCCTTGCTCCATCCCTGCTGCTGCTCACCGCCATCGCCTTCGCCATCGTCTACGGCATCGTGGTAGCGGGCCTTCCCACCGAGCTGGTACTGATTACCCTAGGTGCCGCCGCCACCCTGTTCAGCCTTCTTCATGGCGGAACCTGGGAAGGGGTCATGGACATCATGGGCGCCAAGGTCAAAACCGCCCTGTCCGCCCTGCTGGTGCTCTACAGCATCGGCATCATCATCGGCAGCTGGATGATCTCGGGCACCATTCCCTACTTCATCTACCATGGCCTGGAGCTGATCGACCCTCGCTACCTCTACGTCATGGCATTTCTTGGCACCGCCATCGTCTCCACCTTCACCGGCACCTCCTGGGGGTCCGCCGGCACCCTCGGCGTGGCCATCATGGGCATCGCTGCAGCCATGGACATCAACCTGGCGATCACCGCCGGCGCCGTGCTCTCCGGCGCCTACTTCGGCGACAAGCTGTCACCGCTGTCGGACACCACCATCATGGCCTCCATGGTGGTGGGCGAGGACCTCTATCGCCATATTCGCAACCTGATGTACACCTCGCTCCCCGCCGCCCTGGTGGCGGCGGTGGTCTACCTGATGCTGGGGCTCAACATGGAGCTGGGCGCGGGTATGCCGGCCGCCATCGCTGCCAGTGCCAATACCCTTGACGGCCTCTATCGCCTCAACCCGCTGCTGCTGCTGCCGGTGGCCATCGTGCTCTACGGATCGATTCGCAAGAAACCCACCCTGGTGGTGCTGTTTCTGGCTTCGGCCTGCGCCGCCCTGCTGGCCATGATCGTTCAGGGCGCGAGCCTTGAGGCGGTCGCTCAGGCAGCAGTGTCCGGCTTCAACGTCAGTCTGCTGACCAGCTTCAACCCGGGCCTTGACGTTTCCACCCTGCCAGCGGCACTGGCGAGTCTGCTAAATCGCGGCGGCCTCTACAGCATGCACGGTGCGGTGCTGTTCGCTCTGTGTGCCTTCTTCTTTGCCTCAGCCCTTGAGGCCTCCGGCATCCTCAAGGTGGTGCTTGACCGCAGTCTGGCCTACGTGCGCTCGGCACGTGGCACGATCCTGGCGTCACTGGCTGCCAGCTGCACCATCATTCTGGCCACCGGCAACAGCTACGTGACCTTCTTCCTTACCCGAGAACTGTTCGCCGAGCAGTACCAAAAACGCCGCCTGCACCCGCTGGTACTGTCACGCAGCATGGAGGATGGCGGCATGATTCCCGAGCCACTGGCCCCCTGGACCGTCTCTGCCATCTACATGGCCGGCACCTTGGGCGTCGCCACCCTGGATTACGCACCCTGGGCCCTGTTCAACTACCTGGGCATTGTGTTCTCGATCCTGCTGGCGATGATCGGCCCCTGGACGGGCTGGTACGGCGTCCGCCGACTCGCCGCCACCGAGTCCGCCCCATGCGAGCCAGCTGCTTCCACGCGGGAGGCTCCTCGGCCAACCCAGTGACAGCTAAGCACAAGGCCCCCGACGAAGGCATCGTCGGGGGCCTTGAATCAACCGCGTGTGATCTGCCTTAGGCGTGCTGCTTAGCGTGCCGACCCTCGCCGATTTCCTCCACCAACTTATGGCAGAAGATGTCCAGATCATCGGGCTTGCGGCTGGTCACCAGGCCATTGTCGACCACCACCTGTTGATCCACCCATTCGGCGCCAGCATTGCGTAGATCCTGGGCCACACTGGGGTAGGACGTCAGCTTGCGCCCGCTTACCACATCAGCATTGATCAGGATCCAAGGGGCGTGGCAAATCGCGGCAACGGGCTTGCCCGCCTGGAAGAACGCTCGGACAAACGCCAGGGCCGCTTCATCCAGACGCAAGGCGTCGGGGTTGAACAGACCACCGGGCAGCACCAGTGCGTGATAATCGTGCTCACTGGCGTCTTCCAGGGCCACGTCCACGCCATAGGTATCGCCCCAGTCGCTTTCCGCCCAGGCTCTGATGCCTTTCGCCTCAGGCGAGACCACGTGCACGACGATGCCCTGCTGCTGCAGTTTGGCCTTTGGCACCGCGAGCTCGGATTCCTCGAATCCGTGAGTGGCCAAGATCGCGACTCGTTTGCCTTCCACTTGCTGCGTCATGACATCCTCCTTGTAGAGATAAGTTGGACATTCTCTTAAGCTCTGTCACGCACTTGTACAAGATAGTGATGCAGTCCCCAGACTTCAACCCGTATGCCGTTTCAGCTGCTACCCCTGTCGCGAAGACTCTCCCCAGAACGCGACTCCTGCTCGTGATCAGCCAGCCTTTCCACGACCTGTCGCGCCGCTGGCCACATCACACTGCCATGATCTTCACCGGCAAAGATCATCAGTTCACTCGACAGGGAAACGCAGCGCTGCTGTAGCCGGCGCTGGTAGTCACGCGCTTCATCTACCATGGCTCGCCGAAGGCGCAAGCGATCTCGCTGGGACCCGACATGGCCTTCGCGTGGTGACTGTTCACGCGCACCGACCCCCACCAGCAACGATGTTCCCTCAAGCGCCTCGCACCACTCAGCATCCTGCAGCCGGGCATCCAGCGCTTGGACCAGATAACGCTGACCCCACCACAGCGAGGGGCTGATGGCGAAAAGCCGGCGAAAGCACTCGGGGCAGCGCTGCTGAGCGTAGAGCGCAAACAGCCCTCCCAACGAGTGGCCCAGCAGCGCGCGACGCTCCGGATCCAGCGTCAAGTCCCGCTCGAGCATGGGCAGCAACTGAGCACTCAAGAAGTGAAGAAACTGGTCTGCCCCTCCTTCCTGCACAGATTCCAGCCCCTTCGCTGATGCCCCCTCTTCGCCGGCCTCAGCCGCGTGCGCGGCGATATCCGTTGGCACAGGGGGCGTGAAATCCCAGCGACGTCGCTGGGAATCAAAGCGCTCAGCGCCGGGATAGCCGACACCGACGATGACCAGAGGCAGGGCGCTGCCCTCAGGACCTTTTCGCGTCAGCGTGTCCCGCGCCTCACGCAGCAACGGGAAGCGTGCATTGCCATCCAGCACCACCAGCACGGGGTATCCTTGCGCTGGCCGAGGCGCATCCGGCATCGACACCTCGACCTGATAGGACAGGCCTGTCTGCGCGTCCACCACCACCCGAGACCCATCAAGCTCAGGCATCACGCTGCCGTCATCCATGGCGACAGCGCTGTCGACGAGAGACGCTAACAGTGACACCAGCACCAGCATGCCCAGGGGCCAGCCCGCGATGATCTGCCACGCCCTAGAACGCATAGCGCAAGGTGGCCAGGGCGCTGGCTGGCTGACCCACGAAGTTGAAGGAGCCCTCGCCCCCTGCACGCAGGTAATACTCACGGTCGAACAGGTTGTAGACGTTGAGCTGGCCGCTCAGCTGCGGGGTAAATTCATAGCCAAGCATCGCGTCCACCACTGCATAGCCGGGTGCCTCGACGCCGCTGCTCGAACTGAAGTCGCTCATGGCGGTGATCCCGCCGCCCAGTGACAGGCCATTGAGCATCCCTTGCTGGAAACGATACTGCGACCATAGGTTGACCATGTTCTCGGGCATCAGCAGGAAGATGCCATCATCCCGGGCACTGGATGCCTTTTCGATCTCCGTATCGGTATAGGTATAGCCAAAGATCAGGTCCCACTGGTCGGTGAGACTTCCAGTGACTTCCAGCTCGGCACCGCGAATACGCACTTCACCGGTGTCCACGGAATAGCTGGCACCGGGATCACTCGACGCGGCTGCACGATGGCTGTCTTCGAGCTGGTAGGCGCTGGCGCGAGCATTCAGTCGCCCTCCCAGGTAACTGCCCTTGATACCGACCTCGTACTGATCGCCCTCACGGGGATCGATCAGATCATTGTCCTCGTTGAACGCCGTCTGAGGCTTGAAGACCCGCGAATAGCTGGCATAGAGGGAGTGCTGAGCATCCAGGTCCAGCACAGCCCCTGCATAGGGCGTAAATTCGCTGTCACTGCGAGAGCTTTCGCTATCACTGGTGCGGTCGTCGTATTCGGTGGAAAAATGACTGAAGCGGCCGCCGGCGATCAAGGCCAGAGGGGCGATCGGTCTGACCGTTACCTTGGCGTAGGCACCGGTCTCTTCCAGTTCGCTGCGGGTGTCGGTAAGACTGAAGCCGGACAGGCCAGCCTGGGCACTGTCCAGGACATTGACGTAGGCCAGATCATTGAGCTGACCGACGCTGAGACTGCTTCCAAGCCCGCGAGCCCGCCCCTGGCGATTGTCCTGGTCGTAGTCCTTATGGTCGAGCCCGACCACAAACTCGTTGTCATTGCCAAAAGCGTCAAACGCCTGGGTGTAGCTGGCGTCCAGTGACAGCGACGTCTCGTCGGTCTTACCCCCGAAACCGGCAGCATTCAGCCTGCCCTGATCATCCACCGCACCGGCACCGAAGGCATAGTTGTAGTCCGCATCTCGGTCGGAGTAGCGGGCCGCAACGCGACCGTAGCCATCGTTGGCAAAGCGATGTGTCAGCTCTGCCAGTACATCCGTGGACTCACTGTCAAAGTCGTTCCAGTCAGCCCCATAGAAGGCGCTACGACGGGTATACAGAAGATCCCCATCGGCATCGGTCGGCTGGCCGTTGTTGACCGTGATGTCCTTGGCATTATGAATGATGCCAAGGGAGAGCTCGGTGGCATCGGTCAGGTCGATATCTACCGCTGCGTAAAGGTCATCCTGCCGGTTATCGTTGTCATCGACCCACTGTGCGTTCTCCGTGGAGCGTGCCACAAACCGCCCTCTTACCCGGCCGGCCTCATCGATGGGCCCCGCCACATCCACTCCCAGCGCACCATCGTCCAGCGTGCCCAGGCTGCCGAACACCTCAGCCTGGAAGGTCTCGGTCGGACGCTTGCGCACCAGGTTGACGATGCCGCCCAGTTCGCTGGTGCTGTTGAACAGCCCCGACGGCCCGCGCATGATCTCGACCCGGTCGAACGCGGTCAGGCTCGGCACTGACCCGAGGATACTGCTCATGGGCGCAGGCAGCCCATCAATGCTGTAGGCATCGTACTCATAGCCTCTGGCAAAGATGGAGGAACGACCATAATCGTTGCTGAGTACCCGCACTCCCGGCGTGCGTGCCGCCAACTGATCCAAGGTCACAAACCCCTGGTCCTCGATGGCATCGTGGGTGACCACGCTGACCGACTGCGGAATATCCCGCAGGGCGGCCGGCACCTTGGTACCCACCGTAGCCGCGTCAACGCTATAGCCCTCGGTCTGCTCGCTGGACAACATGTCGTACAGGCGCACACCGATCACCCGGGTAACGTCCAGCTCCTGATCCTCAATTCCCGGATCATCAGCGCCTATCCCCCCAGCCCCCTGGGCCTCTGCTCCCCGACCCTCTGCCCTCTGCTCGGCGATATCCTGCGCCTGGGCAGCGGTGGCCAGCAGCGCACCTCCCGCTCCGGCAAGCACCCACGCCAACAACATGTTGCCCTTCATGCCACCTCCAAAACTTAATGCGAATCTATTGCATTCAAATCCCTGGAGCGACATTCTGTCACTGACGGCACCCCGATACCTTTGCCCTTTGACCAGCGACCTTTGGCATGACGACAACCTTCACCACAACGCAGCCGAAAGCCCCCCAGGCCGGCTGGATTCATCAGCATGACCTGACGTCACTGGCGGGCGTACTGACCAGCCAGTATCAATGCACCGCGGCCGACCACCAGGCCACTGGAGCGCCGCTGCATGGCATCGTGCAGCAGCATGAGGTCCAGCGTGGCATGTACCTGCGCCTCAATCGTCTGCGTGACCGCCACGGTGTAACGCCCCGGGCACGGCTGCATCCAGGTCTCAAGATTTCGCTGGTCTGGCGCGGAGAGGCCTGCGTGAGCTTCGACGAGCATAGTTTTACACTCGATGCCAACAAGCGAGCCTGCGGCCTGCTGATAGCGGTCGACGAGCCCACCACCTTCGTCCGCCACGGCCGGCGTGGCGCAGTGGAATTCAGTGCCGTACTGAGCCTGACCTCGGACTGGCTCCAGCGTCGTCTGGGCTCTCCGCTGCCCAGTGTTTGCTGTCACGGCCTCAGGCAGCACCTCGGCCATCTGAGGTGGACACCGTCAAGCGACCTGGTGGCACGCCTGGACAGCGTGAGTCAGACCGCCGACATGACGACGGTCCTTAACCTGGAGCGCGAATCGATCGCCCTTGCCATGGTTTCCGAGGCGTTGGCGCACCAGACGACCCCTGCTGTATCCCACGGTGGTAAGGCCTGGCAGCAACGTCTGGCCGGCTGGATCGCCAGCGGCGAGTCGCTGCACCTGTCGCCCGCCGACATGGCAAGCCGATTGGGGATGAGTCTGCGACAACTGCAGCGGCGTTATCACCGGGAATATGGGCTGCCGTTGAGTGCCGGACTGCGACAGCAGCACTTGCTGCGCGCCCGGGCGGCGCTGCAAGACGAGAACGTCAGCGTCGATACCGCGGCCAGTATCGCCGGCTACCGGCACGCCGCCAACTTCGCCACCGCCTTCAAGCAACATTTTGGTGAAGGTCCGGCACAGTGCCGGCGTCACGCTCAGCGCGAACTCAGCACAGACGCCGCCAGCTAAGGCACCGCGTCGGCATTGCCCCCGAGACGCGACAGCGCGACGTTCCAGGAGCAAAAAAAAGGGCCACGGCGATCGCCGTGGCCCTGTCGTCAGACGTCACTCCGCTGTGAGTGACAACACACGACGGTCAGAATGCCCAATCTTCGTCTTCGGTGCTCACCGTCTTGCCGATGACATAGGAAGACCCTGAACCAGAGAAGAAGTCATGGTTCTCATCGGAGCCAGGAGACAGCGCGGCCAGAATGGCCGGGCTCACATCGGTCACGCTGGACGGGAACAGTGCCTCGAAGCCAAGATTCATCAACGCCTTGTTGGCGTTGTAATGCAGGAACTTCTTGACGTCCTCGGTCAGACCAACGTCGTCGTACAGCGCCTCGGTGTACTTCACCTCGTTCTCATAGAGCTCGAACAGCAGCTCAAACGCGTAAGCCTTGATCTCTTCCTGACGCTCCTGCGGCTGCTGGGCCAGCTGACGCTGGAACTTGTAGCCGATGTAATAACCATGGATAGCCTCATCACGAATGATCAGACGAATCAGGTCGGCGGTGTTGGTCAGCTTGGCACGGCTTGACCAGTACATCGGCAGGTAAAAGCCAGAGTAGAACAGGAAGGACTCAAGGAAGGTGCTCGCCACCTTGCGCATGAGCGGGTCCTCGGCGCGGTAACGCTCCAGGATCAACTCGGCCTTCTTCTGCAGGAAGGGGTTCTCTTCACTCCAGCGGTAGGCATCATCCACATCACGGGTCGCGCACAGCGTGGAAAAGATCGAGCTGTAAGAACGCGCGTGTACCGACTCCATGAAGCTGACGTTGGTCAGTACGGCTTCTTCATGAGGAGTTACCGCGTCCTCGATCAGCGCAGGAGCCCCCACCGTGCCCTGGATGGTATCGAGCAGGGTGAGACCAGTGAAGACACGAATGGTGAGCTGCTGCTCATGTTCCGTCAGGGTATTCCACGACGGGATATCGTTGGACAAGGGGATCTTTTCCGGCAACCAGAAGTTACCGGTCAAACGGTTCCAGACCTCGAGGTCCTTGTCGTCCTGGAGTCTGTTCCAGTTGATCGCGTCGACCCGGCTCAAACGACGGGCAGCAGAGGTAGCGGGCATATCCATGAGAGGGTTCTCGTTCGGTTGGCGCCGGGCCCTGAGCACGGCGCGTCGCTCGATTGAAGCAAAAAACGGCGACCAAGACGGCCTTCAGTCCCTTTGCCCGTGCGAATTCCACAACAGTAGTCTCGCTGGCAAAGGAGCGGCGAAGACAGGTAGGGCTCACGGCATCGTGCCAGAGATTCCTACCCGTGACTTCGCCTTGGCCTGTCTTTCCGCCTACTCCGTGACGGCTTCGCCATCACGGCTCATCATTACAGGGTGCAGGACACGCAACCTTCCACTTCCGTCCCTTCCAGCGCCGCCTGACGCAGACGGATGTAGTAGATCGTCTTGATGCCCTTGCGCCAGGCGTAGATCTGCGCCTTGTTGACGTCGCGGGTGGTCGCCGTGTCGCGGAAGAACAGCGTCAGCGACAGCCCCTGGTCAACGTGCTGCGTGGCGGCAGCATAGGTGTCGATGATCTTCTCAGGACCCAGCTCATAGGCGTCTTGATAGTAGTCCTGATTCTCGTCCGTCAGGTAGGGGGCCGGATAGTACACACGTCCCAACTTACCCTCTTTACGAATCTCCACCTTGGCCGTGACCGGGTGAATACTCGACGTGGAGTTGTTGATGTAGGAAATGGACCCGGTGGGCGGAATCGCCTGCAGATTGCGATTGAACAACCCATGAGCCATCACCGACGCCTTCAGCTCACGCCAATCCTCCTGAGTCGGAATATGGATCCCGCTATTGTCGAACAGCGCGCGTACCTTGTCGGTCTTCGGCTCCCACGCCTGCTCGGTGTACTTGTCGAAGTACTCGCCGCTGGCATAGCTCGACTTCTCGAAACCGGCAAAGTGACGGTTGCGCTCAATGGCGATGCGGTTGGACGCACGAATGGCGTGAAACGCTACGGTGTAGAAGTAGATGTTGGTGAAATCCACCCCTTCTTCGCTGCCGTAGTAGATATGCTCGCGAGCCAGGTAACCGTGCAGGTTCATCTGGCCCAGGCCGATGGCGTGAGACTTGGCATTGCCCTCGGCAATCGACGGCACTGAGCTGATGTTGCTCATCTCGGAAACCGCGGTCAATCCACGGATAGCGGTCTCTACCGTCGCACCGAAGTCAGGAGAGTCCATGGCCTTGGCGATGTTGAGCGAACCAAGGTTGCAGGAAATATCCTCACCGATCTTGCGATAGCCCAGGTCATCGTCGTATTCGGTAGGTGTATTGACCTGCAAGATTTCCGAGCAGAGGTTGGACATGTTGATCCGGCCATCGATCGGGTTGGCACGGTTCACCGTGTCCTCAAACATCAGGTACGGATAGCCAGACTCGAACTGCAGCTCGGCAATGGTCTGAAACAGCTCACGAGCGTTGATCTTCTTCTTGCGAATACGACCGTCAGCGACCATCTCGTCGTACTTCTCGGTCACGCTGATGTCGCCAAAAGGCACACCATAGACGCGCTCGACGTCATAGGGCGAGAACAGATACATGTCCTCGTTACGCTTGGCCAGCTCGAACGTGATATCCGGCATCACGATCCCCAGTGAAAGGGTCTTGATGCGAATCTTCTCGTCGGCGTTCTCGCGCTTGGTGTCGAGGAAGTTCAGGATATCCGGGTGGTGTGCGTTGAGATAGACCGCACCAGCGCCCTGGCGAGCGCCAAGCTGGTTGGCATAGGAGAACGCATCCTCCAGCATCTTCATGATCGGAATGATGCCTGAAGACTGGTTTTCGATACGCTTGATCGGAGCACCGGACTCGCGCACGTTGGAAAGCGAGAAGGCGACACCGCCGCCCCGCTTGGACAGCTGCAGAGCCGAGTTGATGGAGCGTCCGATGGACTCCATGTTGTCCTCGATCCGCAGCAGGAAGCAGGAGACCAACTCGCCCCGCTGCTGCTTGCCGCAGTTGAGGAACGTCGGCGTCGCCGGCTGAAAGCGGCCGTGGATGATCTCATCGACCAGTTGCTTCGCCAACGTCTCGTCGCCACGCGCGAGCGACAGCGCGACCATGCAGACGCGATCCTCGAAGCGCTCAAGATAGCGTTTGCCATCGAACGTCTTGAGGGTATAGCTGGTGTAGTACTTGAACGCTCCCAGGAAGCTCTGGAACCGGAACTTGACCGCATAGGCCTGATCGAACAACGCGGTAACGAAATCAAAGTCGTACTGATCGAGCACCTGGCGCTCGTAGTAGCCTTGCTCCGTCAGGTAATCGAGCTTTTCCTGCAGCGAGTGAAAGAACACGGTGTTCTGGTTCACGTGCTGCAGGAAGTACTGACGCGCGGCCTCGCGATCCTTGTCGAGCTGCAGACGCCCTTCGGCATCGTACAGGTTCAACATCGCATTCAGCGCGTGATAGTCGAGTGTCTTGGCGTTGTGATCGGCAGCGGGTCGCGTTGCCGCATCCTTTTCTAGGCTGAGCGTTTCCAAAATTCTTTCACCCCTGCAAGAACACGATGGACATCCTCATCCGTGCCCATCAGTTCAAACCGATAAAGAAGCGGCACCTGACACTTCTGCGCGATCACTCTCCCGGCCAGGCCAAAGGCTGCGCCGAAATTGGTGTTGCCACCCGCGATCACGCCCCGAATCAGGGACCGATTGTGTGCATCGTTGAGAAACCGAATCACCTGTGGCGGTACCGAGCTCATCGGGTCACCGTCGCCGTAGGTCGGCACAACGAGAATATATGGCTGATCGACACGCAGAGGACCGTCGTCACGACTGAGCGGAATACGCCTGGCAGACAGACCCAGCTTTTCTACAAAGCGTCGTGTATTGCCAGACTTTGTCGAGAAATAGACCAGCTCAGCCAAGACGATTCTCCTGCATCCCTGATGCCTCGGACGTGACGCGGCCATCGCCGCGCACATCCGCTAGATACGAAGAACTTACGTGCGAAGGACGTTATCAGGCGACCAGCGTACTGATCTTGTCCGGGCGAAAGCCGGCCCAATGATCCTCGCCAGCGACGACGACGGGCACTTGGCGGTAGCCCAGCTCCTGGACTCGCTGCATGGCATCGGCGTCCTCGGTCAGATCGACCACGGTATAGTCGATTCCCTGATTGTCCAGGGCGCGGTAGGTGGCGTTGCACTGGACGCAGGCGGGTTTGCTATAGATCGTGATGGTCATGATAATCGTTACCGTCCGTGACGTGATGATACGCCCATCATAGGGGATGGCGTGGACATGGGCGGTCGGTGGAGTCACGGCACCAGGCCGTACTCCCCGCCTTCGGTAGGGCACTATATATGGTAGAGGGAGATTTTTCCAAGCACAGATATAGTTTTTTTCTGTGCATTCCCTGTGGACAACTTTGGACACCGCTGGAGCCCGCGCCACTGCCCGCTTCCCGTCTTGTCAAGACAGCAATAAAAATCTGTTTCAGCGCTAGGAGATCATCCGTCGCTGGTCAGCGCTCATCGGCACACGCTACCAGATAATGTTGGCCTCCCCGGCCGGAGCTACCAGGGAGGCTAATTCCTGCGCAATGATGCTCAGGATGACTTGATAGCGTGGCCGCCAAACTCATTGCGCATGGCAGCGAGCATCTTATCCGCATAGGAGTCGGATTCACGGGAGCGCAGCCGCTCAAGCAGGGACATCGTGATGACGGGGGCACTGACGTCGAGTTCGATGGCCTCGCTCACCGTCCAACGCCCTTCGCCGGAATCAGAGACATAGGGGGCGATGCCGTCAAAGGTCGGGTTCTTGTCGAGAGCATTGGCGGTCAGGTCGAGCAGCCAGGACCGTACGACGCTACCATGACGCCAGATCTCAGCGACTTGATGCAGGTCCAGCCCGAAGGAGGTCTTCTTCTCCATGATGGCGAAGCCTTCCGCAAACGCCTGCATCATGCCGTACTCGATACCATTGTGGACCATCTTGGTGAAGTGGCCTGCCCCGCTGGGCCCTACGTGCCCCCACCCTTTGTCGGCAGCCGGGGCCAGGGTCTCGAACAGCGGCTTGAGCCTCTCGACCACGGCATCATCACCGCCGACCATCATGCTGTAGCCCTCTGCCAGCCCCCACACGCCACCGCTGGTTCCCACATCCACATAGCTCAAGCCATGTTCACGCAGCTCAGCGGCACGTCGCACGCTGTCCTTGTACATGGAGTTGCCACCATCGATGACGATGTCATCAGGGGACAGCAGCGATGTCAGCTCCTTGAGCAGTGCATCAACGGCTTCCCCCGCAGGTACCATCAGCCATACGATACGCGGGGAAGGAAGTTGCTCGACCGCCTCTGCCAGAGTCTGTGCTGGCTCAACTCCTCGCTGCTGTGCGCTGGAGAGTGCCTCAGCGCCAGGGTCTGTACCAATGACACGATGACCGCCGCGAACCAGACGTTCTGCCATGTTGGCGCCCATGCGCCCAAGGCCAATCATTGCAAGATCCATGTATGCTCCTCTAAATGAATGGTGACGTCAGTATCGTCGCGGTGCTCACGATATCTGTCGGTTCAGATGGT
This sequence comes from Halomonas sp. DP3Y7-2, assembly GCF_019800795.1. Lineage (NCBI taxonomy): Bacteria > Pseudomonadati > Pseudomonadota > Gammaproteobacteria > Oceanospirillales > Halomonadaceae > Halomonas > Halomonas sp. DP3Y7-2. The sequence continues at coordinate 212,205 of NZ_JAHVKJ010000002.1, forward strand.
GCCAATGCACAGCCGCCTTATGCGGCCTTCAACGTACGGCTGCAGAGAGCCAACGCCCGCCTTCCGCTACGCCAAACTTCGGCTAGACGGAAAACGGCGGACGTCATAAAAGAAGCCCAGCCATCTCTAGATAGCCGGGCCTCTTTTGAATAAATGCCTGATCTCGCATGTAGGTGAGCCACCCTGGCGCTCTTTACAAGGACCAGGCCGCTCCACGCCGAGGGAGCCATCGACCCGCACTCGTCTATGGAAACGATCTTGACCTTGTGGAAAAACCCGATATCCGCAGAGGTACTCGCAACCAGGCAGCTTGCCTCTCGCATGGGGGTGAGCCACCCTGGAGCTCTTTACAACGGCTGCAGCGAAGCTACAAGGGGTGGCGAACGCCACGAGCCCGCCCTTGAGAAGAGCCAGGCCGGACCGCGCCGAGGGGGTATTCGGCGTGGCCCCACACATAAAAAGGGGGGTCGACCCATGCATGCGAAAAACCCCGACCATCTCTCGATAATCGGGGTTCTTCTGAATAAATGCCTGACGATGACCTACTCTCGCATGGGGAGACCCCACACTACCATCGGCGCTGAGCGGTTTCACTTCTGAGTTCGGCAAGGGATCAGGTGGTTCCCACTCGCTATGGTCGTCA
>NZ_JAHVKJ010000004.1:0-173999 GCF_019800795.1 Halomonas sp. DP3Y7-2
AAGAATGCATCTGGCAGCACCGGTTCGAGTCGCTGGGCCAGGCCCGAGCGGTAATCAGCCGCTGGATCCGGTACTACAACGAAGAGCGGCCACATCAGTCTCTAGGCTATGTGGCACCCGATCACACCCGTTATTAGCGGCGTATGGTGTGCAGAAACTAGGGGGTCATTACAGCCTGGCTGACTCGAACTCGTTGAGCTCCACCGGCATCTTCCAGGCCGCGGCTGCGGTCTTGAGGATGATCCCCAGCCACACCACATCCTGGTTGATCGTCGAGGGCTTGATGCCGCTGCCGCGGCGCATCACCGCGTGCTCGATCAACTGCTCGCTGGTGAGTTCGGTGATCGCTACCCTGGAGATAGGAAAGCGGCGTAGCTGCTCAATGGTGGCGCGCTTGGAGCGTCCAGCGCCCTGGGCGAACTCGTGCAGGTAGCGCTCGATGGCGTCGTCCAGGGTCACGCCCTTCCAGCGGGCGAGCGTAAAGCCTCCTGGGCTGGCGAGTTCCACCTCTCTCCGCTTGCCCCACTCTTCGGCCATAGCCTTCTTCGGAAAGGTCCTGGTCTCCGAGTAGTCGGGCTGGCCGCGCCGAGCGATGCGGACCCGGACCAGATATGAGAAACTGCCGTCCTTTTTTCGGCGCTTCACTATTGTCGCCATCACCACACTCCAATGTGACAAATCCCCTCGGCGCCATGTGCCAAGAATGTGACAAGACACCGAGTAAAATACGGCAAAACCACTGTAAATATGTACAGATATGATTGAGAAGGCAACCCCCACAACCCGCATGAAGCCTGACATCCCGCGCCCCACGCTGGATAGAACTTTCTCAGTGGCGCCGATGATGGATTGGACAGATATACCCCTGGAATCAAGGGATAAAAACCTTTTGGTACAGTATGGGTACACCGTGTTCTGATGAATGTATGGCCATCTCATGCACCAGAATGACACCAGCAAACCTGAGAAACAGTCGAAATCAGGTCGTACGAATAGCCTCCGCGGGCATTATTCTGCGAAGCGCCACCCATGAGCGCTTCCGAGCGACAGCCTGTGCTTAGTCTGGCCGCCGCTCTCACGCTATTCCTATAGAAGATTACTTAAGAAAACCTTCTTACCACTGCTTGCTGCTGACTAAACCCTTGGACTTCAACTGTCGACGACCCCTGCCGAATAAATACAACATCATCAACAGTTGACACACTGTCTTGAGAAGGAACCCATATACAAAGAACAGACATCCCTCTATATTCTATACAGTCAATAGTACTTAGAACATCTCCTTTTAAGGAATCACTGAGACTTGAACTAGCAAAATAGTCAACAACCCTTCTCTTGTAGCCCTCTAAATCCAGACTAGAAAAACCGAGCTCCCTGTCAACACCCACCACAAACCTTGCCCCAACGGAAAGTGCGTTCACTCCATCAAGCTCTTCAATTATATTTTTTTGCCTTTCATCGTCAGAAACACCGACGAAAATTGCTCCACTAGATTGCGGCCCTATATTTGCAATTCCGCAAACAGTTTTAACCAACCTTTCAAGAAGGTCAAAATTATAGTTTCTTTCATGGCATAAGCTGACAAATCCTTGCTTGCACTCATACGCCGAAGTTTCCACTTTTGAACGCCTCAAGGCATTTTCAAACCTAAGAACGAGCCCAACTCCCTGCAACCCTGATCCTGGCTCACGTTCTTCAAAGAAATTTTGTATCAACCCCTTTGTTGCAGATATATTTTGCTCTCTCGGACCAGAGCGTATTTGCCCAGCCGCCACGTGAAGACGATCTTGCAAATTGCTCATTGACTCGATAATCCTATGGTTATCGTATGGGACCTTATTCTCCCTGACAACCAAATCATAAAATGCCATAAATACAGCATAAAATCCTGTTTTTATGGGATTTGCGCCTGACGATGGATGAATTATCCTGCGAAGTGCGTTATGCGAATCATCCACACTTTCCAAAACTGTTCTTATAATAGAAAAAGTCGACACAACAGCATTCTTTATAGCATCATCGCCATAAGAGTACAATTGAGCATTGATCCGCCTATACTCTTCCGCCTCAGAATCATAATACCTATCAAGAAGAGAACCGCTAAACGCAAACGGCTCATTCTCGAGAATAGAGATAACCAAATCTGCCACAAATTGCTCATCTTCAGCTTCACGCAATTGATTCCGCCGAAGGATGCCTTGTCGACACCAGAATGTATTATCTGCCCTCACCCCGTAATCAGGATCATCACCACCAACGTCAATACTTATCTGTGGCATTTCCGACAAATCAAGGAAGCTCGAAGAAGCATCCCCTCTAAGCTCAGAAGCGATCTCTCTCACTGTATTTGCGAATAAAGATATAACCCCAGCCTGTCTCTTTTCCTGCGCACTAAGCTGTCTTCCATATGCATTAATCCTCCCAAAAACTTCATTTACTGCATCTGGATCCACAGCCGGAAATTCAGTTATTGCAAATGTATACTCGAGAAGATTTGCGCACTGCTCGGCATCCAGCAGTCCAAACATTTCTCCTTTCACCTCAAAACCACCTTCTTCTGAGACTTGTTTAGCGCGAGCCGACTGCTCTATATCAAAATACTTTCCTTCAATATCAAACTTGTTCTCCATGAACGAAAAAACAGCATTAAGTCTTTGCATGCCATCAATTATTTCGTATTTTTTCACACCCTCTTCATCAACTTTCGTAGCCAGCAATATCAAGGGGATTGGATAGCCTGATAAAACGCTATCTATAAGCCTTCTTTTTTCTTCAAAAGTCCAAACAAGCTTCCTTTGATACTGTCGGTTTACTCTAAAATTCCCGTCGCTGTACTCACGATAAGCTTCTTGTACACTCATCCCGCGAGGTGTAACACTCATAAGTTCTCCCTGCATTCCCTAAAATTATTTATTTCCCGTAAAACTTATCCCATCGAGCATCACATAAAGACAGATCCAACTACATAAGTCCTTATGATAAGAAACCAAAATCAGGCCTAGAGTCAATGGATACCGAACCTTCGTCACCATAGCACACAGAGCGGGTGTACTTGGATCACGGTCAATGCGCCAATTATCCACTGTAGCAGTGCCTTTACTGCCAGCAGCAGGATACCGAGTGAAGAGGACGGGCATACCTCGGGTCCTGCCACCCTAACCACAGTCCAACGAATCAGAATGAACCGTCCTTCTCTCTAGAACCAGAGCCCCACATTCGTGAATGAATGCGTATGAAAACGCATAAATTAATGCCCCCTTATCACCGGCCCGAACCCCAGTAACGGCGCGGCCTCGCCCCCTCCTGCATGAGTGCATGAAAACCGACCCATTTAGAGCGCGGGCGGGGCGGGGTGACGATTGCGCGCGGCGGGGCGCGCCCGGGGTGGGGGCAGGTGGCCCCCTGCTGCTGCGTGAGGCGTTCGAACGGCAAAGCCGACACGGGGGCAAGGGAGAAGCGAGAAACGCTGAGCGCGCACCAACACGAATCTAAAAGCTATTACGACTTATTCAATAATTTTTGTATCGCGCGTAGACGGAAAGGCCGCCCGGGTGGGCGGCCTCGATCACATGGAGGGGGGCTTACTTGGTGGGGTCGAGCGGCAAGAGTTCAGCCTCGCCAAGCGAATAAGGCCGGAAGCGGATCACCTCTTCGCCGACGATCTCGTTGACCTCCTTGAAAGCTTCCTGGAGTGGCTCCAGCTCATTGGCGACGAACACCCTCGCCGCCTTCTCGACATCGCCGAACCCCGCCGTGTTCTGCGGCACGATGCCCATCAGCTGCGGCGGAATCCGGTGGCCCGCCAATTGGTCATCTCTCGTGATATTCTTAATGTTCCAGAAATCGTCCTTGGCGGCCACCTCGCTGATCGGGATGATCTGCACCCCATCTTTCTTGCCGCCCGGGCTGTAGAAGAACAGGTTGCGGAAGTTGCCCACCCCCTTCGATTCCTTGAGCGCCGTGCGCATGGCGTCGATGTCGTCCTGGTTGGAAGCCGGATCGCTGACATACATCACGAACCCGGCATGTGAGCCGTTCAGGAAGTACCGCCGGCGGAACAGGGTGGCGTTCTCGTTCAACCAGGCGCTCTGCAGACTGCCGATATAGTCAGGGACCCCGTAGAGCGCCTGATCGATATCGGGCTCGAGAATGTGCACTACCCTGCCCCGCGGGAGCTCGGTGCGATCTACGTAATTCGGCACCCACCAGTAGCGATCGGCATTCACGCCGCCACGACGCGTGTACTTGGCACGCAGATGCCGGAACGGTAGCAGCTTGCCGAGCCGTCCCCTGACCTCCTCTAGGTAGCCATTGCCGAACACCAGGTAGTCGAGAGCCAGGCCGCTGAACGCCTGGCGGCCGAGCAGCGGATGCGGCTTGAAGGTGCGCAAAAGGATGTTCCGCTTCACCTGGAGCGCCGAGCCATGATGCGCCGTTGCCCGGTAGCTCTTGGACAAGATCTCCAGTGGGATCGGCGGCTCGTACCATTCATCGGGTGAAAGCAACAGCCCCTCGTAGAAGATATCGCGCATCGACGTGACCGGCTCGGCGTCACCGAAAGTGAACGCTTCGGCTTTGGGCGCACTCGACACCGGCTGGTGCCGATAACCGGCCGGCAGCCGGATACGAGGCTTGGCGGCTGTCTCGCTCATTCGTAGATCTCCACTAGTGATTGCCCGGTACCCTCGGCGGGCCCGTCGATAGGTTCGTGGCTCAGTGCATGCATCGTCGCCCACGCCAAGTCGGCGTGACCCGTCGCCTTGCTCCGACCACTGGTATAGGTGTACTGGCGTCCGCTCGCGGTCAGCTCTTTCTTGATCGCCATGAAGCTCTGAGCGAGGTCCATCCAGCCTACGTCGAACTCGAGGCGCCCACGGCGCATGATCTGCTGCGCCTGCATGACCAAGCGCCCCTTGACCGCAGGGTCGTACCGAAAGCGAGTCAGGGTCGGGAACCACTTCGCCACATGCTCGGCCACCGCCTCACCCAGCCCGGTGATGTCGATGCCGATATGCTCGATGCGATAGCGATCACGGAAGCCCTTGATGAAGTCGGCTTGAGCCTCGTAGTCCTCGCCCTTGAGGCGGTGACGCTCCAACACCCTATGTCTCTCGTCGGCGTGGCGCGCCGGCAACACCACCACCAGGCCAGCGCCGTCGCCATCCTCACCGGTGCCCGTGGGGTCGTAGCCGAGCCATACGCCCCGATCCCCGACCGGGCGCGGCGCATGGGGCCTGTAGTCGCCCCACACCTCCCAGCTGTCGACCATGCACGGATGCACCAAAGACAGCGGGAACGCCGACTGGCTGTCATCGACGAACTGACACATCAACAGGTTGGCGAATTCCTCGTCGGAGTACTCGAGGCGCAGCTGCTCGAGGTCGAACAGATCGCAGCCACCGGCGATGGCGTCCTCGACGGTAACGATCTGACGCCACTGGCCATCCGGGCACACCATGCCCCGGGCCAGGGCGGCATGTGAGACATCGAACTCATGGCGCTCCGACTTCTTCCGGCGCTTGTTGAACATCTCTCCCGACCAGAAGGGATAGGCCTCATGGCCCAGGCTCGACGGGGTCGAAAAGTAGGTCTGGCGCCACTTCTTGTGCATCGCCATCCCGCTGGTCACCTTGCGGAATTCGGCGAACCGGTGAATCCAGAAGTACTCATCCAAGTACGTATCACCGTGATAGCCCTGCGCCGTCTTGCTGTTGGTGCCGAGGAAATGCAGCTCCGCGCCATTGTCGAGCACGATCGGATCACCTTTCAGATCCACATCGGTGATCTCTTTCACGAACTGGATGATGTAGTTCTTGAAGATATGGGCCTGTGCCTTCGAAGCGGAGAGAAAGATCTTGTTGCGACCGCTCTCGAAGGCGTCGACGATCGCCTCCCGAGCGAAATACCAGGTGGCGCCGATCTGACGGCTCTTGAGAATGTTCCTGATCCGGTGCTTCTGGCCGGCATCGTGCCACTCGACCTGGTAGTCGAAGAGCGAATCCAGGAACGCCGCCTTCAACGCCTCGACCTGCTCCTCGTCGAGATGATTCCGTCGCGGCTTACGCTTTCGCGGGGCCTCGTTCCGGGCCTCGATGTTGGGATTGAGATCCGCCTCTCGGCCGGTCTGCTCATACTTGCGAACCCGGGCCAAGCGTTCGAACTGTCGGCCAAGGAGGTCGATCTCCTTGTAGTCCTTGCCTTCCTTATCGGGCTTGGCGATCAGTTGCACCATCCGCGCCTCGAGCGTCTGTTCCACACGCTCGATGGGCGCCGCGGCGTCCCAGTTGTCGCGGCTCTTCCAGCTGTGCACCGTGGCCGGCTTCTCACCGATGTACTCGGCGATGCGCGCGACTCGCCAGCCCTGCCAGTACAGGTGGCGGGCCGTCAGGCGAGGCGATTCTGTGAGGTCGGGGGGCATCGTAGTCATGCCGCCAGCGTATCCGCGCGCGCGTCTCACGCGCGGGGGATGCCTCTGTAGGAGAGACACTTACAGGGCCCAGGCATTGAGGCACCGGCGGCCGACGCGGAACCTGACGGCAACGATCGCCACCGCAACCCAGCCGAGGAAGCCACATGCCCTGGTTCCGAGTCGCCACCCAAGGCGCAACCACCGACGGTCGCGAGATCTCACGCGAGTGGATCGAGCAGATGGCCGGCAACTACGACCCCAAGACATACGGCGCCCGTGTCTGGATGGAGCACATGCGCGGCCTGTTCCACGACGGCCCCTTCGCCGCCCTGGGCGACGTCACCCGCGTCAAGGCCGAGGAAGTCGAGGACGGCAAGCTGGCCCTCTTCGCGGAGATCGACCCGACCGAACGGCTCAAGGAAATCAACCAGCAACGCCAGAAGGTCTACACCAGCATCGAGGTCAATCCCTCCTTCGCCGATACCGGCGAGGCGTATCTCGAAGGCCTGGCCGTGACCGACTCGCCGGCCAGCCTCGGCACCGAGATGCTCAAGTTCTCGCGCCAGGCCGGCAAGGATTCGCCGCTGGCGGCGAAGAAACAGCATCCCGACAACGTGTTCAGCGAGGCCGTCGAGATCGAGCTCGATTTCACCGAAGACCCGCCCGAGCAGAAAGGCCCCAAGCTCACCGAACGGGTCAAGGCCATGTTCAGCCGTCACGACGCCAAGACCGCCAAGGGGTTCGAGGCCTTCCGCGCGGAGCTGGAAGAGACCCTCGAGCTGTTCGTGCAGCGTCATCAGGCCATGTCCGAGGATCTCGAACAGCGCCCGAGCGCCGAGGCCTTCTCCGAGTTGAAAGAGGCCCACGACGAGACCAAGCGACGCCTCGACGAGCTCTATACCCAGCTCGACAACACCCCCGACACCCCGCCCCGCGGAACCGCCACCGGCGGCGGTGACGCCGTACTCACTGACTGCTGATAAGGACCGCCGCCAATGCGCAACGACACACGCATCGCCTTCAACAAGTACCTGGAGCGACTCGCCCAGCTCTCCGGCGTGCCCAATGCCACCGAGAGCTTCGCCGTGGAGCCCAGCGTACAGCAGACGCTGGAAACCAAGATGCAGGAATCCAGCGAGTTCCTCAGCCGTATCAACATCATCGGCGTCGACGAACTCAAGGGCGAAAAGCTCGGGCTCGGGGTCTCCGGACCGATCGCCGGCCGCACCGACGTCTCGGTCAACGACCGCACCCCACGCGACCTCTCGACCCTCGACGCCAACGGCTACGAGTGTGTCAGCACCGAGTTCGACACCTTCCTGCCGTGGAGCAAGCTCGACGCCTGGGCCAAGTTTCCCGACTTCCAGGCCCGCGTGCGCAACGCCATCGTCCGCCGCCAGGCCCTCGACCGGATCATGATCGGCTTCAACGGCACCAGCGCCGCGGTGGAGTCCGACCGCGCCTCCAACCCGCTGCTCCAAGACGTCAACATCGGCTGGCTGCAGAAGTACCGCACCGACGCCCCGGCGAGAGTGCTCTCCGAAGTGGTCGCCTCCTCCGGGCAGGTCACGGTAGGCAGTGGCGGCGACTACGCCAACCTCGACGCCCTGGTCTTCGATGCCGTCAACGAGATGATCGAACCCTGGTACCGCGAGGACACCGGCCTGGTCGCCATCATGGGTCGCAAGTTGCTCGCCGATAAGTACTTCCCGCTGATCCAGCAGCACGCCGAGACGCCGACCGAGGCTCGGGCGCTCGACATGCTGGTGAGCCAGAAGCGCGTCGGCGGCCAGCAAGCCGTGCGAGCCCCCTTCGTTCCGGACGATGCCATCCTCATCACCAGCCTCGAGAACCTGTCCCTCTACTGGCAGCGCGGCAGCCGTCGCCGCTATCTGAAGGACAAGCCCGAGCGCAAGCGCGTGGAGAACTACGAGTCCTCCAACGACGCCTACGTGGTCGAGGACTACGGGTTCGGCTGCCTGGTCGAGAACATCACCTTCGTCTGAGGAGAGACCGATGGCTGAACAGAAAGGCCGCACCAGCCCTGCCCGCCGCCACTACCAGCGCGTCACCGCCGCCAGGGCGGCGGGTGACGCCCTCCCGGGTCGTCCGCAGACTGGCCCGCAATACGAGATCCACGCCGCCGCCCTGTGGGAAGCCCGGCAGACCCTCAAGGGCATCAAGTCCGTCGAGGCCAAGGTCGCGCGCAAGCGGGAGCTCCTGCCCGAATTCGAGGCCTATGTCGATGGGGTACTCGCCTCCGGCAACGGCGCCCAGGACGACGTGCTGGTCACCATCATGCTGTGGCGTCTCGACGTCGGCGACCTGACCGGAGCGCTGGCCATCGCCGAGTACGCGATCACCCACGGGCTCGACACCCCCGATCGCTTCGAGCGTGACACGCCATCGCTCATCGCCGAGCAGGTCGCCGAGGAAGCCCTCAAGCGACTGCAGGCCGCCAAGGGTGAGGACGAGCAGCACGACGCCGGCGAAATCGCCGCGCACCTGGTCATGCACCTGGCACGCACCGAGGCCATGACGCGCGACGCCGACATGCACGACCAGGTGCGCGCCAAGCTGCACAAGGCCCTCGGCTACGCCTACCGCGACAAGGGCAACAGCATCCACAAGGCCCTCGAGCACCTCCGTCGCGCCCTCGAGCTCAACGACAAGGCTGGGGTCAAGCGAGACATCGAACTGCTCGAGCGCCAGGCCAAGCAGCAGCAGAACGACGGCGGCCGGGCCTCTTCACAACAGGCCTGACCGTCCAACCAAGTCGCACGCCGACGCCAAGGGGGCGCCGGAATAGAGCGGATGCTCTCTCCTGGGTCACGCTCGAACTCCGGCCCACCCCCTTCCTATCGAGGCCGCCATGTCACTCATCGCCGCCGGCTACAACACCGAGCCCGAGCCGCCCGCGCCGCTCGAGAACAACGGCTTCTGGCCACCGGTCGACCCGGCGGACTTCCGCCAGGCCGAGCGCATCGCCGAGGCCATCACCCCCGCCCGCGTCGAGGTCGCCCTGAGCACCGCCATGGCCGATATCAACCGGCAGCTGCGCGCCTGGCAGGCCGAGCAGCAAGCGGCCGGCGCCGTCACCATCGCCGACGTCGCCCCGCCCGGCTGGCAGGCCCCCGGCGTCTACGGCTTGCTGTATCGCCGCGCGGTCTATGCCACCGCCCTCGCCAGCCTGCTCGAGCGCTACCGCGATGCGTCCGCCACCTCCGAGGGCGACGAACGGGGCGAAGCCAAGGACTTCGCCGCCGATGACGCCCGCCGCGACGCCCGCTGGGCCGTCGCCGAGATCCAGAACCGCAACCACACCGTCGTGGAGTTGATCTAGTGCACACCGTCCGGGCCCATCAGGGCGAGACCCTCGATCAGCTCTGCTACCGAGTCTTCGGCAGCACCGCCGATATCACCGAGCGGGCCTTGCGCCTCAACCCGGGCCTCGCCGAACTCGGGCCGAAGCTACCGGAGGGCACGCCCATCCTGCTGCCCGACGCAGAGCCGACCACCCATCGGCTCGACACCGTGCAGCTGTGGACATAACGCAGAGGAACCCCATGGCCGAGCCCAATACCGCCACCGCCGCCGCCACCGCCTCGCTGACCGCCGCCCTCATCGGGGTGCTGCCAGGCATCGACGCCAATGCCGTCGTCGGCGCCTTCTGCGGCGCCACCCTCTTCGTCATCAGCGCCAAGGACCTCGGCATCCTGGTTCGCATCGCCTACCTGATGATCAGCTTCTGCATCGGCTACCTGGGAGGGCCGGCCATGCTCGGCAACATGCTCGAGCATTCCGCCGTGGCCGCCTTCATCATGTCCGCCGTCACCGTAACCGCCGGGCTACGGGCCATCGAGGGGGTCAAGACCCTCGACATCAAGGCCTGGCTAGGAGGCCGCAAGTGACCATCGCCGAACTCGTCATCGTGGGCGCAGCCCTGGTGATCATCGTGCGTCTGCTCACCTTCCGTCGCCGCGGTAAGCGCATCCGCCGCGGCGTCTCCGTACTCGCCTGGCTGCTGATCTCGGCCAGTGCCTGGATCATCGCCAGAACCGTCACCGAGGGACACCCCGACGCCTGGTGGTTCGCCCTCCTCATGGTCGCCATCGCCACCCTGGTACTGCGCGCCGACGGCAACCTCGCCCACCTGTTCCACCCACACCGGAGGCTGTAATGCTGCTACGTCAGGGAGATCGCGGGTACCGGGTCACCAGCCTGCAACACGCCTTGAACCGGCACCGCGCCGGGCTCATCGTCGACGGCATCTACGGCCCGGCAACCGCAGGTGCCGTGCGCACCTTCCAGCGCCTCGCCGGTCTCGTCGTCGATGGCATCGCCGGACCCAAGACTCGTCGCGCCCTGCAGCGCATCGAGCTCGGCGGTGACCAGCTCGGCCAGGCCGATCTCGTCGCCGCCGCCGAGCGCCTGGCCGTCGAACTCGCCGCCATCATGGCCGTCAATGAAGTCGAGTCCCGTGGCCAGGGATTCCACGTCGGCGGCCCCCGCGATGGCGAACCGGTGATCCTCTTCGAGCGTCACATCATGCGCCGCCGGCTCATCCACCACGGCCACAACCCGGTCCCCTTGCAGCAGCGACACCCCGACCTGGTCAATGACAAGCCCGGCGGCTACCTCGGTGGCTACAGGGAGCACGATCGCCTCGAGCGCGCCGCCACCCTGCATGAGGCCAGCGCCCTCGAGTCCGCTTCCTGGGGCGCCTACCAGATCATGGGGTTTCACTGGCAGCGGCTCGGCTACGCCGGCGCCGAGGCCTTCGTCGCCGCCATGCGGGAAGGCGAGGCCGCCCAGCTCGACGCCTTCGTGCGCTTCATCGAAGCCGACCGCGCCCTGCACGCCGCCCTGCGCCGCCACGACTGGACCGACTTCGCCCGCCGCTACAACGGTCCCAACTACGCCATCAACGACTACGACACCAGGCTCGCCGCCGCCTATCGCCGCCACAGCGCCGCCCTCGAGGAGGCGGCATGACCCGCGCCCGCCTGGCCGTCCTCGTCCTGCTGCTGGCCGCCAGCCTATTCGCCGGCTGGCAGGCCCGCGGCTGGTACGAGCAGGCCAACCGCCTGACCGCCGAGCGCGTGGCACGACAGGCCATCGACGCCGCCATGGCCCGCGAATCCACCATCGCCACCGCCGTCGAGGCTCGACTGGCCGAGCTCGAGGCCAGCGAGCGCGTCATCGACAGGGGAGTCATCCGTGAAATCCAGCGTCCCGTTTATCGCCGCGTCTGCCTTGAGCCTCGCCTTGTCCGCCTGCTCAACGACGCCGCCGCAGGGCGAGCGCCCGATGCAGCGCAGCTTGATGCAGCCCTGCCCCGAGAAGCTGCCCCCGCTGACTGACGGCACCGGCGGTGACGTCGCTCTCACCATGTCCGCCTGGGCGAGTCAGTATCACCGCTGCGCCGCCCGGCACAACGGTCTCGTCAAGGCCCTGGAGACGCCCCAGTGATCAAGCTGCAATCGCTACGCCGGCACCTGCTCGACAGCGTTCCCGCCCTGGCCGAGAACCCCGATCGCCTGCGCACCTACATCCCGGAAGGCCGCATCCGCTTTCATCGCGGCCAGCACCTCAGCCATGAGTACCGGGTCACCGCCGAGGTCATCATCATCGGCCACACCGGCAGCACCGATGCCGTCGTGATCCCCCTGCTCCAATGGCTGTCGCATTACCAGCCCGACCTCGACCCCGAAACCGCCCTGCGCTTCTCGGCCGAGGTCATGAATGACACCGAGGTCGACCTGATCTTCTCGGTGGAGCTCACCGAGCGCGTCGTCGCCCTGGTCAACTGCGATGCAGGCCGCATCGAGAGCGAGCACCGCATGCCGGAATTTCCCATCGATGCCTGTCCGGCCCGGCATTGGCAGCTCTTCGCCAAAGGCCCGGGCGACGGCGGGCATGAACTGGAAAGCGAGTGGGATTCGCCGTGACGCAAGACGATCTCGAACTGCTCGAGGGCTGGGTCGCCCCCCTCTTGGCACGCCTCAGTGCCAAGGAGCGCAAGGGACTCGCCCGTGAGATGGGCCTCGCCCTGCGCAAGAGCCAGCGCGACCGCATCAAGGCACAGAAAAATGTCGATGGCTCACCCTATGCCCCGCGACAGGGAGCCAAGAAGGTACGTCGGGCCCGCCGGCGCCTGCGCTTCATCTACCAGAAACCCGGCCACGAGCCGGAAGAGCGTGAGATCGTCCACTGGATCGCCACGCCGGAAACCTATTTCGGCTTCGACGAGCGGCGGGCCGGCGACCTGCGCACCTTCAAGAAAGTCCGCATCGTCCGCTTTCTCGAACGCGACCTGACCCCCGTCGCCCGCCCGGGCGCCAGGGGCAAACGCAGTCCCAACAGCCAGATGTTTCAGAAGCTGATGACCGCCCGCTACATGAAGATCGACGCCACGGCATCGGGCGTGGCGGTCGGCTACGAGGGGCGCATCGCCCACATCGCCCGCATCCACCAGGAGGGCCAGACCGGCCAGGTCAACGCCTACGTCCGCCACGACTACCCCGAACGCGAACTGCTCGGCGCCACGCCGGACGACATCGAGCTGCTCTACGACATGATCATTCGCCACCTCGACATCCCGGAAGGGTGAACCCGGCAGCCTGTAAGTCCCCGACCGACAGCCCCCGCCACTACCACGCCCGCGAGCGACCGCGACAGCATGAGCGGCATGAACAACGTCGCCGAACTCCTCCGCCTGCTCCACAACCTGATCCGCCTCGGCACCATCGCCGAGGTGGACCACGCCGCCGCGCGCGTCCGCGTCCGCTCGGGCGAGCTGCTCACCGCCTGGCGCCCCTGGATCGAGTGCCGCGCCGGCACCACCCGCAGCTGGAACCCGCCAACGGTGGGCGAGCAGGCGGTGCTGTTCTCCCCCGGGGGCGACCCGGCGGCCGCCGTGGTGCTGACCGGCCTGTATCGCGACGCCCACCCCGCCCCGGCCGCCAGCGCCGACCTCTGGCGTGTCGTGCTGCCCGACGGCGCGGTGATCGAGTACGACCACGCCGCCAGCCACCTGGCGGCCACCTTGCCCGGCTCGGCCACTATCACCGCCCCCGGCGGCCTGACGATCCACGCCGACACCGTCATTAACGGCACCCTGGCCGTCAACGGCGCGAGCCTCACCCACAACGGCACCAACGTCGGCGACAGCCACACCCACGGTGGCGTCGAATCCGGGCCCAGCAACACAGGGGCGCCCAACTGATGACCGGCATGAACGCTACCAGCGGCCGCACCCTCGACGGCCTCGAGCATATCCGCCAGAGCGTGCGCGACATCCTCACCACCCCCATCGGCAGCCGGGTGATGCGTCGCGAGTACGGCAGCCTGCTGCCCGAGCTGATCGATGCCCCGCTGAACGACGCCACCCTGCTCCAGGCCTATGCCGCCACCGTCATGGCGATCATCCGCTGGGAGCCGCGCATTCAGATCACCGCCGTGCGTCGCTCGGTCAGCACCGGCCAGCACGGCGCCGCCACCATCGAGATCGAGGGCCAAACCCGCCAGGGCGATCCCATTCAGCTCGAGGTATCCCTCCCATGAGCGGCACCATCGACCTCTCCCAGCTCCCCTCACCGGCGGTCGTCGAGTCCCTCGACTACGAGGCCGTGCTCGCCGAGCGCAGGGCCGCGTTGCTCGCCCTGGTGCCGGCCAGCCAGCATGACGAGATCGAGGCCACCCTGGCGCTGGAGAGCGAGCCGCTGACCAAGCTGCTCCAGGAAAACGCCTACCGCGAACTGCTCTGGCGGCAGCGCGTCAACGAGGCCGCCCGCGCGGTCATGCTCGCCTACAGCCAGGGCGCCGACCTCGACCAGCTGGTCGCCAACTTCGAGGTCCAGCGCCTGGTGATCGCCCCCGGCGACCCCGACGCCACCCCGCCGGTGCCACCCACCCTGGAGAGCGACGCCGACCTGCGCCTGCGCGCCCAGCGCGCCTTCGAGGGGCTGAGCGTCGCCGGCCCCCGCGGCGCCTACGTCTACCATGCGCTCAGCGCCGACGGACGGGTCGCCGACGCCACCGCCATCAGCCCCAATCCCGCCGAGGCCCTAGTCACGCTGCTCAGCACCGAGGGCGACGGCACCGCCGACCAGGCGCTGATTGACATCGTCGACGCCGCCCTCTCCGCCGAGGACGTGCGCCCCGTGGGCGACCGTCTCACCGTGCAGTCCGCCAGCATCACCCCCTACAGCGTCGACGCTACCCTCTACGTCTACCCCGGGCCTGAGCAGGAGCCGATCCTCGCCGCCGCCCAGGCCGCGCTGGATGCCTACGTCAGCGCCCAGCGGCGCATCGGCCGCGATATCCGCATCTCCGCCCTGCATGCCGCCCTGCACGTCGAGGGTGTGCAGCGCGTCGAGCTCGCCGCCCCGCTCGCTGATGTCGTCCTCGACGATACCCAGGCCGCCCACTGCACCGGCACCACCGTGGTGATCGGGGGCAGCGATGAGTGACGACCGCCGCCCGCTGCAGCCGCCCAACGGCACGCCCCTCGAGCGCGCCGCCGCCGAGGCCTTGGCCGAGATCCAGCGCGTGCCGGTGCCGTTGCGCGATCTCTGGCGACCAGCCACCTGCCCGGCCCACCTGCTGCCCTACCTCGCCTGGGCGTTTTCCGTCGACCGCTGGGACCCCACCTGGTCCGAAGCCGCCAAACGCGAGGTCATCGCCTCGGCGTTCTACGTCCACCAGCGCAAGGGCACCATCAGCGCCCTGCGCCGGGTCGTCGAGCCTCTGGGCTACCTGCTCGACGTCATCGAGTGGTGGGAGACCGTGCCCACCGGCACGCCCGGCACCTTCGCCCTGCAGATCGGCGTGCTCGATACCGGCATCACCGACGAGATGTATACCGAGCTCGAGCGCCTCATCGACGGCGCCAAACCGCTCACCCGCCACGTCAGCGCCCTCGACCTCGCCGGCGAGAGCCGCGGCACCACCTGGCTGGCCGCCACCGTCTACGACGGCGACATCACCTCGGTCATGCCCTTCGTCGCCGAAGAGACCGAGGTCGCCGGCCTGATGTACCTGGGCGCCGGCACCGACAGCACCGATACCGCCACCGTCTACCCGCTCTGATAGCAAGAGGAGCCCCGCATGCCCCAGTTCTATACGATTCTCACGGACGTCGGTCAGGCCAAGATCGCCAACGCCCTCGCCCTGGGCCAGACCATCGATATCACTGAGTTGGCCGTCGGCGACGGCGGCGGCAGCCTGCCCACCCCGGACAGCAGCGCCACCGCCCTGGTCAACGAGGTGCGCCGCGCGCCGATCAACACCAGCCACGTCGACAGCGCGAACCCCACCTGGATCGTCGTCGAGCAGGTGCTGCCGCCCGACGTCGGCGGCTGGACCATCCGTGAGATCGGCATCTACGACGTCGACGGCGACCTGATCGGCATCGGCAACTACCCCGAGACCTACAAGCCGATCCTCAGTGAGGGCAGCTCGCGCACCCAGACCGTGCGCTTCGTGATGGAGGTCTCCGACACCAGTACGGTGACGCTCAAGGTGGATCCCTCAGTGGTGCTAGCCACTAGGCAGTATGTGGAGCAGCAACGCCTGGCACATGAGCAAAGTCGTAACCATCCCGCGGGCACAGAGGACGCGCTGGGGATGCTAGAAATCGCCGACGAAGCAGAAGCATTAGCGGGCGCAGATAACGAAAGGGCGATGACGCCGAAAATGGTACACGGCGTGGTCAGCGAGACGCTGACCGGCGCAGTCCATGCATTCCCTATGACCACCCCGCCACCTGGGTTTCTAAAAGCCAATGGCGCCGCTGTCAGTCGAGCAGCTTACGCCAAACTATTCAGCAGGATTGGCACAGTGTTCGGTGCGGGCGATGGATCAACAACGTTTAACCTGCCTGATCTGCGCGGGCAATTCTTACGCGGTTGGGATGACGGGCGTGGAAAAGACTCTGGCCGCGCACTGGGTGCAGATCAGGAAGACGCTTTCATGCGTCACGATCACTACCTGCCGACCAGTACAGGCGGGCGAGTCGATCCTAACGGCCCCGGATCCTGGGCCATTGAGGATTACACCGCCAGCCATGATGGTGGGTGGAAGAAATTCGCTGGTATCAACAATGCACCCTATACAGGCTTTACAGTTCAAACATTCGACTACGGAACGAAAGGATCCAGCGACAGCGGCGAGACCCGACCTACTAACGTTGCGCTCCTGTTTTGCATCAAATACTGAGGTAACAGCATCATGATGGCATACAGCTACCATCCAACGACGGGCGAATACGTAGGGCATCAGATGGCTGACCCTGACCCTATGCAACCAGGCAACTGGCTTTTCCCGGCCTATTCGACCGATATTGAACCGCCGACGATTGGGAAAAACCAGACTGCTGTTCATGATGATGAAGCCTGGTCGCTGGTTCCTGATTGGCGCGGGTATCAATACTGGCTCGCCGACGGTACCGATCATGAGATCACCGAACTTGGTATCGAACCACCAGACGACGCCTTGAGCGAGGCTCCGCCTGAGCCCGCCGAGCACCTCGCGGCCCGCAAGCGCGCCGCGATCGCCGCCGCCCTTGCCGCCGAGCTCGCCGCCGGTATGCCTTATACCCTGCCCGACGGCACCGCCGACGTGGTGCAGATGCAGGCCGAGGATCGCCAGAACCTGATGGGCCTGGCCATCGAGGCACGCGACCTGGTCGCCGCCGGCGAAACCGGCGCAGTCCAGGAGTTCCGTGCCCAATCCAACACCCGCTACCCCATGACCCCGGACGAGGTCATCGCCATGACCGATCAGGCCATGGCCCACTACAAACAGCTCCTCGAGCACAGCTGGGACCGCAAGGACACCATCGCCGCCGCGCTCGCCGACGAAACCTTGACCGACGACGAAAAGCGGGCGGCCATCGAAGCCGTAACCTGGTAAGGCGCCCCGCCACCCACTAAGCCCGCCGCCCGGCGGGCTTAGTTCTCGCTCCCACGAACGCCCCCCACGCCCAGCCGCCCCCTCTGTAGGACCGCCACTTACAGGGCCAGCCCCTCGCCCCTCGCTCGCACACGCGCAAGCATGGCCACACGTCATGCATCGACAGAATCCGATCACCTGCGCAGGAGCTCCCCATGGCCCAGGACTACCATCACGGCGTCCGCGTCGTCGAAGTCAATGAAGGCACCCGACCGATCCGCACCGTGTCGACCGCGGTGATCGGCATGGTGGCCACCGCCCCCGATGCCGCCGCCGGCTTGGCCGCCAGCCTCTTCGTCGACTTCGCCGCCACCGGCAGCGGCGTCACCTACACCGCAGCCGCCGCCGGCACCAACGGCAACGGCATCCGCGTGCGCTACCTCGACCCGACCGCCAACTCCGCCACCCTGGCGGTCACCGTCGCCAGTAATGACATCACCGTCAGCCTCGCCACCGACGCCACCGGCGTAATCACCAGCACCGCCGCCGAGGTGGCCACCGCCGTCAACGGCGAGCCCGACGCTAGCGCTCTAGTCACCGCCGCCGAGGATGGCAGCGGCGCCGGGGTGGTCGCCGCCCTGGGCTACCAGAACCTCACCGGTGGCGAAGACGAGCCCTTCCCGCTCGACACCCCGGTGCTGATCACCGACCCCCGCGGCGCCGCCGGCCGGGCCGGCAGCGAGGGCACCCTGGCCCGGGCGCTGGACGCCATCGCTGACCAGACCAAGGCCATGGTCATCGTCGTGCGTGTCGCCGAGGGCGCCGACGAAGCCGAGACCAAGACCAACGTCATCGGCGGTACCGGCGCCACCGGCAAGAAGACCGGCATGCAAGCCCTGCTCGCCGCCGACCAGCGTTTCGGCGTCAAGCCGCGCATCCTCGGCGTGCCAGAGCTCGACGACGCCGACGTTGTCAGCGAGCTGATCGACATCGCCCAGAAGCTGCGCGCCTTCGTCTACGCCAGCGCCGGCGACAGCGCGACCATGGAAGAGGCCGCCATGTACCGCCAGAACTTCGGCGCCCGCGAGGTGATGGTCATCTGGCCGGACTTCACCGGCTGGGATACCGCCACCTCGAGCACCCGCAACCTCTCCGCCGTGGCCCGGGCGCTGGGCATGCGCGCCAAACTCGACAACGACATCGGCTGGCACAAGACCCTCTCCAACCAGCCCGTCAATGGCGTGACCGGCATCTCCGCCGACGTCTTCTGGGATCTCCAGGACCCCGCCACCGACGCCGGCTACCTGAACAGCCACGAGGTCACCACCCTGATCAACCGCGGCGGCTTCCGCTTCTGGGGCTCGCGCACCTGCACCATCGACCCGCTGTTCGCCTTCGAGAACTACACCCGCACCGCCCAGGTGCTGGCCGACACCATCGCCGAGGCCCACCTCTGGGCCGTCGACCTGCCGATGCATCCCTCCTTGGTCAAGGACATCGTCGAAGGCATCAACGCCAAGTTCCGCGAGCTCACCCGCCGCGGCTACATCCTCGGCGGCGAGGCCTGGTTCGATGCCGAGCTCAACACCCCCGAGGTGTTGAAGGCCGGCAAGTTGTACATCGACTACGACTACACCCCCGTGCCGCCGCTCGAGAACCTGCTGTTCCAGCAGCGCATCACCGATCGTTATCTGCTCGACTTCGCCGACCGCGTCGCCGCCGCCTGAGCCCAAGGAGACCGAAGATGGCACTTCCACACATCCTGAAAGACTTCAACCTGTTCGGCGACGGCGTCAACTGGCAAGGCAAGATCCCGTCGCTCACCCTCCCCGAGCTCTCGCGCCGGGTCTCCGAATACGAGGGCGGCGGCATGGAGGGCGCCGTTGAGATCGACCTTGGCCAGGAGATCATCGAGTTCGAATGGAACGCCGGCGGCCTGATCGGCGAGATCTTCGACAGCTACGGCTCGCCCACCCACGACGCCGCCATGCTCCGATTCGTCGGCTCCTACGAATCCGACGAGGACGGCCAGGTGGTGCCGGTCGAGATCGTCGTGCGCGGCCGCCACAAGACCATCGCCATGGGCGAGGCCAGCAAGGGCGACAACAACCAGAAGACCATCACCACCACCTGCAGCTACTACAAGCTGACCATCGACGGCGAAGAAAAGGTCGAGATCGATCTGCCCGGCTATGTGTTCCGTGTCAACGGCGAGGACCGCCTCGCCGAGCGTCGTCAGGCGCTGGGCCTCTAACGCCATCCGCACACGCTCGCCCCCGTCGGGACGAGCCATCACCACCGACCGCTCAGGAGAGCCTCCGTGGAAGACAAGACCCAGGACACCACCGCACCGCTGCCCCAGATCCCCACCGAGACCGTCGAGCTCGACACCCCCTTCACCCGTGGCAAGCGCACCATCGGCGAGATCCAGGTACGCAAGCCCAAGGCGGGGGCCCTGCGCGGCGTCGCCCTCACCGACCTGCTGCAGATGGAGGTCAGCGCCCTGACCAAGGTCCTGCCGCGCATCACCGAGCCCGCGCTCACCGAAGCCGAAGTCCGCGAGCTGGACCCCGCCGACCTGGTGCAGCTGGGAGGCACCGTCGCCGGTTTTTTGGTACCGAGGAAGACGCGCGAGGCCACCGAGTAGCCCTGCCCGAGCACGTCGACGACGCCATGGCCGACCTGGCCATGGTGTTTCACTGGGGCCCGCCGGAGATGGACGCCATGAGCCTGGCCGAACTCATGGAATGGCGCGAACGCGCCCGGCTCCGCTTCGAACCCCGCGCACCGCGCAAGTCGCGGAAATGACCCCGGCCTGACCCACCCCACCGCGACATCAGGGAAGCCCGATGGCCCGAGACCTCAAGCTGCAAGTCATCCTCGACGCAGTGGACCGGGCCACCGGCCCGCTCAAGAACATCACCCGCGGCAGCGGCAAGACCGCCGAGGCCCTCAGAAACAGCCGCGAACAGCTCAAGACGCTGGAACGTGCCCAGCGCGACCTCCGTGGCTTTCGCGAGCTCAAGCGCCAGAGCGAAGGCAGCGCCCGCGCCCTCGACGAGCAGCAGCGCGAGATCCGCGAACTCTCACGTCAGCTGCGCAGCGCCGAGGGCGATACCGCGGATCTCACCCGACGCCGCGACGCAGCCATCCGCCAAGCCCAGCGCCTCAGCCGCCAGTACGACAACGAGCAGCGCCAGTTGCAGCAGCTGCGCAGCAGCATGACCCGCGTCGATGGAGTGACCGGCAGCCTCAGCGACCAGCAGAGCGAGTTGCAGCGCCGGGTCAAGCAAGCCAACGACGAGCTCCAGCGGCAGCAGCGCGAGCTCGGCGAGGTCGCCAGAAAGCAGCGGCAAGCCGCCGACGCCTCGCGCCAATTCCATCGAGGCATGGGCCGCGCCAGTCGCCTCATGGGCGCCGGGGCCGGCGGCCTGGCCACCGGCGGCGCGAGCCTCTACGGCGGCGCCCGCATGCTCGCCCCCGGCGTCGACTACGGCGCCGCCATGTCCCGAGTCCAGGCCCTGACCCGACTCGAGCGTGACGACCCACGCTTCAAGGCGCTCCAGGATCAGGCGCGGCGACTGGGCTCGTCCACCTCATTCAGCGCCACCCAGGCCGCCGAGGCTCAGGGCTATCTCGGCATGGCCGGCTTCGACCCCGAGGCCATCATCGCCGCCATGCCCTCGATGCTCGACCTGGCCAAGGCGCAAGGCGCCGACCTCGGCCGCACCGCGGACATCAGCTCCAACCTGCTGTCGGGCTTCGGTCTCGATCCAGCGGAAATGAACCGCCTAGCCGACGTCATCACCGCCACCACCACCCGTGCCAACGTCGACCTGGAGATGCTCGGCGAGTCGATGAAGTACGTGGCCCCCGTGGCCCGCGAGATGGGGCTCTCGCTGGAGGAATCGGCCGCCATGGCGGGATTGCTCGGCAACGTGGGTATCCAGGGCAGCCAGGCCGGGACCACCCTGCGTGCCATGATGCTGCGGCTTTCCGCCCCCACCGGCGCCGCCGCCGGAGCGATCCAGGAACTCGGCATCAACGTCAAGGATGCCGAGGGCAACATGCGCAACGTCCCGACGATCCTCGCCGACGTGGCCAAGGCCACCGAGGCCCTGGGTAACGCCGAGCGCCTGGAATACCTCAAGGCGATCTTCGGCGAGGAGCCGGCCGCCGGCATGGCCGAGCTGATCAACCAGCAGGGCGCCGCCGGTGTCGAGGCCTTCGTTGCCATCCTCGAGCAGGCCGCCGGCGAGAATGCCCGGGTCGCCAAGGTCATGGCCGACAACCTCAAGGGCGACCTCCAGGGCTTGAACAGCGCCTGGGAAGAGATCGGCATCACCCTCACCGACACCAACGAAGGCCCCCTGCGCGGGCTGATCCAGAACGTCACCGAGATCACTCGCGCCGTCGGCGAGTGGATGAAGGCCAACCCGGAGCTCACCGCCCAGATTGCCACCGCCGCCGCCGGCATCGCCGGTCTGGTGGCCGTGGGCGGCGCCCTGACCCTGGCGCTGGGCTCCCTGCTCGGCCCCATGGTGCTCACCCGCTACGGCCTGCAGATGCTCGGCCTCAAGGGCGGCGCCTTCACCCGCGTGCTGCGCGGCATCGCCACCCGGGCCATTCCCACCGTGATCGGCGCCCTGCGCATGCTCGGCGCGGCGGCCATGGCCAACCCCATCCTCGCCATCATCGGCCTGATCGCCACCGGCGCGCTCTATATCTGGTCGAACTGGGACACCCTCGGGCCGAAGTTCGCGGCCCTGTGGGACACCATCAAGATCCAGGGAGCCGCCTTCTGGGAGTGGCTCGAAGGCATCGGCACCGAGGCGGCGGACGCCATCGCCGATGCGTTCATGAACTGGACCCTGCCGGGCCTGCTGATCCAGCACTGGGACGCCATCAAGGCCAGCGGCGCCGAGATGTGGCAATGGTTCCAGGACGCCCCCGGCAACGCCATCGAGGCCGTGGCCATCATGCTCGACGATTGGGACCTCAAGGGCACCCTCAAGGAGAAGTGGGACGAGGCCATCGACTACCTGCGCAACCTCCCTGGGCGGATGCGCGACGCCGGCGCGGATCTCGCTCGCGGTGTCGGCGAAGGCATCAAGAACGGAGCCTCCGCCGCCTGGGACGCTGTCAGGGGCTTTGCCACGGAAACGACGCGAATCCCACAGTATGAATGGCAGATCAATTCACCCTCGCGTGTGTTCCGAGATATGGGGGGCCACCTGATGAGCGGCCTGGCCCAGGGCATCCACGGTGCCGAGCGTGAGCCCCTCGGCCAGATCGCCGCCTTCAGCCAGCGGCTCCGCGGGGCCGGCGCCGGCCTGGCCCTGGGCGCCGCCACCCTGCCCGCCGTGGCCACCGCCGACGTGCCTATCGATACCCGACCGCCCCTGGCCTCGGCACCGGCCAGTGTCACGGTGGAGGGGGACAGCATCACGCTCAACGTCTATCCCAGCGCCGGCATGGATGAGCGCGACCTGGCCAGATACATCGGGCGCATCCTGGAAGAACGGGATCGTCAGAAGGCCGCCCGCGTCCGCTCGGCGTTTCATGACATCGACTAATGCGACTCGACTGAACAGGAGCCCCACTCATGATGATGGCCTACGGCATGTTCGTCTTCGGTCTCGACACCGCCAGCTACAAGGAGCTCCAGCGCCGCACCGCCTGGCGACACGCCCCCCAGGGCCGCGTCGGGCGACGCCCCGCCCGCCAGTTCCTCGGCCCCGCCGACGACACCATCACCCTCGCCGGCACCCTGCTGCCCCACTTCACCGGCGGCCAGCAGAACCTCGACCGCCTGCGCGAGATGGCCAACGAAGGCGCCGCCTGGCCGCTCATCGAAGGCAACGGCACCTACTACGGGCTCTACATCATCGACGCCATGAGCGAGACCAAGAGCCACCACATGCGTGACGGCAGCGCCCAGATGATCGGCTTCGAGCTCACCCTGCAGCGCCTCGACGAGGACGGCGCCGAACTCTTCGGCCGCCTCGGCAGCCTGGGCGCCCGCGCCCTCACCGGAGCACTGGCATGAGCGCCTGGTACCGGCGGCAACAGGGCCGCCCCGCGCGGGTGCCGGCCTACGACATCGCCCTCGCCGGCCAGCGCATCAGCCCCGAGCTCGGCGCTCGCCTGCAATCGCTGCGCCTCACCGACCGCCGAGGCCTCGAGGCCGACCAGCTCGACATCGTCCTCGAGGACCACGATGGCCGCCTCGACCTGCCCCCGCGCGGCGCCGAACTGCGCCTCGCCCTCGGCTGGCAGGGCCAGGGCCTCATCGACCGCGGCACCTATATCGTCGACGAGGTCGAGCACGCCGGCGCCCCGGACACCCTGACCATCCGCGCCCGCTCGGCGGACATGCGCCAAGGCCTGCCCGGCAAGCGGACCCAGAGCTGGGACGACCTCACCCTGCGCGACATCCTCGGCACCATCGCCGCCCGCCACGACCTGACGCCGAGAGTCGCCGACGAATACGCCGGCATCCGCATCACCCACATCGACCAGACCGACGAATCGGACATGCACTTCCTCAGCCGACTGGCCGAGCGCTTCGACGCCGTGGCCACGGTCAAGGCCGGCAACCTGCTGTTCATCGCCGCCGGCCAGGCCACCACCGCCGGCGGCCTCGAGATCCCGCCCATCCGACTCCACCGCCAGGCCGGCGACACCCACCGCTACAGCGTCACCGACCGCGATGCCTACACCGGCGTCAAGGCACACTGGAACGACACCGCCGAGGCCGAACGTCAGGAAGTCGTCGCCGGCAGCGACGACAACGCCAAGGCCCTGCGTCCCACCTATGCCAGCCGGGAGGACGCCCTCGCCGCCGCCCAGGCCGAATGGCAGCGCCTCCAGCGGGGCGGTGCCTCGTTCCGCCTGGATCTCGCCGAAGGCCGCCCCGACCTCTACCCCGAGACCCCAGTCACGCTCAGCGGGTGGAAACCCGAGATCGACGCCACCGCCTGGCTGATCACCGAGATCAGCCACGACCTCAGCGACAGCGCCCTGACCAGCTCGCTGGAGATGGAGGTGAGAGGCCCAAGCAAGAGGTAATGCGACATGGATCAAGCCGAAAGGTACGTCGAAACCATCACGTATCGTCACGTTTAATCACAATGCGTATTGCACTTTGCGTGTCAGACTGCAATCATCAACCAATAGTTGAACAGTTTCACCGAAGCGACGAACGACGTGCGTAGTAGGTGCAGACACCGCCGTAGCGTCGCTTCGGCGGTGTTCTGTTGAGTGGGAGGGGTAGCGATGACGACATCTACAGCCGCTAAGAAAGCCCGCAGGGCGCTGGATCTGGTCTGGGACGAACAGCTCCCAGTCAATCCGACTGAGATCGCGCATCGTCTCATAGTGACCAAGGACAAGCACCCCATCAAGATGAAGGGTCGAGCAGGCATGGCCTATAGCGGGCAAGCGCGGTTCGATACCCAGTTAGAGGCTTTTGTTTGCGAATACAACCTTAATGAGGTCAGTTTCCGCCAGCGTTTCACTCAGGCGCATGAGCTTGGACACGTCATATTGGGACACGTCAACGATGGACGTGAACCGAAGCGTGACACCAATTTTGAGGTATCGACACGCGACCCCGACGAGATTGCCGCCAACCGCTTCGCTGCAGAATTGTTGATGCCAGAAGACTATGTGCGCACTGCCGTCAAGCGCGAGTTCGACATCAAGAAGCTAGCCCGCTTGTTTGATGTGTCTACAACCGCGATGCGCTTCCGTCTCAAGAACTTGGGGATCTTGTCGTAACCCATGGGCTGGAGAGATTGGCTCCCAGGGGGGAGACGACGTCATGCCGATAGCGCGGGGATGGATGATGCGCCGGACGCCAATGATATGCGTGCCCGAGACGCCTATGACGAAAACGGCGATTGGGGAAATGACTCTGCCTCGGAGCGAACCTCTGCAGACAGCAACAGTCTGCAAGAACGTCACCAAGAAGGCCTGACGCGAGACAAACTGACTCGGCATACTCAAGGAACGCAACAGGTCGAGACAGTCATAAATCGCACGAAACAGGCCTCCAAGTGGCTGTTACGCTTTTCCGTTGTCGGTGCGATCACCATCTTCATTATTGGCCTGCTTTCACTTCCTCAGGTGCGAGAGCTGATCACTTTTATTCCCTACATCAATCTGCCTGTCGACACACCCGGAAAAATACACTGGTCGACCTACCTCCTCCTCTTCATTCCTACCACGTTGATGGCCGTGCTGAGTATTACCCTATGGGTCACGGGTCTTCGCTTCTCAGCCCAAATCTATGGCGGCATTACTGACGAGGAAGCTAACAGCAATGATGCCAATACCGAGAACATAGCAGAGTGTCTCAAAACACTCCAAGAGGCCATGAAGCAAACCGGAAATGGTGGATAAGTCCGCGTGGTATTTCGCATAGATCATATGGTGCGAGCTTAGAACGAGAAACGCCTTAGCGTCTTAGGGCTTTAGCTCGTAGCCAAACTCGCGAATCCAGAAAAGCACAACAATCAAACTACTCAGCTTGAACTATCCGCGCGCCTCCCTACCGGGCTCATCTTCGGCAACACGAAACCGCCAGTACCTATCGGGCCTTACCCAGACCACATTCTCTTCGGTCAGGCGCCGAAAGGCTACCAGAACAGCCCTTCCAACAGCGAGGTTGCCCTCCGCATTTTCCCAGAGCAGATCGTCGGCCCCCTGCTTAACCAGGTAATCCACTACGTCGTCCTGGTATAAGCACCCTGCCCGCTCTATTTCAGCGAGCATCCATGACGCCGCATTATCTGGTTTCATCATTCCGCTTTCTCTACCTTCTCTAGAGAATCTTCAGGGAATTGCCCCTGCTCCAACTTTTTCCCTGCAAACCATTGACATGTGTAGACTACCCCACCTTCACGCGGCAAATTACGCACCGTCATTTCTGGGCCACCAGACTTGAGCTTGACGATGTCACCAACACCAAATTTAGTTTCCATTCTGTTACTCCTTTTCAATACACATGATGAAAATCGGCGCTTAATATTTCAGCGGCCACAGCGCTCCGACTGTTCAGATAAGAATGCTCGCCATGCAGCTGAGCGATATACAGTAGCCAGCACCTATTGATCGGCTCGTTTCCCGGCACCAACTATCGCGAAATTCACCTAGATGGGTCATCTCTAATCCTCTCAGCCGACGGCCGATAGCCGCGCCTGGTGAATCACTACCCCGCGAAAGTCCCTCACCTTCGCATACAGGCCGAAGCCGCCTCCCACCTCGCTCATAAAGTGCGCTCCACCCACACGGTGGCTCCGAAACAACCGCAGCTGTTTCTCGACCTCCAGGATCGCCAGGTCACCGTGCTGGAGCACCTTGGACTCGTCGACCACCAGCACATCCCCCTCGATGACCTCACCCTCGACGCCCGCCTCATCGGAGACCTCGACCAGGTAATGGTCGGGCGACACGTCCTGGATGCCCAGCGTCGAGACACATGGCTCAGTCAGGCCCGGGAACGCCGGGCCCAGATAATGAACTCGCATCGGCCGACCTCAATCGAAGCTGAACTCGCTGCGATTACTACCGGCCGACACCTCCATATCCACGCAGCTCTGCAGCATGGTATAGCTGCCAGGCCCACCGAAACTGGCGACCTCTTCACAGTGGCTCTGGATGGTGGGCGGCAGAGTCGCCCACCGCCCCTTGAGGCCGTTGTAGGCGCCTTGCTCCATATCGATGCAGCTGTTGTACATGGTATTGCTGAAATCGCCGCCGAAGCCGGCTACCTGCTCACAGTGGGTCTCGACATCGAAACGCGGGATCTCGGCCAGCGCCGGAGCGGCCATCAACAGACCGCCCAGCAGAACAAGGCTCTTCCTTGGCATGACCATCTCCTTATGATTTAGGCCGCGTGAACATCACGAACAGCCCCAGGATCACGTCCCCGAGCGCCCAGAACACCAGCAGCATACCGATGCCCAGCGTACCGCCGATGGCCGCCCCGGCCTGTTCAGCCTCGCTGGTGGCACTGTTCATACCATCACCGATGGCGCCGAAGTAGGCGAACATCCAGACCACCATCAGCACGTTGAACAGGATGAAGCTCCACTTGCACAACTTGCCGAACAGGCTCCGCCTCGGCTTGCGCAGTTGAACGCCACACTGGCTGCATTTGAAAGCGCTATCGCTCACTTGATGGTCGCATTCTGGGCAGGCTATCAATGCCATGATCTTGTTCCTTGCGTATTCGCCCCAGCGGGGCCGTTATAGTCTGGCGGTCTTGGCCGCCTTGCTCACGAGATCCGTCCAATCCGTACCGCGCACCGCCCCAGGATCTCAACGGCGGAAAGGTTCTCCGGCGGAATCATCTCCGGCCGGTAATGAGTGTTGTCACTGATCAGCATCCAGGCACCGCCCGCGACCCGCTGCACGCGCTTGATCCTTCGTTCGCCTTCCACCAGCAGCAGGAACACCCCCTCGGGCCGCTCCGGACGATCGCCGCGATTGATCAGCACCCAATCGCCATCCGCCAGGGTCGGCTCCATGCTGTCGCCACGCACCCGCACCCCAGCCACCCGGGCGGGAGAGATCCCCAGCGCCGAAAGCTCGGTCTCGGGAAAGTGCACCACCCCCTCGACGCGCTCGCACTCCAGGTCGCGGCCGCTGCCCGCGGCGCCCTCCACGTCGTACAGCGGCACCTCAGCCAGCCCCTCACCCGGTCCGCTGGCCGCCGCCACCGGCTCACCATCGCTCACTCGATAGGCCGCCGGGGCCCCGCCCCTCTCGCTTGACGTGGGCTGCCCGGTCATCACGTATGTAACATCTACACCAACCTCGCCAAGTCGCATGAGATATTCCACGGAACAACGCTTACGCCCACTCACTACATCTCGGAGCCCTTGCGGGGTCTCGTCCCCAGCTGCTCGCGAAGCCTCAGCAAGTGATTGAAATCCCGCACGTGCTATCTCGCTACGCAAGCGATCAAGCATTTCTTCCACGTCCTTGCTTGACATGATGTATTATTTCCACAAGACTGCATGTGATATTTACACACCGAAGGAGCTATTCATGCCCCAACCCCAGGCCAACATGCTCGCTCCCTGCTCTGTGCCCCAGACCCTGCCGCCCCGGGCCGCCAACCAGCAGGGCCGCTCAATGGGCACCACCTGGCACATGGCCCGGTCTCAGTGCGTCTTGGAGCTCGAGCAGTTTGTGCTGTTCTTCCCGACAGACCGCGTCCTGCTCGGGGTCGTCCGCACGGTGCAACGCCACTTCGGCCCGCTCGGCCTGGGCGATATAGCGGTCCACCAACGCTCGGCGACCACCACCCGCCAGGTTCTTACGGATGTTGCCGCGGGCCTCACCTTTGCCTCGGCCATCCGCATCGAGCAGAAACGCGATCTTGCCAAGCCGCATGCCGGGCGGGCGGGGCGTGATATCCATCAGCACGCCCTCCGGGTCACGCCACACGGCGTGCCATTCCGCCTCGATCATCACTTTCGGCCAGACCCACAGAGCCCAGCCCACTACCTGTTCGCCGCCGTAGATACGCACCTGCATTTCAACAGCGCGGAAGCACTGGGCGACTTCTGCACCCGCCACGGCCTGGTGGAGTACGTAGCGGGGCGCGACGCGAGGGAGCACCTCGTAGCAAAACCGCCGCGTCTGTCCCTCGCGGATATCCGCCACCCGCACCGGGTTCTTTGATCTCGACATTGCCTATCACTCCAAAAGGGAAGCCTAACCCATGAATACCGCGGAAACCATTCGTCACCCTCATCCCGTAACCACCCGTTCACCCAACGGCTGCCCTCGGCAGGTCATGACCCAGCTGACCCTCGAGGAACACCGCCTGCTCAAGGAATACGCCCTGGGTGAGGGCCGCTCCGTCTCCGGCACCGTGCGCCTGCTGGTCATCGAGGGCCTCAAGCGCCGCGGCATCGAGCCAGCCCCCATTCCAAGCGCCTGATCCGCTTTCCGCACCGCTGAACAAGGAACCCCAGCCATGCATCAGGACACCCGTCGCATCCGCCAGCGCTACGCCGCCATCAACCTCGACGAATACGAGGCCAGAGTCATCGACGCCCTGGTCGACTACACCGGCATCTCCAAGGCCACCTTGCTGCGACAGCTCGTCATCAAGGAGGCCCTCGAGACGCTCGGCGTCAGCGACCTCGTCACCCCCAATGTCGCCCACCGCGCCCCGTGAGGGCAGGCACAAAAAAGGTCCTCAAGGAGCCCCCCATGCCCGAAGAGCTTCGCCTGGCGCTGGATGCCGAGCTGGAACGCACCCTTGAAGCCGTGCGCGACGAGCAAGGACTCGAGTCGCTGGAGCAGGCCGCCGAGTGGCTGCTGCGCCGTCGCCTGCGCAAGGGAACCGGCAACCTGACCGGCAGGGGACGCGCCCTGTACCCCGTCAGCAACCAAGGAGGCCGCCGGTGAGCCAGCGAGTCAGCAAGAGCCGCAACGTCTGCCCGCACTGCCGGGAATTCGCCCGGGTCCGGTATTCCGAGCAGATCACCCCGCTCTATCGGGAAGGCGTCATCGAGTGTCAGAACCCGGAATGTGGCTGGCGAGGCACCTTCTCGCTGGAGTTCACCGCCACCCTCACCCCCAGCCAGCGGCCGGATACCGACGTGCAGCTGCCGCTCAAGGCCAGCGTCCGTCGCGCCCTGCTCGCCCAGCTGCAGTGTGCTGTCAGTTGATCCCCTAATCAGGAGTGAACCCATGAACAAGGTCATCCCCATGCCGGCCACCCGCGCCCCTCGCATCGACACCCATAACCTCGCCATCGCCGAGCTGTGGCGCTATCGCTGGGAGAACCGCGTCACGGCCCTGGGCAACTGCATCGAGCACCTGGTCACCGTCCACGACATGACCGAAGAGGCCGCCGAGATCGCCGCCATCCAGGCCTACGCCGATCTCGAGAGCGAGAACAAGCTCGTCCGCATCGACACCGACGCCACCACCGCCCACGTCGTCGTGCTGCGCACCGAAGGCGGCCGACCGGTGATGTTCACCGCCGCCGACCTGCTGCGTCTCCTCGAGCAGGCCCGCGCCGATGGCCGCGCCGTGGTCGTCGACCGCGACACGCGCCGCCCCGTCGTCCTCGAGCACTGATCCACCGCCGCCACCCACGCCGTCGAGAGGTCCGCCATGTCTGCCTCAGTCCACCAGCTGCCCACCCCGAGCACCCCGCCCGTCGTTCACCCCGACCGTGGCGAATGGGGCGCCCTGCGCGCCGAGCTCCACGGCCGCAGCAAAGACCAGGATCTTGCCGCCCTGTGGCGCGAGATGACCGCCGGCGAGCGCCGCACGCTGCTGGCCAGTGCCAGCGTCCCCCGGGCCGAGCGCGACCCCCGCCAGGCCATCGAGGACATGCCCAAGAGCAGTCGTGCCGCCATCCGCGCCGCCATCCACCGCATGAGCCAATACGCCGTGCGTCTGCGCGACTCCCTCGCCGGCGAACGTCCTCATCCCAGTCGTGAACTCGCCAGTCACGCCCGCCAGGCCCTGGCCGAGGGCAATACCGAGGCCGCCCTGCACTGGCTGGCCCTCATCGAGCGGGGGGTGGCGTGATGATCGAGGACGTTCTGACCCGCCTCTGGATCGCTCGCGGCGAGCTCGACGACCACGTCCACAGCCTGCGTGAGTGCGGCCATGCCGAAGCGGCGCGCGAGCTCAGCCAGGCCGCCGATCGCCTGGGCAACCAGCTGCTCGAAGCGGACGCCGTGGTACAGCAATACGCCGAGGCCCTCGCCGCCTCCGAGAAACCGGTGAACGCATGACCACGGCCCTCGAGCAGTCTCTGCAGTTCGGCAACCGCGAGTGCCACTGGTGGCGCCGGGCCCATTTCTGGGAGCCGCTGTCCACCATCGCCGAGCCGCTGGCCGCCGGCTTCGTGCACGTGGCGCACCGCTACGGCAACGCCGCCGGCAACCGCTGGTTACGGCGCAATGCCTCGGAGCTGTCCGACCCGGGCCAGATCTATCGCCGCTTTCCATCGATCGCCCACGACCTCGAGCGCGGCTTCCAGGCCCTGGTGCGCCGCGCCCCGACCACCATCGAGGGCCTCAAGCGCGGCTGCGAATGGCTGGCCAGCGTCGAGCAGCGCCTGAGCATCGGCGCCTTCAACTGCACCCACGACGACGACGCCCTGGTCTTCCATGCCGAGGCCCAGGCGCGCGCCATCGACGACGCGCGCAACAAGCTGATCGGTGGCATCGCCGAGTACAACCGCCGCCAACGCCTCGGTCTGCTGCCGCCGCCGGTCAAGCTGACCCGCCTGCCGGGCGACAGCCTGTCGGCGCAGTACCGCGCCATGGCCAACCTCATCGCCGCGTCACGCAACCCGCTGACCCCGCCTCCGGGCGGCATTCCCCTGATGGCGGTCTTCAAGTGGCAGCCCGCCCCCAAGATGTGCCTGGCAGTGGCCAATGAGCTGGCCCTGGACAAGGCGCGCACCCGGGCCCGCATCCACGGCATCACCCCGCCCCCCGCGAATGGCCCGTCCGAGATCCAGCTCGCTCGACTCACCTGCTCGCTGTGGTGGCGGCGCAAGCTGCGCCGCCTCGCCGGACGCCGCCTCGAGCAGGTCCAGCGCGAGGCCCATCGCGTGCATGCCCAGGCCGGCATCTACTGCAGCAACCTGACCATCGAGCGCCGCAAGAGCCAGAAGGTGCGCAACCGTGCCCTGCTCGAGACCCTCGAGGCCATCAATCAGCACGGCCAGGCCTATACCCTGGCCGAACTCGCCGAGCTCGGACTCGCCAACCCGGATCACCGTCGTGCCGAGCTCATGCTGCGCATCCGCGATACCGAGGCCGAGGCCCGCCGCCTGGGCCATGCCGGCATGTTTTACACCGTAACCGCGCCCAGCCGCTTCCATCCGGTGCTGCAGAACGGCGCCCGCCGCAATCCCAAGTATGACGGCGCCACGCCGCGCGAGGCCCAGCAGCACCTCCAGGCGTTGTGGGCCAAGGTGC
Organism: Halomonas sp. DP3Y7-2; assembly: GCF_019800795.1. Lineage (NCBI taxonomy): Bacteria > Pseudomonadati > Pseudomonadota > Gammaproteobacteria > Oceanospirillales > Halomonadaceae > Halomonas > Halomonas sp. DP3Y7-2. Next base: position 32,281 of record NZ_JAHVKJ010000004.1, read on the forward strand.
GCGCCAAGCTGCACCGCGACGAGATCGGCATCTATGGCTTGCGCGTCGTCGAGCCCCACCACGATGGCACCCCGCACTGGCACCTGCTGGTCTGGATGAAGCCGGAACACGAGGCGGCCGTCACCCGTACCCTGCGCGACTACGCCGAGGCCGAGTCCCCCGAGGAGCTCTACGACCGACGCGGCAACAAGACCTCTGCCCGCTTCAAGGCCGTGAAGATCGAACACGCCCGCGGCACCGCCGCCGGCTACGTGGCGAAGTACATCAGCAAGAACATCAACGGCGAACAGTTCATGGACGCCGACAAGTACGACCAACCCATGCACTCGAGCGCCCCGAGGATCGAGACCTGGGCCGCCGTCTGGGGCATTCGCCAGTTCCAGTTCCTGGGCCTGCCCAGCGTGACCGTGTGGCGCGAGGTTCGCCGCCTCAATAAACGCCAGGATGCCCATGTCGCCGACTGGGAGGCCGCGACTCGCCCGGCCCCTGCCGCGGCCGAGCGCTTCCAGGCCATCCGCAAGGCCGCCAACGCCGGCCAGTGGGATCTCTTCCTTCGCCTCATGGGCGGGCCCAACCGCCCGCGCAAGGAACGCCCCGTCCGCCCCTGGACCGTCACGCGCATGGACACCAGCCGGCCCGAATTCAGCCATGCCACCGGCGAGATCCACGACGACATCCGCGCCCTCGGCCGCTATGGCGAGCCGAAGACAGCCACCTGCGGCATCGTCGTCACCGATCACCGCGGTCATGAAGCCGAGTACCTCACCCACGTCTATCGCTGGGAGGTGCGATCACGGCCACGAGGCCCAGCGGCGGGCACCTCGGGACCCGGCGAAGCCGGGGCCCCTTGGACTTGTGTCACTAACTGTACGGGGGTGGATATCACCCCCCGCCATCCCCCTCCCGAAGTCCTCGCCGAGCAGGTCCGGCGATTCCAGGAATGGCGGCAAAGCGATGAAGTCCGCGCCACCCAGGATGACGCCGAACTCGAGGCGCGAATGGTCCGCGCCGCCGCGCGGCGCCTGTTCCAACCACCGCCGCCGCCCGAGCCGGAAGAGTGCTTCCCGCCCGAGCTGTGCTGATCACCATCATCAAGGAGGAAATCATGCATCGCGAAAACCACGCGCCGCCCATGCGCACCCCGGCGCCCATCCAGCAGCCCACCGGCATCCTGCAGGACGCCGGCGAGCTCTCGGTCGTCTCCGAGCTCAGCGGCCGTGTAAGCCACCGCTACGCCATGGTCATCGCCTTCGACAGCGAGGAAGCGTTGCGCCGAGCCCTCGAGGAGCACCGGTGTGCCTACCGCGACGGCCAGGCGATTCAGGAGCAGATCGCCCATGGCTGACCGCGCCGATATCGCAGCCGAACTGATCGAGATGAGCCTCGAAGGCAGCCTAGCCAGCCGGCTTCAACTCACGACGACGCCGGCGGCTAAAACCACCGAGTGCGAAGACTGCGGCGACGAGATCCCCGCCGCTCGCCGCCGAGCGGCCCCCTGGGCCACCACCTGCATAGAATGCCAGGAAATCCACGAGAGGAAGCGCCGCCATGTCAGATAGACCCAGCAGCAGTGTCACCGCCGCCGAGATCCTGGACCAAGCCCAGATCTACGCCTGCACCTGGTCATCGGTGGACGGGCCTTTCGACGCCGGCGACACCCTCCAGCGTGCCCTCAAAGAAAAAGCAGAGCTGCGCCGGCTGGTGCAGCGCCTCGCCTTCGAACGCGACCGATACCGCGACTCGATGCAGGAACTGGCCGACCGCCTCGAGCCCGGAAAAGGGGTGGGGATCGGCATCAAGGAAAGCCAGTACCCCCAACACCTGCAGAATCCATCGGAGGCCTGAGCCATGCACCCAGCTAAGATCGATCGAATCACCAGCCTACTCCACACCTCAGCCGACAATGCACGCGGCAGTCTGGCATGCATGCTCGGTGAGCACGGTGCCGACTACACCCTGGAGATCGCCACCGGTGCCCTCCTGCGCCTGGAGGCTGCCCAGTGGGGAAAGACCAGCCACCGAAAGGTGTTCGCCAGCGCCGCCCGCAAGGCACTCAAGCAACTGGAGAAAGGGCCGCTGTGCATGCCAGGGGAGGTGTCCAGTGAAAGTGCGAACTGACATGCTCGACTTCCCGACAGCTTGGAAGATTCAACGGGAGCGCGACCTCGACCATGACAAGCGGTGCTCAGCCGTACCCGGTTGGCACCCTATGTCCGGACCAGGATTACTTTGTGACTGCGGTGCCGTAGAGCGAGAGTGGAAGCGGCTTTGCCGCCAAGCCGAGCAGGCCGGAAGGGACAAGGATGGTGCCGCATGAAGATCCGCTTAGGGAATTGGGAACTGATCATCCGCCGCGTACCGCCCAGCGCTGGCGTCGCCACGCCGGGCAGCCGGCAGCAGAGCCTCGGCAAGAAGAAGATCGCCACCAGCGGGAGGAGCACATTGTGACCACTGCCACCAAGGGTGGGCCCAAGGCCCGCCAGGCGGCGATGCTCTGCCAGGACTCCGCCTTCCGGCTCTACCTGGACCGTCGCCGCCGCTACAAGCAAGGCCTCACCGTGAGCCAGCTGCCCGACGGAACGCACAATGAGCAGGACGCCAGGGACTGGCTGTGCGCCGCCTGCGGCATCCAGAGCCGCGCCGAGCTGGATCACCTTTGCGAGGCCGGGCGAACCTTCCGTCAGATACGCAACCGATTCAATCACTGGCGAGCCAAGAACCCCACCATCAACCAGCGAGTAGAGAGCAAAGACCCATGAAGACTGAATTTCTCCTTATGGCCCAGTACGAGAAGGTGCTGATTCCCCTGGAGGTCTTCGCCAAGGACATCATGGGAGTCGAACTCCAGACGGCTCGCAACCGCATCGCCGCCGGCACATTTCCGGTACCGCTGACCCGCACGGCTCGGCAACCGATGGTACATATTGCAGATGCCGCCAAGTACATCGATCAGCAAAGAGAGAGCGCGGCCTAGCGCTCTCGGTCACGCCTGGCCAGGTCGCCGGCTTTCAGATTCACGTATCGGCGCAGGCTACCCCAGTCACGATGGCCAGACACCATGGCCACTTCCTGGATCTGGTAGCCTCGCTCAAAAAGCCGGCTGATGCCTTCGTGCCTCAAATCGTGGAAGTGCAGATCCTCGATCTCGAGATGACGGCAGATTCGCCTGAACCCGTTCCCGACCGACTCGGAGCCGTAGGGGAACACGCGATCATCGACTCGCGGTTGCGCCTCGATGATGCGCTGACTCTCCCCCATCAGGGGCACCTCCTGGTCGCGCTTCTGAGTCGGATGTTTTCGCAACCGGATGATCACCGTCCCGGCATCGAGATTCACATCGTCCCATCTCAGGCTACAGATCTCGTCGAGTCGCATGGAGGACTCGACGGCGAAGCGGATCAGATCGTGATAGCGGATACGCCGCAACGCGCGATTATGCTTCGTGTGTACCAGCAGTGCCTCGAGCTCTTCAGCCGTCGGCCGCCTGTCGCGGCTCTGAGGGGAGCCGATCAAGCCCGCGCGCTGCAACCCCACCCGCCAACTCGCCATCTTGTCTCGATACCCGGCGGGTAACAGGCTGCTCACCGTCGCCGTGGTCAACGCGCCGGAAAGAAACATGATGTCGTGCTTGGTCGTGGCCGGCTTCACACCATCCACGGCGATACGCGTCTGGCAGAACTCCTGCAGCTTCTGAAAGGACAGCTCCGAGGCAAGTAGCTCAGCGCCAAGACCCGCTTTCAGGTTTCTGGCCGAGGTCAGGTTCTTTCTCCCACGCCCAGACGTCTGTTCCAGGTGTACCAGGTGCCCATCGACGAGGTCGCCGACGGTAGGCACCGGGCCCTGACCAACCAGCCCCGCCTCGATGTCATCCTCGACCTGCCGGGCCCACGCCTGCGCGCGCGCCTTCGTACTGAATGTCCTACTCTGGGCCGGGTGGCCTTTCTTGCGTACAATGGCCCGCCATCGAGTCCCTCTCTTCTGAAATGTCGCCATGGTGTACCACCATTCCGCCGATAAAGGGTTACGCCCGAAATCTGGTGCAACGATGGTACAGTAAGCCCGGTTGCGGCAAGGAATCAACGGTACCAAACAGTATATTTATACAGTATGCTGCCGCTACTAAGTGGTTGATATGACGAAACAGACCCCAATTTCACAGGCCCGTCGGTTTTCAGTTGCACCGATGATGGATTGGACTACCCGCGACTACAGGGTGTTCGCGCGTACGCTGACGCGCCAGGCGCTGCTGTACACCGAGATGGTGACCACCGGTGCCATCTTGCATGGTCGCCCTCGTGAACGGTTTCTTGGCTATGACAAGGTGGAGCACCCTCTGGCGTTGCAGCTGGGGGGCAGCGATCCGGGCGAGCTCGCGGAGTGCGCGGCCATCGCTCAAGAGTGGGGCTACGACGAGGTCAACCTGAACGTCGGCTGCCCGAGTGACCGCGTGCAGAATAACCTGATCGGCGCCTGCCTGATGGGCCATCCCGACAAGGTGGCGGTGGCTGTGGCCGCCATGCGTGAGGCGGTGTCGATCCCGGTGACGGTGAAGTGTCGTATTGGTATCGACGATCAGGATGAGGACGCAGACCTGGAGCACTTCATCACCAAGGTCGCCGACGCGGGCTGTGAAGTGTTCATCGTGCATGCGCGCAAGGCGTGGCTGCAGGGGCTGTCGCCCAAGGAAAACCGCGATGTGCCGCCGCTCAACTATCCACGTGTCCATCGCCTTAAGGCGAACCGGCCCGACCTGCATATCGGGATCAACGGCGGCATCAAAAGCCTGACGGAGTGCGAAGCGCAGCTTGAGCACGTCGACAGCGTCATGGTGGGACGCGAGGCATATCAAAATCCGTGGCTCTTGGCCCAGGTCGATGAGGCCCTCTACGGGGTGCCTGGCCCGGCTCAGAGCCGCCATGCGGCAGCGATGACGCTTCGCCCCTACATCCAGCGTCGCCTGGAGGAAGGGGCCAAGCTCAACCATATGACACGCCATCTTCTGGGCCTCTTCCAGGGCTGCCCTGGCGGCCGGAAGTTCCGTCGTCACCTCTCTGAAAATGCCCACAAGGAAGGTGCCGGTCTAGCCGTGTTCGATGATGCGCTGGGACTGGTACCCGACACCGTAGAGCCCTGAGCCTTGCTGCCGTGTTGAAGGCATTAAACGCCAGCGGCCGAGCACGAGGCTCGGCCGCTGGTTGGCATCAGGTTCCCCAGGAACGTCAATACAGGGCGTCCGGCGGTGGTTCCAGGCTGGACTGAAACGTCTCGATGGCACTCTCGGCCTCTTCGATGGCATCAAACCGAGCGACGTGAAATAGCGCCTCCCCCTCGTTGGCCAGAGGCAGTCGACTCATGCCGATCACGATGCCGTCAGCCATGGCCAAGACCTCGCCTTCGGTCTCGCCGAAGGGGTCTGCTACCTTCCCCAGTACCTGGCCCTTGGCTACCCGTGCGCCAAGTCGCACCTTGGGACGCAGAATGCCGTCGATAGGTGCCCTGGCCCAGCTCGAGCCATTGGCGACTTCAGCGGCAGGCGGCGCGCGACGGCGCTGCTCGCCGGTGAGCATTCCAAGCCTGCGCATGACCCGTTGAACGCCGCGAACCCCTGCGGTGATCGCCCATTCGTCAAAGCGCAGTGCTTCACCCGCTTCATAGGTCAACACCGGCGTACCGCGACTCTGGGCATAGTGGCGAAGGCTTCCCTCGCGCAGTTCCGCATTGAGGATGACCGGAGCCCCGAAGGCATCCGCCATGCGTCGCGTTTCTTCGCCGGCATCACCAAGCTGCGCGCGAATCTGTGGCAAGTTAGTGCGATGAATCGCGCCCGTGTGCAGGTCGATGATGTGAGTCGCGTGATCGACAATCTGTTCACGAAACAGCGCCGCAATACGCCCGCCCAAAGACCCAGACTCACTCCCGGGAAAACAGCGATTAAGATCGCGTCGATCAGGCAGGTACCGGCTGTGTTGCACGAAGCCAAAAATATTGACGATAGGCACCGCGATCAGGGTGCCCCTCAAGCGGTTGATCTGGCGGGAGCGCAGCAGCCGACGGACAATTTCAACGCCGTTGATCTCATCGCCGTGAATGGCGCCACATACCAACAGGGTAGGACCTGCCTGCCGTCCGTGGACCACTTCTACGGGGATATCCAAAGGGGCGTGGGTATAAAGCTTGGCCACGGGCACATCGATCTGCGCGCGACTGCCGGGCTTGACCGTGACTCCGGCCAGTTCAAAAGGGGCTCTCGCCATACAGGCTCCTTGGTCACCTTATCGGTCCGTCTACAGGCGGACGGCATGTTCGTTCTTATACGCCCACGCCGTCTCCAAAACGAGTCCAATTTACCTCGCATCACTCATCGACGTCACTGAACTCATTCGGTGAGTCCGGTAGAATACGTTACTTGACGATACCGCTGGAGTTGCCCGCCCACATGGCCCGCCGTACCAAGGAAGAAGCTGCCGCTACCCGAGCCGCCTTGCTCGATGCCGCCGAGGAGGTGTTTCTCGAACGCGGCGTGGCACGTGCCTCGTTGGACCAGATTTCACGACGGGCGGGGGTGACTCGCGGCGCGCTGTATTGGCACTTCCGCAACAAGGGCGATCTGTTCCGCGCCATGCTGGAACGTGTTCACCTTCCCTTTGAGGACCTGCTGAACAACCTTGATCACGCAGAGGTGGGCCATCGGCCACTGGAAGCGGTGCGCCTGGGCTGCCACACCGGCCTGAAGCAATGCGATACCCCGAGACACCGACGCGTGCACGGCATCTTGCTGCACCATTGCGAACGTACCGATGACTTCGACCCGCTGCAGGCAAAGGCAGAGATAGCCAGAGAAACCTGTCAGGCCTTGCTTAGGCAGTTTCAACAGGCAGAAGAGCGCCATCAGCTGCGCCCGGGGCTAAGCCCGGAGCGCGCCACTGACTTATTCCACTACGCCCTCAGCGGGCTGTTCTGGGAATGGCTGCGGGTACCCGATGCGTTCTCGCTCAGCCAGCGCGGCCCGGCGCTGGTGGATGACCTTATCACCCTGATCGGCAGCAGTGAGACGCCATAGCAGCGCAGCACCGGTCAGTGCTGGTGATGTCCGTGGTAATGACGATGTTGCCTGCTCTCGGCATTGTCCTGGGGTGGCACCGGCTCATGGCGCTCGATCAGCTTGAGTCGCACCAGGCGCGTGCGCGCATCGAGAAACTCGCGCTCGGCGACTGAACGAAATCCATCTTGTTCATCCAGGTACTTGACCAGCACCCGCACCTCTCCTTCCTTGGGCATTGAGCCGGGCTTGCCTCTGAGGCAAACCTCCCGCGTGCCATCGGAACACAGCACCGCTCGACAACATCCCTGCTGGTCGACAAAGCCCACCACTTGCACTCGCTCACCTAGCAGGCACCGCTGGTTGAACGAGGGCCGGTCACGGTAATGGCGCAACAACGCGCGGCAACTCTTGGCCGCAAGTGGTGACGCAAGAGCAAAGGCTCCCCACAGCACCGCAATACCCAAAGGCACGATCACCAGCGCCAGATCAAACCAGCGCAACACCAGTAGCTCGGCAACCAGCGTGATGACCGCCGCGTACACGAACAACACAGACAGCGCCATGGTGACGGGCACGCCAGCAAACCCAAGCGACACCATGGTGCTGGCCAGGTGGTCGTCTCTCAGGCTATCGCGCTCAAACAGCTGCAACGGTGCCACCCTGACGGCGACCAGCAACCAGTAGATCAGGACCACGGGCAGTAGCAGCGTGAACAGAATAAGCGGAAAGCTGAATGCCGTTTCCTGGATGATCGCGATATTCATACGTCTCTCCCGTGGCGAAGGGTGGGCCTTCCACCTGCCCAGCAGCCGATGCCACTCGTTTAGTGTCTGATAAAAGCATAGCGCTCTCTACGTCAAACCTCGACCGGGCGGTGTGGATTTTTTGGTTACCGGACAACGTGTTGCGCTGCAGCAAGCGGTGCACCAAGGCCTGGATATCCGCTCTCTGCGTGCATCGGCCTGCCCCGAAAGACGGCCCAGCGGGAAGAAAAAAGGCGCCGTCCCAATGGGACGGCGCCTTGGTCAGCACCACGTGCAGATAAAGCGAGTGACGCTATCAGGGGGTCGTCGGACGTTGCTCTTGATCACCGCTGTCATCACCCCTGTCATCACCCCTGTCGCCGCTTCTATCTTCGCCCTCGTCGTGGGACGAGTTGCTGCCGAATAGCTTGTGCGACAGCGTGGCGATCATGGCGTAGAAGGATGGCACGAAGCAGCTGCCCAGCACCGCCACCGACGCCATGCCCATCGCCACCGTGGTACCGATGTGGTGGCTACTGGTATCACTGGCGCCGGTCGCCATGGCCAATGGCAAGGTGCCGAAGATGAAAGCCATGGAGGTCATGACGATGGGGCGGAAACGCAGCTCAGCCGCGGTGATGGCCGCCTCACGTATGCTCTTGCCCATTTCCTTGCGTTGCAGCTCGGCAAACTCGACGATCAGGATAGCGTTCTTGGCCGCAAGGCCGATCACCACCAGTACCCCGATCTGGACGTACACGCTGGTGTCCAGTCCACGCATGGCAATACCCGCGATGCCACCGAGGAAGGCAAAGGGCGTTGCCGTCAGCACCGCCAGCGGCAAGGACCAGCTTTCGTACTGGGCCGCCAGAATCAGGAATACCATGACCATGCCGAAGATAATGGCGATGGTACCGGCGTTGCCTGCCTCGCTTTCCTGATAGGCAGTACCGGTCCAGCCCATCCCCCAGTCACTGCCCAGGGTGTCCTCGACAATCCTCTCCATGGCCTGGATCGCCTGGGTGGAGGAATAGCCCTCAGCAGGACCGCCCTGGAACTGCGCCGCCGAGTAGACCCCAAAGCGGGTCACCACGGCAGGCGCCGCCTTGCGCTCGAGAGTCACGAACTCGGACAGCGGAATCCGCTCGCCATTGCCACCACGCACGTAGACATTGTTGATGTCGTCCGGGGTGTCGCGGTACTCCGCCTCGTTCTGCAGGTACACCTGGAAGTTACGGTTCTGGTAGCTGAAGAAGTTGACGAAGCCGTTACCGAAGGTATTCGACAAGGTCGCGTTCAGGTCGGTCAGCGACACGCCGTAGCTCAGCGCCTTCTGCTGGTCGATATCAGCCCGGAATGACGGCACGTTGACACTGAACGTCGAGAACACCTGATTCAGCGCAGGATCCTGATTGGCTGCCTGCATGACCTTGAGCGAGGCCTGGTAGATCTCCTCGGGTGTGGCACCGGAGAACGACTGCAGATAGCCGGTGAACCCGCCAGTGGTGGAGAGACCAATGATCGGCGGCATATTGAAGGCCATGACCGTACCGCCATCCACCTCGGCACCGATCTGGAAGATCCGACCGATCAAGTCATCAACGGTGGTCTCCCGCTCGTCCCAGTTATCCATGTTGATGAAGATGATGCCGCGGGCCGTATTGACCGAGCTGGTCAGCATGTCGTAGCCAGCGATGGCCGATGAGTACCTCACACCGGGCACCTCCTCGATACGCTTGCTGACTTCCGCCATGTAGGCCTTGGTACGACTCAGCGACGCCGAGTCCGGCAGACTGACGGCCGCCAAGGCAATGCCCTGATCGGTCTCGGGCACCAGGGTCGACGGCGTGTTCTCATACAGCCAGAACGAACCGACGCCGACCAGGGCCACCAGCGCCAGGGTCAGTATCCAGGCCTTGACCAGGCCCTTCACCGCCAGCATGAACAGCTTGGTGACCCCGTCGAAGAAGCGATCGAACAGCCTCAGCGGGGTGCGCACCGCACGCATGAAACCGGATTCTTTCTTGTGCAGGTCATGCTTGATGAAGATCGCGGACAGGGCCGGAGTGAAGGTCAACGCCATCAGCGCCGAGAAGGCCACCGATATGGCGATGGTCAACGCGAACTGCTGATAGATCTGCCCGGTGAAGCCACCAAGGAACGCCACCGGCACGAACACCGCCGCCATGATCAATGACGTCGCAATGACCGGACCGCCCACTTCCTTCATGGCCTGAACCGTCGCCTGACGAACGCTGATGTCTTCATCTTCGGAGAGCACTCGCTCGACGTTCTCTACCACCAGGATGGCGTCATCCACCACGATGCCTATCGACAGCACCAGGGCAAACAGGGTCAGCAGGTTGATCGAGAAGCCGAACGCATAGAAGCCTGCAAAGGTCGCCAGCACAGACACCGGCACCACCGACATGGCGATCACGGTGAAACGCCAGTTCTGCAGGAAGATGAACAGAATGACGCCAACAATCAGGAAGGCTTCGATAAAGGTGTGGAAGACGGTTTCCACCGACGCATCGATGAACAGCGTGGTGTCGTAGGGCACCACGAATTCCAGCCCCGGCGGGAAGCGCCCTTCCAGCTCCGTCATTTTCTCCTTCACCAGATCCGCAGTGTGCAGCGCATTGGCGCCAGGCTGCTGCTGAATCATGATCGGCGTCATGATGGCGCCGTTAAGACGCGCTTCGACACCATAGAAGGAGGCGCCCAGCTCGATGCGAGCCACATCATCCAGACGCAGTGCAGACCCGTCTTCGTTGGTACGCAGCAGGATGTTGCGGAAGTCGTCGGCACTGGACAGACGTCCGCCGGCGGTGATGGTGTAGGTAAAGGCTCGCGGGCTGTCGATGGGTGTCGACGCCAGGCTGCCCGCAGGCACTTCCGTGTTCTGGGCGCGGATCGCCGCCGCCACTTCAGTCGGCGTCAGGTCGTACTCGGCCAGCTTGTTCGGGTCCATCCAGATGCGCATGGCAAACTCGCCGCCGCCCAGCACCTCGGCCTCACCGACGCCGGGAATCTGGCGCAGCTCATCGAGAATGTTGAGGGTGGCGTAGTTCTGCATGTAGATGTTGTCGTAGTCTCCCTGGGGAGAGATCAACGACACCAGCATCAGGATCGAGCTAGAACGCAACTCGACCTGAACCCCTTGCTCCTGCACCGCCTCGGGCAACTGGGACAGCGCCCCTTGCACCCGATTGTTGACGTTGATGGTATTGATATCACCGTCAGTGCCGATATCGAAGGCGACACTCAGGCTCATGGAGCCGTTATCGGAGCTGGTCGAGTTCATGTAGAGCATGTTCTCGACGCCGTTGATGGCTTCCGCCAGGGGAGCCGCGACGGTTTGCGCCACGGTCTCTGCGTCAGCCCCCGGGAAGGTCGCGCTCACCGACACCGTCGGAGGCACCACGCTGGGATACTGCTCGATCGGCAGTACCCGCATGCTCATCGCACCGATGATGGTCAGGATGATCGCCAGGACCGAGGCAAAGATCGGCCGTTTGATGAAGAAGTTGGCGAAATTCATTCGTTGCCCTCTCCTTCAGCCTCCTCGGCCTCCTGGTTGCCCTGCGGTATCTCCATTGACGCCTGATCGGCGCCCTCTCCCGCAGCGGCCTCAGCCTGCTCGCCGGGAGCCTGTCCTGCGCCACCCTGGCCACCTTGCTGTGCCTGCTGCTCGTCGTACTGGGCCGCCTGCATCAGCGCCTCGGCATCACCGTCAAAGGGTTGCGGGTCAATCGGGGTGCCTGGCTTCAAGCTGCCCGGATCGCCGACCACCACACGCTCGCCAGGCTCGACGCCATCCAGGATGATCTGCCACGGACCGGCCAGTTCACCTAGCTGTACCGGACGCGCGCGGGCCACGTTGTCGTCATCCAGCACGTATACCTGCGGTCCCATCAGCCCCTGAGTCAACGCCAGCTCGGGAACCGCCAGCACACCGAAGCGCGCGAGTCCCTGAATCTTCACCCGAACATACTGACCGGGCAGCACCGCGCCGTCAGGATTGGCGAAGGTAGCCTCTGCCTGCACCGTGCTGGTCTCGGCATCGACTCGGGACCCCAGAAAGTCCAGGTGACCGCTCAATACAGTGGGTGCCTCACCGCGAGAAGAGAACGCTTCCAGCGAGGCAACAATGTCTTCGATGCTCATGTCTTCAAGCTGACGACGCAGCTCGAAGGCATCGTTCTGGGGCATCTGGAAGCGCACCTCGAGCGGGTCCAGAGGGGTGATGGTGGCCAGCTCGGTATTCGGCGACACCAGGTTGCCGACGTTGACTTCGCTCAAGCCAATCACGCCGGACACCGGGGCCGTGACATCCGCATAGTTCAGGTCAAGCTGGGCACTCTTCAGGGCCGCCTCGGCCTGGGCCACGCTGGCACGTGCTACCCGCGCGTCCGCCAATGCCTGATCCACCTGCTGGCGGCTGACAGAGTTCTGCGCGGCCAGCTGCTGGAAACGGTTGGCATCACGGTCCGCCCGAGCCACCTCGGCCTGGGCGCTGGCCAGATCTGCCTCACGCTGCGCTACCGTTGCCTCATACAGGTCAGGCTCGATCGTATACAGGCTATCGCCCTTCTCCACCTGATCGCCGGGCTCGAACTTGCGCTCTTCCAGCACACCAGTGACGCGCGCCACGAGCGTGACCTCCTGCTCGCTCATCAACTTGGAGGGGTACGACTTGTCCAGCGGAATGTCCTGATAGGCCAGCTCAGCCACTTCAATAGGCTTTGCCGGCGGCTGGCCGCCCGCCTGGGCGTCAGACTGACCTTCATCCTGGCCACAGCCAGCCAGCAGCAACGCCGCCGCCAGTGCGGCCCAGGGGCGACCGCGCGTCATGGTGGTTTTCATCCCGTCATTCCTTGGGGTTCGTGATGTCATAAGGCTGAAAGACATCCGGCCACCGCGGTGGTGGCCGGACCGGCGCTGGCGGGAACTACGAGTCCTGACGCGGAGGCGCGCCAATGTCCAGCACTGCGTCGTAGCCGTCGGCTTCGCTCTGCTCGGGAAGCGTAAAGTTGACCTGCCCTTCTTCTACCAGGAAGGCGTTCAGTTCAGCGATATCGTCAGCGTCGAGCACGCCGGCCTGGCGATGCAGGCTCAGCAGGTCGACCACGTAGTTGTATCGAGCATCGGCGTAGTCGGCGATGGCGTTGTACAGGCTCTGTTCGGCATTGAGCACGTCAACAATGTTACGTGTGCCGACCTCATAGCCCGCACGAGTGGCGTCCAGAGCGCTCTGGTTGGAGACGATGGCCTGCTTGCGCGCCGCCACGGTGGACACGTCATTGCTGACCTGGGTGTACAGCGAGCGAATCTGCAGCACGGTCTCGCGGCGCTGGGACTCGAAGTCGTACTGACTGGACTCCAGCTGGTAGGTCGTCTGGCGCACGGAGGCACTGGTGCGTCCGCCGGTGTAAAGCGGCATGCTCGCACTCACGCCCACCTGGCTGTTTGAGTTGTAGTCCTCGTAGCCGTCCCGCTCATCATCGCTGTAGGCGTAGTTGGCAAAGGCCTCGAAGACCGGTAGATCAGCCGCGCGAGCCACATCGATCTGCTCGCGAGCCACATCGACACCGGCCTGCTGCGCCAGCAGTTCGGGATTGCGCTCAATCGCCAGCTCGATCCAGGCATCGCGGCTGGCCGGCTCAGGCAGCGCAATGGGCAGGTCGTCCTGGAGCATCTCGATGCTGTCGTAACGCTTGCCGGTCAGTCGCTCGAGGGCCTCGAAGGCGACCTGCAGGTTGCTTTCAGCGGTGATGCGGTCCGCCCGAGACTGGTCGAAGCTGGCACGGGCTTCTTCCACATCAGTGATGGCGATCAGGCCCACATCGAACTGCTCCTGGGCTTGCTCGAGCTGACGCCCGATAGCACGCTCCTGGGCACGGCGTGCTTCCAGAATTTCATACGCACGGAGAATGTCGAAATACGCCGAGGATGTGTCAATCAGCACCTGCTGCTCGGTCGCGGCCAGGCTGAAGGTCTGCTGCTCGAGCTGCGCCTTGGCCACGTCGACCTCACGGCTGTTCAGCGCGTCGTACAGCTTCTGAGTGGCCTGCAGGTTGATTCCGTAGCTGATGTAGTCATCATCCATACCGGTGCCGCTGAAACCGGACTGGGATTGCGTCTCGAAGATGTGGTTATAGGCCGCTTCACCTGAAGCGGATACCTGCGGATTGAGGTCCGCCTGCTCGACGTTGATGCCCTCTTCCACGCCACTGGTTGCAGCGCGTGCCGATGCAAGCTCGGAATTGTTTTCCAGGGCGTCGCGGGTAATGGTCAGCAGGTCAGCACCCTGGGCCTGTCCCACCATCAAGGCAGCTACAACGGCACACAGCAGGTGGCGGCGCACGCGTACCGGCGTACTCCGGGAATCAGAAACTGGATGGGAAGGCGTCATTAAAAGCATCCTCGGTATGTTGCTTGGCGTTGTCCACAAGTCCCATCACACCGGCCCGGAGGGCTCCTTCCAGGCAATCAGGACCGGTACAGCAGCGGGGCGCGTCATTGACACAGCGTGGTCGACTCCCGCGCCATCCGCGAGATTCGATCTTGCATCGGGTCAACGATCTTTCACTTGCAGCATACGCCAATAGTAGCAATCGATATACATACATTGTCGCATGTTTGATGGACTATTCTACCGCCCTTCGTGCAAGGATGGTGAAAATTTCGCAATTTCGCACGCACCCTCTAGCTCGACTAGAATGATGCAATGCAGCATTTGCATCCTCGCCGTCAGACCACCCGTCAGGAGCTGCCATGGATCATCTGAGCCTGGTCACACATCGCGAACTGGAGATCGCCGTGCGCGTTTTCCACCCCGAAGCACCGAAAACGGTAGTGGCCTGGCATGGGCTGGCGCGCCATGGTGGCGACTTCGCAGCCCTGGCAAGAGAGCTGGGTCCAGAATGGCGCGTTCTTGCTCCTGACACCCCCGGGAGAGGGCTCTCCAGCTGGTCCATGTATCCGGCCAATGACTATATATACGCCCATTACATGACAGTCGCGTTAGCTGTACTCGACCACTTTTCGTTGGACAGCGTCCCCTGGATTGGTACCTCCATGGGAGGCCTGCTCGGCATGTTGCTGGCGGCAGATCCTGCCAGCGCATCCCGCATCGAACGCCTGGTGCTTAACGATGTCGGCCCCGAGCTCGCCCCCTCGGGGCTGACCGAGCTTGCCAGCTACTTTACGGTCCCCCATCGATTCACGCGGCTGGGGCAGCTTGAAGCAGAGCTACGTCGCCACTACGCCGGCTTTGGCATCGACACCGAGGACGGTTGGCGCCAGCTGACACTGGAGAGCGCTCGGCGCCTGCCGGACGGCAGCTGGACCTATCACTACGACCCCCGGATAGGCGAGCAATTTGTCCATGACACGCCGCGGGATACCTGGTCCGACTGGAGGGCCATACGTTGCCCCTTGATGGTCATTCGTGGCGAAGATTCCACGCTGATCAGCGAAGACATTGTCCAGCGCATGGGCGAAGCACAGCCAACACTCGAGACATTGAGCGTACCTGGCTGTGGACACGCTCCCATGCTCGATCGCCCCCAGCAAGTCGACCCCATCAAGGCCTTTCTGGAATCCACCACCAGCGCCCAGCAGGAGGCCGTGGACGCCAACGCCTTGCCATGGTGGAAGCGCTGGCTGGGTATCGGGCACTGACACACCCCGGCTACACTGGGCAGCTCTTGACGGGTCTAGCCTGCCCGGTGGGCAGGCAGTCGCAGGCCCTCATGCACTGTTGCTCCAGGGAGACGTTATGTACAAGCTCGCCTTTTTCGTACCACACGACCATGCGGAGGCGGTCAAGGAAGCGGTCTTCGCCACCGGTGCTGGCCGTATCGGCGACTATGAAGCCTGCTGCTTTCAGACCGCCGGGGAAGGTCAGTTCAGGCCCTTGAACGGCGCGGATCCGCATATCGGCCGAGTCGGTGAGCTCGAGCGAGTACAGGAGTTCAAGGTCGAAATGGTGTGTGCAGATGAGTTGATTGAAGCGGCAGTGTCGGCACTGAAACTGGCACACCCTTATGAAGAAGTGGCCTATGACGTCTGGCGCCTGGCCGAACTGTGACGTCTGGCGCCTGGCCGAGCGGCGACCTCCTGCTCCAGCTCGGCTCAAGCTCGGCTCAAGCTTCGGCTCACGCTCGGCTCACGCTCAGATCGGCCTCGCCATCACAGGCCCACGGCGAGCAGCATTGAATGGGCCCTGCTCAGGCACTGCCGAAGAAGGCGGAGCGCTGCTCTGGGGTGATGTCACTGACGTGCAACGGGAAGTGATCAGTGCCCCGGTCTTCGAAAAAGTGCCGCAAGGTGCGCTCGATGGTGGGAAAGGCAAGCTCATCCCAGGGTATCTCGTGTTCTTCAAAGAGTTGCACGTCCAGGCTCTCCGGCCCCGCCGCATAGCTGCCGTTCAGCTCCGCCAGAAAGATCATGAAGACCTGGTCGATGTGGGGCAGATTGATCATGGTGTACAGCCCCGCCAGCGCCACATCGGCGCAGGCTTCCTCGCGGGTCTCCCGTCGGGCCGCATCCGGTGTCGTCTCTCCGTTCTCCATAAAACCTGCCGGCAGCGTCCAGTACCCTTCTCGGGGAGCTATGGCCCGCCGACACAGCAATACGCGAGAGCCGCACACCGGCAAGGTCCCCGCCACGATCCTGGGATTCTGGTAGTGAATCGTGCCGCAGGCATGGCACAGGAAACGCGGGCGGTCATCCCCCTCAGGGATGGCAAAGCTGACCGGCTCACCACAGTGGCTGCAAAAATTCATGGGCTGCAATCGTTCTTGTCGTTCCCTGGCAGGGAGTGGGAGACAGGCTTGACGCCGCTACGTAGGGCTGGGTACAACGAACGAAACCCAGCGGACACCCCATGTTAGAGAAACTACGCAAACGCCTGCAAGCGCATTCCCCGCGGCAGCTAAAGGTCAAGCTGCCAGAGGCAGCGGTGCTGATCCCAGTGATCGACCGACCAGAGCCGGGCCTGTTGTTCACGCGTCGCGCCAGCCATCTGTCGACCCACAGCGGCCAAGTGGCCTTCCCTGGCGGCAAGCGCGAGGATCAAGATGACCACCTGCTGGCCACGGCCTTGCGTGAGTCGGAAGAGGAAATCGGCCTGCAGGCCCATCACGTCGAGGTGATCGGTCAGCTGTCCGATGTGCTTTCCCTGCACGGGCTAAAGGTCACGCCCTTTGTCGGCATCATACCGCCGGGGCTCCCGCTGGCGCCGGATCAGGGCGAGCTGGACGCCATCTTCGAGGTGCCGCTGGCTCACTTCCTTGACGATCATCGCACCCATACCGATGTC
Source organism: Halomonas sp. DP3Y7-2 (assembly GCF_019800795.1). Lineage (NCBI taxonomy): Bacteria > Pseudomonadati > Pseudomonadota > Gammaproteobacteria > Oceanospirillales > Halomonadaceae > Halomonas > Halomonas sp. DP3Y7-2. The sequence goes on from NZ_JAHVKJ010000004.1 coordinate 49,397, forward strand.
ATCCCGGTCGACGGCAATAACCTCTACGTGCCCAGCTACCTGATCCCTGCCGACCAAGGCGAGGACTACGTGATCTGGGGGCTATCGGCGATGATGCTGGTGGAGCTTCTGGCGGAGGGATTCGGCCAGGAAATGAGCCTCTCGCGCCGCCCTGAGGGTACACTGCGCCACCTGCCTCCGCGACGGGCCCCACATGCCTGACGCAGACAGCCACCACTGGCTCGCAAGGGCACATGACATCACCTGGCAAGAGACGACTTCGGCACTATGAGCTATCCAGACGCTTGCCCTCTACCCCCTGGCCGCCTCGACGAGTTGATCGAGGCGCTGGTGGAGCAAGGGTTTTATATCGGCAAGGAACTGCTGGATCCGGCGCTTTGCCAGGCCCTGCACAGCGAAATCGAGGACCGCGCTCGTCTAGAGGCCCTGACCAGGGCAGGTATAGGACGCGGCAACGAGCACGAAACCCGCGATGATATTCGCGGAGACGCCATCCATTGGCTCGACCGGGAAACCCTGGCTCAGCGGCGCTACCTGGACACCATGGGGGAATTGCAGCAGGCCCTCAATGCCAGCCTGTTTCTCGGCCTGTTCGAGTATGAAGCGCACCTGGCACGCTACCCCAGCGGCGCCTTCTATCGTCGCCACCTCGACAGCTTTCGCGGCCGCGCCAACCGTGTGGTCTCCACGGTCGGCTACCTCAATCCGGACTGGCCTGGGGACGGCGGCGGTGAGATGGTGATCTACGCAAGCGATGACCAGGATCGGGAAGTGGCGCGTGTGGCGCCACAGGCTGGGACCCTGGTGTGCTTCCTGTCAGAGCAAGTACCCCATGAAGTGTTGCCAACGCGACACCCCCGGGCCAGCATCGCGGGCTGGTTCCGACGCAACGCCTCACTCGGGGGCATGATCGACCCCGCGCGCTGAGTCAGCCGCCCTGTGTGACCTGCGCTTGCCAGACAAGCCATACCGCTATCGAGTGTGCCCATGTCCACCACTACCGACACCCGGCTGCGTGAGCTCGAGCAAACCATCGCGCGGCTGGAAGAAGAAAAACGTCACTATCAGTGGCTGGCGGAAAGCACCACCGATCTGATCTCGCGGCATGACCAGGACGGCGTCTTTCTCTATGCCTCCCAGGCCTCGCAGTCGCTGCTCGGCTTTGCGCCGGAAGAGCTGGTGGGCATCTGCGCCTATGACATGTTTCACCCCGACGACCTGGCCGCCCTGCTGAGCAAGTCACCCAGCATTTACTACCACGAAGGCTTCTACGAGCAGACCTACCGTTTCCGCACCCGTGAAGGCCACTACATCTGGTTCGAGACCACGAGCCGAACTCGCCGAGACCCCGCCACCGGCGACTTGATCGACATACTCTGCGTATCCCGCGATGTCAGCCGGCGGGTCGAGGAAGAAGCGAGACGTCAACGCCTGGCACGGGTGGTCGAATCGACCACGGACTACGTGCTGTTCTGTGATGAAGACGAGACGCTGGTCTACTCAAACCAGGCGGCTCGCGAGCTGCTGGGCCTTGCCAAGGACAGCCCCTCGCTTGCCATTCGCCAGCTGCTGACCACTCAGGCTACCCAGACCTGGTGCCAGCAGGTACTGCCAGCCATTCACCAGCATGGACGCTGGAGCGGAGAGTTGGCCCTGGCCAGCCCTGGCGGTGACATTCCGGTGCTCAGTGTGGTCCAGCAACACCGTGAACAGGCAGGCCATGCCCAGCTATCCCTGGTCAATCGAGACCTCAGCCTGCGTCTGGAAGCAGAAGCGCAAGCGCGGCTCCACCAGGAACAGATTACTCATGCCAATCGGCTGGCCTCCCTCGGCGAGTTGGCCACCACGATTGCCCACGAGTGCAACCAGCCATTGGCGACCCTCAGCAACTATGCCAGTGGCGCGCTGATGCAGCTTGAACGCAATCCCCAACAGCCCGCCAGTGAGCTCACCGTTCCACTCACCCGAATCAGCCATCAGATTCAGCGGCTATCGGACCGTCTCAAGCATATTCGCCGGTTTGTTCGCCGTGGCAGCCTGCACCTTGCCCCCCAGGACCTCTCCGCCATCATCTCTGCGGCGGTCGACCTGTGGGAGCCACAGTGCCGCCACGAAGGGGTTCAGCTCATCTGGTGCATGACGCCTCCTGGCCTGTACGTTACTGCCGACGCCGAGGGGCTGGAGCAGGTACTGGTAAACCTAATTCGTAACGCGCTAGACGCCTGCCGCGACACGGTGGCCACTACCTCGCCTCCCCGTATCCTCGTCGATGCCTATCCCACCGGCGCAGATACGGTATGCATCGACATTTTGGATGACGGGCCAGGCGTCCCTGAAGATCAGCGTCCACAGCTCTTCACGCCTTTTGTCAGTAGTCGCCCGGAGGGCCTTGGCATGGGGCTATCGATCAGTCTGTCATTGCTGGAGGCCATGGGCGGAGGGCTGACGCTTGAGGACACTGGTCGTGACGACGCAACCTGCCGAGCTCCAGTGCCAGAGAATTCTCAGCGCTTCCAGGTGTCTTCCCCCTTTACCGGTGCACGCTTTCGCATCAGCCTCGCGCGCGTCTAGGCACCAGCGCCAGCGCGATGAACAGTCCCCGGTAGGGCCCCAATCGGATAGGATAACGACGTTGCTTGTTTTCTGTTATCGGCGGTCAGCATGTGCTCACCACATGTCCAGGCTCGCCAGACCACCTCGGTAACTGCCATGTCCCATGATGTTCCGCCTGCCACCGTCGCCATCGTCGATGATGACGAAGATCTGAGGGAGTCGCTGGCCTGGCTGCTGCAGTCGGTAGGACTCGGCGCTAGAGGCTACTCCAGCGGTGATGACTTTCTTGCCTCGACCCATTCGCATCAGGTGCTATTGCTGGATGTGCGCATGCCCGGACTCAGTGGGCTTCAGGTCCAGCAGCGGCTAGCCCAGCGCGACCAGCACCTGCCGTTGATCATGATGACGGGACACGGTGATGTCCCCATGGCGGTGGCAGCCTTGAAGGCAGGCGCCTTCGATTTCATCGAAAAGCCCTTCAACCAGCAGCAGCTGATCGACACGATTCAACAGGCGCTGGATCTCCATCACTGCCAGATGAACCACTGGTCGCGACAGCAGGAGCTGAAGCGTCGCTACGACACGCTGAGAGCCAATGAGCAAGCCATCCTGCGGGAGGTGGCGCGGGGTCTGACCAGCCGTGAAATCGCAGAACAGCTATCCCTCAGCGCCAAGACCATTGAGGTCTACCGTCAGCGCATCATGAAGACGCTGGGTGCCGCCAATCTGGCTGAACTGATTCGAATGGCCGTTGCGCTGGAGTTGGTCGATGCGCTTCCGGCCACTCACTAACATCGCGCACTCGCCTGGCGAGTATCGCCACCTCGACCACCTTCTCGCCTCAGGCCGAATCACGCCATCGGTCCGGGCCGGCGCTTCGCTCCTGATGCCAGGAAGGCCCCTGAGGTGAACCCCGCAGCCGGGCCAGGCGCTGAGAGAGCGGCTCCAGCCCCAGCGCCTGTCGGCGTCGGTCCACGTCGGCAGGGTTCTCGATCTCACCAGGGACCGGCCAGCCATCCTCACCAATCTCGAACTGGGTGCCGTAACGCTGTGGCTGTCCCATCAGCACGCGCATACGATCCTCCAGGTAGGCCAGCTGCCACCCGGGAGCCTGACCGTCGCCAACGGCCTGCTTCAGGGCAACACAGCAGCGCTGCATGAAGTCGACGTCAAACACCGCATGCATGGCGATATGCCACGCCGCCTCGCAACCATCCTCACCTGCGGCATCGCGGCCCGGCCAGCCCTGACGATCGATGATCCCCGACAGCCGCTCGGCATTGTCCTGATACAACGCCCGAACCCGCGGGTGATAATCCATCGAGGGAAGTTCCCCGGAAGCGCTGAGTTCCTCCAGCAACGTCCGGTCCTGTTGCAGCAGCGTGATCATCTGCTGGGCCAACACTCCTTTGCGTATCGTCATCCCGAGCACCTCGTATCCGCTGATCTGCCACGCTTGCTCACAGACTCCTAGGGTTAATGGTCTGCATCAATAGTCGATTCTCCGACCGCTCCGTAGGAAAACATCGACAAAGCAGGCTTGTTTCGGCAAAGAAAAGACTGGCGTCACCGAGCGCAGCGTGGGGTCAACCCGCATGCTAGAGTCCATGGGAACACCCTGGCATCCCTCCTCCGAGGCATCCCAGGCCTAGCAGACGACGCTGTCAGTGCTGCCACTTATGAGGACATGCTGATGAATGAGACCGACCTCCATCACCTGCGCCGTTGCATCGAGTTGGCACAGCAGGCCCTGGACAAGGGCGACGAACCCTTTGGTTCGCTGCTGGTCGATGGCCACGGCACGATACGCTTTGAGGACCACAATCATGTCGCGGCGGGTGACGCGACTCAGCATCCCGAGTTTGCCATCGCCCGTTGGGCCGCCACCCACCTGTCAGCAGAGGAGCGCAGGGAAGCCACAGTATACACATCGGGAGAACACTGCCCGATGTGCGCCGCCGCCCACGGTTGGGTCGGCCTTGGCAGGATTGTCTATGCCAGCTCGTCTGAACAACTGGGTCAATGGCTGGCGCAGTGGGAGGTCGCCCCGGCACCGGTGGCACCGCTACCGATTGGATCCATTGTCCCGGGCCTTCAGGTCGACGGGCCAGTCGCAGCGTTCGGCGATGCGATTCGCGAACTGCATCGCCGATACCACCGGGAGAAGCGCCTCAGAGGGTGACAGGACGCTGGCTTGCTTCCAGGCGGTCGCCGACCCTGAGCACGGCACCGACACCGTCTTCGATGATGGCATTCTGACCGAAGTAGGCGCCTTTCCAGCCAGGCTGTGTGTCCATTTCGACCAGCGTCTTGAGCGGCTCCTTGGGGGAAGGCGCAGCGCCACTGCGCTGATCAAGGGTAATGATCTTGCAACGCTTGCAGGGCTTGCGTAGCCCCAGTCGATAGCCTGGGCCCGCCAGGCTGCTCCAGTCACGCTCAGCAAAGGCGTCAGCGCCCGACACCACCAGGTTGGGACGGAAGCGCTCCATCGGGACGGGGTCTTCTCCCTTGGCCAGCAGTCGCTCGTTGAGCGCCCCCAGAGACGCCTCGCACGCAATCAGCAGTGGATAGCCATCGGCAAAGCCGGTATGAACCACGCCCTGTTCCTGGGGGGACAGGTAGTCGATTTCAACCAGCCTTCTGGCGGAATCAGGGAGTCGCACCAGGCGCAAGGATCCTTGAGGAGCGCCCAGCGCAGCGGCGAGCCACTGTGACGCCTCGGGGCCCTCATCCTCCGCCTGGCAGTCACTTGCCCAGACTCTCACATCCAGCATGGCCCCACTGGTATCCGCCAATGGCACCACCAAGGGCGGCATATCCGCATGACGCAGTTGTAGCGCTGTTTCGGTCAGGACGACACCGATGGTCGCCAGCGCTGGCAGCTCGCGCTGGGTGACGAATTTGCCCGTGGGATTGACCAGCATCCAGCGACGATCATGGGCCAGGCCGCGCTCGGTAAGTTCCGCATGGGACAGGGTGATTCCCTGCAGGGACTTCACCGGATAGCAGGCGAGAGAGGACAACTTCATCAACGTTCCTTGTCAGTGGTGGGTGCGCTCGACGTGGCGGTGAGCGGTAGCCATGCGATCTTACCCGACAATGCCGACACGCTGTCGTAACAGACTGTCGTGACGATCTATCACAGCGAGCTGTCGTGGCACGCTTTCGTGACACGCTTTCGTGACACCCTATCGTGTCGCCCTATCGTGACACGCTTTCGTGACACCCTATCGTGACACCCCAGCATGACAGCGCCCACAGGATCCATTACGCCGCTGTGGTAAGTGTCAGGCAAGCTGGCTGAGCTCAGCCAATGGCCAGTTCTACCGCCCTTTTCGCGTGGATCGCCGTGGTGTCGTACAGCGCCACCGCGGTATCCTGCTGATTGACCAGCAGCGCAATCTCGGTGCACCCCAGAATCACGGCCTGGGCCCCATCAGCGGCAAGCTCCTCCATGATGGCCAGCATCTCATCGCGAGACGTTGGCACGATCTGGCCATGACACAGTTCATCGTAAATGATGCGATGCACTTGCTCGCGCTGGGGCTTGTCAGGGACCCTGACGTCAATTCCGAAGGCCTCGAGCCGATCCTTGTAGAATCCCTGCTCCATGGTGAAACGCGTACCCAGTAGCCCAACACGCTTGATCCCGTCCATGACCAGTGCATCCGCAGTGGCGTCGGCGATGTGGAGCAAGGGAATATCCACGGCCTTCTCGATCTGACGTGCCACCTTGTGCATGGTGTTGGTGCACAATACGAGCATGTCGGCGCCGGCTTCCTGCACCTGCCAGGCAGCGCCTGCCAGCAAGGCGGCAGCGTCTTCCCAGCGCCCCTGCCGCTGGAATGCCTCGACTTCGGCAAAATCGACGCTGACCAGGACGATCTTGGCCGAGTGATGTCCCCCAAGGGTCTCGTTGACGCCACGATTGAGGTACTGGTAATAGCTCACCGTGGATTCCCAGCTCATTCCACCCAACAAACCGATGGTCTTCATGCCCGCCCTCCCGGAATCATCCCTGACGTCAGTATCGTCTAACCCACAGCATACAGGGACCCGCTGAGAGGAACAGTATTCATCAGCTCAACCCTTTGCTGCTCCTGAGTGGGCTGCGCGATCATGAACAACCGCTTTCTCCAGGCCCAGCACCTGGCCATGGGGAGTCGGGCAGCCTCGCACCTGCTGATACCCCTGTCGCTGATACCATGACACGGCGCGACTCCCCGACAGCACACGCAGGCGAAGGCATTGAGCACCTGACAAGCGCGCCATGTCTTCCCACAGTGCGAGCAAGTGCGTACCGATTCCCTTGCCGCGTTCATCCGGCACCACATGCAGCTCCCGCAGCACGACAACATCAGCACTCTGCTCCCATGCCAGCAACCCCACTCGCCCACGGTCACAGACCGCCCAGCGCCAGCACCTCTCGGGGAAACGCTGGTGAAACCGGTCACTGTCCTAGGTCAGCCCGTGGCGAAGGTAGTCATCTGCCATCTGATGACGCACTAGCGTTTCTGCCGCGTCTGCCTCTGCGCATCCCTCGAGCGTCACCCTATCGCCGTCCATGCCCCATGCCCCTTCCCATACCTTTCCTACAACAACACGGCCCTGGTAAACACCAGGGCCGTGTTGTCGAGGCTATGACAAACCCGCGCCGTCAGAAGTTGGGTTTGCGTTTCTCGACGAAGGCGCTCATGCCTTCACGCTGCTCGTCGGATGCGAAGCACAGCGCGAACAGGCTGGTCTCCAGCGCCAACGCACTGTCCAGATCCTGATCCAAGCCATCGTGGATGACCTGCTTGGCACTGCGCACGGCTCCCGGACCATTGCCAGCGAGCTGCTTGGTCAAGGTCTGGGCATAGTCTTCCAGCTCCGCCTGGGACATCACCTGATTGACCAGCCCGATACGCAGCGCCTCGGCGGCATCAATCTTGCGTCCGGTGGTGCACAGGTCCAGCGCCATGGCCGGCCCCACCCGGCGCGGCAGGCGCTGTGAGCCGCCGAAGCCAGGAATCACGCCCAACAGAACCTCCGGCTGACCAAACACGGCGTTGTCGCTGGCCACCGCCCAGTCACAGGCCAAAGCCAGCTCGCAGCCGCCTCCGAGGCAAAAGCCGTTGACTAGGGCCACCACGGGCACTGGCAGCGTCTCAAGTCGCTTGACGGTCTTCAACGCCTGGGCCGCGAAGTCGCGCGCCTGCTGAGGTGACATCTCACGCATCTCGGTGATGTCGGCCCCTGCCACGAACGACTTTTCGCCAGCGCCGGTCATCAACACCGCACGCAGCCCTTCGCGGCCTTCCAGCTGGTCCAGTACGTCTTCCAACGCCTGGATGACGCCACTGTTGAGAGCGTTCAGCGCCTTGGGGCGGTTGATGGTCAGACGAACAACGCCGCCTGTATCGGTCATCTCGACCAGTTGCTCACTCATGCAGGGACTCCTGTACGTGAAGGAACAGACACCGCTGTGAAGGCTTCACCCGCCCTCCGCCACTCGCCCTGGACGGGTGACGGCCAGACGCCCCGAACAAGCCTGGGATCTAGCGCGTGCTTCACAACGCTGTGCTCGAAACCGTGATAGTTAGGCCTGGCTCTCAAGACCGGGCTTTCAAGACCGGGGTTCAAGACCTGGCTTTCGCATCACCCTAGCGAACGCTTGGTAGGCTCACAAGCCATTCTTTTGGCGCATATACGCCGCATCAACCACTGTAGTCGTGGAATCCTCGCCCGCTCTTGCGGCCCAGATAACCTGCATCGACCATTCGCTTCAGCAAGGGGCAAGGACGGTACTTCGGATCCCCAAAGCCTTCCGCCAGCACATTCATGATCGCCAGGCAGACATCCAGGCCGATAAGGTCGGCCAAGGCCAAGGGCCCCATGGGATGGGCAGCGCCGAGCTGCATGGACGTATCGATATCGTTTACGCTGGCGACGCCTTCCTGCACCAGGAACGCTGCCTCGTTGATCATCGGCACCAGCAGTCGATTCACCGCAAAGCCCGGCGAGTCTGAAATCGCCACAGACGTCTTGCCCATGGCCTCCGCCAGCGCCTCGACACGAGCCACCGTGGCGTCACTGGTCTGTTCAGCGCGAATGATCTCGACCAGCTTGAGCACCGGCACCGGATTGAAGAAGTGCATGCCCACCACCCGTTCGGGCCGTTGGCACACGCCGGCCAGTCGAGTGAGCGACAGCGAGGAGGTATTCGAGGCCAGAATGGCCTGGTGATTGAGCGCGTCCAGCTCCTTGAACAACCGTTCCTTGAGCTCTGCGGCTTCAGGGGCGGCTTCAATAATCACCTGCCGATCTGCCAGTGCATCAAGCGACGTGGACGTCGCCAGGCGGGCACTGGCAGCCTGCTGATCCTGCTCGCTGAGGCGACCTTTCTCCACCAGCCTGCCAAGTCCCTTGGCTATTCCTGTCTGCGCGCGCTCAAGGGCTTCCTCAGCGACATCACACAGCGTGACCTGGAAACCACTCTGAATCAGCACCTGGGCAATCCCCTGCCCCATGGTACCGCCTCCCACGACTCCGATCAGAGTCTCGCTCATGGCATCGTCCCTCTAGGTTTCATTCAATGGTTAATCGGTGATACATCTGCGACACATGTGTGTGAGTGCACGATCACGCTGGATCATATAGCAACGCCGCCGGAGATGACCGGCGGCGTCATGCAACGTTCCTCGGCAGGTGGCATACCCTGGTCGAGTGGCGTCAGCTTTCCTTGGCTTGCTGACGCAGCATGAATTTCTGGATCTTGCCTGTGGAGGTCTTCGGCAGCTCGGCAAACACGATGCGCTTGGGCACCTTGAACCGCGCCAAGCGCTCGCGACAGTGTTCGATGATGTCCTGTTCGGTCACCTCAGAATGAGCCGCCTTGAGCTTGATAAATGCACAGGGACTTTCTCCCCACTTTTCGTCGGGCTGCGCCACCACGGCGGCTTCCTCGACGCCAGGATGCGCATACAGCACATCCTCGAGCTCTATCGTCGAGATATTCTCGCCCCCGGAAATGATGATGTCCTTGGAGCGGTCCTTGATCTCGATATAGCCATCGGCATGCCAGACCGCCAGGTCGCCGGTGTGATACCAGCCGCCGTCCAGCGCCTCTCGGGTGGCGGCCTCATTCTTGAGATACCCCTTCATGACATTGTTGCCGCGCATCATGATCTCGCCAATGCTCTCCCCATCCTTCGGCACCGGCTCCAGCGTCACCGGATCGGCCACACAGAGTGCTTCCAGCATGTGACCACGCACACCCTGTCGGGCCTTGAGGCGGGCGCGCTCCTGCAGCGGCAGCGCATCCCAGGCTTCGCGCCAGGCACACACGGTGACCGGACCGTAGACCTCGGTCAGACCATAGACATGGGTCACGTCGATTCCCATCGCTTCAACGCCCGCGATCACCGCCGCTGGCGGTGCTGCGCCGGCCGTCGTCGCCTTGACCGGATGATCGATGGGTCGACGGTCTGCCGCCTCAAGGTTGACCAGCCCGTTAAGTACGATCGGCGCCCCGCTGAAGTGGCTGACCTTCTCGTCTGCGATCAACTCCATGATGCGCTTGGGGTCAACCTTGCGAAGGCATACGTTGACCCCGGCGTTGGCGGCGATGGTCCAGGGAAAACACCAGCCATTGCAGTGGAACATGGGCAACGTCCACAGGTAGACGGGATGGTGTGGCATGGCCCATTCAAGAATATTGCTGACCGCATTCAAGTAGGCGCCTCGGTGATGGTAGACCACCCCCTTGGGCTTGCCGGTCGTACCCGAGGTGTAGTTCAGCGAGATCGCGTCCCACTCGTCCTCTGGCAGCCGATAGGGATACTCAGGGTCACCTTCCGCCAACAGCGCTTCATACTCCAGCTGCCCCAGACGCTCGGCGTTCCCCTCGAACTCAGGGTCCAGCACATCAATGATCAAGGGGGGCTGCTCGAGGCCTTTCACCGCCTCGCCCACCACCTCGACGAACTCGGGGTCTACCAGAATGGCCTTGGACTCAGCATGCTCCAGCATGTAGGCGATGGCCGCCGCATCCAGGCGAATGTTCAAGGTGTTCAGCACGCAGCCTGCCAGGGGCACGCCGAAGTGGGCCTCGAACATGGCCGGCACGTTGGGCAACATCACCGATACGGTATCCCCCTTGCCAAGCCCGCGCTGCTCCAGCGCCGAGGCCAGGCGACGGCAACGCTGCCAGGTGGTGGCCCAGTCGCGGCGCACCTGTCCGTGCACGATGGCAGGCAGATCGGGATAGACGCTGGCCGTACGTTCGATGAAGGTCAACGGAGAGATCGCCACATGGTTGGCTGTGTTGCGTGGCATCCCCTGGTCATAAAGACTACTCATTAGTAACTCCTTATTTTATGGCGCATGTTGACCCAGTGACGGCCTGCGTCTTCCGTTGGCGAAGGATAAATGGCAAGTGGAATGGGCCTGAAACAAAGATAGCCGCCGAGAAGCCTCGGCGGCCACGAGATCACGCGAGTGACAGTGACAGCCAGTCCTGGTAACCGGCTTCGATCACAGACCGTTGCGCGCGCCCTTCGGGCAGCCAGTGACGAATCGCAAAGTCGGCACAGACCAGCTTGCGACGATAGAACTCGTCATCCTGCCCGGCGTCCAGAGCGGCTCGTGCGACCAGAGCCGCACGCCCCATCTGCCATGCACACAGGACGTGTCCTGCCAGTGACAACAAGGGGGTGGCGTAGGCTTGCACCGCATCCGCTCCGCTGTGTTCGTCGCTGCCCTCTTCCAGCACCCTGGCAAGGCAGGCCCGGAGATCCTGGGTCGCCGCCGCCAGCTCATGGCCCAGCTTTTCGAGTGACAGGTGAGACGCCAGCGCCTGGGCGGTGCCATCAACGTCATCCAGCAGGCTCGACATCGCCGCGCCACCATCACGTTGCAGCTTGCGCCCGGCAAAATCCAGGGCCTGAATGCCATTGGTACCTTCATAGATCGGCGCGATGCGCACATCTCGCAGCAGCTGGGCAGCACCGGTTTCCTCGATAAAGCCCATGCCGCCATGCACCTGCACCCCCATGGAGGCAATCTCCACGGCCTGGTCGGTGGAAAAGCCCTTGACCACCGGAATCAGCACATCCACACGGGCCTGGGCGGCCTGTCTGACGCTGGCATCATCGTGATGCCGTGCAACATCCAGCTGCTGCGCACAGAGCAACGCCAGGGCGCGCAAGGCGTCAGTCCGGGTCCGCATCGACAGCAGCATGCGGCGCACATCAAGGTGTTGGGCAATATCACAGGCCTCGCCACCTCGGGCTGGCGGAGTTCTTCCCTGGGAACGCTCGTTGGCGTAGGCCACGGCATGCTGGCAGGCACGCTCAGCCACACCGATGCCCTGAATCCCTACCTTGTGACGTGCCTCGTTCATCATGGTGAACATATGATTCAGGCCGCGTCCGGGTTCACCGACCAGATAGCCGATGGCCCCGTCCTTTTCACCAAAGCTAAGGGTGCAGGTGGGGCTGCCATGAATCCCCATCTTGTGCTCTATGGACGCGCACACGACGTCATTGCGCTCGCCCAGACTACCGTCTTGATTGACCAGAAACTTGGGTACCAGAAACAGCGAGATGCCCTTGTTGCCTTCGGGCGCATCAGGGGTGCGTGCCAACACTAGGTGGATAATATTGTCCGCTGCATCGTGCTCCCCCCAGGTAATGAAGATCTTCTGACCGAACACGCGGAAATGATCGCCCTCTGGCACAGCTCGGGTGCGTACGCGTGACAGGTCAGAGCCTGCCTGGGGCTCGGTCAGGTTCATGGTACCTGTCCAGCTACCCTCGACCAGACGCTCCAGGTAGCGTTCGCGCAGTGCTTCATCGCCATGGTGCGCCAGTGCTTCGATCGCACCGGCTGTCAGCATAGGGCACAGGCCCAGCGCCATGTTGGCGCCATGCAACATTTCCTGGACAGCACTGGCCACCACCTCCGGTAACCCTTGTCCGCCCAGCGACTCGGATACACCAATGCCATTCCAGCCGCCTTCCGCGTAGGCCTGGTAAGCCTCAGCAAACCCATCCGGCAGCGTCACCCCGCCGTCGTCACGTCGTTGGCAGCCCTGGCGGTCCCCTGTGGCATTCAAGGGCCCCCACACATCGGTGGCTAGCTTTCCGGCTTCTTCCAGCACGGCATCGATCAGATCAGGACTGACCTCGCCGAAGACCGGCAGGTCCAGGGATTTGTGCTCAAGCAACTCACTCAGCACAAAGGCCATGTCTTTCAAAGGAGCGGCGTAGGGATACATGGGGGCACCTCATGAAAACGATACCCGCGATAGTAGATTCCCTAGTCGACGCAAACTATTGGGCCAAGGTCGAAAAACCGTAAAACGGTGATCTTCGACAAGGTCCATGCTCAGACCGGCAAGGTGCACGCATTGAGATGGGGCCAGCAACTGCCGAGGGCCAGGCCCCGTGGCGACGCCCTGTCAGTGCTCGGCAGACATCCTGCCGCACACAGAGGTGACGAGGCATGCCCCCTGGGAGAAAGGGAGAAGGGAGAAAGGGAGAAGGGAAAAGCCATGAAGGCGGTGATCAGAACGGAGGCGGCGGCAAAGGTGGCCAGAAAAAAGTGGCCAGAAAAGACAGCGCCGCCGCCCGAAGGGGCGACGGCGGCATCAGGTCGCGGGTCTCTATTACGTCCTGACTGGCCGTGAAAGGCCAAGACATCAGAGCGACGACCCTACCGGACCCGTGGATCAGGGTGTCTGGCGAATGACATCGGTACCCTCGGGAATATCGAACTGGTAGCGCCCGTCATCGATCTGGCCATTCTGCTCGGCGTTGTCAAAGGCAATCGCCGTGCGTTGGCCGGTGCTGTCGGTCATTTCCAGTGCCGCCAGCTCCTCGCTGTAGAAGGTCAGGCGCAGGCTTTCAAACAAGGTGTCGGCCGCCTTGGGTTCCAGCGTGAAGGTCTCCGAGGTGCCTTGCTGGGAGCTCGACACGTTATAGCTGTCGGTCAGCTCGCTGGCACTTCCCGACAACAGCAAGGCAGGCGTGTGCGTAACGCGTTCGTCCAGAGCCTGGATAGTAGCTTGCTGCAGGTCCGGGTCGAACAAGGTGACTTCGCTGCCGTCCGATACCACCACCTGCTCATACGGCGCCTCTACCTCCCAGCGGAACTTGCCGGGACGTGACAGCCACATGTGACCCTCCGTACGCTGCAGTCGCTGACCGCTGCCGTCCAGGATCTGCTGTTCAAAATCGGCAGAGTAGGTGTTCAGCGGCTCCAGCATGCGCGTCAGTCGCTCGGCACCATCCGCCAGCGCAGTAGCAGGCACCGCAAGTGCCAGTGCCAGCGTGGCCAGGCCGGAAGTCAGGGTAAGGCGTGCAGGCATAGCGTCTCTCCGTCGATATGGTCGATTTCCCTGTCGTGCCGAAGATGCTTCGGCATGAACGGGCATGTCCCTTTGAGCCCAGTATGCCTGGCAAGTTGCCATGGGTCTCAAACGCAACCGTCTATTGCATGGTCGTTTCATGGTAGCGCCGCATGCGTCGCCAAAAAGCGACGCATGCGACGATCGGGGGCTAGCCTCCTGCGGGAGGCGGTGCCAGCACTTCACGTCCGCCGTTGGTGCCCATGGAGGACACGACACCGGCCATTTCCATGGCTTCCACCAGACGCGCAGCCCGGTTGTAGCCGATCTTGAAACGCCGCTGCACGGCGGAGATAGATGCGCGCCGCGACTCGGTAACAAAGGCCACCGCCTCGTCATACAGCGCATCCTGTTCGGCATCGCTGTCGTCACCGGAGCCCTCAGCCTCCAGCCCGGTCAAGGCATCGGCGGAGACACCCCCCGACAGGATCTCGTCAATGTACTCAGGCTCGCCACGGCGCTTCCAGTCCTCGACCACTCGGTGAACTTCGTCATCGTCGACGAAGGCCCCGTGAACGCGAGTGGGCTGGCCCGAGCCGGCCGGCAGATAGAGCATATCGCCGTGACCGAGCAGGTTTTCAGCGCCGCCCTGGTCGAGAATGGTGCGCGAATCCACTCGCGACGACACCTGGAAGGCCATGCGCGTGGGAATGTTGGCCTTGATCAGGCCGGTCACCACGTCCACGGACGGACGCTGGGTCGCCAGCACCAGATGGATACCCGCGGCGCGCGCTTTCTGGGCCAGCCGAGCAATCAGTTCCTCGACCTTCTTGCCGACGATCATGAACATATCGGCAAACTCGTCGATCACCACCACGATGTACGGCAGCTTTTCCAGCACCGGAGGGGTCTGATGCATTTCCCACGGCTGAGGCTCCCACAACGGATCCGCCACCTGGGCGCCGGCACGCTCGGCTTCATCCAGCTTGCTGTTGAAGCCGGCGATATTCCGCACCCCCATGGCCGCCATCAGCTTGTAGCGGCGTTCCATCTCGGCCACACACCAGCGCAGCGCGTTGGCGGCTTCCTTCATGTCGGTGACGACAGGCGCCAGCAGATGCGGGATTCCGTCGTAGACCGACAGCTCAAGCATCTTGGGATCGACCATGATCAGGCGTAATTCGTCAGGGGTCGCCTTGAGCAGCATCGAGATCAACATGGCATTGACCCCGACGGACTTGCCCGAACCGGTCGTACCGGCCACCAGCACGTGAGGCATCTTGCCCAGGTTGGCGACCACCGCCGCTCCCCCGATGTCCTGGCCCAATGCCATGGTCAGAGCGGAGGCCTCGTCCTGATAGCGATCCGAATCGATCACCTCGCGCAGGCGAATCATGGCCCGGTTGGGATTGGGAATCTCGATCCCCACGGTGGGACGCCCTGGAATCACCTCCACCACACGGACGCTCTTGACCATCAGCGAACGCGCCAGATCCTTGGCCAGATTGCTGATCTTGGACACCTTCACTCCCGCTGCGGGCTTGATCTCGAAGCGGGTGATGACCGGACCCGGCCAGGTGTCGACCACCTCGGCCTTCACGCCATATTCGCGCAGGCGCATTTCCAGCAGCTCCGCCATGTCGGCAAGCTGCTCTTCGGTGTAGTTGGGCTGGTGCGGCTCGGGCGGCGTCAGCAGTCGCAGACCCGGCAAGTCACCATCGGGTTCGGGCAGATCATCGAAGCCGGAACGCTGGTTCTGCAGGTGCTCCACGGTCCACAGCGTCGGGCCGCCCTGATCGGCCGCTTCCCGCCCCTGCTCCGCTGTCGCCACATGGGGAGTGACCGGCGCATCGCTATCCTGGTGGTGGACATGCCCGCGGTCCTCGGCCGATGGCTCAGCTGAAGAGGCGTCGCCCCTTGGCGGAGCCTCTGCCGCCGTCACAGACGACTGCTGCCGACTGTCCACGGTGGGCTGCGACACGCTGTCATGGTGAGCGCTCACCACCCGCCGAGGGGCCTCGTGCGTGGACGACAGCAGTCCAGCGCTGGACGCCAGGGCGCCACCAGCCAGCGCGCCGCCGTCGTCTGGCAACACCGGCTCGGGGATATCCTCCGCCCGCCTTTCTTCGCGCTGAGGCGCTTCAGGGGTAGCAGCAGCGGGAGCTGCAGCGCCAGCTGTGGAGGGAGCAGTTGTGGAGGATGCAGCTTCGCTGGGCGGCTGCGGGGCGTTCGTACTGTGCTGTCCCTGATTCGTACTGTGCTGTCCCTGAATAGCAGCGCTCT
Source organism: Halomonas sp. DP3Y7-2 (assembly GCF_019800795.1). Classification (NCBI taxonomy): domain Bacteria; kingdom Pseudomonadati; phylum Pseudomonadota; class Gammaproteobacteria; order Oceanospirillales; family Halomonadaceae; genus Halomonas; species Halomonas sp. DP3Y7-2. The sequence goes on from NZ_JAHVKJ010000004.1 coordinate 65,565, forward strand.
GATTAGCAGAGCCCTGAGGTGGCGCTTCGTCCTCGGCGTGAGCCGGCGACGGAGGCTGCGATGTCGTCGCACCGGCGTCAGCGGCATCTTCGGCTGCACGCTGGCCCGCGTGATCTTGAGGCGCCGGAGAGGCTGATACGCCGCTCTGCGCGGTGTCAGCGTCAAGCCTGCGCTCCTGGGCCTCGGCACTGGTGCTTTCTGGGGCCACGCTGCGCGTCTCATGGGGCATCGAGGCCGCCGGCTCAGGGACTGTAGCCCCGGTGGCGGGCTCATCGCGCTCAGCGCGCAGGGCAAACGTTGGCTCCGCGGGCTGACGGGTGTCACGCCTGACGTCAGCGGAGGGTCGTGTTGGCGAGCCCGCAACCGTATCGTCACTCGGGTCTGCCCCGAGACTCGCGCCCAGGGTGGGCTCCCGGCGCTCGCGGGCTGAGGTTGGTGCACTGCCAAAAGACGGCTCACGGCGAGCGGCTGTCCCAGCCTCCCTTTCGTGTTCCCGAGAGGGGCTGACAGAATCTCTAGCAGCGGGAGCACGCCCATGACGCTCATCAGCATCCAGGGCAGGCGCTGGCTCCTCCCTGCTTGCCCTCAGCCCAATGGAGGGCTCAGTGGCCGCGCGGCTATGGCCGGCTGTCGCCAGTCGTTCGGTATAGGCAGCCCCCGGCTGTTTGGCTGACGGCGTGGATTCCGCCACCTCCCATGGAATATCGGTGCCGTCCTCGGTGTCCCACTGCGGGCGCTCGGAGGCGACATCGCGACGACGGCCCAGCAAGCGCTGCCACCAGGCAGGCTTGGTTGCGGCGCCGTCTTGCTCGTCTTCGTCCTGAATGTCGCGCTGGGTGTGGTCCTCGACCGATGACTCCACACGATCCGCCTCAGCATCCGAAAGAGCCGGATCCTGGGCCTGCTTGCGCGCGGAGATGGCCTCGTCGGAGGCATCCTTGCCGCCCGCGAAACGCGCCTTGATCCAACGCCCCAACAGCAGGCAACGATGACCGGCCTCGTCCATCACGTTCAGCCAGGACAAGCCGGTGAACAGTGGCATCCCGCCCAGAATCCCGACGACCGCCAGCAGCCCTGTGCCGCCATACCCGACTAGCGGGCGCAGCGCACCGACCAGCCCCACGCCAAGTATGCCGCCAGTGGAATACGGCAACACACTTTCCGGGTGGTTGAAATACAGCGCGCCGAGAGTCGTCGATCCCAGCAGCAGCAGCACCAGGCCGCCACAGCGAACGGCTAGCGCAGTGGCATCCCACTCAAACTCGACCCGCCGGGAGCGAATCAGATACCACGCCGCGAACGCCAGCATTCCCGGCCACCACAGGGCACTGACCCCAAACAGCGAGTACAGCACGTCGGCTAGCCAGGCGCCGATCGGCCCCATCCAGTTGGCGACGTCGGTTTCAGGACCGCTGCTCGACCAGCCAGGATCTGCAGGTTCAAAGCTGAACAGTGCCAGCAGCAGGAACACACAGGCGGCCAGCAGCACGATGATGACACCTTCCCTGGCAGAGCCGTGCAGACGCAGGCCAACTTTCTTGGCGGTCTCCTTGGCAGCTGCCGCCGTCGCTCGAGACGACACAGACTTCTTGTTGGCACTCAAATGGCCTTCCCCTTGCGCCATGGCGGCGTCTTCCATCCTACTGACTGGCCCTCATGATACCGAGCCAGCCGGTGAGCGAATAGGCCCCAGACGGCTTGAGCGTGCCGCCATCTGGGGGCACACTCGCCTGTTGATCAAAAACCCTGTTGAAGGGAGCCCCATGCTACCCTGGCTATCCCCCTACCCGGTCGCCTTTCCCAGCGTCGAGACGGCCCTTGACGACCCCGACGGCTTGTTGGCTGCAGGGGGCGACCTGACCCCCGAATGGTTGATTGCCGCCTATCGTCGCGGCATCTTTCCTTGGTACAGCGATGACCAGCCCATCCTGTGGTGGAGTCCGAATCCTCGCATGGTACTGCGTCCCGACGAACTGCGCGTGCGTCGGAGTCTGGCCAAACGCGTCCGCAATGCAGGTTTTACGGTCACCGCCAATCGCGCCTTTAGGTCGGTGGTTGCCGCCTGCGCTGCTCCCCGAGGTGGCGACCAGGATGGCACCTGGATCATCGACGAGATGCGCAGCGCCTATGACCAACTCCACCGCATGGGTGTGGCTCATTCGGTAGAAGTATGGCGTGACACCACTCTGGTAGGCGGGCTGTATGGTGTAGCACTTGGTCCTGTGTTCTTTGGCGAATCCATGTTCAGTCGCGAGGCTGACGCGTCCAAGATCGCCCTGGTCCACCTGGCACATGCGATGCAGCGGGGAGCCGGCAAGCTTATCGACTGCCAGATGCAGACCCCGCATCTGGCCAGCCTGGGCGCTAGAGGTATCGCCCGATCCGAGTTCATCGGCTATCTTGAGAAGTGGCTGGATGGCCTGGACACAGACGCTCTGGTCACGCCTGCGTGGTCCTTTGCTGACGTGGCTTGCGTCGACAACGTCTGACTCGGCGCTTGCCATCGCAGTGGGTGCATCGCCACGCCCCCCCTGCCGTTGGAATCATTGAGTTGAGGTCATTGCAGTTCAGACCACGGCAGTTCAGACCACGGCAGTTGAGACCATTGCAGCGGGTCATGCCTTTGCCTGACGACCGACGAGACGCCATCCGACAGGGAGACGGCCGCCTTGAGCAGCAACACACCGCGGCAACCGGTCCGCGACCTGAGGTTTTTCCTCACGGTGCCACACGCTTGCAGCTACCTGCCAGAAAAAGAGGCGACCACGCTGTTCCTTGATCCCAAGGAATCGCCGGGGCCGAGTGTGTATGATGCGCTGACGCTTCTCGGCTTTCGGCGCAGCGGGCTTCACCTGTACCGCCCCCACTGCGAAGGCTGCCATGCCTGTGTCTCGGTGCGGATTCCTGTCGCGGAATTTCGCCCAAACAGGAGCCAGAAACGCTTGATGAGGCGCAATGCCGATCTGACCGTCGACGTGGTACCTGCCCGCTTCGACTCTTCCCACTATGATCTCTATGCGCGCTATATCTGCACTCGCCACCACGATGGCGACATGTTCCCCCCAAGCCATGAACAGTACCGCACCTTTCTGAGTCTCGACCAGCCTTATGCCCGACTGCTGGAGATGCGACTCGACGACAGGCTGGTGGCGGTCTCCGCCTTCGATGAACTCGGCCACGGCCTGTCAGCCATCTACACCTTCTTCGACCCCGAGCAGAGCCTCGAGAGACGATCCCTTGGCACCCAGGCGGTGCTCACCCTGATCCAGATGGCGTCGGCGAAAGGGCTTGACCACGTGTACCTGGGTTACTGGATCGAGGCGTGTCGCAAGATGAGCTACAAGAGCAACTTCACTCCCCTCGAAAGGCTGGACGGACGCCTATGGCGGCGGCTGGTACCTACCGAACACGGCTGAACGCCTGGCGCTGTACCGCCCTGAGTCGCGCCAGGATCGCCACTGCTCACTCGATCCAGACAGCCTATGCTGCCAGCAACGATGGCATGCCAGAGACAGGGTAAACGCCAAAGGCGTCAGACCTCAGCCTAGACATCTGCCGTTTTTTCAGGCAACTCACTTTGCCATCTGCCCCAGCATCCGGCAGAATATCGCGCTATCCTGACCAGAGTAACGGCAGTCGCGCCGCGCGGTCGGGCATCACTCTGTCTACACATGCGAGGATTCGCCTATATGGCACGCGAAGACCATATTGAAATGGAAGGCGTGGTCGTCGACACGCTTCCCAACACCATGTTCCGGGTCGAGCTGGAAAACGGCCACGTGGTCACCGCCCACATCTCGGGCAAGATGCGCAAGAACTACATCCGCATCCTGACCGGGGACAAGGTCAAGGTCGAGTTGACTCCCTATGACCTGTCCAAGGGTCGCATCGTATACCGTTCTCGTTGAGATCGGCCGGCGTCAGCGCTTTGCGTAGACGCCACTTGCCGGTATCGCGCCCGTCGGGCGTGCCCGCCTCGCCGGCAAGCGCAGCTCCCTGATATTCGGGTCAATGCCCATCGGCATTCGGCCCCTATCGCCCAGTGCTGGAGCACACCTGACACTGGTGCTGGATAACTCCGGAGCCTGGCGCAAAAGCCGCCTGCTGCGCAGCCCACCCCTGCCACGATTTACGTAGCAGGGTGGCGCTTGGTGTCCGGAACTCGCCTGCGTTTTTCACACCCTGCCGCCTTGCTGCCCGGTCCCGTGGGCAAGCGAGCCAGCAGGCGATACCTACAAGAACGCCCTGTCATAAGACAGGGCGTCATCTCTTGCGTCAGCGGTGTCCTCAAGACTCGCTGCGGCCTAAACCAGAGAGCTCAGTCAGGGCGCATCGGCCAGCTCCACATCGGTGGAGAGATGCAACTCGCCACTTTCGAGGCTGACATGGACAACACCCCCGTGCTCAGCCAGATCTCCAAACAAGATCATCTCGGCCAAGGGCTTCTTCAGCTTCTCCTGAATCAACCTTGCCATCGGGCGAGCTCCCATGTCCGGGTCATAGCCCATGGTCGCAAGCCAATCTCTCGCCTCGTCATCGACTTCCAGCTGAACACGCTTCTCGTCTAGCTGCGCCTGCAGTTCCACCAGGAACTTGTCGACCACGTTGCGCACCACCGGCTTGGGCAACGCCGAGAACTGGATAATGCCGTCCAGGCGATTGCGGAATTCCGGTGTAAAGGTCTTGCGAATCGCCTCCATGGCATCGGTGGAGTGATCCTGGGTCTGGAAGCCGATGGAGCGGCGCGTCGCGATTTCTACACCCGCGTTGGATGTCATGATCAGGATGACGTGACGGAAGTCCGCCTCGCGACCATTGTTGTCGGTAAGACGCCCGTGATCCATCACCTGCAGCAGCAGATTGAACACTTCCGGGTGTGCCTTCTCGATTTCATCCAGCAGCAGCACGCAATGGGGCTGTTTGGTCACTGCTTCTGTCAGCAGGCCGCCTTGGTCATACCCTACATAGCCAGGAGGTGCGCCGATAAGACGTGAAACGGTGTGCCGCTCCATGTACTCCGACATGTCGAAGCGCAGCAGCTCGACGCCCATGATTTGCGCCAGCTGGCGAGCCACCTCGGTCTTGCCCACTCCCGTCGGGCCAGCAAACAGGAAGCTGCCCACTGGCTTGTCAGGAGACTTGAGCCCAGCGCGAGAGAGCTTGATCGCCGCCGCCAGGCTATCGATGGCCTCATCCTGGCCGAACACCAGCATCTTGAGATCGCGATCCAGATTCTCCAGCAGCTTGCGATCGGAGCTGGACACGCTCTTCGGCGGAATTCGAGCAATCGATGCGACTACCGCCTCGACCTGATCCACATCGATGGTATCGACACGCATCTCGGGCGGCAGCAAGCGCTGGTGAGCGCCCGCTTCGTCAATGACATCGATGGCCTTGTCCGGCAGGAAGCGGTCGTTGATGTAACGATCGGCCAAGCGGGCCGCGCTGTCGAGCGCAGCGTCGGTGTACTTGAGCTGGTGATGCTCCTCGAAGCGCGAGCGCAAGCCCTTGAGGATCTTGATGGAGTCTTCCACCGAGGGAGCCAGGACGTCGACTTTCTGGAAACGACGCGCCAGCGCCCGGTCCTTCTCGAAGATCCCGCGGAACTCCTGGAAGGTGGTCGAACCGATGCAGCGCAACTCGCCGGAAGACAGCAGAGGCTTGAGCAGGTTCGAGGCATCCATCACCCCGCCAGAGGCAGCCCCCGCGCCGATCACGGTATGAATCTCGTCGATGAACAGAATCGCGTTGGGCAACTTGCGCAATTCGGCCAGCAGGCTCTTCAGGCGCTTCTCGAAGTCACCGCGATACTTGGTACCCGCCAGCAGGGCGCCCATATCGAGGGAGTACACGACGGCATCCCCGATCACGTCGGGAACGTCCTCCTCGACGATGCGCTTGGCCAGGCCCTCGGCGATGGCTGTCTTGCCCACCCCGGCCTCGCCCACCAGCAGCGGATTGTTCTTGCGACGGCGTGCCAGAATCTGCACCACACGCTCAAGCTCGTGGTCACGGCCGATCAGCGGATCGATCTTGCCCATACGCGCCTGTTCGTTGAGGTTGGTAGCAAACCCGGTCAACGGGTTGCCGCCGGCCTCGGTGCTGCCATCTTCAGCATCTTCTGCCTCCGGCGACGATGCCGCCGGGCTTTGACCGTGACCGGTCACCTTCGAAATACCGTGAGCGATATAGTTGACGGCGTCGACACGGGCCACGTTCTGCTGCTTCAGGAAGTAGACCGCCTGGCTCTCCTGCTCGGAGAAGATGGCCACCAGCACGTTGGCACCCGTCACTTCGCTCTTGCCTGAAGACTGCACGTGGAAGACCGCACGCTGCAGGACACGCTGGAACCCAAGAGTGGGCTGCGTCTCGCGCTCGGTCTGGTCTTCCGGAATCAGCGGCGTCGTGGAATTGATAAAGTCCTGCAGGTCAGACCGCAGCTTGTCGAGGTTGGCCCCGCAGGCACGCAGCACGTCTGATGCTGACGCATTATCCAGAAGTGCCAGCAGCAGGTGCTCCACGGTCATGAACTCGTGGCGCTTGGAGCGCGCCACGGTGAAGGCCGTGTTCAGGGTCAGTTCAAGTTCTTTGCTCAGCATGGCAGTCCCCTTCTCGCCGCCTAGGGCTTGCGTCGGATCTTTTATGGTCCGGCACCATCAACATCGGGTACAAATGGCGCCGTTGCAAGTTCTTCGTCAACGAAGGACGCGTCTCCGTTAACGCATGTGCCGCCTCATGCGCCCACATCACAGGCAGATCAGCGATTCTCAGGATTCCACCTAGTCCGCCGCTTCTATATCGCTCAGCAGAGGATGCTGACACTCCCTGGCATACTCGTTGACCTGGTGACTCTTGGTCTCGGCAATGTCGTGGGTAAAGACGCCACAGGTGGCTTTGCCATGGCTGTGCACTGTCAGCATGATCTGCACGGCCGTCTCGCTATCCAGGTGAAAGAACGTCCTGAGAACCTCCACCACAAACTCCATGGGGGTGAAGTCGTCATTATGCAAGACAACCTTATACATGGGTGGCTTGGCTAACTCAGGATCGGCTTCCTGAGTGGCCAGGTCACCGTCGTCCTGTTCGTCGGGTTCTCCCGGCGGACGCGTCATTCCTGCCACCGGCATCTGGATCCAGAGCGGATCCTCGTCTCTTGCGTTGAACATAGGCCTCACACTGTCAATCGGGTGCCCGCGCTCACCCGCGTCGAGCATTGGACGTCTGGGGCGCGGTAGGGTTCCCTCTCATTATCGGGAATCCCGACGCGGCTTTCACCCTCTACGCGGACAAAATGCAAAAGGCCCTCGCCGGCGAGGGCGAGGGCCTTGTCTGTCAGCACTGACAACGAGCAGGACGGCTCGTCGCTCGGTGCAGTCGCTTACATGTTGTCAGCGACAGCCTGACCGAACTCAGAGCACTTGAACAGCGTGGCATTTTCCATCAGGCGGTGGAAGTCATAGGTGACTTCGCCCTTGCTGATGGCTTTCTCCATGCCTTTCAGTACCAGATCAGCAGCCTCGACCCAGCCCATGTGACGCAGCATCATCTCGGCAGACAGGATCAGCGAGCCCGGGTTGACCTTGTCCTGGCCAGCGTACTTCGGCGCAGTACCGTGAGTCGCTTCGAACATGGCAGTGGTGTCGGAGATGTTGGCGCCCGGAGCAATACCGATGCCGCCGACTTCAGCCGCCAGAGCGTCGGACAGGTAGTCACCGTTCAGGTTCAGGGTCGCGATGACGTCATATTCGGCCGGACGCAGCAGGATCTGCTGCAGCATCGCGTCAGCGATCACGTCCTTGACCACGATGTCCTTGCCGGTCTTCGGGTTCTTGAAAGTCATCCAGGGGCCGCCATCGAGGAGCTCAGCGCCAAACTCTTCCTTGGCCAGCTCATAGCCCCAATCCTTGAAGGCGCCTTCGGTGAACTTCATGATGTTGCCCTTGTGCACCAGGGTCAGCGACTCGCGGTCGTTGTCGATGGTGTACTGCAGGGCCTGGCGCACGAGACGCTTGGTGCCTTCCTCGGACACCGGCTTGACGCCAATGCCGCAACCCTCGGGGAAGCGGATGTTGGTCACGCCCATTTCTTCGCGCAGGAACTTGATGACCTTGTCGGCCTCAGCGGTACCCGCCTTCCACTCGATACCGGCATAGATATCTTCAGAGTTCTCGCGGAAGATAACCATGTCGACGTCAGCGGGCTTCTTGACCGGGCTCGGCACGCCTTCGAACCAGCGCACCGGACGCTGGCAGACATACAGGTCCAGCTTCTGGCGCAGTGCGACGTTCAAGGAGCGGATACCACCGCCCACCGGCGTGGTCAGCGGGCCCTTGATGGAAACGATGTATTCCTTGACCGCTTCCAGGGTTTCTTCCGGCAGCCAGGTGTCCGCGTCATAGACGTGGGTGGCCTTCTCGCCGGCGTAGACTTCCATCCAGTGGATCTTGCGCTCGCCGTTGTAGGCCTTCTGCACAGCGGCGTCGATGGCGATCTTCATCGCCGGGGTGACGTCGACACCGATACCATCACCCTCGATGAACGGGATGATCGGGTTGTTCGGCACATTCAGGCTGTTGTCGGCGTTAGCGGTGATCTTTTCGCCGCCCTCAGGGACGACAATTTTCTGGAAACCCATTGAGAACTCCCCTGTCAGGTCTATTCAGTGGAGCGCGGAGTATAGCATTACCCCCAGCGCCCGGAGTAGGCTTTGTCGACAATCTTTGCAAATGACCGCACGAGCCCCGTCAGACGGGCCTCGTCAGGACTACCGAGCCAGCCCATGAGTCAACTCTACCTGCTGCACAAGCCCTACCGCGTGCTGTCCCAGTTCACCGATGAGCAGGGACGCGATACGCTGGCGTCGCTCATCGATGTACCCGACATCTACCCTGCCGGACGTCTCGACTACGACTCGGAGGGTCTTTTGTTGCTCAGCGACGACGGTGAGTTGATTCATCGTATCAGCCACCCCCGCCACAAGCAGCCCAAGACGTACCGTGTGCTGGTTGAAGGACAGCCGGATCAGCGCGCTCTGGACGCCCTTGCAAAAGGCGTCACGCTCAAGGACGGACCGACCCGACCTGCCAAGGTACGACGCCTTGTCCACAGCGGCCTGCCGGAGCGTGAGCCACCTCTCGACCCGAAACGCCATCCTGATACCTGCTGGCTGGAGCTGACCATCAGCGAAGGGCGAAACCGCCAGGTGCGCAGAATGACAGCACACGTCGGGTACCCCACACTTAGACTTGTACGGGTGGCCATTGGCCCATGGAACCTGGACGGGCTGGCGCCGGGGCAATGGCAGCGTCAGACGCTGCATGCACCCAAGCGCCCGAGAACCGCATCCCCAGCGAGGAGACGCCGATAATGCGATGGACCCCTTATGTGACCGTGGCCACCGTGGTCGAACGCGCCGGGCGCTTCTTGATGGTGGAAGAGGACCATGGCGGCCCTCATACCCTGTTCAATCAGCCCGCAGGCCATCTGGAACCCGGTGAGCGCATTCGCGATGGCGCACTGCGTGAAGTCGCCGAGGAGACCGCCTGGCGGGTGGGTATCACCGACTATCTGGGCATGTACGTGTATCAGACCAAGGACGGCAAGGCGTTTCACAGCCACGCGTTTCTGGGCATGGCGCTGGCCCACCTGGGTACCGAGCTTGACCGCGATATCCACGCCATCCACTGGCTGACCCTGGAAGAAATCGAAGCACTGGATCGGGACGGACGTCTACGCAGCCCTCTGGTGCTTAAACGTATCCGCGATGCCCTGGCTGGCAAGACCTTTCCCATGGACGTGCTCCACGAGCGGTGAGGCTTCGGTTGAGCGCCGCATTTCGTGTATAATCTCCGCCCCTGCACCACCACCCCGAGAGTTGTTATGTCAGCGTCCAACGGCAAAGTCATCGTCGGCATGTCCGGCGGAGTCGATTCCTCCGTTTCCGCACTGCGCCTGATCGAACAGGGATATCAGGTAGAAGGTCTGTTCATGAAGAACTGGGACGAGGACGACGGCACCGAATACTGCACCGCCATGGAGGATCTGGCGGACGCCCAGGCCGTGTGCGAAAGACTCGACATCCCCCTGCATACCGCCAATTTTGCCGCTGAATACTGGGACAATGTGTTCGAGCACTTCCTGGCAGAGTACAAGGCTGGCCGCACGCCGAATCCGGATATCCTGTGCAACCGCGAGATCAAGTTCAAGGTGTTCCTTGATTACGCAGAGATGCTGGGAGCCGAGATGATCGCCACCGGCCACTATGTCCGCCGCGGTGAGCGCGATGGCCGTCCTCGCCTGCTGAAGGGCCTGGATGGCAACAAGGACCAGAGCTATTTTCTGCACGCGGTGCCGGAAGCGGCCATCGCCCGCACGCTGTTCCCTGTGGGCGAGATCGAAAAGCCGGAAGTTCGTGCCATTGCCGAGCGCCACGGTCTGGTCACCGCCAGGAAGAAGGACTCCACGGGCATCTGCTTCATCGGCGAACGACGCTTCAGCGATTTCCTCAAGCAGTATCTTCCGGCTCAGCCCGGCCGCATCGAGACACCTGATGGTGACGACATCGGCGAACATATGGGACTGATGTACTACACCCTGGGACAGCGTCAGGGGCTCGGTATCGGCGGCCTCGCCAACTACTCCGAGGACCCCTGGTACGTGGCTGGCAAGGATCTGGAGCGTAATGTCCTCGTGGCCGTGCAAGGCAAGCATCACTCTCTGCTCTACACCGACAGCCTGGCCACTGAAGCCATGGACTGGGTAGCCGGTCACGCTCCCTGCCAGCAGGGTCGCTTCACTGCCAAGACGCGCTACCGTCAGGAGGACGTGCCCTGCACGCTGACCAGCATGGCAGACGGCGGTGTCGAGGTGTACTTCGATGAGCCTCAACGCGCCGTGACACCCGGCCAGTCACTGGTCATCTACGACGGAGATGTCTGCCTCGGTGGCGGCGTCATCCGACACACCTGGAACGCCAAGGAGCGCGCGGCATGACCGATTCGGTACCTATTCACCGCGCGCCGGAATCCCCGGCTGCCCGCCAGGCCATTGCCATGGCGGGCGTGTTCCAGGCGGCTCATCTGGTGGATGACCTTGCCCGCACCGGCCAAGTGGACAGTCGCGCCTGGGACACTCAGATCAACGCCACCCTGGTGACCAACCCTCCCACCTTCGAATCGATCTACGGTGGACACCCGAACAACCTGCGGCTGGGCCTGGAGACGCTGGACGGCGTCCTGGGTCGCCGGCAGGCCAATCCGGTGGTGATGCGCTACGGCTTCAGCCTGATGCTGCTGATGAACAAGCTGCGCAACCAGCCCGCCATGATGGATGAGCTCGGCGCTCACCTGACCCGCATTCAGGGCCAGGCCGAACACTTCGGCCCCACCCACGAAAACGTGGTGGCTAGCCTCGGCGAGGCCTACCAGCAGACCCTGTCGACCTTCAAGAACCGCATCGTGGTCCAGGGCGACCCCTCCCTGCTGCAGAGCCGAATGATGCCCGAGCGAGTGCGGGCGTGCCTGCTGTCCGGCATCCGCTTCGGCCTGCTGTGGCACCAGCAGGGCGGGCGACGCTGGAAGCTGGTCTTCCAGCGAGGCAGCCTCAAGCGTGCCCTGGACTCGCTATAACGATATCGCTTCGACACTCTACCCTGTACCTACCCCACCGGAACCACACCATGCAACTCTCCGCACTGACCGCCCTCTCCCCCGTCGACGGCCGCTACGGCAGCAAGGCCGAATCCCTGCGCGAGCATTTCAGCGAATTTGGCCTGATTCGTGCCCGCGTCACCGTCGAGATCCGTTGGCTCGAGCGCCTCGCCGCTCACCCCCAGATCACCGAGGTGCCGGAATTGTCGGCCGCAGCCACCGCCTTCCTGGACGGCCTGGTAAAGAACTTCAGCGAAGCAGACGCTTCACGCATCAAGGACATCGAACGCACCACCAACCACGATGTGAAAGCGGTGGAGTACTGGATCAAGGAAGCGATCGCCGACAACGCAGAGCTGCATGCCGTCACCGAGTTCGTGCACTTCGCCTGTACCAGCGAGGACATCAACAACCTGTCCTACGGGGTAATGCTGCGCGATGGCCTGGACAGCCTGCTGCCCACCATGCGCCAGGTGGCCGACGAGGTTGCACGACTGGCAGCCGAGCACGCTGAAGTGCCGATGCTCTCGCGCACCCACGGCCAGACCGCCAGCCCCACGACGCTGGGCAAGGAAATGGCCAACGTGGCCTACCGTCTGCGTCGCCAGCTCAAGCAGATCGAAAGCGCCGAGGTGCTGGGCAAGATCAACGGTGCGGTCGGCAACTACAACGCTCACCTGGCGACCTACCCGGACATCGACTGGGAGGCCAATGCTCGCACCTTTGTCGAAGGCCTGGGTCTGACCTTCAACCCGTACACCACCCAGATCGAGCCTCACGACTACATCGCCGAGCTGTTCGATGCGGTCTGCCGATTCAACACCATCCTGATCGACTTCGACCGTGATGTCTGGGGCTACATCTCGCTGGGCTACTTCAAGCAGCGCACCGTGGCCGGCGAGATTGGCTCCTCGACCATGCCCCACAAGGTCAACCCGATCGACTTCGAGAATTCCGAAGGCAACCTGGGCCTGGCCAATGCCATTCTTGCTCACCTGGCCCAGAAACTGCCGATCTCCCGCTGGCAGCGGGACCTGACGGACTCCACCGTGCTGAGAAACCTCGGCGTCGGTCTGGCCTATGGCCTGATTGCCTACCAGGCGTCGCTCAAGGGCATCAGCAAGCTGGAAGCCAACCCCCAGCGCCTGGCAGAAGATCTCGACGCCAGCTGGGAAGTGCTGGCGGAGCCGATTCAGACCGTCATGCGTCGTTACGGCATTGAAAAGCCCTACGAAAAGCTCAAGGAACTGACCCGCGGCAAGCGCATCGATCAGGCCGGTTTCGCCGCCTTCATCGACGGCCTCGAGCTACCGGAAGCCGTCAAGGCAGAGCTCAAGCAACTGACCCCAGGCAGCTACATCGGCAATGCCGTGGCACAGGCCCAGGCGCTGCCTCGCCACTGACCCGGCGGCGGCCTCACGCAGCGTCTGTTCGCGACGTTGCTGTGCTCGCGGCAGCTGTCAGACCCGTTCTCACCCCACCCTATGGTGGGGTGAGGCGTATTCAGTCCTTGCCCTTGCACTCATCACATGCTCGACTGCCCAGCGAGCCGCTTCTCACCATCATCAGGAATCATCATGTCAGCCGATACCCCTCTTACCCTGCTCGGCGGCCTGTCAGCCGCCGATTTTCTCCGGGACTACTGGCAGAAGGCGCCACTGCTGATTCGTGGCGCCTTCCCTGACTTCGACAACCCCCTGTCTCCCGATGAGTTGGCAGGACTTGCCTGTGAAGACAATGTCGAGGCGCGTCTGGTGGAAGAACAGGGCCCCGAGAGTGCATGGCAGGTCAGCCACGGCCCCTTCGATGACAGCACCTTCGCACGCTTGCCGGAACAGGATTGGACCCTGCTGGTGCAGGCGGTCGACCACTACGTGCCGGACGTCGCGGCGTTGCTGGAAGAGTTTTCTTTCCTGCCACGCTGGAGACTGGACGACATCATGGTCAGCTATGCCCCTCCCGGCGGGAGCGTGGGGCCCCACGTCGACCAGTACGACGTGTTTCTTGTCCAGGGCAGTGGTCAACGGCATTGGCAGCTGGGGGGCAAGGTGGCGGACGATGCACCGATCATCAAGGGCATCGATCTACGTATCCTCGAGACATTCGACATCGACCCCGACCACGATTGGGTACTGGAACCCGGTGATATGCTCTACCTGCCCCCGGGCTGGGCGCATCATGGGGTCAGCCAGTCGGATGACTGCATGACCTATTCCGTCGGCTTTCGAGCCCCGTCTGCCGATGAAGCGATCACCTCCTTTGCCGACTACCTGGGTGAGCAGCAGCCAGCGTCCAAGCGCTACAGCGATGCCGGCATGCCACCGTCCACGGATCCTGGAGAGCTCGACAGCGCCGCGCTGGAGCGCATGCGAGCGCTGATTCTCGACACCATTGACGACCCCGCTCAGCTGGCACAATGGTTTGGCCGGGTGATGACCCAGCCCAAGTATGTCGACCAGCTCGCCCCCAGCGACACGCCCACCCCTGAGGATGAGCTTGTCACTGCACTACAGGAAGGCGACATCCTGGTCACCGCGCCTGGCTCGCGCTTTGCCTGGCATGCCATCAGCGCCGACCGAGCCACCTTATTCGCCGACGGCGACGGGATCGAATGCGATCTGGCGTTGGCGCAAGACATCGCAGGCCGTAACGAGTTCGATGCCAGCCTGCTGGATCACTCCGATGCCCCGCGGGTACTGGTCAAGCTGGTGGACGCCGGTAGCCTGGGCTGGCCTGTCACAGACGACGAATGGGACGAGGAGGAGGACCATGACTGAGGTCACCATACAGCACGGAGGCTGGGAGCAGCTTGGCGAGGCTGCCAGCGAGATTCGCCACCGCGTATTCGTTATCGAGCAGAACGTTCCCCTGGAGGAGGAATGGGACGGTCGAGACCCACAATGCCTGCATTTTCTGGCCATCCGCGGTGAGCAGGCGCTGGGGACTGCCCGGTTGCTGCCGGACGGCCACATCGGTCGCGTTGCCGTCCTGGCCGAAGCCCGCGGACTTGGCGTTGGCGTTGCCCTGATGCGAGCAGCCATTGATGCCGCACGCGAACAACGCTTCAGCCAGGTCGAGCTCGCCGCCCAGACACAGGCGCTTGGCTTCTATGAAGCCCTTGGCTTTGTCGCGGAAGGCGAGGTCTTCCTCGATGCCGGAATACCGCATCGCAACATGACATTAACGCTTGCCACCTGATCCCTTCCCCACCCTGACACCTCAGGAAATTCGACTACAGGAATAACTCGCAATGACGCATTCCTGTAGTCGGACTACAACGTTGTATTACCCCAAGTACCAATAGCAAACCCTCATGCTGCTGGGCCATAGTCTGTTCCATGGCGCGGACGAAGGGCCGCTACAGGAAGGTAACTCGCCTACTTTGTAGTCATCCTGATCCGCCGCGCCGAAACGGGACCACGGCTGCAGTATCGTTCACTGGCTGGGTCGAAAAATACGACTACACTTCGCAGATGCAGCATAAGGCGGACAGCACTTCTGCTGCATGGCACTGAATCAGCACGACACCGATGCCAGCACTGGGCAACGACAGGACTGGCAGCGAGAACAGAGGCAGTGTGCTGCATGTGGCACCGCGATAGTCGCTTCATCACAACATCAGGACGGCCAGACCATGACCTTTCGTGAAGAACTGAAGACACTGACCCAGCTTCGTGAAGCCCAACGCGGCAAGTGGGACAACATCGACCCGCACAGCGCTGCCCGCATGCGCGTGCAGAATCGCTTTCGCACCGGCCTCGATATCGCTCGCTACACCGCCGCCATCATGCGTGAAGACATGGCCGCCTATGATGCTGACAGCGCCAACTACACCCAGTCCCTGGGCTGCTGGCATGGCTTCATCGGCCAGCAGAAGCTGATCTCCATCAAGAAGCACTTCGGCACGACCAAGCGTCGTTACCTCTACCTGTCCGGCTGGATGGTCGCCGCCCTGCGCAGCGAATTCGGACCTCTGCCCGACCAGTCCATGCACGAAAAGACCAGCGTCGCCGCCCTCATCGAGGAGCTCTACACCTTCCTGCGTCAAGCTGACACCTGGGAGCTCAACCACCTCTTCCGCGCCCTGGATGACGCCCAACAGGCCGGCGACGACGCCAAGGTCGAGGAGTTGACCCAGCAGATCGACAGCCACCAGACCCACGTGGTGCCGATCATCGCCGATATCGACGCCGGTTTCGGCAACGCCGAAGCGACCTACCTGCTGGCCAAGAAGATGATTGAAGCAGGCGCCTGCTGCATTCAGCTCGAGAACCAGGTGTCTGACGAGAAGCAGTGCGGACATCAGGACGGCAAGGTCACGGTGCCCCACGAGGACTTCATCGCCAAGATCAACGCCGTGCGCTACGCCTTCCTCGAACTGGGCGTCGATGATGGTGTCATCGTGGCCCGAACCGACTCTCTCGGTGCCGGTCTGACCCAGAAGATCGCAGTCACTCAGGAGCCTGGCGATCTTGGCGATCAGTATAACAGCTTCCTGGATGGCGATGAGATTGCCTCTGCCAGTGATATCGACAACGGCGACGTGGTCATCAAGCAGAACGGCAAACTGGTCAAGGTCAAGCGACTGGCGTCCGGCTTGTATCAATTCAAGCCCGGCACCGGTGAAGACCGGGTCGTGCTGGACTGTATCACCAGCCTGCAAAACGGAGCCGACCTGCTGTGGATCGAGACCGAGAAGCCCCACGTCGGGCAGATCGCCAGCATGGTCAACCGCATTCGCGAAGCGGTGCCCAATGCCAAGCTGGTCTACAACAATTCACCGTCCTTCAACTGGACGCTGAACTTCCGCCAGCAGGTCTTCGACGCCTGGGAGAGCGAAGGCAAGGATGTGTCTGCCTACGATCGCGCCGACCTGATGAATGCGCGCTACGACGAAACGGAGCTGGGTCAGCTGGCTGACGAGTGGACACGCAACTTCCAGCGTGATGCCTCCCGGGAAGCCGGTATCTTCCACCATCTCATCACGCTGCCGACGTACCACACAGCCGCGCTGTCCACCGACACGCTGGCCAAGGGCTACTTCGGTGACGAGGGGATGCTGGCCTACGTTGCCGGGGTGCAGCGTCGCGAAATTCGCGAGGGGATTGCCACCGTCAAGCATCAGGACATGGCCGGCTCCAACATTGGCGATGACCACAAGGAGTTCTTCCACGGTGATGCCGCACTCAAGGCTGGCGGCAAGGACAACACCATGAACCAGTTCGGCTAAAAAGCGGTAGATTGGGCTGCGGCGCCCCGGACTGCCAAGTGGCGGTTCGGGGCGCACTCGTCTGGGCAGACACACCGGCGAACATTTTCAGTGCCCTTTCGTCTCCCTGCTGCTTGAGATGCGCTGCACAGAGCTCCTTGCATCAACATCTTCTTGCATCAACATCTTCTTGCATCAACGCTAGCCAAGGACAGGCGCGCCAGCACACTCTTGTTGTCAGGAAAGCGCCAGCACTGCGACATTACCTTATCGACGGCGAGTCACCGCTGGGGCGCTTTCGGCCCAACAAGCGTCGGGAGTGGCCCGGTAAGCGGGAACCAAAACCCTGTGATAGCTTCTAATGAGGCACTAGACTATTATCGAACAGCGTTTCGCAAGCCAAGGGCTACGCCATCATCCCGGGCAGAACGCCCTGCTGCGACGCAACTGCATTCAAGGAGAACACCCATGAAGATCACACTGCTGCCCGTCCTCGCCATCAGCGCTCTGACGCTGGCAGGCTGTACTGCCACCAACCAATACTCCGGCAACGTTTACTCTGGCAATCAGGCGCAGACAGCCCAGAATGTCCAGGTCGGCACCATCACCGCCCTGCGCCGCGTGCAGATTCAAGGCGACAGCGCTGCCAGTGGCATTCTCGGCACCGGCGGGGGTGCCATCATCGGTGGTCTTCTCGGCAACCAGGTCGGCGGAGGCTCCGGACGCACCATCGCCACTGCCGCGGGCGCCATCGGCGGTGCAGTCGCAGGTAACCAGATCGAAAAAGGCGTCAACCGCACCGATGCCTGGGAGATGGAGATTCGCAAGGACACTGGCCAGACCGTAGTCATTGTGCAGAAAGCAGATCAGGCCTTCCAGGTCGGTCAGCGCGTCCGCTTGATTGGCAGTGGTTCACGCCAGAGCGTTGCTCCTTACTGAGCCGACATGCTTGAGATGGCCTCCTCCCGCCATTAGACCAAGCCAACACACAAACACCCCATAGCGTCGCTATGGGGTGTTTGTGTATCTCGCGTGCGCTTGGCAGGCGCTTCACCATCAACAGCCTAACGCCCCTTCCGCCGTCAGGGCGTCACAGAACTGGGTCAATGCACCTTGCCCATGACCCAGCAGCCCAGCTTGCAGGCCACCAGAGCAATGACGCCAATCACCAGCAGGGTCATCAGCATATCGATGGGGAAGACGATAAAGGTAGCGCCCAGAACCGCCAGGGCCGGGCACCAGATCCAGCGATCGTCGTCACTGCGCAGTACCGACGGCAACAGCCCGTCGAGCACGCACCCAAGCCCTTTCTCCCAGGACTTGATCATAACCGCCAGCAATACCGCAAAGGCCAGCACCCAGATAAGTAGCGATGTCATATCGTAGCTCCGCAAAAACAGCGTGGAAGGCAGGATGAAAAATCTCCCCTGAGGGTATCCCCACCATCGGCACTGCGCAACAGCACCATGGGTGGGCACCCGCGTGAATCCTGCTCAGGATATGACCACGTAAGGTGAAAAATGTCCCATTCCCCTGACAGCCCCCGCACCGTCGCGTTACCATGCGTCCTCACACGCACTCACCAAAGGTTCATCAATGCAAATTGCGCAGAATTCCGTTGTCGCGTTCCACTACACCCTGACCAATGACGCAGGTGAAGTGCTGGACAGCTCGGAAGGCCGCGAGCCGCTGACCTACCTCCACGGCGCCGGCAACATTATTCCGGGTCTGGAAAAGGAACTCGAAGGCAAGGCCGCAGGCGACAAGGTCAACGCCAAGGTCGCTCCCGCCGAAGGTTACGGTGAGGTCCAGGAGCAACTGGTCCAGGAAGTGCCGCGCGATGCCTTCCAGGGCGTCGAGAGCATCGAGCCGGGCATGCAGTTCCAAGCCCAGACCCAAGGCGGTCCGCTGATGGTCACCGTGACCCAGGTGGAAGGCGATACGGTTACCGTTGACGGCAACCATCCGCTGGCAGGCCAAAACCTGAACTTCGACGTGGAGATCGCCGAAGTTCGTGAGGCTAGCCAGGAAGAAATCGAGCACGGCCACGTGCACGGTGAAGGCGGCCACGAGCACTAAGGCTCGCCACGATCACCGCGTTGCTGCGCTTTACCCGCAGCGACATCGCGGTGTATTGAGCCAGCGCTAGATCCCAGGATCAGCGAATCGGCTTAGCCCTGACAGGGCAGCAAAGGACAGCTTAGGCTGTCCTTTTGCATGTCTGGGCACTGCTCAGCAGAAGGCCCGCGCTGGCGTCTTCTCCCTGCTGGCGCTCAATGCCTGATAGCGCTGCCCTGTTGTTAGCCTGTTGTTAGCCTTTCGCTACCCTTTCGCTACCCAGTCGTTACCCTGTTGCCACCCTATGATGACGATAGGGTTGCCCCTTAGGTCGCCTCCCCTTCCTGTCGCTGCCCTGCCTTTACGAGAATAGTGGCGACGCGCGATCAGGGATTGGGCGATGACTGGGGAGAGATCGCCTTCAGGGTGTGATAACCGCCCCAGAGTCGCGTGGCCGTCGTCAGCAGACACGCCCCTGCAAAGACGACCGCCAACGTCGGGAAGTGACCGGGCCACAGACAAAAGGCGATCAACGCCAGCACGGTTTCGGTACCCTCCGTCAATCCGTGGAGGTAATAGAAGGCTTTGCGCTGAAAGCGTGGACGCTCCAGATCATGTCGGGCCGCCATGATGGCGAAGGCCAGAAATGATGTCCCCGTGCCGATGAAAGCGAACAGCAACAAGGCCGCCGGCAGCGCATTCTGCTCGCTATCGGCCAGAGCAAACCCCAGCACGACGCTCGCGTAGAAAACGAAGTCGAGGCCGATATCAAGAAAACCTCCCGCATCGGACGCAATGTCCAAGCGGCGCGCCAGAGCTCCATCGAGACCGTCTGCCACACGATTCAAGACAATTGCCAGCAGCGCCCAACCGTAGGCCTGAATCGCCAGCAACGGCAGCGCCAGCATGCCGATGGCGAAGCCTGCCAAGGTCACGTGATCTGGGCGTACCTGGGCACGCTGAAGCAGTGTGACCAGAGGCTTCAGGGGCCCTTGGGTTTTCGGCATGGTCCAGCGATCTAGCATTATCAGTCTCGGTAAGAGGAAGGGTATCAAGGGTGAAAAGGCGCACGGCGGAAACCTCCGCCGTGCGCTCTTGAGTGACTCGCTCGTCAGGGACTAGGCCGCGGTATCGTTGGCAGCTCGCGTCGCGCCGTCCGACTTGGTCACCGCGTCGGCCTCCCCGGATGACGCGGCCTGATCCGCCTCGGCGCCACCTCTACGCCAGCGGAAGTAACGCTCAAGGTAGCCAAGCACACGTTCGGGCTTATGGGCATTCTTCCAGACACCAGCGGCCGCCTTGACCGCTTCGGAGTGGGTCGGATAAGGGTGAATGGTCCCCAGCAGCTTGTTGAGCCCGATGCCACGCGTCATCGCTAGAGTGAATTCCGCCAGCATCTCTCCTGCTCCGGCACCCACTATGGTTGCCCCAAGGATGCGGTCCTTGCCAGGTACGGTCAGCACCTTGACGAAGCCAGTCGTATCACCTTCAGCGATGGCCCTGTCCAGTTCTGACAGTTCATAGCGCGTCACCTCGAAGGCAACGCCCTGTTCCTCGGCCTCACGCTCGTTGAGACCGACCCTGGCCACTTCAGGGTCACAGAAGGTCACGGCGGGCAGTGCCTTGTAGCTCACCGTGAATCGCTTGAATTCACCGAACAGCGCGTTGACGGTGGCATGCCACGCCTGGTGGGCGCTGGCATGGGTCAACTGGAAAGGCCCGACCACATCACCACACGCCCAGACATTCGGCAGAATGGACTGCAGACCACCGTCCACATCCAGGGTGCCATTATCGCGAGTGCCTACGCCCAGCGCCTCGAGGCCCAGCCCCTCTACGTTCGCCTGGCGCCCTACCGCCACCAGCAGCTGGTCAAAGGCCAAGTGCTCAATCCGGGTCTCTCCACCGTCGTTGATCTCTACCTCAAGACGGTGCTCGCCGTTGTCGCCTGCCAGCACCTTGAGCGCTCGGGTCGACAGATACAGGTGCACACCGCTGGCTTCAAGCCCGGCTGCCGCTTCACGCGCCACATCCGAATCCTCACGGGGCAGCAGCTGAGGCCCCATTTCGACCAGCGAGACCTGACTGCCCAGCCGAGAGAAACTCTGCCCCAGCTCGCTGCCGATCGGGCCTCCCCCCAGCACGACCAGTCGCTTGGGCAGCGAGGTCAACTGCCACAGGTTATCCGACGTCAACACCTCAATGTCGTCGATTCCCGGAAGCGGCGGAACCCTGGGCCGCGCGCCGCTGGCAATAATGACATGCCGCGTGGTCAGCACCTGCTCCCCCACCTGCACGCGCCAGGGGTCAAGAAGCCGTGCCTCCCCCTCGACCACATCCACACCAAGCCCCCGATAACGCTCAGGGCTGTCATGGGGCTCCACCTCAGCGATGGCACCGTGTACATGCCCCATCACCGCGGCGAAATCTACCTGGGGCTCGCCAGCGCTTACGCCATAGGCAGGCGCCCGACGGATGTCCTCCGCCGCACGGGCGGCGCGGATCAATGCCTTGGACGGAACGCAGCCCGTATTGAGACAGTCGCCACCCATGCGATGGCGTTCGACCAGTGTCACCTTGGCCTTCACCGCCGCCGCGATATAGCTCGCTACCAGGCCAGCAGACCCCGCCCCGATGACCACGATGTCGCGATCGAAGCGAGCTGGACGCTGATAAGCTGACGCCAGGCGACGACGCTTGAGCACGCCCACCAGCGCCTTGGCAAGCCAAGGGAACAGGCCAATCAGCACGAACGACAACACCAGACCCGGCGACAGAATCCCCGACAACGAATCCAGATCCCCGAGCTCACGCCCGGCGTTCACGAACACGGCGGTTCCCGGCAACATGCCAAGCTGGCTGACCCAGTAGAAGGTCGGCAGACGCATCCGGGTCAGCCCCACCACCAGGTTGATCACAAAGAAAGGAAAGATGGGGATAAGACGCAGGGTGAAGAGATAAAAAGGCCCCTCTCGATCAATGCCGGCATTGATCCGCGAGAGCTGCCGGGAAAAGCGCGCTTCCAGACTCTGTCGCAGCAACGTCCGGGCAATCAGTGCCGCCAACGTTGCGCCCAGAGAACTGGCAAACGACACCAGCAACAGCCCAGCCCAGAAGCCAAACAGTGCACCGGCCAGCAGTGTCAGCAATCCCGCCCCTGGCAGCGACAGGGCAGCCATCAGTACGTAGATCGCGAAAAAGCCTCCCGCCACGGTCCATGGGTCGTCATGGAACCACTGCTGAAACTGCGCTTGCTGCGACTTGATGGCCTCCAGAGTAAAGGCATCGTTGGCGCCGGTGGCGAAGAAGGCGACAACCGCGAGAGCGATCACTGCCAGCAATATCCATTTTTTACGGGTCACCCGTCTCTCCTTCTCGACTCGGTAGGGCACAGGGGCCTGGGCAACAGACGTCACGATCTCGCCGTGCGTCAGTAGCAAGACGCTTCTCGCTGGCTCAGGGCCAAGGCATCACGATGCCTTCGAGGTTAGCAGCAGCGGCTATGTCGCGGATAGCCGCCCTAGCCTTACGGCTGAAAATGCAAAGATTCTGAATTTAGCTGAGTCGTCCTGTAAGGAAGGACCTGCCACACTGACCAAACCTGCGGAAAGTCACCTGCACCCTGGACACTAAACGGAGTGAATTGATGCGAATTCCCCTGATCCCACGAAGCGTCATTGTTGCCGGCATGTTGACTGGTGCCACGCTGACAGCCCCCGCGGCCTTTGCCGATCAGCAGACGGCTATCTTTGGTGGGGGCTGTTTCTGGTGCATGGAAGAAGCGTTCGACAAGATCGACGGCGTCGAGGCGACCGTATCGGGCTTTGCCGCCGGGAACACAGAGGACCCGACCTATCAGGCGGTCAGCGCTGGGGGGACCGGCTACGTGGAAGTCGTGCAAGTCACTTACGACACCGACAAGCTCGACTACGAGGACCTGCTCTACGTCTACTGGCGCAACATTGATCCCTTTGTCGCCAATCGGCAGTTCTGTGACGAAGGCGACACCTATCGCTCTTCGTTGCTGCCGCTGAACGACGAGCAGCGCAGCCAGGCGCAAGCAAGCCGAGACGCCATCGCCGAACGCTTTGATCAGCCTATCGAGACCCTGATCGAAGACCCCGGCACCTTCTATCCGGCCGAGGACTATCACCAGAACTACTATCAGAACAACAAGGTTCGCTACACCTTCTATAAGAACGCATGCGGTCGCCCGGATCGCCTCAAGGAGATCTGGGGCGAAGAAGCCATGCCCCACGCGGCCCCGGGTCAACAGGCGACCTCCTGAACCCTTGCCATGAGGGCCGCTCTGGGGCTCCTCTGCGCGAGCCCATTACCCTCACGGCCCCTCTCGACCGACGTGGACGAGAGGGGACGCTGTCTTCCTGACAGCTCTTGGCCAGCAGGTCTATACGGCAGAAGGGTGGCGGGTGGCGCCGGCCGGCTAATGACTGCCGGACGTCGCCACGGCGATGTTGCGTGCTTCTTCTTGCCGCTGACGCCGACACAAGCGCCAGCTCAGCCATCCCGTCACGGCAAGTACACACCAGCTGGCGCCGATCACACCGGTCCACCCCTGCCACAGCCAAAATGGCTCCAGCCATAGCGGCCCCAGGCTCGCACCCAGATAGTAGAAGACCAGGTAAAGCGCCGACGCGCTGCCCCGTCCCGTCTTGGCCTGGCGCCCGACCCAGCCTGATGCGGTCGCATGGCACAGAAAGAAGCCAAAGGCACTGACCATCAGCGCCAGCACGATCACGCTGAGGGACTCGACCAGCGTCACCCCCAGCCCCACACTCACGATCCCGATTCCCAGCAGCATGGTGCCCGGCGCACCAAGCCTGGCGACCACCCGGGCTGACAGGGTCGAGCCAAGGGTGCCGCCCAGATAGGTAAGGAACAGCAGCCCCAGCCAGCGAGGGCCAAGCAGAAACGGGGATTCTGCCAAACGGAACGTCATGTAACTGTACTGGTTGATGAACACCAGAAAGTTCAGCCCCCCAATCAGATAGGCCGGCCACAGCCATGGGTTGCCAAGATGCGACCTCATCTGCTGCACCGCGCCGGACACGCGAAAAGGCTGGGGCTTGAAGCTCCTGGCGGCAGGCAGCAACCACCAGAACAACATCGTGCCAGCCAGCGTTACCACCGCCACCGAAACGAAACTTGCCTGCACCCCCTGCCACTCACCGATGACGCCGCCCAGGATGCGCCCGCCGATACCTCCCAGGGTGTTGGCGGCGATATACAGTCCTACCGCACGGGTCATGGCCTGAGGGGAAAATTCGTCCCCCATCCATGCAATGGCGACGGCCGGCAAACCGCCAAGCGCAAGCCCCTGCAGCACCCTGGCAGCCAGCAGGCTCTCCAGCCCCGGAACAAAGGCAATCAACAGCGTCGCCAAACCCACCGCGGCCAGACTGACCTTCATGATCGCACCGCGCCCAATGGCGTCGGATAGCGGGCCATACACCAACAATGACAAGGCCAGCGTCAACGTTGCCAAGGACATGACCAGGCCGATCATCAAGGTCGATGCACCATGTGCCTCTCGCAACATGGGCAGCAAGGGCTGGGGTGCATACAGGTTGATGAACACCAGCATGGAACCCAGACACAGAGCCAGTGTTGCTCTGCGCCAGGTGGGCGTATCGGCATGAATCATGAAGGTCTCCTTTGGCAAACGCTATCATCCATGCTTCACTTCCATCACACCAACAGAAGAAAATGATGCTCACCATCAGATTGACTTATGAGTCTACCCTTTGATCTCAGGTCGCTGGCCGTTTTCGTTGCCGTGGTCGACCATGGCGGCTTCAGCGCTGCCGCTCGTGCGCGACATGTAGCCCAATCTGCCGTCAGCCAGACCATCGCTTCACTGGAACAACGCCTGGATACGCCGCTGTTCAAACGTCAGGAACGCCCCATACAGCTGACTCCAGAGGGTGAGGTGCTGCTGCAGCATGCGAGGCGTCTTCTTGACGATGCCAGCGCCACGGAGCTCGCCATGCGGGAACTCAAGGGCCTGGTCAAGGGTGAGGTCCGCATCGGCATTCCTTCCATGCTGGGCTCCTATTACCTGCCCCCGCTGCTGATGGGATTTGCCGCGCGTCACCCCGGCATCCGCATGACCGTCATCGAGGCAGGCGCACGCCGCCTGCAAGCCCTGATCAAGGAGCGGGAACTGGATTTAGGCATCGTGGTGGAAGACGGCACGAATCACGACCTGGAGACGGAAACCCTGCTGTGTGAAGAAATGGTGATCTGTGCCCCTCGCGACCATCCTTTTGTGTCACAAGGCCAGGTCAGTGCAGCGGAATTTCTGTCACAGCCGCTGGTGCTGTTTCAGGACGGCTACTTTCATCGAGAGTTTGTGGACGCCATGGCCCGCCAACTTGGCATGGCACCTCAACTGGCGTTTCAATCCAACCTGATTCCGCTGACCAAGGCTATCGTGCGCCAAGGCTTCGGCATCACTACATTTCTGCGTCGGGTCGTGGAGGAAGACGACCTGGCCGCCGTGTCCTTTTCGCCGCCAGCCATGTTGACCTTGTCCCTCGCCTGGCAGCCCCAGGGGTACCTGTCGCGCGCCGAACGGGCCTTCATCGACTACGCACTGGCCAACCGCCACGGGCTATGACCAAGCCGCAAGCCGTAGAGTTGACGACATAAAAGAGGCAAGCCATCAGGCTTGCCTCTTTTATGTCCATCTAACGATTCACAGGACAGCATCATGGGGCGCAGGCCATGACCAGTGACCTGAGCAGCCGCTTGTCCGCCATCAAGCGCTATCAGCCGCCAAACTGTGCCGGGCTGTAGGCAAACTGTCGCATGCTCAGATGTGTCGGCTCGAGCGGGCGGCGCGCCTGCCAGTAGTAGCGGCGCCAGTAGCTGTTGTCGAGCTTGGAAATCATGACACCACGTGAAGAAGACGCGTGCAGAAAACGCCCCTGCCCGACGTAGATGCCGACATGACGATTGCCAGGAGGCTTGAAGAAGACGAGATCACCAGGGGACAGCTGATCGCGAGTGATGGGTTCGCCCATGTGGAGCTGGCTGCCGGTGGTTCGGGGTAGCTCGACCTGGAAGGCGTCGCTGAAAATGTTCTGCACCAGCGCCGAACAGTCGATGCCACTCATGTTGGTGCCACCAAACCGATAGGGCGTTCCCGCCCAGCGATCGTGTTCTGCCATCAGGGCCTCACGAATCGCGGCGGCTGGATCATCCAGGAAGCTGCCGCCGGTATTGGGCACTTCAACAGGTGACATTCGCGAGGCGGCTCGCTCCGCCAATGTCGGCATGTCTCTGCTGAAATAATCGTTCTGGGCAGTATCCTGTTGACTCGCACATCCGACCAACAGGCCAAGCATCATCATAGCCGCTGTCACGCGGCAGGTCTGGGCGACGCTCATGCGACACACACCTCATTCCCTGAACCGGACCCGCTGACGACAGATCCGGCGCCCAAGAGCCCCTGTGGAAGTGACGCACTAGTGCCACTGCCACAATACCCTCAGCTACGCTAGTGGATCGACGACCCCCTTCTTTACGGGGGGTCTGACGAAAGTTCTCATGGATAGTAGCCAAAATAATCTGTTATGACGATAGATCAGGACAATTTTTTGGCACTTTTTTTCTGTTGTTCCAAGACGATCAGTGCAGGGTTCGACCATCTCCCGGCAAAGTATCAATATGCAGAGGTGCCCAGTGTCGCGGGCGCGCCCCCGGAAAGTCCAGGCTCGCCCAGGTTCCCGCGAGGGGTGGAGCTCCCGACAACCAGGCGATCAAAGCCTGTCGAAAACTGGCCAGAAATGACTCGCGCTCTGGCGTCTCACCCATGAAGAACGAGAATCCTGCGTACAGCCCTCTTGCGTAGTCCTGCCAGCCGGCATAGTGGGTAGATGCCAACTGATAGGCCCGTTCAAGCAGGGCCAGAAAGTCTGGCTGTGCCAGCCACCCAAGCTGTCGACCGGCAATGGCAAGGTCGACGGCCTGTGCCAGATCCCAGGCACACATGTCGATATCGTTGCAATGGTCGGCATTGTCGCGAACACGCAGCAGGCGCAGCAGGTGATTACGCTCCTCCTCATTGCACTCCCCGGACTCAAGAGTGGCAATCTCGGAGTTCAAGCGCGCGGCATTCAGGGTGTAGGGCGCATAGTTGATCTGATACTCCTGACGATCTCCCACATCGAGCAGAAAGCGCACGAAATCGATCAGCTCCGTCGCCGTATGCAGCCCGTAATGGCCATCGATCCAATCGCGGATCGACGCACCCTCACGATCGCTCTCTGGCTGTGGCAGACTCCAGGAGGCGGTATTCAAAGGTCCGACCAGAGACAGCGCCGTAAAATGCATCAGACTGGGCCGCTCTCCCGGCTCTCGCCAGTCCCCGCCCTGCCAGGTCAGCCAATGAAACAGACTGCCAGGATCGTCCAGGTGCCAGCGAATCTCATGACTCAACGTCGGCTGTTCAGGCTCCGGTAGCAGACTGTCCCAGGTCGCCCACGCTTCGAGTAGCCGCTTTGGCGAACTGTAAAAACGGCACAGGACATCACGCAGTGCTGCCGCCATTTCCTCAAGACTGGCGGCATCAAACTGCTCACTATCCATGCTCATCAACAGGTAGAAAGCGTACTTTTCCGCCATATGAATGGTGGCCGAGTGGCGCGTGGCCTTGGCCAATCCGTCACGCCCGGAGATGTCGCCAGCGGGCGCATCACCAAAGGGGGTTCGGGCGGAGGGCAAGGCACGATGGGCAGCGTCGGCCGCCAGTTGGTTAAGATGATGGGCCTGGGCCGGTAACCAGTAGCGAACCAATGCCCGGGCCCCTTCGTCCGGATGCAGGTCCAGCGTCTCGACCAGATACTTGCGGGCTTCATCTCGGCGGGACTGCACCAGTGTCGGCGACGGCCCTTGGCGCGCAGCCAGTTCGGGCTCGCGTACCGAGGCCAGGGCGAGCACCCAGTGCCGCGGCGATAGACGAAAGCCACGGGCGGCCTCGCGCGAGGCCTCAATCATGCCTTCGTCCAACAGCTCCGCCAGACTGTCCTGCCAGGGGCTGAGGGGAGAGCCCATCAGCCATTGCCAGTCCGCGGCCAAGCTGGGAAGCCGGTCCTGACCTTCGAACAACCCACGCCCCCGCTGGTAGGACCGAGCCAACGCGCTCCAATCACTGTACCGACGCTGCACCAGGTCGGCAGCGTGATAGGCCATTAGAGCTGCGTCGCTGGGGGACAGCCAGCCCATGCAGGCGCCCGCCCAGGCCAGGTCCACCGCACGCAGCCAGTCCCAGGCGGCCCACTCCAGCGGCTCGCCCTGGTCGATGTAACGGCACAGCAGGCGGCCGTAGGCACGCTCCTGGGGGCCAAGACCTTCACACCACGCCTGTCGCTCTGCGGTGCTGACACTCATCAGTCGCGAGGCGTCGATATCCCACCCCTGCCGGTCGCCTTGGCTCGTCAGCCAGAGCAGCGCCCGCTCAAGATCCTCGACACAATGAATCTGCCAGACCTCAGCCAGCCAGGTATCGACACCCTGCCAGTCGTGCTGACTGGCTGGCGTGACCAGCACGGGAGAGAAGGCAGCACGCAGGCGCCAGACACGATCCTCGGGACTATCCGGCCATAGCGGCCCGACAGATGCCTGGGCGAGGCCCTGTTCCAGCAATGGCCAGGTGATACCAGCACCTTCGCCCTCCAGCTTGGACAAGGCTCGGCAGGCATCGAGCAAACCTTCGTCGCCGTGCAACCAGCCTTCCCGACCACGCGCCTCGCACAGGGCCTCAAGCCAATCATCCAGGCTGTCGTAGCGGCGCTGAATCTCGCGGCAGCGATTGACGGCCCAGGACCGGGCGACATCGGCTGTCAGCCAACCGGCAGCCCCACCCAGCGCAATCAGCTCCAGAGACGCCAGCAATTGCGATGCGGATGCATGACCGGCCGCATCCAGCTCAAGCAGACGCCAGGCCAGCTCACCTCGATCCACCACTTCAATGGCAGCCAGGCGCTCAAGCGCCGCCTCTTCCGGCAACGTCAAAGGGTCAGGCATGAAAGCCCAGTCACACAGCACCAGTTGCTGCGCCCACCAGGCATTGAGCGGATCAACCAAGTCTCACCTCGCTGGAACACAAATATCAGGCCGGCCCGGCAGAAGCCTGCTACGGGGTTTCACTCTTCACTATGTTGCGTCGCCGTCTCTACACAACTGCGCTTGTCGACAGGCAACCCCGCAGTGGCCGCAGAGCCAACGTCGCAGGCGGTGGCAACAAGACGGCGACATAGTGTACCGGAAACTGCTCGTCGCGCCGATGCCAATGTCCTGTTCGAGGGGTGAACGATGGTCGTGCTGTGCGCTTCCACCGGATTCTTCAAACAGCCGTAAAAAATTATGGTCACGCCCCTTGGCGCCATGTTTCAAATAATGCACACTCGTCAATCATGAGATAACACCTATTCCCTGACTTTCGCGGAGCCCCCCCATGTCCAACGCTCAGGACCTGATTATCGACAAGGCTTACATCGGCGGCCAATGGCGTGCCACCGACCGTCGCTTCAGTGTGACCAATCCCGCCACGGGTGCCGTTCTGGCAGAAGTACCGGACCTCGGTGCCGATGAGGTGAAAGAGGCCATCGGCGCCGCTGATCAGGCCTGGGCTGGCTGGAAGCGCAAGACCGCCAAGGAGCGCTCCGCACTGCTACGCGCCTGGTTCAACGCGATCATGGACCATCAGGAAGCCCTCGCCGAGCTGATGACCCTTGAGCAAGGCAAGCCGCTGGCAGAGTCTCGCGGCGAAGTGGCCTACGGGGCTGCCTTTGTCGAGTTCTATGCCGAGGAAGCCAAGCGCATCGCCGGCGAGACGCTGCCAGGCCACGGCCAGGACAAGCGCATTCTGGTATTCCGTGAACCGGTCGGCGTGGTCGCTGCCATCACCCCGTGGAACTTTCCGCTGGCCATGATCACCCGCAAGTGCGCCCCTGCTCTGGCAGCAGGCTGCACCGTGGTGGTGAAGCCGGCGGAGGCGACCCCTCTGACCGCCCTGGCGCTGGCCAAGCTGGCAGAAGAGGTCGGCATCCCCGCTGGTGTCATCAATATCGTGACCTCCAGCTCGCCTCGCGAAGTGGGCCCCGTGCTGACCGGTGACGCTAGAGTGCGCAAGGTGTCTTTCACGGGCTCTACTCCGGTAGGCAAGATTCTGCTGGCCCAATGCGCAGATACCGTCAAGAAGGCTTCCATGGAGCTAGGTGGCAACGCTCCCTTCATCGTCTTTGATGACGCTGACCTGGACGCAGCCGTGGAAGGCGCCATTGCCTCCAAGTACCGCAACTCCGGTCAGACCTGTGTGTGCACCAACCGCTTCCTGGTTCAGGACGGGGTGTACGATGCCTTCGTCGAAAAGCTGGGCAAGCGCGTTGCCCAGCTCAAGGTGGGCAACGGCCTGGAAGAAGGCGTGGTCCAGGGCCCGCTGATCAACGCGGCCGCGGTGGACAAGGTGCAATCGCATATCGCTGACGCCCTCGACAAGGGTGCGCGTCTGGTGACCGGTGGTGAAGCTCTGGAAGGCACCTTCTTCCAGCCCACGGTGCTGGCCGATGTCACCACCGCCATGCGCGTGGCCAAGGAAGAAACCTTCGGCCCGTTGGCCCCCATCTTCCGCTTCAGCAGTGACGATGAGGCCATCGCCATGGCCAATGATACCGAGTTCGGCCTGGCTGCCTACTTCTACGCCAGCGATTACCGTCGCATCTGGCGCACCATGGAGCAGCTGGAGTACGGCATGGTCGCCATCAACGAAGGCATCCTGTCTACCGAACTCGCGCCCTTCGGGGGCGTCAAGGAGTCGGGTCTTGGTCGCGAGGGTTCGCGCCATGGCCTCGACGAATACACCGAACTCAAGTACGCCTGCGTCGGCGGCCTGTGAAAGCCGGGCGACCAGCCGTCTGCCTCATGCCACGAACGCCAGAGGAACACTTGAGTTAGACCGTGCATCCTCACCACAAAATATGCCGGGACGCGCACTGCGCGTCCTGTCGTTAACGTCTACCCTGAACACACTCTCTCCACACTGCAGGCACAAGGAGTCTGAAGATGTCCAACGCACAACTGAACGAACTCAAGCAAAAGTACGTGGCCAAGGGTGCCGCCAGCCCCGCGACCGCCTTCGCAGACCATGCCAAGAATGCGGAACTGTGGGACGCCGACGGCAACCGTTTCATTGACTTCGCCGGCGGCATTGGCGTCCTCAATATTGGTCACTGCCACCCCAAGGTGGTCCAGGCGGTCAAGGACCAGCTGGACAAGGTGATGCACACCTGCCAGACCGTGATGCCCTATGAAGGCTACGTCAAAGTGGCCGAGAAGCTGGCCGAGATCACCCCGGTGCGCGGCGATGCCAAGGTCATGCTCGCCAACTCCGGCGCCGAAGCGCTGGAAAACGCGGTCAAGATTGCGCGTGCCGCGACCGGCCGCAACAACGTCATCTGCTTCGACGGTGGCTACCACGGCCGTACCTTCATGACCATGGCCATGAACGGCAAGGTGGCTCCCTATGCCAACGACTTCGGCACCATGCCGGGCTGCGTCTTCCGCGCCGGCTACCCGGTCGCTGAGCACGGCATCAGCGAAGAGGAAGCCATTCGTCGCCTGAAGATGGTACTCAAGACCGACGCCAACCCGGCCGACACCGCGGCCATCGTGCTTGAGCCTGTGCTGGGCGAAGGTGGCTTCTACCCGGCTCCGCAGAGCTTCCTCGAAAAGATTCGCGAGATCTGCGACGAGCACGGCATTCTGATGATCATCGACGAAGTTCAGAGCGGCTTCGGTCGTACCGGAAAAATGTTTGCCATCGAACACAGCGGCGTTCAGCCCGACCTGATGACCATGGCCAAGAGCATGGCAGCGGGCATGCCGATCTCAGCAGTGGTCGGCACTGACAAGCACATGGACGCCTCCGGCGCCAACTCGCTGGGTGGCACCTATGCCGGTAGCCCAGTGTCCTGCGCCGCCACCCTGGCGGTACTAGAGGTGTTCGAAGAAGAGGATATCCTGGCCAAGAGCCGCGCGCTGGGTGACAAGCTGGCACAACGTTTCGCCCAGTGGGCCGAGACATTCGACGCTGTCGTGCACCCCCGCAACCTCGGTTCCATGGCCGCCTTCGAACTGAACGGCAAGGATGGTCAGCCGGCCCCCGAGCTGGCCGCTGAACTGTGCAAGCGCGCTCGCGAGAACGGCCTGATCCTGCTGTCCTGCGGCATGTTCGGCAACACCATTCGCTTCCTCATGCCGGTCACCATCGAGGACGCGGTTCTCGAAGAAGGCCTTGGCATCATCGAGAACGACCTCAAGGCCATGCTGGGCAGCACTGCCGCCGCCACGGCGTAATGCTCAGACGCTGACGGCCCACCGCCGTCATGCCTCGACGCCACCGGCTGATGCCGGTGGCGTTGTTGTTTGGGGGCAGTGAAACAGCAGCAATGCTCGCCCTTGCGGGCAGCCAGATTGGAAAAAATGTGCCCAAACAAGCTACGGTAAAGCCTCACTCATGGACGCGAGGGACCCGACCATGCAAGAGGATGAACTAGGCAATATGGGCGTTGCGGCACTGACGGAACATTACCGCAATGGCAGCGTCTCACCGCTGGAAGCGACTCGAGCCGCCCTGTCCAGGATTGAGCGCTTTAACCCGACCGTTAATGCCTACACCTATATCGATGCCGAAGGCGCCGAGAAAGCCGCAACAGCCTCGGCGCGGCGATGGGGGCAAGGCAAGCCACTCAGCCCCATCGACGGCGTACCGGTCTCCATCAAGGACCTGACCAACGTCGCGGGCATGCCAACGTCAAATGGCTCGCTGCTGGGGTCTCGTCAGCCCTGTGACACTGATGCGCCACCGGCCCGGCGACTGAGAGAGGCCGGCGCTGTTCTGCTGGGCAAGACCAACACGCCGGAAGATGGCTGGAAGGCGGTCACCGATAACCGCGTGTTCGGTGCCACCTGCAACCCCTGGGACACTCGCCTGACGTCCGGCGGATCGTCGGGAGGTGCTGCCGCAGCTGCCGCCCTGAACATGGGAGTGCTGCATCAAGGTGGCGACTCTGGCGGTTCCATTCGCATACCCGCCGCCTTCTGCGGCGTCTTCGGCTTCAAACCAAGCTTTGGCTGGACACCGCAGTGGCCGCCAGCGGAGGCCCCGACGCTTTCCCATATCGGCCCGATCACGCGCACGGTGGAAGACGCCGCCGCCATGCTCAACGTCATTGGCCGCTACGACTACGTGGACCCCTATGCTACCCGAGGTCAGCCGAGCGACTGGGGCCAGGACCTGGGCCAGGACTTGCGCGGTCTGCGCATCGCCTTCTCCACCGATCTCGGCTTCGCCGAGGTGGACCCTCAGATCGTCGCCAAGGTCAGAGAGGCCGCCCACCACCTCGAAGCCTTGGGTGCCGAGGTCTGCGAGGTCAACCCAGACCTCCCGTCGCCCCTGTGGATCTTTCAGCGACTGTGGTTTACCGCCTCACTGGAGATGGTCTCGCAGCTCAGTGATGACGACCGTGCCAAGCTGGACCCCGGCCTTTACGAGAATGCCTTGCGCGCAGAGGACTGGAAGGCCGTAGAGCTCTTCCGCGCCCAGGCCGCCCGGGCCGACCTGACGATGCGCCTGGAACAGTTCAATCAGGACTATCACCTGCTGATGACCCCATCCGTGCCCATCAGTCCCTTCGAGATTCACCACCAGGTGCCTCCGGGAAGTGGCATGCGCGACTGGGAGGAATGGGCGCCCTTCTCCTACCCCTTCAACCTCAGTCAGCAGCCCGCAGCGTCGGTTCCCTGCGGCTTTACCGAACAGGGACTGCCTGTCGGTTTTCAACTGGCGGGAGGCAAGTACGATGACGTCAGGGTGCTCAGGGCGTGCCACGCGTACCTGCAGGCACACCCACCCCGCTTTCCCTCCCTGCCTGACCCCGCCCGTCATGCAGGCTGAATGGCGCTTGCCATCGGCGCCAAGGGAAGATCAAAAATTAAACACAACATAATGGCGCTGCTACTTCAAACCCACCACTTAACCCAATAACAAGCCCCTTCCAGCGCCCTACCCGTATGAGAAAAGCGAAGGTATCCCGACCTTCGCTTTTCTCCACCACCACATTGGCGATTTAGTGGCATTCAAACTCCGCGACGAGCCCTGTCGAAGGAATCCTCATGGGAATACCATTTACCACACTAGGAACAGATGAGACGAATGCATCATCCTCATTTCCCGTTATGGTATAGTTCGAGTCGCCACATACCTCTTCAGCCTCTTCTCTCACATTGTCCATGTGATCCGATTTTGATGCCCAAACATTACCACTACTCGTCACTCTGTATTTATGCGGCCCGATATTTTCGGAATGGGCTATTGAGCATGCTGAAATCAAGAAAACGCAGCATAGCGCGATGATAAATATAAAAAAATTTCTCACAATCTGATACCCCTTATTCTTGGAAAACCTGGTAAACATGAGTATGCACAGCATCTGAGGCCACTTCTCACTATCACAACTGTCCTCGCCTATTTTGAGAAAGGATCCTTCAAAGGCTGCCTATCGACTATGCAAATCTCTAACACGACCACACCACTCATAACCATCACAAACTTGACCTAGATCAAAACCCATGAGGCAAAGAAAGCGTTCCACCTCTATATTAATGAGCACACATACTTTACCCCACGTCATTAATTGGAAGCTTATCCCATACGGTGGACGACATAGTTTGCTAGCTAGAAACAACGAATACACGGCTTCACCTAGTCAGCAAGGCCGTTGTACTAACGACTAACTCCGGACCCAATCTTGAAGAACACATCATGGTGCACGTTATCATCGAGTAAAAACGGAGCAACCGAGTGATAGCAAGTCTGCTCGAGCGGTTACCGCAGGCGACCAATCGAAAAATGACTCACTATGGATAGCCCGATGACAGGTATCCTGCATATCAGCGCAATATCGTCACCGCATGCCTCCCCGACCAGGTAAACGGCGACCTTCATCATCTGTCGACCACGGGCCGCAACCTCTATCGCTGCTTTGAAACACCCTGCAACGCTGCCTCAGCGGTAAGCGTCATGGCGAAGAGCGCCTACCGGGCAGCCATGGCGTGAACAAGAGAACCGGCGTAACGAGATGCCTAGCCCGCCCAAACGCCAAGGGCCCGGTGCAATGCACCGGGCCCTTGGCGTTTGGGCGATGATGACGCTCCTTATAAGGCCATATCACCCCTCAACGGTCGTGAGTGAACGCTAACCTCGTAGCTTTCCCACGCCCCACAGCAATACCACGGCACCTACCACGGCCGTCACCAGTGAGCCGATGAATCCTCCACTGGAAAGCCCAACCAGGCTGAACAGCAGGCCACCGATCAATGCACCAACGACACCAACCCCGATATTGCCAAGCAGACCGAAACCACCGCCACGCATGATGTTGCCTGCGATCCAGCCGGCCAGTCCGCCAATGATCAACCACGCGATAAAGCCCATTGCGTTCTCCTTCGTCGCTGAATGAAAGCTTGCGGTTCTGCGGTACAAGCCCCCCAGCGGCAAATCCCTTGGCCGAGGAGCAAGACCTTCAGGCGTGCCCTAGAGGCCATCGCCCATGCACCTACAGCTATACCATTACATTCATGCATACGAAAGTAGCGATCTGTATCTCGAACCATGCAAGAGGAGGCCTGGCTAAGCACCAGCAGCCCCTGCCGCGGCCACCCTAGATGGTCAACAGCCGTGCTCTACCGCCACCGCACACCACCATGGAGCCACCAGCAAAACGCAATGCCTGTCCTTCATCAGCCCCGCACAGCTTGCGAGCCCTCACTCACCGCGTCTGCCTTCTGGCCTCACCGAGTCACCGTCAGAAGCGATTTCCCGGCTCGGCGAGGAACGCCTCTTCCTCTGGCGTGGAACGCCGCCCCAAGGCAGCGTTGCGCTGAGGATAACGACCGAAGCGGAGCAGTACCTCCCGGTGCCGGTGCTCATGGTGCAAATTGCTTTCCAGTCCCAGTTGGTCAAACAGGCGCAAGGCTTCCTCGTGTATCAGCAGTGACTCGCTGTGCATGTAGGGCATGTAGAGAAAGGCACGCCAGGCGACATCCAGCACCCGATCCGCCCCCTGTGCCACCGCCTCCTGCGCCAGCACCAATGCCTGGCCATCGCAGGCGAAGGCAAGCGCACTATCACGGTGGATGTTTCGCGAGAACTGATCCAGGACCAGGATTTCCGCCAAACGCCCGCGTGCCGAGGTACGCCACTGCCAGGTCTCGGCAGACGCGGCAGCAGACAGCGTCGCACTGAACGCATCGCGCATGCGTTGGTCCAGGTCGGCGTCCTTGGCAAACCACTGCCGCGGCGTCAACGTGTGAAACCAGAACTCGATGACCTCATCGGCTCGCGCTACCGCTACTGACATGGCATTCTCCCCCTCCCAGAAATCCTCTGCCATTGGCGCCCGGCTACCGGCATTAGGGCGCCGGCACCGGATGATGGTCTACCACCACGACGCGCCAAGATGGCATTGTGTGTTCGCTCGCGTGACTCACCCGGCCACCTACCTGCTGGATCCCATCACCCATGACACCCTTCGAACTGCTTCGCTCGCTGGCGGTCGTCTTTCATATGTCTGGCCTGGTCGTCTGCCTGCTGGGTCTGCATATCGCTCGCACCCATCGCTGGCCAGGGCGGCTTCTGGCCGCCTGCGGATTCATCATTGCGGCAACGCCTACATTGCTGCAACTATTTGGCATCGTTGAGCCTATGCCGGTTCCAGCAGTTCTTCCGGAACCACACGGCTAAGACAAAAGATGTATGGCTCGAGCGTGATAGCCACATAAACTAGCCAACATGCTGCCAACAGGCACTATATCGACGAACTTAATCCTTTAAGAAACGGAAAAGCGCGTTCACCTCAGGCGGCCTGACCGCGCTGGCTCCGCCATCGCGACCAGCATGTGCAGGGGCGATCTCGATACCGATCATCAAGTGAAGCGATACAGCTGCAATACTGCATACAGCGTCCCGGGACCCTTGACCACCGGTTAGCACCGGCGGGGGACGCTACCACTGACCCCTTGGTCGGCCAGTACCGTCGTCGCCCCCACGGCACGCGCAGCGGGAACGCCGCCACCGCGGAACACGATTGCAAGGATGACACTATGCCCCTACTGACCTTTGCGTCCTTTTTGTTCTTTACCGGCCTGGTCGCCTTCATCACCTGGCGGATCACCCGCCGGGACGACCATTCCAGCACCAGCGGCTTCTTTCTCGCTGGCCGCAGCCTGACCTTCCCGCTGATTGCGGGCTCATTGCTGATGACCAACCTGTCCACGGAGCAGATGGTGGGCTTGAACGGCTCAGCCTTCACCGATGGCCTTAGCGTCATGGCCTGGGAAGTGGTCGCCGTCATGGCACTGGTGGCGCTGGCACTGTTCTTTCTGCCGCGCTTCCTCAAGAGCGGGATCGCCACCCTGCCCCAGCTGTTGGAAATCCGCTTCGACAAGGGCACCCAGCTGATCACCAACGTGATCTTCCTGATCGCCTACGCGGTGGTGCTGCTGCCGATCATCCTGTATTCCGGCGCGATCGGCCTGCAAGGGATGCTCGACCTGTCGGGACTGACCGGGATCGAATCCAGTACCACGCTGCTATGGCTGACGGTATGGATTGTCGGCATCATCGGTTCCATCTATGCCCTGTTCGGCGGCCTGCGCACGGTGGCCGTGTCCGATACTCTCAACGGCATCGGACTACTTGTCGGTGGCTTTGTCATTGTCTATTTCGGCTTGCAGGCCGTCAGCGACAGTGGCGGCGTTCTCGCCGGCTGGGACATCCTCAAGCAGGCCAACCCCGAGAAGATGAACTCGATCGGGGGCAGTGACCAGAGCGTACCGTTCTTTACCCTCTTCACCGGGGTCTTTCTCATCAACGTGTTCTACTGGACCACCAACCAGCAGATCATCCAGCGCACCTTTGCCGCCAAGAACCTGGCCGAAGGCCAGAAAGGCGTGCTGCTGACGGGCTTCTTCAAGCTGCTGGGTCCGCTTTACCTGGTCCTGCCCGGCATCATTGCCTATCACCTGTATGCCGACCAGGGCATCAAGGCGGACGAAGCATACGGCCACCTGGTCTTTAACGTGCTGCCCGCGCCGCTGACAGGCTTCTTTGCCGCGGTGATGGTTGGCGCCATCCTGTCATCCTTCAACTCGGCGCTGAACTCTACCACGACGTTGTTCAGCCTGGGCCTCTACAAGGCCGTACTCAAGAAGGACGCCAGCGAGGCCCAGGTGGTCAGGTCCAGCCAGGTGTTCGGTTGGATCATGGCAATCTCGGCCATGACCATTGCGCCCCTGCTGGCGGGTCAGGAAAGCCTGTTCGGCTACCTGCAGAAAATGAACGCCATCTACTTCATCCCCATTCTTGCCGTGGTAGTCGTCGGCCTGCTGACCAAGCGGGTACCGCCCATGGCCGCCAAGATCGCTCTGGTCGGCGGCTGTCTGATGATCTTTGCCGGTTACTTCATTCCCCCGTTCAACAAGCTGCCCGTGCTGATGCACGAATTCCATTTCGTTGCGCTGGTCTTCGTGTTGCTGGTGGTCATCATGCTGCTGATCGGCAAGTGGCGCCCACGCACCGACGCCTGGCAGCAGGAGGACGTCGGCGCCGTGGATCTGACACCCTGGAAAGGCGCCGTTCCCGCAGGCATCCTGCTGGTCGTGCTGGTGATTGCCATCTACGTGGCCTTTGCTGGCTGAAGCCCCCCACTCCCTCGAGTCGCCTCCACAACGCCTCGCTCCACCCCACTGGAGCGGGGCGTTGCTGATTGCGAGCCCCATGTCCGGATCGGTGGGGTACCTGTCCTTGCCGCCACCCTCACCAGGCGCCATCATCAACACGGCTTCCACGACATGCCGAGACCCCGATGATGGACATTAAAGACGTTGCCCTGCTGGCCTACCCCGATTGCCAGATGCTCGACGTCACGGGGCCCTGGCAGGTGTTCGCCACGACCAATGAGGTGCTTGGGCGCCGCCACTACCGCCTCCAGCTGATCGGGCGCGGCGACGAGGTCATGTCCAACGGCGGGTTACGCCTGCGACCGGACCTCGGCTGGCCTCAGTGGGAGGCGGGCGACGGTGGCCAAGTGGATAACGCCACCTTGCTGGTGGCCGGAGGACACGGCGTCTTTGTGCAATGCCAACAGGGCCGCTGGCGAGAGCGCCTCAACCGAGTGGCGCCACGCCTGGACAGGCTCGGGTCGGTCTGTACCGGCGCCTTTCTGCTGGCCGATGCTGGACTGCTCGACGATCACGACGCCACCACCCACTGGCGGCACTGCGAGCGCCTGGCCCAGACCTTTCCCCAGGTACGCGTGCAGGCAGATGCGCTGTATGTCCATGATCGCGGGCGTTACACCAGCGCAGGGGTGACGGCGGGTATCGACCTGGCCCTGTCACTGGTCGAGGCAGATCTAGGCACAGACGTGGTCGCCACCGTCGCCCGAGAACTGGTGATGTTTGTCCACCGCCCTGGGGGCCAGTCGCAATTCAGCGAGCTGTTGGCCCGCCAACACGCCAGCGGCAGCCGTCTGCGTCCCCTGCTGGAGCGCCTGCACGCGGCACCGGCAACCGATATGGACCTGCATAGCATGGCCGAACAGGCCCATATGTCGTCGCGCCACCTGTCTCGACTGTTCCGTCGCCAACTGGGCACGACGCCCATGGAGTACCTCACCCGAGTGCGCCTGGAGGCCGCCCGGCAGGACCTGATTCGTGGCGCGTCGTCACTCGAGCAACTGGCATCGCACTGGCGCCTGGGCACCAGCGAGCAGCTGCGACGCCTGTTCCAGCGTCACTACGGCGTATCACCCTCGATCTACCGAGCACGCTTCGGCACGTCATCCGAAGCCAGCTGACGCGTTATCCCCCAAGCCAACTGACGCCTGGTCCCCCACCGGTCATCTGATACATCACACAGGAGTCCCCGACATGCACGACGCCACTCAACCGCGACTGCCCACCGGCGTCGTTCTGCTATCACTGTGTCAAGCGCTGCTGGTCAGCGGCAACATCCTGCTGATCGCGGTGTCTCCGCTGATCGGCCAGGCCCTGGCTCCCACGCCGTGGCTGTCGACATTGCCGGTCGCTACCCAGTGGCTTGGCTTGATGCTGGCCACCCTGCCCGCATCACTGATCATGGGGCGACTGGGACGCAAGCGCGGATTCGTGATCGGCAACCTGATCGGACTTGGCGGCACCGTGGCCGCCTGCGTGACGCTGGTCGCCGGCAACTTCGTCGGCTTCGCGATGGCTACCACCGCGATCGGTATCGGCATTGGCTTTGGCCAGCTCTACCGCTTTGCCGCCATCGAGATTGCTCCGGCCCAGGCACGGGACCGGGCTGTCGGCCTGGTGATGGGGGGCGGCGTGCTGGCGGCGTTTTTCGGCCCCTGGCTTGCCAGATTCAGCCAAGACGCGTCGATCACCCCGTTTCTCGGCAGTTTCATTGGCCTGGGGGCGCTCTATCTGATCGCCCTTGGCCTGCTGCTGGTCATTCCCCTTCCCCCCGTTGACCGCCAGGCGCGCAATGAGCCCGCCCGTCCCATGGCCGAGCTGTTACGGCAAAGCAAGCTATGGCTGGCCATTCTCGGCGCCATGGTGGGCTACGGGGTGATGAACCTGGCCATGACGGCAACGCCCTTGGCCATGGCCACCCACGGTCACGCGTTTCACCATGTCTCGATGACGATCCAATGGCACGTATTGGCCATGTTCGTGCCGTCCTTCTTCACCGGGCGATTGACCCAGCGCCTGGGCGCCCCGAGCATGATCGCCCTGGGCTGTGTGCTGCTGATGGCCAGCGCACTCACCGCCCTGGGGCCCTCGACCATCGCCGGCTTCAACATTACCCTAGTGCTGCTCGGCCTCGGTTGGAACTTTACCTTCCTGCCCGCCACCGGCCTGCTGACCGAATGCTATCAGCCCGCCGAAAAAGCGCGGGTCCAGGCCCTCAACGAGTTTCTGGTGTTCACCACCGCCGCCATCACTGCCCTGGCAGCAGGCCCCCTAGTGGGAGTGCTGGGATGGCAGACATTGAATCTGTGGCTGCTTCCCATGGCGGCCCTGCCGCTGGTAGTGATCGCGCTACAATCGCTTGTCTTTGCGGCACGGCGCCCTCAGATTAGGGGGTAATCTGACAGGATGGAGCCGCAATGCCCACGGACCTGACCCGTGATCTGATGGATCTGATCGAACGTGGCCGAGACCGCCAGCTACGCCTGGCGGTCACCGGCCTGTCTCGGGCGGGCAAGACAGCCTTCCTTACTTCGCTGGTGGATCAGCTGCGCCATGCTGGCCTGGAAGCGCGCCTGGACTTGCTTGCTGCCAGCCGTGAGGGCCGTCTGCTGGGCGCCCAGCGGGTGGCCCAAAGAGACCTGGGCGTGCCCCGCTTTCCTTTCGACCAGGCTCGCGCCAGCCTGGAACAGATTCCACCGCGCTGGCCAGAGCCCACCCGCGGCATCAGCGAGCTACGCCTGACCATTCGCTACCGTCCGCAGCGCCAATCCTGGTTCAGCGCCGACAACGCGGAGCTGACCCTGGACCTGTTCGATTATCCGGGGGAATGGCTGCTGGACCTGCCTCTGCTGGATCACACCTTTGCCAGCTGGAGCATGGCCCAATGGCAAGCCATGCAGGAGAGCGCCGGCCCGGCACGACGGGCCATGCTGGCGCCTTGGCAGGCCTGCGTCGATCAACTCGACATCGCACAGGAGGCGGATGAAGCTCTCCTCGCCGATATCAGCGAGCAGTATGCCAGCGGACTGCGCGCCGCCCGTGAGGCGGGCTTTTCGCACCTTCAGCCAGGGCGTTTCCTGCTGCCCGGAGAGCTGGCCGGCGCCCCCGTGCTGCAGTTCTTTCCGCTGCCCGGTCTTGACAGTCACTCAGCCGAGACCCTGGAACGCTTGCCTGAGTCGAGCGTGTATCGGACGCTGGCACGCCGCTTTGCCCACTATCAGCAACATATCGTCAAGCCGTTCTACCGCGATCACTTCCGTCGATTCGACCGCCAGATCGTGCTGGTCGACGTGCTGGGCGCCCTCAACGCCGGCCCTGAACGTTTCGAGGACCTGTCCCAGGCGTTGCAGCAACTGATGCAGAGTTTCAACTACGGCAGGCGCAGCCTGTTCAGCCGCCTGTTCACACCGCGCATCGATCGCCTGGCCATTGCCGCGACCAAGGCGGACCATGTCACGCCGGATCAGCATGCCAGGCTTGTCAGCCTACTGGAGGCACTGCTCGCGGAACCCCTGAAAAATCTCAAGTACGCCGATATTCCGGTCAAGGCACTGTCGCTGGCCTCCATTCGCGCCACCGAGGCGCGTGAGGTCACCCATCAGGGACGTACATCGCCGGCCCTCAGGGGCACCACCCTGGACGGCGAGTCGCTGCTGACCTTCCCGGGAGAGGTGCCAGGCCGGCTTCCAGACCCTGCCTTCTGGGAACGTCAGGGATTCGACTTTACCGCCTTCAGGCCGCAACCGGTGACGGCAGGAGCCCTGCCCCACATCCGCATGGATCTGGCGCTGGATTGGCTACTCGGAGACAAGCTCAGATGACCCAGGACTCGCCGAACGACCCGCGCCCCTCGGTGCGCTTTGCCGAGCAGGATGACGCCACCATCGGCTCTTTCCATGACCCCAGGCCTGGCCAGCGCTTCGATGAAGGAGTCGACAGCCGGGCGCTGACGCCCACCCCGCCAGCCACTGCCGACGACGATCGGGTGGACTTGGCGGGCACCCTTGGACGCCCTCGCAAACGCCGCTGGGGACTGGTGACGGTGCTGCTCGCCACTACCGGCCTTGGCGCTGCCGAACTGGTGACCGGCGTGCCCCAGACTCTTGCTGGGGGAGACCTGCTGGCGACCGGCTGGCAGCTGCTGGGACTGACGGCCATTGGACTTGGCGGAATGGCGCTGATGCGTGAGCTGTTTCGTCTGAAGCGATTGAAGCGCCACGATCAGCTGCGTCTGGCCCTGGCGCAGATGCATGAGCGCTCGCCCAAACAGGCACTGGCGCTGGCTCGGCGCCTCAAGACTCAGCTCGCTCTAGGCGATGACGACCCCCACTGGCATGCCTTCGAGGCGGCGCGAGAAGCGCACCATGATGGCCAGGACCTTCAGCAGCTGGTGGCGCACCACTTGCTGGCGCCGAGAGATAGAGAGGCCCAGCGCCTGATATCGCGAATGAGCGGAGAAACCGCGGTCATGGTCGCCGTCAGCCCGATGACCCTGGTGGACATGACCCTGGTGGCATGGCGCCACCTGGCGATGGTGGACCGGTTGTGTCGACTCTACGGGCTGGAGCTGGGCTACGCAGCCAGGCTCAAGCTGCTGCGCAGCGTGCTGTATCAGATGGCCTTTGCAGGCGCCACCGAGCTCGCCACCGACGCCAGCGTGCAGATGCTGTCACTGGATCTGGCCGGGCGCCTTTCGGCCCGCGCCGCCCAGGGCCTTGGCGTGGGTCTGCTCGGCGCTCGGCTGGGGCTTAGGACCCAGCGCCTGGTACGGCCGCTGACGTTCAGCCCGGAGCAGCGGCCCCGTTTGGCCGACCTTCGCCGCGAC
Organism: Halomonas sp. DP3Y7-2; assembly: GCF_019800795.1. Classification (NCBI taxonomy): domain Bacteria; kingdom Pseudomonadati; phylum Pseudomonadota; class Gammaproteobacteria; order Oceanospirillales; family Halomonadaceae; genus Halomonas; species Halomonas sp. DP3Y7-2. Next base: position 109,126 of record NZ_JAHVKJ010000004.1, read on the forward strand.
CTGTGGCGCCAGCTAAGACGCATGGAGGCGCCCAACAAGGACGCCTGAATCACCTTACAAACCACCACTCTACCGGACCCACGGGGCCAAGCGACGCCTGGCCCCGTGGGTTCTGTTCACCCACCTTCGCGCCGTGCCAGCACGCCCATCACCTCCTGACAGGCACCCATGGTGTGATAGTCCACCTTGCCGGCCGGGCTCTTGGCGTCATCGTAGCGGCGGTTGTCCGCAGACAGGATGCGATACCAGGCACCGTGTCGATGATCCATCATATGCTGCCAGCTGTACTCCCACAGGCGCTGATACCAGCGCTGGTAGCAGCCCTTGCCGGTGACTTCCCACAGCACCGCAGCCGTGGCGAAGCTCTCTGCCTGTACCCAGAAGTACTTGTCGCCGTCACATACCTTGCCATCCAGATCGCATCCATACACCAGACCGCCATGCTGCTTGTCCCAGCCGGCTTCACAGGCACTGCTGAATAGCCGCTCTGCGGTAGGTATCAGCCAGGCGTCGTCGCGGTAACGGGACAGCAACACCAGCAGCTTGGCCCACTCGGTCTGGTGACCCACCTGATACCCCCAGGGGCGGAACAGGTGCTTGGGGTCCTGCCGGTTGTAGTCGAGGTCAGGGTTCCACTGCTGATCGTAGTGCTCCCATATCCACCCATGGGGATGCTTGCGGTTGATGCCGATGATCGAGCGCGCGATGGCCAAGGCCTGATCCAGATAGCGGGTTTCAGACGTGGCCTCGTAGGCTGCGATCAGCGCTTCGCAACCATGCATGTTGGCATTCTGGCCCCGGTAGTCCTTCAGGCGCCAACGCTCATCCGCTTCATCGGCAAAACGCTGCCACTGGGGCTCCCAGAAGTGCTGCTGCAGCATTCGGTGAACCCGACCAATGCCTGCGTAGGCCTCGGCAATCCCCGCCCGGTAGGCCTCGGCATAGGCCAGCAGCACGAAGGCCAGACCGTAGCAATGATGGGTGGTGTCCTCAGGCTTGCCATCTCGTAGCGTCCAGGCATAGCCCTGATGGCGCGTCTGAAAGTGGGCCTTCTCCAGATAGGCAAGCCCGTGGCGCGCCCAGTGCAGATACTCGGATTGACCGCTGTGCAGCGCAAACCGCGCATAGGTGACGACATAGCGCGCGCTCGACACCAGATGACGATGCTCCGCGTCATAGACGCTGCCATCATCGCGCAGGTAGTGAAAGAAACCACCGTGGGGATCGATCGCCCTGGGGTGGTAAAAGGCCATCGTGTCGCGCACGTGACGGTCGAGAAACAGCGGGTCGTATCCGTTCATCCGACGCTCCTGAGAAGTGATCCGAGGCTATGTGACTGTTCATGCTGGGCGCCAAGGCCGGTGCGAGGCCAGCGTCAGGGGCATGTCTGGGGCATTGGTGGGGCCGGCTCGGCAACTAGCCGTGCCGCTCATCCGCGAGCCCGAAGCGACGGCGCAGGCAGCGCGCCACCCCTTCTTCGGCGTGATGGCCGATCACTGTCGCCCCGGGCAGATCCTGCGCCAGCTGGGGATGGGCGTTGGCCATGACGTGGGCTTCGCCCGCAAGGCTCAGCATTTCCAGGTCATTGAGGTTGTCGCCAAAGGCCAGGCAGCGCTCTGCAGGAATCCCCAGATCGTCGAGCAGCGCAGACACGGCACTGCCCTTGTTGACCCCTGCCGCCATGATTTCGAGCGAGTGACTCATCGAATAGGTGATGTGCAAGGCATCGCCTGCTGCCTCCCGTGCGGCCGCTTCAATGGTGGCCAGCAGACGAGGCTCGCCGATGTAGAGCACCTTGCCTACACCCTGCACCTCCATTCGCTCCGTTGGCGCCACCTGGTACTCGAAGCCAGTCGCTTCATGCAGGGCCAGCAGACCAGGGGCATGATCGTCGATCAACCAGGCATCCTCGCGGTACATATTAAGGCGTACCTCTGACGGCCGGGGAAGGCCCAGCAGCATTTCCACCTGTTCCGGCCGCAGGTGCGCAGACCGCACACACTGCCCGGCAGCATCCAGGGTCCAGGCACCGTTGCTGGATATGATGTGTGCCGCCCCACCCAGTCGATCGCGAAAACCGATCATATCCCGGTGGTGTCTGCCTGAGGCGAGGCACAGCCGATGCCCCTCCCCGGCCAACGCACGCAGGGTATCAATGGTCAGCGCGGCCAGGTCGTGATCGGCACCCAGCAAGGTGCCGTCAAGGTCGGACACGATCAAGTGTGGCTGCATAAAGGCTCCAGGACGTTGCAAGTGGATCGGGCCAGGGATCGCAGCAGTCTACACCATCGACCGGCGACACAAAGGGACAGCGTCTTGCAAGCAACATATGAAAGAGCAACGGCACGCCTCTCGGCATGCCGTTGCGTAGGGTGCTTCGCCAAGGTCTCCTGGGAGACGTGCTCAGTTGGGCACCACGCCTGCCTCACGCAGGCCCACGGCCAGAGCGTCCGCATCCTTGCCGACCACCAGATGCCAGACCCCCTCTGCCACCCTTAGCACACCGTGGCAGCCCAGCTGGGCCAAGGCCTGCTCATCCAGCTCGCTATCGTGACGGACCGCCAGACGCAGGCGAGTCGCTGCGCGAACGTCCAGCGCGCGGATGTTGTCACTTCCTCCCAGGGCTCGGCGCCAGGCTGCTACCTGCTCATCGTTGAGGCTTGTCGGGGTGGACACCTTCTGTGCGACCACGACCTCGGCGGGATCAGCCCCCACTGGGGGCGTCTGCCCCTGAGCCGCCATGGCCGCACGAATCTCGTCGGCGACGGTGTCGGCGATAGGGCCCAGGATCACCTGCACACCGCCCCCACCCAGTCGCAACACACCACGAGACCCCAGTGCCTTCAGCGCTGCCTCGTCGATCTGGTCCGGCTGTTTCAGTACCAGCCTCAGACGGGTGGTACAGGCCCCCACCGCTTCGAGGTTGGCCGCCCCTCCAAGGGCGGTGGTAAAGGCGGGACCACGCTCACCGAGTTCGGCGGCGCTCATCTGGGGGTCCTGCGTCAGCGGCTCGCGTCCCGGCGTGGGCAGGTCAAACCGCACAATCGCCCAACGGAACAGGCCGTAGTAGACAAGCCCGATGACCACGCCGACCGGCAACATCATCCATCCATTGGTCGACAGACCGTAGGACAGGGCATAGTCGAAGGCCCCGGCGGAGAAGGTAAAGCCCAGCTTGACGTCGAGCCACTGCATGATGGCCATGCTGAGACCGGTCATCACCGCATGGAAGGCGTAGAGCAGCGGTGCCAGGAACATGAAGGTGAACTCGATGGGTTCCGTCACCCCGGTCAGGAAGGCGGTCAGTGCCAGTGATAGCAACAGCCCTCCGACCTGGGCCCGACGTCCCTTGTCGGCGGTGTGGTACATGGCCAGTGCCGCCGCCGGCAGGCCAAACATCATCACCGGGAAGAAGCCCGCCATGAAGCCACCGGCAGACGGATCTCCGGCAAAGAAGCGATTGAGATCGCCGGTGGCGTCGCCAAAGCTGCCGAAGACAAACCACACAAAGCTGTTGAGGACGTGGTGCAGGCCGGTGACGATCAACAGGCGATTGAGTGCGCCGTAGACAAACTTGCCGAAAGCGCCAGCGTCAATCAGCCAATGGCCAAGGGTGTCGATGGCGTGCTGTATTGGCGGCCAGCCCCAACCAAAGGCGATGCCCAGTACCACGCCAGCAAGGCCGGTGGCGATGGGGACGAAACGCCGACCACCAAAAAACGCCAGATAGTCGGGTAGCTTGATGGCCTGGAAGCGGTTGTACAGTAGCCCCGCGACGGTACCCATGATGATACCCGCCAGCACTCCCATGTTGATCTCGGGGTTGAGACTTTCCAGCACCGCATCCAGCACCAGATAGCCGATGACCCCGGCAAGGCCCGCAGCACCATTGCTGTCGTCGGCAAAGCCGACGGCCAGTCCGATGGCAAAGATCAGCGCCAGGTTGGCGAAGATCGCCTGGCCAGCGCTGGCCACAAAGGCAATGTCGAGAAGGTCAGGCTGCCCCAGCCGCAGCAGCAGGCCGGCGACCGGCAAGACGGCGATCGGCAGCATCAACGAACGCCCCAGCAGCTGCAGCGCAGCCATCAGGCGTGAGCCCAGTGAGCTTGTCATGTCATGATCCTCTCGGAAGGTGTCTCGGCGACCAGCGCGGCCTCTACCAGTTGCGTCAGTGCATGGCGCACCGATGCAGCGTCTGGCATCGCCAGCAGGGTATCGATTTCGCGCGCGATCACGCTGGCATCCAGGCGTCGCAAGCGCGCCTTCACCGCCGCTACGCTGGCAGGCTCCACCGATAGCTCGGAGACGCCCATGGCCACCAGCAGAGGACCCGCAAGCTCATCGCCGGCTGCCGCTCCGCACACTCCCACCGGGCAGCGCCCCCCGGTGCCCGCCAGGGTCGCCTGAATCAGTCGCAGCACGCCGGGGTGAAGCACATCCGCCCGGGCCGCCAGCAGCGCATCCTCGCGATCCATGGCCAGCCCATACTGGGTCAGATCGTTGGTACCGATCGACAGAAAGTCAGCCACCTTGGCCATGGCGGCGGAACATAGCGCCGCACTGGGTACTTCGATCATCGCTCCCAGCAGCGGCAGTTCGGTCAGGCGCATGTCGGCCGCCATTGCCTCCATGCGCTCGCGCACCCATTCGAGCTCGCTGGCATCGCTGACCATCGGCACCATGATGCGCAGATGACGCAGCGGCTTGACCCCCAGCAAGGCGCGTAGCTGGGTATCCAGCAATTCAGGGTGAGACTGCCACAGGCGCATGCCGCGGACCCCGAGGGCAGGGTTGGGTGACGACGGCAGCGTCAGGTACGGCAGCTGCTTGTCGGCGCCGATATCCAGGGTGCGGATGATCACTGGCTTGGCGCCCAGGGCATCAACGCTGGCCTGATATTCCTCACGCTGCTGTGCTTCGCTGGGCGCCGAGTCCCGCCCCAGGAACAGAAACTCGCTGCGCATCAGGCCGACACCATCCGCCCCACTGGCGCTTGCCTGGCGGGCCTCTTCGGCGCTGCCGATATTGGCGGCGACCTCTACCATGCGGCTATCGCGGGTCACCACTTCCAGGTGTGCCTGGCTGCGTTCTTCTTCGGCGCGGGCGGCCCGGACGGCGATCTCCTTCACCACCTGTTCGCAACGAGGCTGGTCAGGCGTCAGCTCCAGCCGCCCCTTGTCGGCATCCAGCACTACCGTGCTGCCGTGATGGGCATCGGCTGCCTCAAGCAGCGCGCCGCCCATGGCCACCAGACAGGGCACGCCCCGGGCGCGGGCCATGATCGCTACGTGGGAGGTGGTACCGCCCGCCGCCAGGCAGAGCCCCGCCGGATCATGCTGGCACAGCTCGACGAAGGATGAGGGAGTGAGGTCATCGGCCACGACAATGGCGTCTGCCGGCAGCTCCCCCAGGGCCGTTGACGGGCCATCACTGAAGGTCAGCATCACTTGACGCTGAAGGTCTTTCAGGTCAGCGATGCGACCGATCAAGATGGCGTTGCCGGTGGCGCGAAGGCGGTCGGCTTCTGCGTCCAGGGCTTCACGCCAGGCTTGCCCCGGACTGAGCCCCTCTTCCAGCCTGCTGACCGCCGATGCCACCAGGTCCGGATCTTCCAACCACGCCTGATGGGCTTCGAACACCTCAGCTTCGGCCTGCTGGCCTTCACGCAAGGCGCGTGTCCTGGACGCCTCAAGCTGCGCCCCTACCTGCTCCAGCGCCGCCATCAAGCGTGGACACTCCACCTGACGACCGTGACCTTCAAGCGGCACCTCAGGCAACCTGACGCTCAACACCGAAAGCGGCCCACTGGCCATCCCGCGACTGGCTGTCAGGCCCCCTAACTGTCCAGATTCCAGCTCCCCTGCAGCGGGGGCCGCCTGCTGAATCTCACCGGCGCCATGGCCTTCTGCTGTGGTCAGCAGGGCAACAGCACTGGCCATTGCCGCCTCAGCGTTGGCCCCTTCCACCTTGATCTGCACCGCATCGCCACACTCAAGCCCAAGATTCATCAGTGCGCTGACACTGCCGGAGCTCGCGGTGCGCGCCTTGGCACCCAGGCTCATGACGACCTGGTGGTCGCGGGCAATCGCCCTGAGCCTGGCCGCCGGACGTGCGTGCAGTCCCGCTTCAATGGCCAGCGTCACCGTGCGCTCGAGCTTTGGCCCCGCCGGCTCAACGCCAGCGACGCCGCCGGCCACCGCTGGCCTTGCCGGGCCCAGCACGATCAGTGGTTCCCCTCGCTGTACGATATCGCCGGCACGCAGCTCCAGCTCGACCCACTGGCGCTCACCGCTATCCAGCACGACCATGGGCGTCACCAACGAGGCAGCGTCGCAGGCCAGCTGGTCCAGGTCGAAGTAACACAGAGGTTCGCCTGCCTGTACCCGTTGCCCCTGGGTCACGCAGGCCTCGATACCACGACCTTCGAGCATCACGGTGTCGAGTCCAAGGTGCACCAGGACCTCGATGCCCTCATCACTCCTGATGGTAAACGCATGATGGGTGCGAGCAGACTGAACCACTTCGCCGTCACAGGGGGCATGCAAGCACCCGCCTAGCGGGTCCAGGGCGATGCCCTGGCCGAGACTGCCCTCGGCGAACACGGGATCCGGGACGTCGGCCAGGGGGACCACCACCCCCTTGACCGGCGCCACCAGGGTGACATTGCTCAAAACCATGATCTGCTCCGTATCGTTGTCATTGAGGAGAGGACGCTTGGGTGGAAGGGATCGCGCTAGACCGTGCAGGTCACCTTGCGCAGGTGACGGGGCTGATCAGGATCGATCCCCCTCGCCTCGGCGAGACGTGCCACCATCGGATAGAAGCTCTGAATGACGGACAGCGGCTCAAGGGCCTCATGGCTGGTGCCGGTCAGCGTCAGCTGTCGCCGGGCCACCCTCTCGTCAGCGGCGAGCAGCACCTTGGCCCCGACGCCTTCCAGCCATTCTGCCAGCTCCAGCAGACCGGCCTGCTCGGCGCCTGGGGGAGCGAACACCAGCACCGGGTAGCCGGGCTCGATCAACGCCATCGGCCCATGCTTGACCTCAGCTCCGCTGAACGGCTCGGCTTGGATACCGCAGGTTTCCTTGAACTTGAGCGCGGCCTCCTGGGCGATCCCCAGGCCGGCGCCACGTCCAATCACCATCAAGCGATCGACATCCTTGAGCGCTTCCACGGCAGGGCTCCAGTCCTGAGCGGCAGCCTCTACCAACCGATCGGGAAGCTCGTTGAGTGCGCCCAGCAGCATGGCACTCTCGTTCCAGTGCGCCAGCAACTGGGCCCCAGCACTCAGGGTCGCCAGGAAGCTCTTGGTGGCTGCCACGCTGCGTTCTTCTCCGGCGAACAGCGGTATCTCGATATCGCTGGCCTGCCCAAGTGGCGATTCAGCGGTGTTGACCAAGGCCAGAGTGGTAGCGCCTCCCTGCTTCAGAGCGCGCTGGCTGACCACTAGATCGGGGCTCTGGCCCGACTGGGAAATGGCAATGGATAGCTGTCCCTGAAGCTTCCAGGGGGTGCGTGCAAGCGTCGACAGGGAGGGCGGCAGCGATGCCACCGGTATCCCCCGGGCCTGCATGCACAGATAGGCCAGATAGCTGGCGGCGTGATCCGAGCTGCCCCGCGCCACCGTCACGGCAGCGCTGGGCGCTTCATGGCGCAGCCGCTCCCCCAGATCGCGCAGCAGGGTCTGGTTACGCGCCAGCTGGCCGCGCAGTCGTTCCGGCGCATTCAGCGCCTCTTCAAGCATGAGTGACATGGGGGTCTCCTGACACCAGATGACCATCCAGGTGGACAGCCGAAAGCGTTAACTGGGGATCGAGCGTGACGACATCGGCGCGCGCGCCAACCTCCAGGCGGCCCACGTCGGTGCGCCCTAGAAAGTCGGCGGGAAAACGCGACAAGCGATCCGAGGCCTCGGCCAGACTGAGGCCGAGACCGACGAAGTTGCGCAGCGCCTGATCCATCGTCAGCGTGCTGCCCGCCAGGGTGCCGTCTGCCAGGCGCACACCGCCCAGGCACTTGGAGACCGTCTGGCTTCCCAGGCGGTAGTCGCCATCGGGCATGCCTGCCGCCGCGGTGGAGTCGGTCACCGCATACAGACGCGGGATACAGCGAAGCGCAGTGCGAATAGCCCCAGGATGAACGTGCAACAGATCCGGGATGATCTCGGCATACTCAGCGTGGGCTAGCGCAGCACCGGCCATGCCGGGCTTGCGGTGATGCAGCCCGGTCATGGCATTGAACAGGTGGGTAAAGCCACAGGCGCCATGTGCCAAGGCTTCCACCCCGTCCTCGTAGCTGCCCAGGGTGTGGCCCAGCTGAACCTTGACGCCCTGTTCGCTGAGGTGACGAATCACCTCACCATGGCCGCTGATCTCGGCGGCCAGTGTGACCACCAGGATCGGGGCCAGCGCCAGCAACTCGTCCATCTCGGCCACGCTGGCGACCTGGGCATGGGCCGGCTGGGCACCGAGCTTGCCAGGGTTGATGTAGGGTCCTTCGAGATGCACGCCCAGGACTCGCGATGCCTGGGGCTCCGGCTCACGCATGTAGGTCGAGATCTCCCGCAGCACTGCGCGGACCTGTGCCGGAGTGGCGGTCATGGTCGTCGCCAGCAGGCTGGTCGTCCCAAAGCGCAGGTGAGTGCGTGCCAGGGTCGCCACCGAGGCGGCCCCCTCCATCGCGTCCGCGCCGCCGCCGCCATGCACGTGCAGGTCAATGAATCCCGGGATCAGCCGCGGAGCATCGTCTTGCTCAGGGTCGACGGGGCGACCTTCTATCGCGGCAATGCGGCCATCTTCCAGCCGCATGTGACCCAGCAACCAGCCCTCCGGGGTCAATATATTGCCGCTCAAGCGGGTAGCAGCGATCGTCATGGACACCTCCTAGCGGACAAGCTCAACGGTGAAGTCGTAGTAGTCAGTGCGACAGTAAGTAACGCTTAACTCGGCAGGAGTGTCGTCGGCGAGAAACCCCAGACGGGTGACCTTGAGCAGCGCTTGCCCTGGTGCTACCTGGGCCAGGGCGGCCAGCTCGGCATCGGCATTGACCGCCGTCACCTGCTGGCGCGCGCGGACGATCGGCGTACCGGCATCCTCCAGCCAGCGGTAGAGGGACACGTCCACATCCATGGGGTTGGGCAACACCGTGACCGGCAGGCAGCTTTCTTCGACCGCCATCACCACATCGTCGGCAAGGCGCAGACGCTTGAGCCGTGACACCTGGGCGTTGCTGGACAGCCCGAGGCGAAGGTTCTCCTCACTGCCGGGCTGGCAACGCTCACGTGCGATCCACTCCGAGCGAGGCTGAAACCCCCGCCTGGTCAACATCTCGCTGAAGCTGGTCAGGCGCGTCAGAGACTGGTCCATGCTAGGCCGGATAAAGGTGCCAGAACCGCGATCCCGTCGAATCAGGCCCGTCGTTTCCAGCTGATCAAGGGCCTTGCGGGCGGTAATTCTGGACACACCCAGCGCTTCGGCCAGGTTGCGTTCGGATGGCAAGGCTTCGCCGGCACGCCACTCGCCTCCGCGAATCGCGGCCTCCAGCTCATTCGCCAGCTGCCGATACAGGGGGGTGGCCAGCGTTCCATCAAGTCTTAGACGATCGAATCGTGAATCCATGGCGGTCAGGTCCTCGGAGCTAATAGGACCAATATAGCTCCACATGAAGACCAATTGAATACCAATCTAGTACCACATTGGTCGAACCCTGACTGTGCATTTCACGGCGAAGGGAGATGCCACTCAACACCCCGCCCGAGGTATCCAGCAGGGCGCGAAAGGAGGCCCCTGCTCTTGTCAGCGTGTCGGCAAGGGCCGATAAGTACCCACAAGATCTTGATTTCCCGTTGTCACCGAGCAAGGGGTTTGGCCGCCGCGCGAACAATCCGTATAGTGGCCCCCTTATTCCCGCCACTCGATCGTGACCATGCTGCAGAACAACGCCTTGCTGGCTCAGCTCAAGCAACAGATCCGCGATAACACCCCCCGTGTCACGGGTGTCATCAAAGCCACCGAAAAAGGCTTCGGTTTTCTCGAAACCGATGATGGTGCGTCCTACTTTGTGCCACCTCCCGCGATGAAGAAGGTGCTGCACGGCGATCGCGTCGAGGCGGTGCTGCACGAAGAAGGTGAGCGCAAGTCGGTCGAACCCGACACCTTGATCGAAAGCAACATGGAGCGCTTCGTTGCCCGAGTGCAGCTGCGCGAGGGCCGCCTGGCGGTGGTGCCCGACCACCCGTCGATCAAGACCGCCCTCAAGGCGCGCATCAAGCGCAGCCTGGACGAAAACACCATCGGCGATGGGGACTGGGTCGTAGCACGACTGGTGCGCCACCCGCTCAAGCCGGATGACCGCGCCTTCTTCACCCAGATCGACGAACTGGTGGCCAAGACCGACGACCCCGCCGTGCCGTGGCGCGTCACCCTGGCCCGCCATGCCCTCGAGCAGGAATGCCCCGACGCCGGCACCGACTGGCCGCTACGCGACGAAGGGCTCACCCGTGAGGACCTGACCGCGGAGCCGTTCTTCACCATCGACGGCGAGAAGACCCGCGACATGGACGACGCCCTGCGCGTCGAAGTCCGCGAGGACGGCGGCTGGCGCCTGTCGGTAGCCATCGCCGACCCCACCGCCTACGTGGAGGAAGGCCACGCCGCCGACCTCGAGGCCCGCACTCGTGCCTTCACCGTCTACCTGCCGGGCCAGAACGTCACCATGCTGCCCGAGCAGCTGGCCGATGATCTGTGCTCGCTGCACGAGGGCCAGGAACGCCCGGTGCTGGCCTGTCGCCTGGACGTCAACGCCGATGGCAGCCTCGGTGACTATCAGTTCTTCGCTGCCACCGCGCGTTCACAGGCTCGCCTGGTCTACGACAACGTCTCTGACTGGCTCGAGGGCCAGGGCGAGTGGGCACCTGAAGCGTCCATCGGCGATCAGCTCAAGGCCCTGCGTGATCTGACCGAGGCACGCACTCGCTGGCGCCAGGAGCACGCCCTGGTGTTCAAGGACCGTCCCGACTATGTCTTCGACCTGGACGAGGCCGGTAACGTGCTGGCGATCCGCACCGAAGAGCGGCGCATCGCCAACCGCATGATCGAAGAATCGATGATCGCCGCCAATGCGTGCTGCGCGGCGCTGCTTGCCGACAAGGTTGGTCATGGCATCTTCAACGTCCATCGTGCCTTCGAGGACGACAAGGCCGAGGCCGCCCAGAGCTTCCTGGAGACCCAGGACATCAGCGTCGAACGTGAGGCGCTGACCGACCTGTCCCGCTACAAGGAGCTCAAGCGCGCGCTGGAAAGTCGCGATGACGCCTGGCTGGATGCCCGCCTGCGCAAGTTCCAGGGCTTCACCGCCATGTCGGCCCAGCCGGGTCCGCACTTTGGCCTGGGACTGGCCGCCTATGCCACCTGGACCTCCCCGATCCGCAAGTACGGCGACATGGTCAACCATCGCCTGATCAAGCGCGTGCTCAAGGGCGAGCAGGCCCCCAAGGAAGCCAGCATCGAGCTGACCGAACAGCTGACCGAGCGTCGTCGTCTCAACCGCCTCGCGGAACGTGACGTCAAGGATTGGCTGTACGTGCGCTACCTGACCCCGGCGGCCAAGCAGCAAGATGTGTTCGAGGCCGAGATCATCGCGATCAACCGCGGCGGCATGCGCGTGCGCCTGACCGCCAATGGCGCGACCGCCTTCGTCCCGGCTCCGCTGATGCACGCTGACCGCGACAAGGTGGTGGTGGACGACAAGGAAGGCCGCATCCAGATCGAAGGTGAAGAGCGCTTCAAGCTCGGCGACAGCGTGCGTGTCGCCCTGACCGAAGCCAAGGAAGAAACCCGCTCGCTGGTGGCCCAGCCCACCGTCTGAGCGGTTGCGCTACCCGCTAGCGGCCAGACCGCGCCGCTAGCGGGCAGGGCTATCTAGTAGTGCGTATCGTGATAGAACAAAAAACGGCGACCCTTGGGTCGCCGTTTTTTTGTTGGGCCTCAATGCGCACCGCCTCCCCCTGTCGCAGAACTGTCGCATTTCCCTCGTAGGCTCGTGGCTACGATGTCACTGCCACGGAGGCTTCCTTGCATCTCGCCGACGTCACCATGTTCCACGCGCCGTCTAGCGGCGGTGTTCGTACTTATCTGCAGGCCAAGCACCGGGTCTTTTCACGCTTTCCCGAGTGGCGCACAAGCCTGGTGGTGCCTGGCGCAGAGCGAGACAGTCTAGGGGACCACCATCAGCTGCCCTCCTTGCGTATTCCCCTGGGACAAAGCTATCGCTTTCCGCTTCGCCGTCGCCCCTGGAAAGACGCGCTCGTGGACCTGGCCCCCGACCTGATCGAGGCCGGCGATCCCTACGTGACGGCCTGGGCCGCCCTGGACGCCGGCCAGCAGCTTGGGATACCCGTGGTCGGCTTCTATCACTCGGATCTTCCACGCCTGATGGGCGATCGTTTCGGCGCCCCAGTGCGACGGCGTCTGGAGCGCTATGTGGTCAACCTCTACCAGCGCTTTGACAGCGTGCTGGCGCCCTGCCAGGCCATGGCAGACCGGCTTGCCTCCTGGGGCGTCGATCGCGTACGCGTGCAACCCCTTGGGGTGGATCTGGCCACCTTCCATCCTGACAAACGGGATCCAGCATTGAGACTCAAGCTGGGCCTGGAGGCAGATAGCCGCTTGCTGGTCTTTGTGGGCAGGTTCTCCCAGGAAAAGAACATCGACATTCTGCTGGACACTGCCAAGCGCCTGGGCCACCCCTATCACCTGCTGTTGATGGGTCCTGGCATGCCAACCCAGGTACCGTCCAACGTCAGCGTGATCAACCGCTGCGTTGGCACCCATGAAGTCGCCAGGGCCCTGGCCTCCAGCGATGCGCTGCTGCATGCGGGCACCCGCGAAACCTTCGGGCTGATCGCCCAGGAAGCGATGGCCAGCGGAATCCCGGTGATCGGGGCACGCGCCGGGGCCTTGATCGAGAACGTTCCGCTGGGCGGTGGCATTCTGTGTCAGCCGCATTCTGCCTCGGCCATGGCCGAGGCCACCGAAGCCCTGTTCGCCAACGATCCCAAGGCCTCGGGACGCCATGCTCGGCGCTTCGTCGAACGTCAGTTCGATTGGGACAAGGTCATGCTGTCACTGCTGCACCACTATGAAGCCGTCGTCGACCCTATCGTTCCTGCCAAGCGACGCCATGGCTGAAGGGCCATCCACCGATAGCCGACTCAGGCTTGCCCAAGACGGCGCGCGTCAGTCTCCCCGACATCGCACAGGACTGCTGGTGAAGGCCGGCCTGCTGGCCCTGACCATCGTGCTCTCGCTGGTGCTGCCCTGGTGGCTGGGAGGGACTGGCACCCTGGGCGCGGTCATGGCCTTTCCCCCTGAAACGCTGTGCCTGATGGTGGCGTTGGCGATCCTCTGCTGGAACCTGAACGCGGCGCGCCTGCGGCTAATGCTGAATGGCCGCGCAGGACGGCTTGGCCAGACGGGTGCCCTGGCCATCGAGATGTCGTCAAAATTCGCCCTATGCGCCACTCCGGCCGGCGGTGGCGGCGTCGCCACGCTACTGTGGCTGCTGTCGCGCCGGGGTTATCCCGCAGCTCAGGGCTCGGCGATCTTTCTGGTCGACCAGCTGGCCGACATGCTGTTCTTCAGCCTGATGCTGGGGCTGCTGGTGGCGCTGTCGCTGGGAGGAGTGGCAAGCTGGCCTCACCAGTCACTGGTCGAGGCGGCACTGATCGGGCTCATGGTCGCACTGGCCGCTTTCACCGCCATCATCGTCTGGCTACCGCGATGGCTGCGCTATCCGCCGCGGTTGTCCGTCATTACGCCCTGGTGGCCTGCACGCCTGTCTCCCACGCCGCGAGCAAGACGCTGGGTCGTCAGGCGCTTGCTGCGCTGTCGCCACACCCTTATGAACACACTTCAGCTGCCGCCACCGATACTCGCAGGCATCTTCCTGCTTTGCAGCCTGCATTGGCTGGCACGCTACAGCCTTCTTTATCTGGCGGTGCTCGGTGTCGGTGGCCAGGCCGACTGGGCCTGGACCTTTCTGGTCCAGATGCTGGCCATGGCCGCCAGCCAGCTCAGCGTGCTACCCGGCGGCGCCGGGGCTGCTGAAGTCAGCGTCGGCGCGCTGCTGCTGCCCGTCATGGCGCGGGAGCAAGCGGCCGCCGCAGTGATCATCTGGCGCCTGGTCAGCTATCACCTTTACCTGGTGGCCGGGGCCCCGGTCTTTGCGGTGCAGCTATCAAGCGTGTGGAAGCGTCGCTGCTAAGGCGTCAGGGCGGGCGTCAGGGCGGGCGTCAGAGCGTCAAGGCTCTCGCCCGCCAGCTCAGAGGCCTTTAGACCTGGCGATAGACCTGCACGTTAGACCCGCACGTTAGCCCCGCACATTAGACCCAAACGTTAGCCCCGCACATTAGACCCAAACGTTAGCCCCCCAGACGATAGACCCGCAATCTAGCCCCGCGATCTAGCCCCGCACATTTGAGACCAGAGTTCCAGGCGACATATCCGTGGAAACGCCCACAAAAAAAGGCCACCCGAAGGTGGCCTTTGTGCTGACGCCTATTGTGACGCCAGGACCGCTTACCAGCCGGTCGCTTCCTTCAGGGCATCGCCGATCTGGGCGAGGGAACGCACGGTCTTGACGCCCGCCGCTTCCAGAGCCGCGAACTTCTCGTCCGCAGTGCCCTTGCCGCCAGCGATGATGGCACCAGCGTGGCCCATGCGCTTGCCAGGAGGCGCAGTCACACCTGCAATGTAGGAGACCACCGGCTTGGTGACGTGCTCCTTGATGTAGGCAGCGGCTTCTTCCTCGGCGGTACCGCCGATTTCACCGATCATGACGATGGCTTCGGTGGCCGGATCCTTCTCGAACATCTCGAGGATGTCGATGAAGTTGGAGCCCGGGATCGGGTCGCCGCCGATACCCACACAGGTGGACTGGCCGAAACCATGGTCAGTCGTCTGCTTGACCGCTTCATAGGTCAGGGTGCCGGAACGAGACACGATACCGACCTTGCCAGGCTTGTGGATGTGGCCCGGCATGATGCCGATCTTGGTCTCGCCAGGAGTGATGACACCCGGGCAGTTCGGACCGATCAGACGCACGCCCAGCTCGTCGCACTTGACCTTGACGTCCAGCATGTCGAGGGTCGGAATGCCTTCGGTGATGCACACGATCAGCTTGATGCCGGCGTTGGCCGCTTCCAGGATGGAATCCTTGCAGAAGGGAGCGGGCACGTAGATCACGCTGGCTTCAGCGCCGGTCTGCTCGACGGCTTCCTTGACGGTGTTGAACACCGGCAGGCCCAGGTGTTCCTGGCCGCCCTTGCCCGGGGTCACACCGCCGACCATCTTGGTGCCGTAGGCGATGGCCTGTTCGGAGTGGAAGGTCCCCTGGCCGCCAGTGAAGCCCTGGCAGATGACCTTGGTGTTCTTGTCGATCAGGATGCTCATTACTTGCCCTCCGCTGCCTTGACAACCTGCTGAGCCGCATCGGTGAGGCTCTTGGCAGCGATGATGTTCAGACCGCTGGAGGCCAGTTTCTCGGCACCCAGCTCGGCGTTGTTACCTTCCAGACGCACGACGACCGGCACGTTCACGCCGACCTGCTCGACAGCACCGATGATACCTTCGGCGATCATGTCGCAACGCACGATGCCACCGAAGATGTTGACCAGTACCGCCTGGACGCTGTCGTCGGACAGGATGATCTTGAAGGCTTCCGCCACACGTTCCTTGGTGGCACCGCCGCCCACGTCAAGGAAGTTGGCCGGCTGGCCACCGTGGAGCTTGATGATGTCCATGGTGCCCATGGCCAGACCAGCACCGTTGACCATGCAGCCAATGTTGCCTTCCAGGGCCACGTAGTTCAGGTCCCACTGGGCGGCGTTGGCTTCGCGCTCGTCTTCCTGAGACGGGTCACGCATTTCCTGCAGGTCCGGGTGGCGATACAGCGCGTTGCCATCCAGGTTGATCTTGGCGTCGAGGCAGTGCAGGTTGCCTTCGTCGGTGATCACCAGCGGGTTGATCTCGAGCAGCGCCAGGTCCTTGTCGTGGAACATCTTGGACAGGCCCAGGAAGATCTTGGTGAACTGCTTGACCTGGGCACCCTCGAGGCCCAGGGCGAAGGCCAGTTCACGCGCCTGGTACGGCTGCGCGCCGACCAGCGGATCGATCTCGGCCTTGAGAATCTTCTCAGGCGTCTCTTCGGCGACCTTCTCGATCTCGACACCACCTTCGGTGGATGCCATGAACACCACGCGGCGGGTGCCACGATCCACCACCGCGCCCAGGTAGAGCTCGTTGGCGATGTCGGTGCAGTTCTCGACCAGAATCTTGGCGACCGGCTGACCGTGTTCATCGGTCTGGAAGGTCACCAGGTTCTTGCCCAGCCACTGCTCGGCGAAGGCCTTGGCCTCGTCCGGGCTCTTGATCAGCTTGACGCCACCGGCCTTGCCGCGGCCGCCAGCGTGCACCTGGGCCTTGACGACCCACTGCTCGCCACCGATCTTCTTGCACGCCTCATAGGCTTCTTCCGGGGTGTCGCAGGCAAAGCCCTTGGAAACAGGCAGACCATAGTCGGCAAACAGCTGCTTGCCTTGATACTCGTGAAGGTTCATCGATTCATGCCATTGGTTGCATGTGACTCGAACGGCGCCCCACCCTGCCCCGCAGGATCAGTCGTGTGGGACGCCACCGACCGCCACCGATACATGGTCGGCGGCGATGCGTCGGCAACAAGCGCCGGCAAGCCTGCCAGAGCTGCACAGGCTTGCCGGAGTGCGCCGGACGCTTGTTGTCTTGCTAGCGCTTCTTGCGGTTGGCGACGTGGATGGCATGGCCTTCCACTGCCAGTGCGGCTTCGTGAACCGCCTCGGACAGACTCGGGTGCGCGTAGCAGGTCAACGCCAGGTCCTCGGCACTGGAGCCGAATTCCATGGCGATCACACCCTGGGCGATCAGCTCACCGGCATGCTGGCCGACGATATGCATGCCCAGCACGCGATCGGTTTCCGCATCGGCGATGATCTTGGCCTGACCGTCGGTGGCGTTGTTGGCCATGGCACGACCGCTTGCCGCAAACGGGAAGCTGCCGGTCTTGACCTTGATGCCAGCCGCCTTGGCGTCCTGCTCGTTCATGCCGACCCACGCCACCTCGGGGTGGGTGTAGATCACGCTGGGGATGGCGTCATAGTTCATCTGGGCCTTATGGCCAGCGATGACGTCAGCCACCATCACGCCCTCTTCAGAGGCCTTGTGGGCCAGCATCGGGCCACGCACGCAGTCGCCGATGGCGAAAACGCCCGGCACGCTGGTGCGGCACTGATCGTCGACGTGAATGAAACCACGCTGATCCAGCTCGACGCCCAGGCCATCAGCGACCACGCCCTTGGTGTAAGGACGACGGCCGACGCAGACAATCAGCTTGTCGAAGGTCAGTTCCTTCTCGCCTTCATTGTCTTCGTACTTGACGACCACTTCCTCGCCCTTGACCTCGGAGCCGGTCACGCGAGCATTCAGCTTGATATCCAGGCCCTGCTTCTTGAGCAGTTTCTGGGTTTCCTTGCCGATGGCGGAGTCGACCATGGGCAGGAAGCTGTCGAGCGCTTCCAGCACGGTCACGTCGGAACCCAGACGGCTCCATACGCTACCGAGCTCGAGGCCAATGACGCCGGCACCGATCACGCCAAGACGCTTGGGCACGTCCTGGAATTCGAGCGCGCCGGTGGAGTCGACGATCAGGCCTTCGGTCAGCGGTGTCGGCGGAATCTCTACCGGCACGGAGCCAGCGGCGATCACGATGTTATCCGCTTCGACGGTGCTGGTGCCGCCGTCCTTGTCAGTGACCTCGACCTTGTTCTTGGCCACGACCTTGCCGGTCCCTTCGATGGCAGTCACGCCATTGGCCTTGAACAGTCCGGAGATACCGCCGGTCAGCTGCTTAACGATCTTGTCCTTGCGGGCCATCATCTTGGACACGTCCATGCTGACGTCGCCCGCCTGAATACCCATGTCGTCGAAGTCGTGCTTGGCTTCGACGTACTTGTGGGACGCCTCGAGCAGCGCCTTGGACGGAATACAGCCCACGTTCAGGCAGGTACCGCCGTGCACTACCTTGCCTTCCTTGCCGATCCACTTCTCGACGCAGGCAGTCTTCAGACCCAGCTGGGCAGCACGGATGGCGGCCACGTAGCCCCCCGGGCCCGCGCCAATGACGATCACATCATACTTGTCGGCCATGTTGGCTCCTGTTCGTTCTGTGTGCAGAGGCTCTGCAATAAATCCCTGTCACTGCCAATCAGGTCAGATTTCCAGCAGCAGACGCGCCGGATCCTCGAGCAGCTCCTTGATGGTGACCAGGAACTGCACCGCGTCCTTGCCATCGATCATACGGTGGTCATAAGACAGCGCGAGGTACATCATCGGGCGAATCTCAACCTTGCCGTTGACCGCCATCGGGCGCTCCTGAATCTTGTGCATACCGAGGATCGCGGTCTGCGGGGGATTCAGGATCGGCGTGGACATGAGCGAGCCGAAGATGCCGCCGTTGGTGATGGTGAAGGTGCCGCCCTGCATGTCTTCAATGCCCAGCTTGCCTTCGCGACCACGCTTGCCGAAGTCGACAATGCCTTTCTCGACGTCGGCGATCTTCATGCTGTCGGTGTCACGCAGCACCGGCACCACCAGGCCACGATCGGTGGATACGGCCACGCCGATATCCTGGTAGCCGTGGTAGACGATGTCATCGCCGTCGATAGACGCATTGACGTCCGGGAAGCGCTTGAGCGCCTCGGAGGCCGCCTTGACGAAGAAGCCCATGAAGCCAAGCTTGACGTCGTGGGCCTTCAGGAAGGTGTCCTTGTACTGCGAGCGCAGCTCCATCACCGCACCCATGTCCACCTCGTTGTAGGTGGTCAGCATGGCAGCGGTCTGCTGGGCCTGGACCAGACGCTTGGCAATGGTCTTGCGCAGGCGCGTCATCGGCACGCGCTTCTCGGGGCGCTCGCCCTCGACGGCAGGTGCTGCCGCACTGGCGGCGGCCTTCTTGGCCGGCGCTGCCTTCTTGGCACTGCCTTCCTTGACCGCCTTGAGCACGTCTTCCTTGAGCACGCGACCGTCCTTGCCGGTACCCGTGATCGCGCTGACATCAAGGTCGTGCTCGGCGATCAGCTTGCGCGCCGCCGGTGCCACGATCTTGTCGCCCACCTGCTCGTCGCTGCCACCGTCATCGGCACTGGCCTTCGGAGCCTGCTTGTCAGCGGTCGGAGCGGCACCACCAGCGCCGACTTCGAAGATCGCCAGCACGGCTTCCGACTCGACGGTGCCGCCTTCCTCGACCTTGATCTCGGCGAGCGCGCCATCTTCCGGTGCGACCACTTCCAGCACGACCTTGTCAGTCTCGATCTCGGCCAGCACTTCATCGCGCTTGACCGCTTCACCGACCTTCTTGGTCCAGCTCGCTACGGTGCCTTCCTGAACAGATTCAGGGAAGCTCGGCGCCTTGACGTCACGCTTCTCACCACCGCCCTTGGGAGCTTCTTGCGCGTCGCCCTCGGCGTCGCCCTTTTCAGCCGGCTTGGCCTCTGACTTCTGCTCGGCGCTGCCGCCGCCTTCACCGATGCGGCCCAGCACTTGCTCGGACTCTACCGTGTCGCCTTCTTCCACCAGCACTTCGGACAGGGTGCCAGCTTCCACCGCCACAACCTCGAGCACGACCTTGTCGGTCTCGATCTCGACGATCAGCTCGTCACGCTCGACGCTGTCACCGGGCTTCTTGTGCCAGGTGCCCACGGTGCCCTCGGCAACGGATTCCGGAAAGGATGGTGCCTTGATCTCGGTAGCCATGTCGTATCCTTAATGTTCTCTCTCTTCCCGATGGTCGCCTTAGAGATTGAAGGCGTCTTCCACCAGTTGGCGCTGCTGTTCGGTATGTACGGACATGTAGCCCGCCGCGGGTGCCGCTGACGCCGGCCGTCCAGCAAACTTCAGCTGGGAGCCCAGACCGTCCTTGAGCGAGTCGGCAACGACACGCAGGTTGTGCTGCATGGAGTACCAGGCACCCTGGTTGAGGGGCTCTTCCTGACACCAGACGATATCGGTGACGTTGGAGTACTCCTTGAGCGTTTCGATCAGCTCTTCCTTGGGGAAGGGGTAGAGCTGCTCGACGCGAACAATCGCCACGTCGTCGCGCAGGTTCTCCTCGCGCCAGTTAGCCAGGTCGTAGTAGACCTTGCCGGCACACATGATGATCCGCTCGACCTTGTCGGCATCACGCTGCCCCTGATCCTGCAGCACCATGTTGAAGCTGCCTTCGGCCAGTTCTTCCAGGCTCGAGGTCGCTTCCTTGTGGCGCAGCAGGCTCTTCGGCGACATCACCACCAGCGGCTTGCGCAGCGGGCGAATCACCTGGCGACGCAGCAGGTGGAAGATCTGGGCCGGCGTGGTCGGGACACAGACCTGCATGTTGTGCTCGGCACACAGCTGCAAGAAGCGCTCGAGACGTGCTGACGAGTGCTCAGGCCCCTGCCCTTCAAAGCCGTGAGGCAGCAGCATGGTCAGGCCACACAGACGTCCCCACTTGGTCTCGCCAGACGAGATGAACTGGTCGACCACGACCTGGGCACCGTTGAAGAAGTCACCGAACTGAGCTTCCCAGATGACCAGCGCATTAGGCATGGTCGTCGAGTAGCCATACTCGAAGGCCAGCACCGCTTCCTCGGAGAGGAAGGAGTCGTGAATGGTGAAGCGCGGCTGACCGTCTGCCATGTGCTGAAGCGGCACATGGGTGGAGCCATCCTTCTGGTTGTGAATCACCGCGTGACGGTGAGAGAAGGTGCCACGCCCTACGTCCTGACCGGTCAGACGGATCGGATGGCCCTGATCCAGCAGCGTCGCGTAGGCCAGAGTCTCGGCAAAGCCCCAGTTCATGGCCATGCCACCGCCCTGCATCTTGCGGCGGTCTTCGTAGATCTTGGCGACCTGACGCTGCACCTTCACACCGTCCGGAATCTCGCACATCTTGGCGGCGAGCTGCTTCAGTCGCTTCATGTCGAAACTGGTATCGGCGTGTCCGGTCCACTCATGACCCAGGTACGGCTTCCAGTCGACAAACAGCGAGGTGTTGGGTTCCTGCACCAGCGCATTGGCCACGTGATTACCGGCGACCAGGTCATCGCGGTACTTCTCGACCACGGCCTTGGCGTCGTCTTCGGACAGCACGCCCTGCTTCACCAGACGGTCGGCGTAGAGGGCACGAGAAGACGGATGATCCTTGATCTTCTGGTACATCATCGGCTGAGTGCCGGAGGGCTCGTCCGCTTCGTTGTGCCCGCGACGACGGTAGCAGACCAGGTCGATGACCACGTCCTTCTTGAACTGCTGACGATAGTCCAGTGCCACCTGGGTCACGTGGAGCACCGCGTCGGGATCGTCACCGTTCACGTGCAGGATCGGGGCCTGCACCATCTTGGCGATATCGGTGCAGTACTCGGTGGAGCGTGCATCTTCCGGGTGGGACGTGGTGAAGCCCACCTGGTTGTTGATGACGATATGCACCGTGCCGCCAGTCTTGTAGGCGCGGGTCTGGGACATCTGGAATGTCTCCATCACCACACCCTGGCCAGCAAAGGCCGCGTCACCGTGAACGTTGATCGGCAGCACCTTGCCACCGTCAAGGTCATCACGACGATCCTGGCGAGCACGCACGGAGCCTTCCACCACTGGCGCCACGATCTCGAGGTGCGAGGGGTTGAAGGACATCGCCAGGTGAACTTCGCCACCAGGCGTCATCACGTTGGAGCTGAAGCCCTGGTGATACTTGACGTCGCCGGAGCCGCGCTCAATCAGCTTCTTGCCGTCGAACTCGTCGATCAGCTCACCCGGGTTCTTGCCGAGAATATTGACCAGCACGTTCAGGCGGCCACGGTGGGCCATGCCGATGACGACTTCCTTGGTGCCGTAGCTTCCGGCGCGCTGGATCAGTTCGTCCATCATCGGGATGAAGGTCTCGCCACCCTCGAGGCCGAAGCGCTTGGTGCCGGGGTACTTGGAGGCCAGGTAGCTCTCCAGACCTTCGGCGGCTGTCAGACGCTCGAAGAGCTGCTTGCGGCGGTCATCACCAAAGTCTGGCGCAGAGCGCACGGACTCGAAACGCTGCTGCAGCCAGCGCTTCTCTTCCGTATCGACGATGTGCATGAACTCGCAGCCGGTCGCGCGGCAATAGGTGCGATCCAAGGCATCGACGATTTCCTTGAGCGTTGCCTGCTCCTTGCCCAGGAAGAAGGACCCGGTCTGGAACTCGGTGTCGAGGTCGGCCTTCGACAGCTGGTGGAACGCAAGATCCAGATCCGGCACCGGCTTGGCATCGCGCAGCCCCAAGGGGTCGATGTCGGCCTTCTGGTGACCACGGAATCGGTAGGCGTTGATCAGCTGCAGGACCTTGACCTGCTTGCGGCTTTCTTCGCTGTCGGCAGTCGCTGCGCTGGCCACCGCGGTGCGGCGCTCGCGGCCCAGCTGATAGAACTGATCACGGATCGGTGAGAGGGGGGTCTCGTCGGACGGGGCGCCTTCCTGGCGGGACAACTCGTCGAAGTAGTCGCGCCATTCATCGGGGACGGCGCTGGGGTCGTCGAGGTACTGCTCGTAGAGCGCTTCCACGTAGTGGACGTTGCTGCCCGTCACGTGAGAGGAGCGCCACATCAACTCCATTATGCCTTGTTGCATCTCTCGGTCACCCTGCACTGATGGGGTGGTAGTGGGCTCGATGCTAATCCGTACCGCGGGCGTGCTGTCACAGGACATCTAGCGCGATGCCCTGCCCTTCATCACCCATGGCACTGACTATCAGCGAGCGCCCTGGTGGTTCTGCCGCGACCTGTCGGCCGTCGGTCTCTCTGCCTTGCGGTCTTGCTTCATGCTCAAAAGCCGGTGCCCATGGCACCGGCTCTTGACGCTGTCATCCGCGGGCGCGACATCGTGTCGCGCCCGCGAACCGGGACATGATAACAAGCCCGGCGCCACGTTTTAAGTGGCATTCGCGAGCAACATCTCGCGGATCTTGCCGATCGCCCGAGTGGGGTTAAGCCCTTTAGGGCACACCGCCACACAGTTCATGATGCCGCGGCAGCGGAACACGGAGAACGGGTCCTCGAGCTCGGACAGACGCTGCTGGGTGGCCGTATCGCGCGAGTCGGCCAGGAAGCGGTAGGACTGCAGCAGACCCGCAGGACCAACGAACTTCTCCGGGTTCCACCAGAACGACGGGCAGGAGGTCGAGCAGCAGGCGCACAGGATGCACTCGTAGAGACCGTCGAGCTTGTCGCGCTCTTCGGGGGCCTGCAGACGCTCGATCGCCGGCGCCGGCGTATCGTTCTGAAGGTACGGCTGAATCTTCTCGTACTGCTTGTAGAACAGCGCCATATCGACCACCAGGTCACGAATGACCGGCAGCCCAGGCAGCGGGCGCAGTACCAGCTTGTTGTTCTTGACCACTTCAGACAGCGGCGTGATGCAGGCCAGGCCGTTCTTGCCGTTCATGTTCATGCCGTCGCTGCCGCAGACGCCTTCACGGCAGCTGCGACGGAAGGCGACAGAGCTGTCGTCTTCCTTGATCAGCTCGAGCAGGTTCAACACCATCAGGTCACGACCCTGGGTGTCGACCTCGAACTCCTGCATGTAGGGTGCGGAGTCGGTTTCCGGATTGTAGCGGTACAGGGATACCTGAAGCTTTGACATGCTGACTCCCCCTTAGTAGGTGCGGATTTTCGGCTCGAACTTGTCCATGGTCTTCGGCGCAAAGTTGACGTCGCGCTGACCGACGCGCTTGTCGCCGGGGAAGAACATGGAATGCTTGAGCCAGTTGGCGTCGTCGCGATCCGGATAGTCGTAACGCGAGTGTGCGCCGCGGCTTTCCTTACGCTCCAGGGCAGCGATGGCGGTGGCTTCAGCCACTTCCATCAAGTTGTCCAGCTCCAGCGCCTCGACACGTGCGGTATTGAACGCATGCGACTTGTCCGCCAGGTGAGCGTTGGCAATACGGCCGCGCAGCTCCGCCAGTTTCTCCACACCCTCGACCATGTTCTTCTCTTCACGGAAGACGCCGAAGGAGTTCTGCATGATGCTCTGCAGCTCGCGCTTGAGCTCAGGCACGCTCTCACCGCCCTCGGACTCGTTCCAGCGAGTGATGCGCTTCATCGCCGTCTCGATGTCGGACTCGCGGGCATCCAGGTATTCGATACCTTCGTTCAGAGCACTCTCGATGTACATGCCCGCGGCACGCCCGAAGACCACCAGGTCCAGCAGCGAGTTGCCGCCCAGACGGTTGGCGCCGTGGACAGATACGCAGGCAGCTTCGCCACAGGCATACAGACCGTTGATGATCTGGTCGTTGCCATCAGCATCCTGAGCAATCGCCTGACCGTGCACGTTGGTCGCGATGCCGCCCATCATGTAGTGACACGTCGGCACCACCGGAATCGGCTCCTTGGCCGGGTCCACGTGGGCGAAGGTCTTGGCCAGCTCGACGATCCCGGGAAGGCGCTTGGACAGCACTTCTTCGCCCAGATGGTCCAGCTTGAGGAAGACGTGATCGCCGTTTTCGCCACAGCCACGTCCTTCCAGAATCTCCATGACCATGGAGCGAGCGACCACGTCACGGCCGGCCAGGTCCTTGGCGTTCGGGGCGTAACGCTCCATGAAGCGCTCGCCGTCCTTGTTCACCAGGTAGCCACCCTCACCGCGACACCCTTCGGTCACCAGCACGCCTGCGCCGTGGATGCCGGTCGGGTGGAACTGCCACATTTCCATGTCCTGCATCGGCACGCCGGCGCGCAGGGCCATGCCGATACCGTCGCCGGTATTGATCAGGGCATTGGTAGTGGAGGCATAGATACGGCCGGAACCACCGGTGGCCAGAACGGTCGCCTTGGACTTGACGTGCACCACTTCGCCCGTCTCGATGTCCATGGCGATACAACCCACCACGTCGCCGTTGGCATTCTTCACCAGATCGACGGCGTACCACTCGTTGAGGAAGGTGGTGTTGTTTTTCAGATTGTTCTGATACAGCGTGTGCAGCAGAGCGTGTCCAGTACGGTCGGCAGCGGCACAGGTACGTGCTGCCTGGCCACCCTCGCCGAAGTTCTTGGACTGACCGCCAAACGGGCGCTGGTAGATACGACCGTTGTCAAAACGGGAGAACGGCAGGCCCATGTGCTCAAGTTCGAACACCGCCTTCGGCCCTTCGGAACACATGTACTCCGCGGCGTCCTGGTCGGTGATGTAGTCACCCCCCTTGACGGTGTCATACATGTGCCAGCGCCAATCGTCATTGGGATCGGCAGAAGCGATGGCACAGGTGATACCCCCCTGGGCGGACACGGTATGCGAACGGGTCGGAAAGACCTTGGACAGCACCGCGGTCTTCTTGCCGGACTTGGCCAGCTCCAGTGCGGCACGCAGGCCAGCACCACCGCCACCGATGATGATGGCGTCAAAGGTCAAACTACGCATGGTTGACATGTAATCAGGCTCCCCACAGCACTTGGATGCCCCAGACCAGGAACACGAAGATGGCAATGATGATGACGGACTGGGCGCCGACACGAATGCCGGTCGGCTTGATGTAGTCGGTGGTCACGGTCCACAGACCTACCCAGGCATGGGCGGCGAGAGACACAAAGGCCAACAGCGAGAAGATACGCATCCAGGTCTGTTCGAACAGACCGCTCCAGGTGGCGTAGTCGAGCTGCGGGTGAGCCAGCAGGTAGACCACCAGGAACACCGTATAAAGGGCCATGACCACCGCACTGGCACGCTGGATGATCCAGTCTGACAGACCGCTGCGGCTGAAGCTCGTGATGTTGGTTACCATACCCAGACTCCTGCCAGAATGATCAGAACAACGCTCGCCACGATAGTGATCTGAGCCTTCTTCACTGCGCCTTCAAGAGATACGCCGATGTTGGCGTCCATGATGAAGTGCTTGCAGCCAGCGACGAAGTGGAACGCCAGGGCGGACAACAGGCCCCATGCCACCAGCTTGGCGAAGAAGTTGTGCGCCAGCGCGTCACGCACGGCTTCGAAACCGGCGGGGGAAGACAACGAAGCGTCCAGCGCCCAGAAGCCGAAGATCAATCCGACAAAGAGGATGACGCCGGTGATCCGGTGGGTAATCGACGTCAAGGCGGGAAGGGGGAAGTGGATCGTGGACAGATCCAGATTTACGGGTCGTTTGCTATTCACGGCTCTCTACACACTCTCTTGGCCCACTCTACGACAGACGGGCCAGAGGCCCGAGCGGGCGGTGGTTTTGGGAAGGGCGCTGTCGTGAACCAACCCTCGACAAGTTGGACACGACCTCCTGTTCCTGCCAGTCGCGGCCTGAATTATAGGGACATGCCCCCACCATGACAAATGGCATCGCGTCACAATTTGCTCGCTGCTTCGAAGCAAAATGCAGCAAAGCTGCATAGAAACGCCACCTCGTCAAGATGCTGCGCCGCAAAACGCCCATTTTTGATGCAAAGCATCAAAAACTATACAAACACTGTACTGCTAATTGAGCATAGTACAACAGCAAGGTTTCGATGGGAGAATTGACAATATCCTGAACGCTTCTATAGTGGGCGAACCTTTTTTGCCGGGCGACCCCCTATTCGTCGGCACGTTAGTGAGAAATAACTACGTATCGCTCCATATCGAACACGAAGGAGGCCAGACATGGCTGACAGAAAAGCGACCCTGACGGTGGATGGTCTGGAGAACCCTGTCGAACTTCCCATTCACTCGGGCACTCTGGGCCCAGACGTCATCGACGTCCGCGGCCTCGGTGCAGAAGGCCTCTTTACCTTCGACCCTGGCTTCCTGGCCACCGCCTCCTGCGAATCCGGCATCACTTACATCGATGGCGAGAAAGGCGTTTTGCTGCATCGCGGCTACCCGATCGAGCAGCTGGCCAAGAACTCCAACTTCGTCGAGCTCTGCTACACCCTGCTGTTCGGTGAACTGCCCAACGACGAGCAGTACAAGGATTTCGAGCATCGTGTGCGCAACCACACCATGGTGCACGAGCAGATCGCGAACTTCTTCAAGGGCTTCCGCCGCGACGCCCACCCGATGTCGATTCTGTGTGGCGTGGTCGGCGGCCTGGCGGCCTTCTACCACGACCACCTGGACATCACTCAGACCCAGGACCGCGAGATCAGCGCCATCCGCCTGATCGCCAAGATGCCCACCATCGCGGCCATGTCCTACAAGTACAACATCGGTCAACCGTTCAACTATCCGCGCAACGATCTGAACTACGCAGAGAACTTCCTCTACATGATGTTCAGCAATCCGTGCGAGCCCTACGAGATCAATCCGGTCTACGCCAAGGCGATGGATCGTATCTTCATGCTGCACGCCGACCACGAGCAGAACGCCTCGACGTCGACGGTGCGCCTGGCAGGCTCCACCGGTGCCAACCCGTTCGCCTGCATCAGCGCCGGCATCGCCGCCCTGTGGGGCCCCGCCCATGGCGGCGCCAATGAAGCGGTCCTGAACATGCTCGACGAAATCGGTGACGATTCCGAAGAGAACATTCAGCGCTTCATCGACAAGGCCAAGGACAAGGAAGATCCGTTCAAGCTGATGGGCTTTGGCCACCGCGTCTACCGCAACTTCGACCCCCGCGCCAAGGTCATGAAAGAGACCTGCGACGAAGTCCTGGCGGAACTCGGCAAGGCAGACGATCCCCAGCTCAAGATCGCCAAGCGTCTGGAGCAGATTGCCCTGGAAGACGAATACTTCGTGGAGCGCCAGCTCTACCCGAACGTCGACTTCTACTCTGGCATCATCCTCAAGGCGATGGGCATCCCGACCAACATGTTCACGGTCATCTTCGCCGTGTCTCGTACCATTGGCTGGATTTCCCACTGGCACGAGATGCTCAGCGACAGCTACAAGATCAGCCGTCCTCGCCAGCTCTACACTGGCCACACCCAGCGCGACTACCCGACGAAGTAAGCGTCATCGCTTCGACACTGAGCATCAGCAAGGGCCGCCCACCAGGGCGGCCCTTGTCGTTAATAGGGTTCAAGGATGAATCAGCGGCACCACAAGCGCTATGCTGACCCTTCACGCCTTATCCAACAGCCACAAAATGACGAAGGAGCCTCTTGATGAGCCAGCAGATTTCCACGGTCGCTTTTATCGGCCTTGGCGTCATGGGATACCCCATGGCCGGACACCTTGCCCAGGCAGGGCTGGATGTGCGCGTCTACAACCGCACCTCGGCAAAGGCCCAGCAATGGACCGAGCAGTTCGGCGGCAGTCACCACCCGACCCCGGCAGAAGCCGCCAAGGGGGCGGATCTGGTACTGGTCTGTGTCGGCAATGACAACGATGTCCGCGACGTGGTCACCGGCGCCGATGGCGCCCTGCAAGGACTGGCAGCAGGAGCACTGCTGGTCGACCACACCACCGCCTCGTCCAGCCTCGCCGAAGAGCTCGGCAAGGCCTGCGCAGAGCGTGAGGTGGGCTTCATTGACGCCCCCGTCTCCGGCGGCCAGCAAGGGGCCGAGAAGGGTGCATTGACCATCATGTGCGGCGCACAGGAAGACAGCTTCGAACGTGCCCGCCCCACCCTGCTTCACTATGGAAGAGCCGTGACGCGCATGGGCGACATTGGCGCCGGCCAGTTGACCAAGATGGTCAACCAGATCTGCATTGCCGGCCTTGTCCAGGGCCTCGCCGAGGGCATGCACTTTGCAGAAAAGGCTGGCCTCGACCAACACCGGGTGATCGAGGTCATCAGCCAGGGGGCCGCCGGCTCCTGGCAAATGGAAAACCGGCACGACACGATGATCAAGGATGAATACGATCACGGCTTCGCGGTGGACTGGATGCGCAAGGATCTCGACATCTGCCTGAGCCAGGCGCGCCAACTCGATGCACGACTGCCCGTCACTGCTCTTGTCGATCAATTCTACGCAGAGGTCCAGGCCCTGGGCGGTGGACGCTGGGACACGTCGTCCCTACTGAGACGCCTTAAGGCCACGGATCGCAAAGACTGACTTTTCACATACCAGCAGGGGCAGCAACATCACGCTGCCCCCAGCCTGCCCTCTCGCGACTCCATCTGGAAAGCCAACCTCCTCCCCCTGATACCCCCAGGCTCTCGTTTTCCACACTTTCTGTGGATAACCCTGTTCACAACCTATCGAAACCGCCCCTCAATCGCCATGAAATGGGCCTCGACCTTAAATTGGTCAATTTTTGACCTTAAGTAAGCTGTTGAAATACAAGGAAAAAAATAAAAAACGCGTAACCACGGGCGCTATCCCCGAAGCGAGAGCTGACCGGGGCAGGTTGAGCAGTGGTGGTGGACAAATACCCTTTGCTGTCAAGCCGACAATGACAACAAATGGCAATAATCCACAGGCCAATTTGGCATCAACATCTGTTGACAGATGTAGCTAGGCAGAATGCTACGCAGACCAAGAAACCCTCAGCCTAATGCTTTTGCATTAAGCCAAGTGACAAGGCATATAGATAAGCGGCATCAAAAGAAGAGTGGCGTCCCATAGGGGGTTCGAACCCCTGTTCCCGCCGTGAAAGGGCGGTGTCCTAGACCACTAGACGAATGGGACGCAGCCTGAAACGAGGATGGTGGAGCCTAGCGGGATCGAACCGCTGACCTCGACACTGCCAGTGTCGCGCTCTCCCAGCTGAGCTAAGGCCCCGTCTCGTTAAGACGATGCGTATAGTACTGATTCCACTTGTTTCGGTCAAGCCATCCTGGCAGAAATTTGAAGGCCCGAGCGCCTGTGGCCGTCCTGTCGACGCCGTTGGCTGCTCGCGGAGACTCGGCCACCGCCGACTCAAGGACTCAACGTCAAGAGGGCGCCAGCGACGTTGCGCTGGCGCCCTCTCTTGCTAGCGCTCTTCAGCCTGTTGCCACCGCCCCTTGCAGACGGCGGTGCTAGCTTATCGGCAGCTCACGGCTATTCCGCCGGCAGCTCGCGGTACTCTTTCTCGAAACGCTTGGCCTGCTTCTTCGACACGCCGCCCAGAACACCAATGGCATGGCGCAAGCGGGCTCGGGTCATGTCGGAGCCAATGATCGCCATGGCATCCATGACGGAGGTGCTGGACGAAGAGCCGGTGATCGCGATGAACACGGGAGCCAACAGTGCCTTCATCTTGAGATCAAAGTGAGCCCCCAGGAGCTTGACCTCCTCCAGCAGCGACGCCTTGTCCCAACGGGTCACATTCTCGAAACGCCACACCAGGAACTGCAGCAGCTTGAGCAGGTCTTCCCGCTCGAGCTTGATATCGCTGAAGCTTGCTTCACTGATATTCGGCAGGCCGGAGAAAAAATGGCCCGCCAAGGGCGCGACATCCGACAGGGTATCCACGCGTGTGCGCACCTGAGGGAGAATCTCGGACACGTACTCTTCGTTGAAGGCCCATTTCATCAGCGCTTCGAGAAAGCCACGATCATCCAGGTCTTCACGCAGGTAGACACCGTTGAGCCAGGTCAGCTTTTCAAGGTCGAATACCGGCCCGCCAAGCGACACACGCTGAATATCGAAGTGCTCCATCATCTCGGACAGCGAGAACTTCTCCCGGTCGTCAGGCATGGACCAACCCATGCGACCAAGGTAGTTGGTCACTGCCTGGGGCAGGAAGCCCATGCGACGGTAGTAATTGATGGACGTCGGATTCTTGCGCTTCGACAGCTTGGACTTGTCCGGGTTACGCAGCAGCGGCATATGACAGAGAGACGGCATCTCCCAACCAAAGTACTCATACAGGAGCTGGTGCTTGGGTGCCGAGTTGATCCACTCCTCACCGCGCAGCACATGCGTGATGCCCATCAGGTGATCGTCGACCACGTTGGCCAGGTGGTACGTCGGCATACCGTCCGACTTGAGCAGGATCTGCGCATCGACCTGCGCCCAGTCCACTTCGATCTCACCGCGCAACATGTCCTGCACCACACAGGGGCCACTGGCGGGTACGTTCATGCGCACCACGTAAGGCATGCCCTCACGCTCACGGCGTGCCTGCTCTTCCGGCTCCAACGCCAGATCAGCAGGCTTCAGGGCAAGATGCAGCCCCTCGGCCTTGCGCGCTTCACGCAGTTCATCCAGCTCTTCGCTGGTGCGATAGCACTTGAAAGCATGTCCGGCATCCAGCAACGTCTGCGCGTGCTGGGCATAGATCTCACCACGTTCGCTCTGGCGGTAGGGTCCATGGGGACCGCCCACATCAGGACCTTCATCCCAGTCGAGGCCGAGCCAGCGCAGCGAGTCGAGAATCATCTGCTCCGACTCCGCGGTAGAGCGGACTCGATCCGTATCTTCGATACGCAGGATGAACTCTCCACCGTGCTGGCGAGCAAAGCACAGGTTGAACAAGGCAATGTAGGCAGTACCTACGTGAGGGTCCCCCGTGGGCGACGGGGCGATACGCGTGCGAACAGTCATAACGTCCTGCATCCTGAATAGGTTGAAGCCAAGCTGGTAGCGTGGGCGCATTATACGCACCGTGGACGCAATTGCGCAGGGGCCAGCACCGCTGACCATCGCGCCACTCTATGCAGAGCGCATGGCAGGCTCAGCCTGACGTCGAGTCAACCCAGAGCACGCGCGGTGGCTCGCACAACGGAGCGACGGAACAGCGAAACCAACGGAACGACATAACGAACGTCACGAACGGCCGCCACATACAAACGCAACAACAGAGGAGTGAGATCATGTCGCAGTCATCCCCCAGGTTACCCGAGGACTACTGTGCCATCGTCGTGGGCAGTGGCGGTGGCATTGGTCGTGCGGTGCTGGAGCGGTTGCTGACCGATCAGCGTCTCGGTCGGCTTATCAGTGTCAGTCGTCGACCCACGGATCAGCTGGATCCCCGGCACGAGCCCATCGCCGCCGATATCACCACGGCAGATGGCCGAGAGGCGCTGTCCCAGGCACTGCATGAGCAGGCAGGCGCGGTTCATCTGGTGGTCAATGCCGTCGGCCTGCTGCACGATGATGCTCGCGGCGTCCAGCCCGAGAAACGCCTTGAGGAGCTTGACGAAGCCGCCCTGCTCGCTCTCTACCAGATCAACGCCATTACGCCCGCCCTGCTTTTAAAGACGCTGCTCCCCCATTTCAAAGGCCAGCACCCCGCGACCTTTCTCAGCCTTTCCGCTCGCGTCGGGTCGATCGGCGACAACGGCCTGGGCGGCTGGTACGGATACCGGGCCAGCAAGGCCGCCCACAATATGCTGATGAAGACGGCAGCCATCGAACTCAAGCGTTTAAATCCACAGTCTTGCGTGCTGAGCTTTCATCCAGGCACGACCGACACCGAGCTCTCTCGCCCGTTCCAGGCACGAGTACCTGAAGGCAAGCTGTTCAGTCCCGAGTTCGTTGCCGACGCCATCCTTCAGGTAGTGGAACAGCATGGCCCCGATGACAGTGGAGGCTTCTACGACTGGGCAAATACCTCTATTGACTGGTAGTTATCCCAGCACCCTAGGTATATCGTTGACTCCTGATATTGCATATGGAGACCTTATGAATGAGTATTCTAAGTTCTCTTATTGTGTCGACAGGGTGGTTCCATGGACGCGCTGGGTCCGCGCATCAAGTCTTTACGAATGGCAGCCGGCCTGAACAAGGCAGCACTGGCACGCCAGGTGGGGGTCTCGGACGTTACCATTTCCTATTGGGAGTCCGGCACGATCAAGCAGATTGGACATGAGCGCCTCGTGGCATTGTCCCAGGCGCTCAATTGCCCGCTCAGCCACCTGCTGGAGGGTGAGCCAAGCCGCCCCTCTCCGCTCTATCTACGGTCATCACTACCACTGCCTTGGCAGGAAGTGGCACACAAGGGTATTGACCTTCCGCTGGAGTTGATTCCCGACCAGCGCTGGGACGGCGACTGCCATCTCGTGACACCGGCCCCGCAGGAACACTTCGACTTCCTAGGCCCCCTGGACCTGGCAGCCGTCGCCCCGACGGATATCTTTCGCCAGCCCGGCCTTTACTTGATCGCGGAAGAACAGCAGCTCTATATACGCCGTGTGGCTCAGGACGCCAATGGCCAACTGACCTTCCAGCGCCAAGGACAAACAGCGACCACCCCTTATCACAGCGGCATGCGCCTCAAGGCGAAGCTCGTCGCCGTGTGGAGAAACGACAGCTCGGCGTGATCAACCAAAGAGCGAGCGGCAACGGAGCTGCCCTTGCCGCCGCCCACACGACAACGCTCAACGCCTATTTTGCGTATTCCGCCTTCAACACTCTTCTGCGCCAGATCTTCTCATTCCCCATCATTTGCCACGGCCTTCTAGCGGCTCTCGGCACACAGGCACTGACTGGCCCTCGCGGCTAGCGTTGCTGCTGGACCTCGACATCATCCAAGGTGCGCCGCACCTCCTGCCCCACCAGGAACCGCTCGCTGGTCTCCACCAGCTTGCCCAGGCCATGCTCGGATTCAACCACCAGCGGCCCCGACAGATATCTGCCTCGCTCGCCAATGCTGGCCTTTACCGCCGCTGGCTGAACGTCCGCAGGCGCCGTCGCGAATTCAATTCGATAGTACCCGTCCGGCAGACCGCTGCCAGGCCCATACGGCCCGGCGCTGACAGCGCCATCGGTCACCTGGGTGCGTGACTGCCAACGAACATTGCTGGCCTCGCGCACCACCCGAAGCTGAACCCGCGTACCCGCCGGCAGGTTCGTTGTGGCCGTGACGTACATACGCCGGTCAGACCCTAGCTGACTGTTCAGGGCAACGGCCACCGGCTCGGCAAGACGCTCATCGATGGGAGATGCGTCCTCAGCCTCCTGGGGAGGAGACTCTTGTGGCAATTCCCTTGCCGCCATGGGCTGGCGTGCCTCAGTGGCGCGCTCCTGCTCGGAGGCCACATTGACGCCAGACAACTTGCCGTCGTCGTCACAGGCAACAAGTGCCACGGATATCAGTAACCACCCAATTCGCCATGCGGACATAGCCTTCCCCCTTGTCTACTCCAAAAGACTAACACGCGAGTGCAGGGGTGTACCTGTTAAGCGTCAGCGCAACTTTAACCAAAACACTAGCTCACCAATTACTTACATTTCTTAATGCATTAATACCAATTAAAACCCACAAAAGCTTAGTAAAAAGGAACTATGCAGTAAGAAGCATCTAATCTAAACCATAACAACAACAGGATGTGACGCTTGTAAAAAGCGCCAACCCGATGACCCCAATAAGCACTACTGCGGCATAGGCGAGGTACCGACCGATGACTCTACAAAAGAAACTTCTTGTGATCGCACTGGCCAGTGCCATGGCGACCCTGACCGCCTGCTCTGGCGACTCCAGCAGCTCTCGCACGCTGGCAAGCAATAGCCAGGATCCCATCACCAGCGGCGATGTTGACGACCCTGCCACCAGCGATGGCGGTGATGATCGCAGCGGCCGAGATGACATGGATAACGGCGGCGGCGATGGAAGCGGCGGCGGCGATGGAAGCGGCGGCGGCGATGGAAACGGCGGCGGTGACGGAAACGGCGGCGGCGATGGAAACGGCGGCGGCGATGGAGACGGCGGCGGCGATGGAGACGGCGGCGGCGATGGAGACGGTGGCGATGGTATTGCCCGCAGCTCGCTGGAAAACATTAGCATCGAAACAGCCGACGTGGCGGGCGGTATCGACAAGACCCTTACCGATATCGGCACAGGTATCTCCCAACAGCAGGCCGTTCCTCAGCTTTCAAGCGTCACACAGCCGGCTGGCATCATCGTCAGCGAGGGCGGGGACGTGGTCGGGGATGTCTCGACCGGCCTTCGCACCGGGCTTGGCGATATCAGTAACAATGACAACTATATTGGCACCACCGCTGCCGGCATCACCAATGGTGCCGGCGAAGCGGGCCAGATGGTGTCGGCCACCGGAGCCACGGTGGAAGCCCTCGCCACCCTCCCGGTCGTCATGGAATTGAACGCTAGAACAGGTCTCGTCACCAAGCTTGGCACCACTGTCCAGGGACTCGGCGGGAAGGTAGAGCGGGTCGGAGATGCCCTCAGCGTCAACCTGGAGGACTCGGACCAGGTGCTGGGTGGGCTCACGACCAAGCTCAGCACGAGTCTGCGCCCAGTGCTGCTGGGAACCGATGGCAAGGTGACCCGCGTGGCCCAGGCGCTGGTACTGCCCGCCCAGGCTGGCAACCTTTTGCTGCGCAGCGGCGAAACCTTGGGCGAACTCGGTCAGCGAATCGGGCAGCGTTACACCTTGCTGGGCGGGGCAGGTAACAGCGTCACCGGCACCGGTGGGATCGTCATCGCCACAGGGGAACTGCTCGGTGGAGGCAGTGCCAACGATGGTAGCGGCCTGGGTGACCTGCTTACTGGCGACACCACGGCACCCAACGATGGTCGAACTGACCTTGAGCGCACTGTGGCCGGTGCAGGCCAGGCCGGTACTGGCGTCGGCAACGCCGTGACTTCCCTGGGTAACGGCATCTCTCAGCAGAGCCTCGGCGGTCAGGGTGAATTCATTACCGATGGCCTGGGCAATGTCGTGATCAACTCGGGCGAGGCCGTATCGGGGGTCACTGGTGGCCTCAGCAACGGTGTCGGCAATATTTCCAACAACCCCAATGCCTTGGGTACCAGCCTGGCGGGAGGTGGCGTCGCGGTATCTGAGACCGGAGAAGTGGTCTCAAGTCTCGGTGCCACCGTGGGCGATCTGCGCCAGCTCCCGCTGGTCATGCAGCTGGACAACCGCACCGGCGCCATTTCTCAACTGGGCAGCAGCCTGGCGCAACTGGGAGGTGGCGTGACCCAGGCCGGCAACGCCCTGGCCCTGAGCTTCAATGATCAGACATCCCACCTTGGTGGACTGACCAGTGAAATCACCGCCGTTGTTCGCCCTGTGGTGATCCATACCGACAGCGGAGTGACGCAGCTCAGTCAGGCGCTGGTGGTCGGGCCTGAAGCCGGCAACTTGCTGATTCGTGCGGGAGTGGCCGTGGATGGACTGGGTGGACGCATCGGCGGCAATGGGGCACTCGCCTCAGGTCTTGGCAGCACGGTCAGCGGTGTCGGAGGCGTTGTCGCCAACACCGGCCGACTGCTGGGAGGTGACGAAGCGCGCCTTATCGCAAGCCTTGATGGGCAAGGCCTCAGCAAGCTCGAGTCTGCTGGCCTGCTGGGTGACGGCGCACTGCTCTCGGGACTTGGCGGTAGCCAGGACGGCAATAGCCTCACCGGCGGCCTGGACAGTCAGCTGGGAGGAGACAGTAACCTGATCGCTGGCCTCAACGACAGCCTTGGCGGCAATCTGACCCAAGGCTTGAACGGAGCTCTGGGAGGCGATAGCTCAGGTGGCCTCACCTCCGGACTGGGCTCGACCCTGGGTGGCGGCGACAGCGGTGGCGGCCTGGTCTCCGGCGTCAACGACACCTTGTCCAACACCCTGGGAGGCGGTAGCAGCGGTGGCGGCCTGGTCTCCGGCGTCAATGACACCCTGTCCAACACCCTGGGAGGCGGTAGCAGCGGTGGCGGCCTGGTCTCCGGCGTCAATGACACCCTGTCCAACACCCTGGGAGGCGATAGCAGCGGTGGCGGTGGCACAGGCGTCACGTCAGGTATCAGCAACGCCCTGGTGGGTTCAGAGGGTGATGGTGGCCTGGTCGGCGGCACCCTGGATACCGTCGGCGGCGTCACCGATAAGCTGACGGGAGGGCTTACCGGCAGCGAGGGCTCCGGCTCTGAAGGGGGGGCCAAGACAGGTGGCCTGACCGGCATCGTGGGAGGTCTGCTTGGCGGCAACAAATAAGCTGCGGCTGAGATGATCTGAAGGCCCGGCACCCTGACGGGTGTCGGGCCTTTGTTCTCTCTGCCTTCTCTTTGTGCTCGGCTTTGTGTACGGCCTAGACCCATAACGATAAACGAGGCCTCGCCTGCTGCGACGCGCCTTGAGCGCCATACCCCACTGGGAACGACAAGGATATCAACGAATGCGCAGGACTTTTTCTCCTCTGGCAGCCACTGGCTGTCTTCTCCTGGCGTCTGCGGCCATGGCCCAGGAAACTCTGGACACCGTCGACGATATCATCGAGAACCAGCGACTCCTTCCCCCCGAGCGTGATGTGCAGACCGAAGTGGATCTGCCCGATGACGCCAACCCAGGCGTCCCTGACAGTGTCACAGTACGCCATGTGCGCTTTATCGGTGACAGCGTGCTCGACCTGAGTGCGCTATCCAGCGGACTACAGGCCATGGTCGGGCAGACGGTATCCCGCGAGGCCGTGGAGGCCGAGGTCAAGACCATCACCGACGCCTACCAGTCCTCGGGTTACCCCTTGTCATTCGCCTACCTGCCGACCAACAACTTTATCGACGGCAATGTGCGTATCGTGCTGGTGGAGGGGCACATCGCACGTACCGAAATCGTCGTAGACGACGACCCCGTGGCCCGCCGCGTCGAGCGACTGGTCATGCCGTTGCTGGATGAGCGCCCCCTGACACGGGCAACCTTCGAGCGCGTCAGCGGCCTGATCGAGCAAATCCCCGGCGCCAGCTTGACCCTCAAGGCCCCTGTCCCGCGCACCCCCAATGGCGCCACCACCCTGCGAGTGGAAGAACGCCGCATCGACCATTTCGACTATGCCGGCAGTGTTAGCGGGGGGGATGAGGAAGACGCCGTGTTCATCAACCGGGTGTCGACACAAAGTCTCACCTCCTGGGGGGAGAGCCTGGGCTTTTCCTGGCTATGGCCCATCGACAATGACAATGAACTGTACGCGCTGGACTTCCGCACCGGCATTGGCAGCGATGGCCTGACACTATCGGCGTCTGCCGACACCTACCGCGGCAGCGATGATGAAGATCTTATCTACCTGCTCAACGGACAGCGCTTCGACCTCAGCCAGGATCAGGACACCGATCGCGAGCGCTATCGCCTGGGTCTGTCCTATCCGGTGCTGCTGACACGTTCTTCAAGCCTGACGCTGGGGGGCGCCCTGCGCCATCACGACGAAACCAAGACCACGACCCTACGCTTCGAGGATCGCACGCTCAACCAGCTGGTCGATGACTATGAATATTCCGCAGCGGACCTGGACCTGAGCTATCGCACCCAAGCCAACCGGTCACTGTGGCAGGCCTCGGCGGCCGTCCGTCAGGGTGTCGACCTGGGCGGCAACGAACAGCGGAGCCGTTTGAGTGGCACTCCTCTGGAGACCACCAGCGACCTTCACTTCACCCGCTGGCAGCTGGAGACTCAGTACCGACACCTGTTAGGAGAGCGCTGGCGGCTGACCGCGGCTGCCAACGGCTTCTACTCCGACGACGAGCTGCCCGGACCCGAGCGCGGCAACTACGGTGGCCAGCGTTTCGGGCGCGGCTACGATGCGGGTCAAGCCGAAGGGGACTATGGCTACGCGGGCTCACTCGAGCTGCGCTACCTGCATACGCTCGATAGTGACTGGCTCAGTAACGTGGAGCCCTTCCTGGTCGTCGACGGTGCACGCACCGAGTTCCAGAACCGTGATGTGGATAGCCATCTGGCATCTGCCGCGGCGGGCGTTCGGCTAGCCAAAGGACGATGGTACGGACTGACGCTGGAGTACGCAGAGCCCATCGGCGACCGCGACCCGGACACCGACAGCCGTGACGGGCGTATCAATGCTCGGCTGGTGTGGAACTTCGAAGGCTAAGCGACTCGAGGTATCCACCGCCGACGGCATTCTTCGCTGAAGGCAGCACGGCCAGGACCCCAGACCCTGGCCGTTTTCATGTCCGCCCCGCCGCTTCACGCCACAGACGGCCATCAACCCTGCATCGATCTTCCCCCTTGTTCTGCGACGAGGTCGTCGCGCGACGGCTACTGCAGAATGCCCTCGCCCCATTCCTTGAGCCAGGCCAGCATAATTCCCGCTCCATCACCGCAGATCGTCCCGCTCCTTGCAGCGGGTCAAGACTTGCACCGAGGACCGCCCAACTGGCGGCTTGACCCTCGTAGACTCGAACGGTGGGCGCCACTCTCTCGGCGCCTGCTGGAGCACACCAAACACAACAGAGCCCACTCCATGACCTGATGATCCGGCCCATGAACCGACTACTGAACCGAGGAACACGAGATGGAAACGCAATCGATCTCTTCCCGTAAACGCAGCCGCCTACGTATGCCGACGGTGTACACCCTGCTGTTCCTGATCACCATCATGGTCGCCCTGCTGACGTGGGTGATGCCCGCCGGCAAGTACGACTATCGCGTCGAAGGCACCGATACCGTCATCCCCGCCACCGAAGTCCTCGACTACGAAGGCGATGAGCGCCTGCTGCCGATTCCTGGCACCTATCAAGTACTGGAAAGCTCGCCCCAGGGGCCCATGGACGTCTTGATTGCCCCCATCAAGGGGTTTCACAAGGCCGTTGATGTCGCCTTGTTTGTCCTGGTGATTGGAGGTTTTCTGGCGGTCACCATGCACTCGGGCGCCCTCGATGCAGGGATCGGCGCGGTGGTGGCCCGCTTCCAGGGAAGGGAACACTTTTTGATCCCGGTCTTGATGATCCTGTTTGCACTGGGGGGCTCCACCTACGGCATGGCGGAAGAGACCGTCGCCTTCTGGGCCATTATCCTGCCGGTCATCACCGCCGCGGGTTACGACCGTATGGTGGCGGCAGGTATCGTTCTGCTCGGCTCAGGCACTGGGGTACTCGCCTCCACCGTCAATCCCTTCGCCACCGGTATCGCCTCGGGATTTGCGGGACTGCCGATCGGCGCCGGTATTACCCTCCGACTGGTCCAGTTCGTGATTCTGGTATCACTGGCCATCTGGTTCGTGATGCGCTACGCCGCCCGCGTCAAGCGCGACCCGCAGCGCTCCGTCCTGGCTGACCTGAGTGCAACACCAGCAAGCGCCAGCGCCCCCGTCACCAGCGGTGCCTACACCCTGCGCCATAAGCTGACCATGACGGTCTTCTTCCTGACATTTGGCATCATGGTGTACGGCGTAGTGCCCTGGGAAGACATGGGGATCACCCTGTTCCCGACCCTGTGGTGGTGGTTCGACGAGCTGTCTACCCTGTTCTTGACCTCTGCGATCCTGATCGCGGTCATCAATCGGCAGCCAGAATCCAGCTTCATTGCCAGCTTCCTGGATGGCGCTCGGGACCTGATCGGGGTTGCCCTGGTCGTGGCGGTGGCGAGGGGAATCTATGTCGTGATGGACAATGGCGTGATCATCGACACCATCCTCAACTGGGCGGAAGGTGCGGTGCAGGGACTATCGACCGGCATGTTCGTCGTCGTCTCCTACGTGGTCCATATCGTGCTCAGCTTCTTCATCCCGTCAACGTCGGGCCTTGCTACCGTTTCGATGCCACTGATGTCACCTCTGGCAGACTTCTCCGGCGTCGAGCGCGAGCTGGTAGTCACTGCCTTCCAATCCGCCAGCGGTTGGATCAACATGTTTGCTCCGACGGCGGCCCACCTGGTGGCGGGCCTGGCGCTGGCGAAGATTCCCTACGAGCGCTTCGTCAAGTGGGCCATGCCCTTCATCCTGCTGACCTTCGGCGTCAGCGCGGTGACCCTGTTCGTCGGCGCCAGTCTGGTCTGAACACGGCGACGCGCACACACGACTCAGGCGCCGATAACCGTCACCGTCCACCCATCTGCCTCATCCAGCCCCAGCGCTCCTTGCGAGCGCTGGCGGCGTTGCCGAGACCCTGCCAGCTTCCGCCAACTCACGCCTTCTTGACGTACATCGACTTGAGCTTCATGGCACCGAACCCATCGATCTTGCAGTCAATATCGTGATCTCCGTCGACCAGGCGAATGTTCTTCACCTTGGTACCGACCTTGACCACCGACGACGATCCCTTGACTTTGAGATCCTTGATCACGGTGACGGTATCGCCATCGTTGAGCGGGTTTCCGTGGGCATCGCGAATACCAGGTTCTGCGTCGCTCTCTGCGGTCTCCAGGGACCACTCATGACCGCACTCGGGGCAGATCAGCGAAGGGCCGTCCTGATAGGTATAAGGTGACTGACAGGCGGGACAGGCGGGCAAATCGCTCATGACGCTCTCTCTCATTGAAGGAAGGCGCTGACGGTACTCCCCCACCGCGCGAAAAGCCAGTCACCCGCCTGGCCAGGTCATCAGTCGCCTTGCTCCCTTTCCGGCTCTTCACCCTCGCCCTGGGCCTGACGCTCGTGAATCCGCTTGATATCGCGCTTGAGCTCCCTGCGCTGCCTGCGGGTGCTGAACTGCAGGGTGTCCCAGGTCTCTGGCACCAGCGTGCAGCTATCGTCGGCCTGGTGAAAGACAAAGCGGCGCTCGGCGCCAATCGGCAGGTTTTCCGAGCAATAGGTGCCAATCACCCGAACACACATCGCCTTGAGCACCAGGTCACCCTTCGTTCCCTCTTTGTCGTCCAGACCAGCGATATCGATGATCCGCTGCTTCAAGGCGTTGAAGGAACCGATATGGACGAAACCACCGCTGTCCAGCGGTCCCTGATGGGTGCAGCGACCGTCTGGCGTTCGCTCTTGGTCACTGTGGTCGTCTTCCAGATCCGCCTCATGGTCGCTGACGTCCAGGGTCCAGTCGCCCTTGGAGGTCTCCAAGGTCATCATGATGTGCTGAAGATAGATAGGTTCGGCACTCATGTTGCTGATGACACAGAGAGCATCGAGGTTCTTGCGCTTGCCGCGGTTGATGATCAAGCGCGGACGGCGCTGACGGCGAAAGCCGAAGTACAGCAGCTGAGCATAGATCAGCCAGATGAGAAAGGAGCCCACGCTTGCCAGCGTCTGCAGAATGTCCTTGTGGGCTGAAATCCAATCGAACATGAGCGTCATCCTTGATCACTCGCCATGCGGCCGAAACGGCACACATGCGTTGAGGAAGTAAAAAAGCCCGCCCTGGAGGCGGGCTGTCAGCCTGTTCTCAGGCCTCGCGCTGATAGGTGCCCACCAGGCGATTGATACCCAACAGGTGCGGTTCGACCTGTTCGAGCAACTCGCTCATGCTGAGACCTTCGGGCAACTGGGTCGCGGTATCCAGCGCCAGCACCCAGAAGTAGTACCGATGCAGCCCATGGCCCTCGGGCGGCAGGGGTCCGTTGTAGCCGAGATTACCCGCATCATTGCTCCCCTGAGTCCCCTGCTGGGTGCCTTCCTCAAGGGACGTCAGCGACGCAGGCAGGTTATACAGTACCCAATGCACAAAACCGTAGCTGCCATGTTGCACCAGCGGCGCATCCGGGTCGTGACAGATGACCGCAATCCCTTTAGTACCTTCTGGCAGGTATTGCCAGGCCAGCGCCGGTGAAATGTCCTCGCCTTCCTGGGTATGACGTGCGGGAATACCAGCGTCATTGTCGAAAGCCGGGCTAGTGACGCTTAATGAAGATAGCGCGAAAGGCATGGGGGTTTCCTCCCTGGAACGGTGGTCTTTGGTGCATCAAGTGAGCTCTTGGGCACAAGCCAATAGCCAGCCCAAGGCGCCACATGCACCTTAATCACCCTTCCTAGGGTCGACAAGCCGCCACCCGCTGTCAAACGCGCATGTTATTGACACGAAGAACCCTTCACTGTCGCCATTGCCCACATGACCATTGCGGAGCCATGCATGAAACGTCTGTTGGTCGTCGCCCACGCGCCCTCCCCCAATACCCTGAGACTGCGGGAGGCCACTTGCCGCGCCAGCTGCCACCCGGATATCGAGAACGTGGACATCGTGGTGCTCGGCCCCCTGGAGGCAGGCCCCGAGGACGTGCGACAGGCAGATGCCATCCTGCTTGGCACCACCGAAAACCTCGGATACATGAGTGGCGCCCTGAAGGATTTCTTTGATCGCAGCTATTACCCTCTGCTGGATCACACTCAAGGCCTTCCCTGCGCCCTGTATATCCGCGCCGGCCATGACGGCACCGGCACCATGCGAGCGGTCGAGTCGATTGTCAGCGGACTGCGCTGGCGCTGGGTTCAGCCCCCGCTGATATTGAAGGGCGCATGGCAGGACGACTTCGTCGACCAGGTGGAAACGCTATCCCAGGCCATGGCCGCTGGACTGGACGCGGGTATTCTCTGACACCGTCGTCTGCTGGGCACGACGTATGAGACAGACGCGTCCTTGGAGAAAGACGCGCCCTGGGGGAAAGACGCGCCCTGGGGGAAAGACGCGCCCTGGGGGAAAGACGCGCCCTGGGGGAAAGACGCGCCCTGGAGGAAAAGCGCGCCTATGCCTGTGAAAGTTGTCCTGCTGCCTACTTACCGAACATCGCCGCTTGCCTGCGGCGGGAGGCGAGCCACTGACGGATCCACCCTTCACCGCTGACCAGGGTGATCCCCGCCACCACCATGACCGCACCGATCATAAAACCAGGCTCTATGGGTTCGTCCAGCAGCCAGGCGCCGAACCCGACCCCAAACAGCGGGGTCAGAAATGACAGCACTCCAATCCTCGACGCCTGGTAGTGTCGGATCAGCCAAAACCAGACCAGGAACCCGGCAAAGGAAACGATCACAGACTGGAAGGCAAGGCTGGTCAACGCCAGAGGCGTAGGATCAATCGCCAGCTGTCCCAGCACCGCGGCGCTGGCCAACAGCACCACGAACGCAGCCACCAACTGGTACATCAAGGTCTGCTCTGGCGACAGCGAGGACAGTCGCGTGGTACGCACCAGCACCGTCGTGGCGCCCCACGCCACGCCGGCCAGCAATGCCAGCAGATCGCCCCACAGCGATGCTTGCCCAGCGGCCTCCACATCGCCCCCCG
Source organism: Halomonas sp. DP3Y7-2 (assembly GCF_019800795.1). NCBI lineage: Bacteria > Pseudomonadati > Pseudomonadota > Gammaproteobacteria > Oceanospirillales > Halomonadaceae > Halomonas > Halomonas sp. DP3Y7-2. The sequence goes on from NZ_JAHVKJ010000004.1 coordinate 152,883, forward strand.
CAGGCAGCAGAAAGGCCACTCCTATGCCCACAAACGCCAGGCTGATCCCCAGCCACTGCATCGCTGCCATGCGCTCGTCGCGGACTAGAAAATGCAGCAATAGCGCAGTGAAGATGGGAGCGGTGTAGAGAAACACCACCGCATGGGAGGCGGTGGTAAAACGCAGCGCTTCTCCCAGCAGCACGTACTCCAGTGAGAACAAGCCGCCCACGATCAGACCTGGCTTCCAGCTTCCATCCCCCAGAGACATCCGCTGTCCCCGCGCCAGCATGTAGCAGGCAATCAGCGCGGCCCCCAGGCCAGAGCGCAGGGCGATCTGTAAAACCGGTGAAATATCGTCGCCGGTCGCCTTCAGGGCAACCTGCTGCATACCCAGCGTCAGGCAAAAGACCAGCATCAGGCCCACGGCGTGTGCGTCTAGCGTCCTACGATCCCCCATGACCTTCTCCCATCGCTACTGTCGGCCATGAAGTATGCGATTGTCGCATTCACCGCATATAGCTAAGATCAGACAAGCCATGCCTTCCCTCGGACAGGGTGCCGATCATGCCCCACACACCCAAGCATTTGCTGTTTCCGCCCTTTCACGATGCGCTGCCCGCGCCGGTCGTCTTTCGTACCGGCTATATGCCAGCAGATGCCGCCTATCCCCGTCATCGCCACAGCTGGAGAGAGTTCGTCTATTCCTACAGCGGGGTGGTCCAGGTCGATGTGGGGCAAAGGCGCTATCTGACACCGTCGCACTACGGGTTGTGGCTACCCCCCGGGGTAGAGCACCAGGGCCTTAATCGTCAGGCCGCCTGTCATTGTTCGCTGTACATCGCCGCGCATCAGGCCAGTGCACTACCTGATATCACCTGTGCATTGACCGTTGGGCCCTTGACCCGGGCCTTGCTCGAACATCTTCGCCACCACCCCGCAGAAGCGCCCTACCCCGACGACCTGACGCGCCTGCTCGACGTGCTGGTGGACCAGTTGGCGGTCGCCGAATGCGCGGGAAGCTACCTCCCTACCTCCGCAGACCCTCAACTGCGCCGAGCCCTGCAACGGCTTGAGGACGATCCGACCGCCACTGCCAGCGTGGGAGAGCTGGCCAAGGCGGTGCACGTCACCGAGCGTACCCTGCTGCGCCGCGCTCAGCGCGACCTGGGGATGACGCTTACCGAATGGCGCCAGCGCCTCAAGGTCGTCAAGGCCATGCCGATGCTCGAATCCGGTGCCAAGGTCGAGGCCATCGCCATGGACCTTGGCTATGCCAGCGCGTCTGCCTTTATTGCCATGTTCCGGCGGCTGACAGGACAGACACCGGACGAATACCGGCGTGGGCAGGAGCGATAGCACCTCAGCACGGACAGCACAGCCTTCGCCCAGGAGCACTCGGCGACAGCGCGACAGCTCCCGGCAGCAACATCGTTCGGCCTGGTGTTGGGTGCACAAAAAACGCCGGCGCTGCTAGGCAGCGCCGGCGAGATCAGAACAACGGCTCAAGGCCGACTTGGCGAATTACTTCAAGGGATCAATTCAGGCGTTCGAACACGGTAGCAACGCCCTGGCCCATGCCGATGCACATGGTCGCAAGGCCAAGGCGCGTGTCCTGGCGCCGCATGACCGTGAGCAGGCTGTTGCTGATTCGGGTCCCGGAGCAGCCCAGCGGGTGCCCCAGGGCGATGGCCCCTCCGTGCAGGTTGACCTTCTCGTCCATCACGTCGAGCAGCCCCAGATCCTTGAGCACCGGCAGCGCCTGGGCAGCGAAAGCCTCGTTGAGCTCCACGGTCTCAATGTCATCGATCGTAAGACCCGCCGCCTTCAAGGCTTTCTGAGAGGCAGGAACCGGTCCATAGCCCATGATGGAGGCATCACAGCCGGACACCCCGGTCGACAGCACGCGAGCGATCGGCGTGAGGCCGAGAGCCTGGGCGCGCTCGTAGCTCATCACGACCATCCCGCTCGCCCCAACGGAAAGCGCTGAGGATGTGCCCGCCGTGACGGTACCGCCACGAGGATCAAACACCGGTCGGAGTCCTGCCATGCTCTCCAGGTTGGCTTCCGGGCGAATGACCTCGTCGCGCTGGACCAGGATCCGGCGCCCGTCGGCATCATGCCCCTCGACACCGATGATCTCGCTATCAAAGGCGCCGCTCTGCTGCGCCTCATAGGCGCGCTGGTGAGAGCGCACGCCGAAGTTGTCCTGCTGCTCACGGGAAATGCTATGTAGCTTGCCAAGCAGCTCGGCGGTCATGCCCATCATCATGGCCGCCTTGGCGGCATGCTTGCTGGCGCTGGGATTGACGTCGACACCGTAGGTCAGCGGGATATGCTCCATGTGCTCTACCCCACCCACCAGGTAGACGTCGCCCATTCCGGCCTTGATATTGGCGGTCGCGATATGCAGGGCACTCATGGAGGAGCCGCACAGCCGGTTGACCGTCTGGGCCGGCACACTGCGCGGCATGGCGGTCATGATCTGGGCGTTACGGGCGACGTTGAAGCCTTGCTCCAGGGTCTGGTTGACGCAGCCCCAGATGACATCATCCACCTCGGCAGGGTCAAGCTGCGGCACTCGCTGCAGCAGAGCGTTCATCACTGCCGCAGACAGGTCCTCGGCACGCACGTGGCGAAAGCCACCGTTCTTGGCCTTGGCCATGGCGGTACGGGCACCATCGACCACCACGACGTCTCTCGGGTTCAAGCTCATCTGTCTTCTCCTGTCTCGTGGGGTCACTTGGTGTAAAAGGTCTTGCCCGCGTTGGCCATCTCGCGCAGGCCATCCGTGGGGGCATACAGCGGGCCGAGCTCAGCCGCCAGGCTATCCGCCAGGGCGACAAACTCTGCCACTCCCATGGCGTCGATGTAGCGCAGCGCACCGCCACGGAAGGGAGGGAAGCCAATGCCATAGATCAATGCCATATCGGCCTCTGCGGGCGTGCCAACAATGTTGTCCTCAAGGCAGCGCACGGTTTCCATGCACAGCGGCACCATCATTCGCGCGACAATCTCCTCATCAGTGAACTCGCGGCTTTCCGTCACGACCTGACTCACCAGCTCGACCGCGCTCTCGTCGCGCACCTTCTTCGGCTTGCCCTTGCGATCCTCTTCATAGGCGTAAAAGCCCTTGGCGTTCTTCTGGCCGAGACGATCGTTGTCGAACATGACCTGAATCGCCGTCTTGCCTTCGCGGGCCATCCGATCAGGGAAGCCTTCCGCCATCACCTCATTGGCATGGACGGCCGTATCCATTCCCACCACATCCAGCAGGTAGGCAGGTCCCATGGGCCAACCGAACTTCTCCATGACCTTGTCGACTCGCTGGAAGTCGGCGCCTTTCTCCACCAGCAGGCTGAAGCCACCGAAGTAGGGGAAGAGCACCCGGTTGACCAGGAAGCCAGGGCAGTCGTTGACCACGATCGGGGTCTTGCCCATTGCCTTGGCGTAGGCCACCGTCGCCGCCACGGCGGCATCGCCGGTCTTCTCGCCGCGAATGACCTCGACCAAGGGCATGCGGTGCACCGGGTTGAAGAAGTGCATGCCGCAGAAGTTTTCCGGGCGCTTGAGGTTCTGCGCCAACCGGGTGATGGAGATCGTCGAGGTGTTCGATGCCAGGACGGTGTTCTCGCTGACCTGTGCTTCGACCTCGGTCAGCACCGCATCCTTGACCTTCGGGTTCTCGACCACGGCTTCGACGACCAGATCGACCGTGCCAAAGTCACCATAGGACAAGGTAGGACGAATATTGGTGAGCTTCTCCGCTGCTGCCTCAGGTGACAGCTTGCCCCGAGCCGCCTGCTTGCCAAACAGCTTGCGTGCCTCCTTCAGCCCCAGCTCGATGGCATCCTCCTTGATGTCCTTCATCAAGATCGGAGTGCCCTTCGAGGCGCTCTGATAGGCGATTCCACCGCCCATGATCCCGGCCCCCAAGACGGCAGCCTGACGCACGGGCTGAGCCTGCTTGGCGTACTGTCCGCCCTTTTTCTTGACAACCTGATCGTTCATGAACAGGCCGACCAGGTTGTAGCAGACATCGGTCTTGGCCATCTTGCAGAATGCCTTGGCCTCGATGGCCTGCGCGCGTGCCCGCGTCTCGCCGGCGCCCTTCTGGATCACCTTGATGGCTTCCACTGGCGCCGGATAATGTGGACCCGCCTTGCCAGCCACATAGCCCTTTGCCGTTTCAAACACCATCATCTGCTCGATGGGGTTCAGGTTGAGCGGGCTGTTCTTCTCTTCTCGACGTGCCTTGACGTCAAGCTCTCCGGCGTTGGCCCGGGCCAGGATGTCCAGCGCCGCCGCCTCGAGGTCTTCTCGGGGCACCACGGCGTCAACCGCTCCCACCTTGAGGCATGCATCGGCGCGGTTCTCGGTGCCTCCGGCAATCCATTCGATGGCGTTATCGGCGCCGATGACCCGCGGCAGGCGAACACAGCCGCCCCAGCCCGGCACGATGCCCAGCTTGGTCTCCGGCAGGCCAATCTTGGCCTCCTGACTCATCACACGGAAATCCGTTGAGAGCACCACCTCACAGCCGCCCCCCAGGGCCAGGCCGTTGATCGCGCTGACCGTCGGGAACGGCATGTCCTCCAGGCCATTGAAGATGCCGTGAACCTGCTCGAGCATGGCTTGAATCTCCGCCTCGTCCTTGTCGAACATGGCGTGAAACTCAGTAATGTCGGCGCCCACAATGAAGGCTTCCTTGGCGCTCTTCAGCAGCAGCCCCTTGAGCCCCTGACCACCGCGCACCGCCTCGAGGGCTTCACCGAGCTCCTTGATCACGGCGCCGGAGAGCTTGTTGACCGATTCATCCTTCAAGTCGAAGGTCAGGATGGCGATATCGTCGCCATTGCGAGCCACCGAAATGGCGTTGCCTTGATAGATCATCCACGCATCTCCACTGAAGTCATCCCGTGTTACCCGGACAGTGGCCTGTGTCCCTGTCCAGGTGAGCGGTATTCATACGGCCGTTTGATTTTGCCAGCTTGGTGCAAAGATTCACTTCCGTCAACCCCTACCATTACCTTAGAGGGATTACACGACGTTGAAGCAGGTAAAGGCATCCTGGCAGCGTTTAAGCATACTGTTAACAGAGCGCTGGAGAGGTGTCGTGGGAGCTGGCAGGGCCACCGCCGCTATACCCTTGCGAAGGCCAGGTCGGGAGCGCAGCTTGCCTATGGTTAAATGGCGGCCCTGCGCTACACCCGCTGTCGATTGAGCGGCTGCGCATGACCTTGAGCACGACCCTGCGTTCAGCGCTTTGTCGCAGTGCCGACTGTCTTTCATCGTTACGGATTCTCCTATGTCTACGCCGCCCGCCCAGCGCACCACGCTGAACGCCCTCCAGCGCACCATCGAAACCTGGGTCGCCCGCCTGCGCCCCTGGCACTGGGTCTGGCCACCGCTGGCCTTTGCCGCGGGCGTTGCCAGTTTCTTTCTGGTGGAGCGACAGCAATGGTTGGGGGTCCTGCTCGCCACTGGCATGCTGCTGGCCTGGATTCTCCTGCTGTCAGAGAGCCTGATCGGGAGAATCATGGTGCGGCGGGGCTACCCGTCCCTGCCCCGCGGCGTGACCACCTTTATTGCCCAGATGATTCACCAGGAAACCTTGTTCTTCACGCTTCCCTTCCTGGTCGCCACCACCGTCTGGACCAGCGGTCAGGCACTGTTCAGCTTGTTCATGCTGGCCATGGCTATCCTGTCGATTGTCGATCCCCTGTATTACCGCCTGGCCGCCCGCAAGCGCTGGCTGTATTTCGTCTTCCATGCCCAGTGCGTGTTTCTCGTCGTGCTGGTCACGCTGCCGCTGGTGCTGCACCTGAGTACCGGACAAAGCATGCTGGCGGCAGTGGTCGCCATGCTGCTGTTCAGCCTGCCAAGTCTGTTGCATCTCCTGCGGCCACTCAGCCCAAGCCGGTGGCTGGCCATGTTCGCCTTGCTGCCGGTGTTGGCGGGGGCGGCCTGGCTCGGGCGTGTGTGGGTCCCGCCCGCCACGCTTTGGCTGTCTGGAAGCGCGCTTTCCCCCGCCTTCGACGAGGCCAGCCGCACACCTCAGGGCAACATGGCGCTGACCCCGGAGGCACTGACGTCTCGCGGTCTGTATGCCTATACCGCGATTCACGCGCCGCGAGGACTCAAGGAAGAGGTCGTGCACGAGTGGCGTCATGAGGGGCAGCTGGTCGACCGCATCGCGCTTGAGATATACGGCGGCCGTGCAGAGGGATATCGCGCCTGGACCCGCAAGCAGAACTTCCCTGACAACGTGACCGGCAGCTGGCGGATCGACGTCATGACCGCCGGGGGACAGCGCATCGGCGTCCTCAGGTTCGAGGTGGCGGATGATCCTGACCAGGCCACCAGGGCAGACGCTACTATCGACACTCAGGTCGGCATGCCAGGGCTGCGCTTGCGGTGGCTGACGGCCGGCCCTGAAGGCCAAGAGGCTGACCGGGAAGAGGAAAAAGAAGACGCTGGTACAGCTCCCGGATTGACGGAAGACCACTCAGGCCGCAGCGAAAGCAGCGAAAGCAGCGAAAGCAGCGAGGATAGTGAAAACACCGCAACCAGTGCGCCAGCCCCCAGCGAGGCCGTGCCACAGTCAACAGCGCAGTAACAGGATCGGTGGATACCTCAATCGGACGATCGAGAAGGTGCATCAGAGGGCAAACCAGGGTGGTGGCTTGCATTCCCGCGCCAGCGTTCGGACAATCGAATCATTTGCAGCCTTGCGATTCTAGGTCGATATGAACGAGAACATTGGATTCCAACTCTCCCGTGCACCGCGCATCTGGCGGGCGGTGCTTGATCAACGTCTGGCTCCGCTGGGGCTCACCCAGACCCGTTGGGTGACGCTCTATCATCTCTGGCGCATGCCAGAAGGCCAGCCACAATGCGACCTGGCTCGCGCTATCGGTGTCGAGGCGCCTTCACTGGTACGAACCCTTGACCAACTCTGCGAGCAGGGCCTGGTGGAGCGCTGCCCCTGCGATCAGGACCGCCGCACCAAGCGCGTCCATCTCACGGAGCAGGCAACCCCGCTGCTGGAGAAGATCGACGCCATCGTGCGTGAAGCCAGGGAAGAAATGCTGAAGGGCCTGGATGATGATGAGCAGGAACGCTTGAGTGACATGCTCAATCGTATCGAAGCCAATGGCCAGGCACTGTTAAGCCCGGAAGACTGCCAAGGCTGAGTGGTGCTGGCTTGGCTTGGCTTGGCTTGGCTTGATCTGGTCTGGTCTGGTCTGGTCTGGTCTGACTCAGCATCGGCGGCGCGCATCCGCAGTATCGCAAAAGCGCGCCCTCCAAAGCAGTGCGTACTACTTTCTCCCGTCCCGCGGAGCCTAAGGCGGCGAGCCCGGGACGCTACCGGCCGGACGATCAGGACGCCCCTGCAGCGCATCTCGGAGTGCCGCTGCTGGCGCCGAGATAGCGCCAAACTCCGGCGCCTCGAGAGACTCCTCCCACCAAAGTGTCAAGGCTTTGTCACAGGATTCCACCACCCAGGCGTCGTCCGGCAGTTGTGACAGCAGCCTCGACAGGCGTGCGCTGATGACAGAGGGCAATGGCTCCAGCGGCTGTACCCTCCAGCGCCAGCCTTCATCGTATTTAAAGTGCTTCAACGACTCGCTGGCCCGAGCGTTGCGCACCAGCACAAAATGCGGTCCCGGGCGCTGAGCAGGATAGGTCCAACGATAGGCCGCCATCTTGTCGACCTCACCATGCAACGGGGGTGTATCCAGCTTGACGCTGGCACCTGCTTCAATGGCAACCTGACGCAGCTGGCCCTGCCGACGCTCCCTGGCGGTGGGCCTGAGCCACATCGCTGGTGCGAAGACCATCCCTACGACACCCAGTATCAGTAGCCACAACATACGGTTTCCTTTGCAAAAACGTTGATCGTCGGCATTGTTTTGACTGCCACGGCGTCCTAGAGTGACATTACGATACCTCTTTTACTTGACCGCCGAGGAGGCGTAGTCCCGTGAGCAATGAATATCGTCATGTGCTGGTGGCAGTGGACCTCACCAAGGACTCTCACAAGATCCTCGAACGAGCCTTGCAGGTCGCTGACCGGAACCACGCCAAGCTATCGATCATGCACACCCTGGAGCCACTGGGCTTTGCCTATGGCGGTGACATTCCCATGGATCTCACCAGCATTCAGGATCAGCTGGATGACCATGCCAAGCAACGTCTGGCGGAGATCGCCGATGCCACGGTCGCCCGGGAAGATCAGCATGTGGTGGTGGGCATGCCAGATACCGAAATTCACCGTTTTGCCGACGAAAACGGCGTAGACCTTATCGTGGTTGGCTCACACGGTCGCCATGGTTTCGCTCTGTTGCTCGGCTCCACCTCTACCGGGGTACTCCATGGAGCCCAGTGCGATGTGCTGGCCGTGCGAGTCGGCAAGGAAAGCGAAGAGTAAGCACACCACCCACCACCCTATCGGGTGTCATGCATCTCCAACGTTGGCGCCGGCTTCATGCCGGCTCCAACGACTGCCTTGGCCACAGCTGTGTTACTCCCCGGACGCCATGGCCTCGAGTTCCATCCAGCGTTCCATGGTCGCGTCCAAAGCATCCTGGGTCTGCTGCAGCAACGCCAGTCGCTCGGCCACCACGCCGGAGGGCTGCTGGTAGAAGTCTGGGCGCCCTGCCTCGCTTTCCAACTCGGCCACTTGGTCTTCCAGCCGCTCAATCTCAACGGGCAGGCCATCCAGCTCACGCTGCAGCTTGTAGGACAACTTGACCGGCTTGGCCTTGCCTTGCCCGGTCGGCCTGGAGCTACCCGCTGAGGGCGTTCCCCCCGCTGAAGGCTCTTTATCAGCTGAAGGCTCTTTATCCGCTGAAGGCTCCGTATCCGCTGACGGCTCCACCCGCTGACGCGCGGCCCCCTCCCAAGGTGCAGGCGGCAGTTTACCGCCCTGACGCACCCAGTCGGTGTAGCCACCCACATATTCACGCACCTGACCACGCCCCTCGAAGGCCAGTACGCTGGTCACCACATTGTCCATGAAGGCGCGGTCGTGGGACACCAGCAACAAGGTCCCATCGAAGCCCAGCAGCAGTTCTTCCAACAGCTCCAGGGTCTCGACATCCAGGTCGTTGGTCGGCTCGTCCAGTACCAGCACATTGGCTGGCTGAGTGAACAGCTTGGCTAACAGCAGTCGATTCGACTCGCCACCCGACAAGGCCTTGACCGGCTGGCGGGCGCGCTCAGGCGAAAACAGGAAATCCTGAAGGTAGCTCATCACATGGCGATCGCGGCCACCCACCGTGACACGATCACTTCCCTGGGCCACGTTATCGTAGACGGTACGCTCCGGCTCGAGCCCGGCTCGCAGTTGGTCGAAATAGGCAACTTGAAGCTTGGTGCCAACCCGCACATTGCCCTCGCTGGGGGTCAGCTCGCCCAGCAGGATCTTCAGTAGCGTGGTCTTTCCCGCGCCATTACGGCCGATCAAGCCGATGCGGTCACCCCGTTGAATCTCGATGCTGAGATCACGGATGACCGTCGCTTCCTCGAAGTGCTGGGTGACGTTCTCCAGTTCGACCACGCGCTTGCCGCTGCGCTCACCGGAGTCGACGGTCAGGTTGGCATTGCCCTGACGCTCCCGTCGCTGACTACGTTCACGGCGCAGCTGCTCAAGGGCCCGCACGCGCCCTTCGTTACGGGTGCGACGAGCCTTGATACCCTGACGAATCCAGGCCTCTTCCTGGGCCAGCTTCTTGTCGAACTCGGCATTCTCGCGCGCCTCGATCTCGAGCTCGTGCTGCTTCTGCGCCTGGTAGGTGGCGTAGTCGCCGGGGTAGCGGCCCAGCTTGCCCCGGTCCAGCTCAAGAATGCCGGTGGCAAGCCGCGACAGGAAAGCCCGGTCGTGGGTGATAAACAGCACCGCCCCGGCAAACGCCGCCAGCTGCTCTTCCAGCCAGGCAATCGTATCCAGATCCAGGTGGTTGGTCGGCTCATCCAGCAGCAGCAGGTCGGGCTCCGCCACCAGGGCTCGCGCCAGCGCTACCCGCCGCCGCCAACCGCCAGACAGCGACGACATGGCAGCATCTTCGGGCAGGCCAAGACGTGTCAGCACGACGTCGATGCGCTGGTGAAACGACCAGCCATCGATGGCCTCCAGACGGGTCTGCAGCTGCGCCATGCGGTGCATGTCCGGGTCTTCCGACTGCACCAGGTGGTGGTATTCCGACAACAGCCCGCCTGCCTCCGGCAGACCTTGTGCCACAACGTCAAAAATCGTCTCTCCGCTGGCCTCGGGCAGGTCCTGCTCGAGGACACCAATCTTCAAGCCCGGCGCACGCCACACCACACCGCCGTCGGCCTGGTTTTCCCCCGACACCAGGCGCAGCAAGGTCGACTTGCCAGTACCATTGCGGCCTACCAGCGCCAGCCGTTCACCCCGCTCCAGGGTCAGGTCCGCACCATCAAGCAACACATGGTGGCCATAGGCCAGTTGCAATTGCTCCAGTCGTAGCAGGGTCACGCTTCACCTCATCGCTTGATCATCGTCATAGTGTACCTCAAGCCCCGGGCTCTCTGGCATGGGCAGCATCTGCCAAGAACTCTCGACCAGGCCGAGGTCCGAGCCACTTGGCGCCAATGGTGGTCACGCCTCGCGACAGGTACAATGCGCCCCCTGCTTCATTCCCCGCCAAGGAGCCCGCCTTGTCAGCCTGCGATGACACTCAGGATGATCTGCTACCTGACGCCCTGCGCTTTCGTTCTCCAACGCCACTGGTCGACATTGGCGCCAACCTTACCCATGAGAGCTTCGCCAAGGACCTCGACGCGACCCTGACAAGAGCCCGCCGTGCCGGCGTCGAGACAATGGTGCTGACAGGTACCGACCTGGCTCACGCACGCCAGGCCGCGGAGCTGGCAACGCACCATCCGGGCTTATATGCGACGGCAGGGGTGCACCCCCACCACGCGAGCGAATGGTCTACTGAATTGGAAGCCGCCATGCGCGCCCTTCACCGGCTCCCCGAGGTCGTCGCCGTAGGTGAGTGCGGGCTCGACTTCCATCGCAACTTCTCCACGCCTGCACAGCAGGAGGCTGCCTTCGAGGCGCAGCTAGCATTGTCGGTGGAATCAGGCCTCCCACTCTTTATCCATGAGCGAGACGCGGGTGAGCGGATGCGTGACATCCTGCGGGCATGGCGAGATGATATTCCACGGGCCGTGGTGCACTGCTTTACGGCCGATCGGGACACGCTGCACGGCTACCTCGATCTTGATCTGCATATCGGCCTGACCGGTTGGCTGTGCGATGAGCGCCGTGGCCACCACTTGCGCGACATGGTAGGCGACATTCCCGCCAATCGGCTGATGGTAGAGACCGACTGTCCCTACCTGCTGCCCCGTAACCTGCCAGCCAAGCTCAAGGGACGCCGCCATGAGCCGGCCCTGCTGCCATGGATCGTCCGTGAAATCGCTCATTGGCGTGGCGAAGATGAGGCCACCCTGGCAGCCAGCAGCACCGCCACGGCGAGAACGTTCTTTGACCTCAAGGAGTCCTGACATGGGCGACATGCCTGCCTTTATCGCCGTAGAAACCGGCGGCGACGGTGACCTGCCCCTGGCGATCGCCTGGAGCCTGGATGACGGACGCATCAAGCACACCCTGATTCAGCCCGACGAGGACTGGCTGGACGCAGAGACCGTCTCACTGGGCGACTACAGTCGTGAGGAGCTGGCAAGCATCGGCGTCAGCCCCCTCGACGTCATCCGGGAACTCGAGACCGATCACTTCAACGCGACCTTGCTGACGGCGGGCGTATTTGATGACGAGGCGGCCATTTCTCGCCTGTTCGACACCTACGGGCTGGACCCCTTCGTGGAGCTGGCACCGGCAGAGACCCTGTATCCTGACCTGGACCCCGGTGAGTGGGCGAGAGCGCGTAATGAGCTGTTCGGTGAACTTGGCCTGGAGCCGATGCGCCCCGAGCAGGAGGTCGAAGTCATGCTGCACCTGCATCGCCGTCTCAGCGGCAGCGTCGACGACGAATAAGGCGACTCAGCTGATCACTGGCTCCGGTACAAGCTGCTTGCGGCCACAGCGAATCGCCTCTGCCAGCCCCCTGCCCTCGAGATAGAACGCCTTCAGAGCCGCTTCAAATGCCGCGGCTCTGAGCGGCAACCCGTCACGGCAATAGCGCTCGGCGCGGGCAGCCACCCGCCGGGAAAAGGCTTCCCGATCAACCTCGACCTCTCCCAGGTTGTCGACGCTGACATGGAAGCTCAGTCCTGCCGCACGGCAGAACAAGCTTTCAAGGGCCTGAGGTGCCACCTCGACCTGTTCAAAGGCCTGTTGCTGGTGCTGGTCGCGCCCATCGGGCTCATACCAGTAGCCATAATCCTCGAGCTGTCGCCGCCGGGCCCCGGCGATGCACCAATGGCTGACTTCATGCAGTACGCTGGCAAAAAAGCCGCGGGCAAAGATCACTCTGTGCCAAGGGGTATGCTCATCGGCAGGCAGATACAGGGGCTCATCTCCACCGCGTTCAAGGCGGGTCTGGAAAGACTCTGAAAACAGGCCATCGAACAGAGCGATGACATCTTCAAGGCGGTGCTCCACTGGGGCTCCTTGCAAAGGCGGTGATAGAAGGCTCGTCATGAACGTCCGGCGCTGCACCGGGCGACGGCAATGCCGCCAGGCGTGCAAGAATAACAAGACCCGGGATAACGCCAAAGCCACAGGCTATGGCGATGCTGTGCCAATCTCTCTCATCGTTCACAGCCAACGCCGCTGACAGGCGCCAGAATGGTGCATCGCTGATACACTCACACCATCTCCCATCGGCCGACAGCGCAGGATGCGGATAGCCAGGGCATGACGCCCGTTACCTTTTGCATGGAGCCTTAGATCGTGCGCCCTTTCCCCACTGGCCTTGGCGCCACGAGCCGGCGAGAAAGCTGGCCGCTTATTCGTCTTGCCCTTCCCATCTGCGGTGCTCAGCTGGCCCAGGCCGGAATGAGCGTGGTCGATATCATGATGACCGGCCGCCAGAGTGCTACCGACCTGGCGGCGGTGTCGGTGGGCGCCAGCCTGTGGATGCCACTGATGCTGTTCATGACAGGCACCCTGATGGGGCTGACGCCGATCGTCGCGCAGCTGATGGGAGGAGGACGTCAGGGCGCTATCCGGGCCAACGTTCATCAGGCCATGTGGGTAGGGCTGGGCCTTGGACTGATCTCGGCGTTGCTGCTGAACCTGGCAGTGGCGCCCGTGTTCCATTGGATGGCAGTGCCTCCTGCGGTTGCCGAACGCGCCGCTGACTACGTCGGAGCCGTGGCATACGGTATGCCCGCCGTGGCCATCTTTCTGGCCCTCCGGGCCTTTTCAGACGGAATGAACCATACCCGACCCGCACTGTGGATCAGCCTGATTGGATTGGCCGTCAATATTCCCAGCAACTATGTGTTGATCTACGGCGGAGAAGGCCTGGTGCAGCTGTTGGGTCCGGCAACGCCAGACTGGCTAGCGACCTTGCCTGCTCTCGGTGCTCATGGTTGCGGCATTGCCACTGCCATTGCCATGTGGGTCATGACGCTGGCCATGGTTCGCTATACCCAGAAAAGTCGGGCCTATGGCAGTGTTGAGCTGTGGCGCCAGCCAAGCCGGCCAGACCTGAAGTCGATGGCTGAGCTGCTTTATGTCGGGGTGCCCATTGGGGTCGCGATCTTTGTCGAGGTGACGCTTTTCACGCTGATTGCCTTGTTCGTCGCAAGCCTTGGAGAAATCGTGGTGGCAGCTCACCAGGTGGCGCTCAACTTCACTTCACTGCTGTTCATGCTGCCGCTTTCGTTGGGAATGGCGCTGACCGTTCGTGTCGGCAATGCCCTGGGAAGCGGCGATGCCCGTCTGGCCCGACTGGTCGCCTGGAATGGCATCCTGATCGCCCTGCTGGTGGCGCTGTTCAACAGTGCCGTCCTGTGGCTGTCCGCCGATCTGGTGGTCGGCCTGTATACCCACAACACCCAAGTACAGGCCCTGACGCTGTCACTGGTGGGCCTGGCCATGCTGTACCAGGTATCCGACTCGCTGCAGGTGGCACTGGCCGGTGCCTTGCGAGGCTACAAGGACACCAGAGTCATCATGTTCATCACCTTGCTGGCATACTGGCTGGTCGGGCTGGGCGGTGGCCACCTGCTCGGCCGCTACGGTCTAGGAACCTGGCTGCCACCCCTGGGCGTCCATGGCTACTGGATCGGATTGATTGCCGGATTGACCGTGGCGGCGTTGCTGCTAGGGGAACGTTTTCGCGTCAAGGCCAGACAGGTGGCCCGCGCCAATATCGACATCGCCCCATGAAGGCCTGCCGCCCGCTCGCCCTGCTGGCGGGGCTCGCTGTGTTGCTCTGTGGTTGCGGGCCGTCGTCCCTGGAGCGTGAGCTCATTGCCTATCAGCACGAGCTTGCCGACGCCACTGGGCTATCAGCGCCAGAAACCAGCGATGTGCCGAATATCGGTGATTTCCCCGAGCGCCGGTCACTGACGCTTGAGATTCCTGAGGTCCGCGAAGGCCTGCTGGACGTTTTCGCCTTGCGTGGCTGTCACATCGCCAACCTGGTGGCCCAGCGCAACAACCAGCTTGGCAAGACCGCAGCACCGAGCCAGCACTGGCTCTACGAATTGCAGCTGTGGCGACGGCTTGACCATTGCATGAATACCGCTGCCGTCGACTCGCTCAGCACGGAAGATCGCGAGCGCCTGGCCAGGCTGACCGAGACCAAGACCCGCCAGCTTCCCTTGGCCAGCTACAACGCCTTGGTCGCCTCTTCAGAGTGGGCAGGCAGTTTTTCACGCGCCAGTGCTGTACTGGACATTGACGAACTGACCGCCGTGGATGCTCAGCTACCCGCCTTGACCTACCTGACCCAGGCCGTAGATCGACAGTTCGACCATCAGTGGCAGCCTGACTCAGCCAAACTCGAGCAGGCGCTGAAAGTGCTCCGCGATCGTCCACTCAGCGCCGAACTCTTGCGCACACTCCAGCTCGCCACGCTGAGGCTGAAAGAGGCCAACGGCCTGCTGGTAAGCGCGCTGGCCAACACCAGTCTGCCGCCCCAGGCGAGCTGTCCGCTGGCTGAGAAGACGCCCTCGGCGGATCTCCTGCTTCGTCAGATGGAGCGTCTACAACGTCAATCGCGACGCTGGTTTACCGCCATGGACCAGCTCCTGGATGCCCACCTAGAGGGCCCAGCCGAACTCCAGCGCTACCGCAGCCAGTGGCTCTCGCCCAGTGGCGCTGACACTCCGCTGGTGCGTTTCCGCGAGGTCTTGGACCACCACAGGCTACTGCGCCAGCAATGGGATCAACGCTGTGTGGGCGACAGGGACTTACGCTAGTCGATCAGTCTGTGCTATTGATGAGAACAGGGACGTAGAGCGCAGCGTCCGGCCTTCGCCGAGATGCACAGCCGTTAGCAAGCAGCCGCTGGAGGGAGATCATGGGCATTCCACTATCACCCCGCCCCGCTCGGGTCATCGACCTGGAAAGCATGCGCCAACGCCAACAGGCGCGTCGACGCCTGGTCAGGCTGGCGCCGGAGCTAGACGGTCTGGAAATGGTGTATCGGCTCGATGCACATCCTGACACCCTCTATGGCATGCCTATCCTCGCTTGGGGAATGCGAGAGAATGGCGACATTGTAGGCCTGGTACCCTGGATGGAGTCACTGACTCCCTGCGAACAGCTTGATGATCCAGACCATGGACACTTCGTCGGTTACCGGGATCCCGAAACGGAAGAGCTGTTCGATCAGCCACCGGAACACAAGGAGATGGAGCTTGCTCACGCGGCTGCCTACTTCGAATACGAAGACACCAGCGACACCACGCTCATCCAAACGCTACCTGACCACCAGGGAACCCATGCGCTGTGCATGGACGATGAGGGCGAGCCATGGCAGCTCAAGCAGGTCTTTGGCTGGCGCCTGTACAGTGACGGCACCATTGAAGCCTTGCTGGCTGACGAAGAACTGATTGAATCCGTACCCGTTCTGCCGGGCGACGCCTGCCTGTATCCCGGCCATAGCCGCCACAAGGTGGTCTACTTCTTTCAGCGCCAGATCGCCAACCGCATCCGTCAGGAAGACCCGGCAACGCTCGAGGCACTGGCCATGATGGTCATGCCGGACGACGAGGATGACGTCGAATAAAGGCCCCATGCCCAGCACGGGGCGTCACCGTCGACGCCCCCTTCAAACAAGCGCGATGTCACAAGCCGGCGGAGCTGTCACCCAAGGCGAATAAAGTACCAGTGAGTGCCATCTTCCAGCGTGTGATGCTGCTGCAGATCGTGACCGAGAAACTGGCAAAATTTGGGCACATCACGCGTGGTGGCAGGATCCGTCGCAATCACCTTGAGCACCTCGCCGGTCGTCATGTCACGCACCGCATTGTGCATCATCATGATGGGTTCGGGGCAAAACAGACCACTAGTGTCCAGCTCCTTGTCGCTGGCGGGCAGGGCATCTACAGAATCCACCATCACTACCTCTGGGTTGGAGTAAAAGCATGATCAAGATCATCATCGAGCGACGTGTCATGCCGGGGTTGGAAGAAGAGTACGAACAAGCCGCCCGAGAAGCCATGCGCCAGTCACTTGGCGCCGATGGGTTCTTTGGGGGCGAAAGCCTCGTCGAACAAGGACGCTCGGACCGCCGACTGATGATTACCAAGTGGCGCGACCTGCGCGCCTGGAAAGCATGGTACACCAGCGAAGCCAGAGAACGCGTCATGCAACAGGTACACCCCTTGCTCACCGAGGCCGAGACCGTCAGAATCTTCGAGCCTGCCTACTAATCTTTATCGAGTTGACCTTCACAGACCAGGCCTGAAAAGACCAAGCCTTCCTGTTCTAAGCCTTAAAAGCATTGGCCTGCATGGACGACCGGCGTCGCCGCGGTATCGACGAGGCATTCAAGCGGCGCGCCACCAAGCGCTACGTCTACGCAGGTATCTCAGCCGTACTGTTCTAAGCGATACGAACGTAGACCGTGACTTCTTCCCTGTCATGGTAGAGGTGGCGGCAACGTATCTCGGCCTTCACACCGGCCTCGTCAAGCTGATCGGCCAGGGTCGCCAGGCACAGCGATACCTCCTCCCAACGTTTTTTCATTGGCAGCTTGAGGTTGAAGACAGCTTCTCGACACCAGCGGTTTACCAGCCAGCGTTGCACCATGGCAATGACGCGGGTCGGCTTGTCGACGATGTCGCATACCAGCCAATCCAGGCGCATCGGCGGCTGCCACACGAAGCCGTCCTCTCGTAGATGCTCGACCATCCCAGACGCCATCAGTGTGTTATCCATCGGGCCATTGTCGATGGCATACACCTGCATCCCACGCTGTACGAGTTGCCAGGTCCAGCCACCGGGCGCAGCACCGAGATCAGCGGCCTGCATTCCCTCCCCCAGACGTTCATCCCACTCATCTCTCGGGACAAATTCATGCCACGCTTCCTCGAGCTTCAAGGTCGAGCGGCTCGGAGCAGCATGAGGAAAACGTAGCCTGCGAATACCTCCAGGAAACTCGCTTCGATTACCCGGAAAACTCATGGCCAGCTGCACGCGGTCACCGTCTCTCCAGACCAAGTGCAGGCGCCGCCCTCCCGCCTTTCGCCTCAGAGCACCACGCTTCTTCAAGCGCATCGTCAGGGGCCGCTCGAGCGCCTTGAGCAGGCTACTCAGTGCCTTGGCTTCATTGGTATCAGGCGTCTCCTGCCAGATGGACTCGAAACTCCAACCACAGGCTTTCAACTGCTCGAGGATGGCCGTCAGCCGGTCATCCCTGGACAATCTCAGCTCCGGCAACGCCAGCAGCGACTGCCTGGCAAACACCAGCTCATCAAACCGCAGCGACCGATGCAGGTCATTGGCCGGGTATCCGTCCGCCATGACGACCCTGACAAGCCCCTCCTCCATCAATGGCTCGACGCTTGCCACCGTGGCATCGCGCCCGAGTCGGTCAGTCAGTTCGGCACACAGGTCAGGTTCAAAGCCTGGACGGCAGAAAAGCAGTATTTGGTCAGGCGTCATGAGTAAAGGTTCTCTTTCTCCAGGCAAGATCCGCCCGCCCCTTGGCGGACAGCTCGATATCCTTGAGCTGCACATTCAGCGCATTGGTGGAAATCACGACTTCCCACAGGGAAAACACCAGCGAAATCGATAGCGACACAAGGCTAATGCCGAACAGCAGCATTCCCAGCGGTGTCCAGCTGAGAAACAAGGCAAACATGGACAGGGTGCACAGCAGAAAGCTGAACACACCAGCTATCTGCATGCGCTTGGTCAACGAGATGCGCCGGCGCAACAGGCGAATCTGCGTGATGTGATCATCTTCACCGTCCTTCACCTGTTCCGCCAGCTTGCGTATCAATCCCGCCAGGGTCAAAAAGCGGTTGGTATACGCCAGCAGCAAGAGAGATATCGCAGGAAACAACAAGGCCGGCGTGGTCAGGTTCACGGTGAGCTCCAGAGCGTCGACGAAAGTCGATTATGGTAGCAGTCGGCTCGCCCAACGACGAGCCATCTTGCACGTTCCACGCACCCTGATACATGGCCAAACGAAACGGCCCCCGACTCACGTCGAGGGCCGATTCTGGATACCACAAGTAGCGTCAGGCGTCTTACCGAATACCTTGCTCTCGGGCCATTTCCAGCGCAGCACGCGGCGCCGTCCACAGGGTCGGCAGGAGTACCAGCGAGACGGGAATGGCAGTGATCACGATAAACTGCTGCAGGGCACTGATCTGACCGGCTCCCATGCGCAGAAGAATCGCTGCCATCAGCGCCATGGCGATACCCCAGAAGGCACGGACCATGGGGTTTGGCTCGTCATGACCGGCTCCCACGACCGAGATGGCGTAACTCATGGAGTCACCAGTGGTCGCAACGAAGATAGTGGTCAACAGCAGGATCGCCAGCGCCATTAGCGTGCCACCCGGCAGTGCCTGAGCCACGGTCAGCGTCGCGACATCGAACTGAAAGTTGTTCAGCGCCTCGGTCAGGTCAATCGCTCCAGACAGCTGGTAGTAAATCCCGGAGCCGCCGAGCAGGGTGAACCACACCATGGTAGCCACCGGAGCCATGACCGCCACGGCCAGAATCATCTGCCGAATCGTCCTACCCCGTGAGATCCGTGCGACGAAGATCGCCATCAAGGGCCCGTAGCCGATAAACCAGGCAAAGAAGAACACCGTCCACCACTGCATCCACCAGTCAGGGGCGGTTTGGGTGGTCATGGTGGCCATCTCGAAGAAGGATCCCAGATAGCGCCCCAACCCCTGAGTGAAAGCATCGGTCAGGAACAGCGTCGGCCCGAAGAGGAAGATCGCCACCGCTATCGCCAGCGCCAGGAAGACGTTGAACCGGCTCAGCACCTGGATACCCTTGTGAATCCCGGTAACCGCCGATGTCACATAGACTGCCCCCAGGCCTGCCAGCACCATCAGCTGGGTGCCATAACCTTCACTGAAGCCGAACAGCTCGTGCAGGCCGAAGCTGACCTGAGTCGCGAGGAAGCCGATGGGACCTACCGTGCCGGCAACCACCGCAATCACACAGAGTGCGTCAACCAGACCACCCAACGGCCCCTGCATGGCACGTTCGCCCAGGACTGGCGTCAACAGCGTTCGTGGCTGAAGGGGTAGTCCCTTGACGTAGTGGGCATGGGCCAGCACGACGGATGCCAGCGTGCCCAGCACTGCCCACGCCAGCAGCCCCCAGTGCATGAAAGACTGGGCGAGCGCCCCTGCAATAGCGTCGACAGTTCCTGCTTCAGTATCGAAGGCCGGCGGTGTCACAACAAAGTGATAGACCGGCTCGCCGGCAGCAAAAAATACACCGCCCCCAGCCAGCAACGTGCACATGATCATCGACAGCCACTTGAAGGTGCTGATCTCAGGTGCATCCAGGTTGCCGATACGCGCCTTTGCGCTCGGACTTACCGCAATGCCGATGGCAATGAAGAATGTCGCCAGCAGGAGCAGCTGGAAGTAACTGCCCAGGGTCTTGGCTGTCCAGGCAAAGCCCGTCGAGATGCCATTGGCGACCATCTCAATGTCGTACAGCGACAAGGCAACAAAGCCCAGGATAAATCCCACACTTAGGATGAGAACGATGGGGTCGCCCAGCCGGGCGCTTGAAGACTTCCGCGTATCGGTGCTAGCGGTGGAATGACTCATGTCGTAGGTAGCGACAGACGACGATGCGTCGGGCTGTCGGACTCTCCTTTCGGGAAAGATGAATGGCGCCCTGATGGGCATGAAGGAAGCACGGAGGATTCCGCGATTTCATGGCAGCTCTGTGGCTGAAGGGAAAGGATTCACCGCGCCTCATGTGCGGATCACATCCGGCGACACACCTGTAACGAGGTTTCAAGCGTGTCGTAAAAAGCATGACAATGTCGACGTCGCATGACCACCCTCTGAAAAGCGCGATGGTTCAACGCTTGAGTCTTTCTCCGGTCATGCCAGCATGCCACTGGCGGGGGATACGAGCTCCGGGCGTCACATAAACAACAGCGCCCTTGCACGGAGGTGAGTCACCCCAGCGCTCTCAACAAGGCAGCTTGCCTCTTGCATGGGGTGAGTCACCCTGGCGCTCTTTGCAAGGGCTGCAGCGAAGCTGCAAGGGGTGGCGAACGCCACGAGCCCGCCCTTGAGAAGGATCAGGCGGGACCGCGTCGAGGGAGCCATCGACCCGCACTCATCCATGGGAAACGATCTTGACCTTGTGGAAAATCCCGATAGCCGCAGTGGTACTCGCAACCAGGCAGCTTGCCTCTCGCATGGGGGTGAGCCACCCTGGAGCTCTTTACAACGGCTGCAGCGAAGCTGCAAGGGGTGGCGAACGACGCGAGCTTGCCCTTGAGGAGAGCCAGGCCGGACCGCGCCGAGGCGGTTATCGGCGCGGCCCCACACATAAAAAGCGGGGTCGACCCATGCGTACGAAAAACCCCGACCATCTCTCGATAATCGGGGTTCTTCTGAATAAATGCCTGACGATGACCTACTCTCGCATGGGGAGACCCCACACTACCATCGGCGCTGAGCGGTTTCACTTCTGAGTTCGGCAAGGGATCAGGTGGTTCCCACTCGCTATGGTCGTCA
>NZ_JAHVKJ010000003.1:0-69495 GCF_019800795.1 Halomonas sp. DP3Y7-2
TCGGCCGCGTCGTCGGTGGCCTCAGGCACGTCATCCTTGATATCGATGGTCAGGGCCGCGGGATCGCTGACGTCGCCGTCGGAGTCGGTCACCACCAGGCTGAACACGTCCTGGATGCCGTCGCTGCCGGTGCCCTGGCTGCTATGGTCGGTGGTGTTGTCGTCCAGGGTGTAGGTGTAGCTGTAGTCCCCATTCACCACGCTGACGACCAGGGTGCCGTAGGTGCCCTGCACGGTGCCGCCGTTGGTCACGTCCACGCCACTGATCACCACCGAGCCCACGCTGTCGGAGCCGGTATCGATGGCGATGGTGCCGCTGGTGGTCTCCAGGTCGGTGTCAGACTGACTGCCGTCGTCCAGACCGGCTTCGTCCACCTCGTTATTGCCAGACGCATTGGGCGTCTCGGGATTCACCTCCACCACCGGGGTCGCGTCCACGGTGATGGTCAGGGTCGCGTTCGCGGTATCCCCGTCGGCATCGGTAATGGTGTAGTCGATCAGCACGTCGCCTTCAAAACCCGTCGCCGGGGTAAAGGTCACGCTGCCGTCGTCATTGAAGCTCACGCTGCCCTGGCTCGGGTCCTGCAGCGCGGCGTTGGTCAGGGTCACCGGACCATCGGCGCCGGCCACGTCGGCCCCGCCCGCACTGCCGTCCAGCACGTTGACGGTGATCGCCACGTTCTCGTCGGTCTCGGCCGCGTCGTCGGTGGCCTCGGGCACGTCATCCTTGATGTCGATGGTCAGGGCCGCGGGATCGCTGACGTCGCCGTCGGAGTCGGTCACCACCAGGCTGAACACGTCCTGGATGCCGTCGCTGCCGGTGCCCTGGCTGCTATGGTCGGTGGTGTTGTCGTCCAGGGTGTAGCTGTAGCTGTAGTCCCCATTCACCACGCTGACGACCAGGGTGCCGTAAGTTCCCTGCACGGTGCCGCCATTGGTCACGTCCACGCCACTGATCACCACCGAGCCCACGCTGTCGGAGCCGGTATCGATGGCGATGGTGCCGCTGGAGGTCTCCAGGTCGGTGGCCGACTGGCTGCCGCCGTCGTCCAGACCGGCCTCGTCCACCTCGTTATTGCCAGACGCATTGGGCGACTCGGGGTTCACCTCTACCACCGGGGTAGCGTCCACGGTGATGGTCAGGGTCGCGTTAGCGGTATCCCCGTCGGCATCGGTGATGGTGTAGTCGATCAGCACGTCGCCTTCAAAGCCCGTCGCCGGGGTGAAGGTCACGCTGCCGTCACCATTGAAGCTCACGCTGCCCTGGCTCGGGTCCTGCAGCGCGGCATTGGTCAGGGTCACCGGACCATCGGCGCCGGCCACGTCCAGGCCACCGGCACTGCCGTCCAGCACGTTGACGGTGATCGCCACGTTCTCGTCGGTCTCGGCCGCGTCGTCGGTGGCCTCGGGCACGTCATCCTTGATATCGATGGTCAGATTGGCCGGATCGCTGACGTCGCCGTCGGAGTCGGTCACCACCAGGCTGAACACGTCCTGAATGCCGTCGCTGCCGGTGCCCTGGCTGCTATGGTCGGTGATGTTGTCGTCCAGGGTGTAGGTATAGCTGTAGTCCCCATTCACCACGCTGACGACCAGGGTGCCGTAGGTACCTTGCACGGTGCCGCCGTTGGTCACATCCACGCCGCTGATCACCACCGAGCCCACGCTGTCGGAGCCGGTATCGATGGCGATGGTGCCGCTGGTGGTCTCCAGGTCGGTGGCAGCCTGGCTGCCGCCGTCGTCAAGACCGGCTTCGTCGACTTCGCCGTTTCCGGAAGCGTTCGGTGCATCCGGCATCACCTGAACAACGGGCTCGTCATCCTCAACAACCACCCGCCAGGTGGCCTGGCTGGTGTCGCCGTCATTGTCGGTAAGGGTGTAGCGGATCTCAGCGGTGCCTTCGAATCCAGGGGCTGGGGTGTAGGTAATGGTGCCATCGGCATTGAACACCAGACTGCCGGCATCGGCGTCGACCAGCTCGGCCGCAGTGAGGCTGGCGCCATCGGCACCGAGGGTATCGGCACCGGTGGCATTGGTGACAACGTTGAGCGTGACCGCAGCATCGTCTGTCGTTTCGACAATGGCATCGTCCACCGCAACAGGCGCATCATCGATAATCAGAATGTCCAGCGAACCACCGGCACTACTGCCATCGACGTCCACTGCGCGAACCGCCAGGCTGTCCAGGAAGCCACCGTCTGTGGCACCCGCTTCGGCATCGTTATCCACGTTATTGGTCAACTGATAGGTGTAGCTGACCGTGCCACCGGCTGCGCTACCGGAAAAACCGGTCAACGTAAGAAGCCCGTGCTTGGTAACGATAGTGACCGGCGAGGTTCCCAGCGCGCTCAGCTGAGCAAAGGTGAGCGTAACAGGGCCTACGGACAGCGTTGACAAGCCATCCGGAGAGGTAAAACCAAAGGAACCGCTGCGAATCAGCTGCGTGCTATCTCCGCGGGTGCCGCCACTCAGATCGGCCTCGTAGAGGACCTGTTCAGCGCTGGACGCGCCCACCGGCAGATCGCCGGATCCCCCAGGATTCCCGGGACCGCCAGGTCCTCCCGGGTTACCGGGACTGCCAGGACCTCCTGGATTACCGGGGCCACCAGATCCCGGCGTGCCGCCGTCTCCAGGGCCATCGAGCCCGGTCAGTGTCACACCTTCGTCATCGTCACCGGGATCGACGGCATCGACGCCGGTGAAGTCACGGTCGATGAGCTCGTCACGTCCACCAAGATCAAACTGGAACGCCAGCGGGTCCACCAGCTCCACGATGCGCAGCAGACGGACAAAGTTGCTACCTTCATCATCGCCGCCGCCAGCGCCACCGGCAGCCGGATCTTCGAGGTTGTCAAAGAGATCACCATCTCCAGCATCGATCGCCGCGAGCAGGTCATTGAGCTCTGCGTCCCCCAACACGTTGTCGGCCTGATCGGCAAGCTCAGCGAGTTCGGCAAGCTCCTCACCCTCACCCGTGGAAGCCGCCTGTGTACCGTCGGGTACAGGGGCGTCAATCAAGGCAGCGCTGCCTGCGGCAAGCGGAACACCGAGGGAGTCCAGCGCACCGTCGCCCGCACTGTCTCCGGCTTCAGTGGTGTGCAGCACCGCATCGACGGCCCCCTGGGGGGATTCCCAAAGGCTTACCTGCCCGCTCCCCGTCAGCGCCTGAGGAGCACCGGTGCCGCCGGGAGCGATGGACACCTCACCACCCTGGGATGTCACCAGTCTCTCGCCGTCTTGGATCTGGTCTCCAGGACGAAGCTCTCGAAGCGTCCCGTCTTCGCTTTGAATCCACGCTTGCCCTTGAACCGCCACCACTGTCGCTGTGCTCATTATCGAGTCCCTGCCCCTGTCTCGCGGTGTGCCTCGCCGTCCCGGGTACCGTGGCCACAATGACCCCGCCAAGACTCAGCGCATCCCGCTAGTTATCTCCAGATAGCTGTCGGTGCGTTCCGTTGTTGCACATATCTGCAGTCTGCAAACAACCCGCACATCCAGCACAATTTGGAAGCAGTATTAGCGAAGCACCTTATGTCTCGGCATTGGACTCAAGTACAGGCACAAAGAGCATTCCGTTGCAGAACGCTCAGTTTGGTCAATTTTATAAGCATCAATCTTAGATTAGAGATGCATTTTCACACATCAAAATCATATAGAACTCACATTACCTAAGATTAAAATACTGGTACTCACTGCCGTGACCATATCTATCTGAGACACACCTTCTAACACTAGTTATCTAGTCATTTTCTGCTAACTCGTTAAATCAGCGATCTTTTGTGGTCCTGCTTCCTAGAGGGCGACGCCCAAGACGTGCCTCACTCTTTTGGGAGGCACGCCGGACAGCCGGCTCCCACCGTCTCTTCTCCTCCCCCCAGGCATGACGTTGCTAAGTCGTCAAAAACCGTCTTTAGCACCAGCGCGCCGCCCGCAGCGCCGGGGTGAATTCAGCACGCCTTCCTGATTCAGAAAAAAACACATAATTTCAATTAGTTATACCAACAAAGCTCAAGGCGTATCTAATGGGCAACATCTAGGGTGTTGATTTTTAAGGACTTATACAAAGCTCACATACATGCGTCTCTTTAGAGAGACACTTTCGTCTTTCACTGAGCCCGAACGGCTAGGCACGCCAAAGACGAAACGCCGTAGGTATCTGTTTTTTATATAAATCAATGAAACATGGCCCAGACTTTGCGCACCAGAACACCCAGTACAAGGCTTGACCCGCGCCACAGCACCACAGCGTGAGTGCACCTGGGCAGCCCCCACTACCACAGACGTTCGCAAGGAGAGGGTTCATGAAGATCACCATTCACGGTTCTGGTTACGTGGGTCTCGTCACCGGCGCCTGCCTCGCTGACGTAGGACACGATGTCATGTGTGTGGACGTCGACCAGGTCAAGGTCGCCCGACTCAAGCGCGGCGAAGTCCCTATCTACGAACCAGGATTGGAAGAGCTGATCCGCCACAACATGGATGACGGTCGTTTGCGCTTTTCCGACAGCCCACAAGAGGGTGTCGCGCATGGTCTGCTTCAGTTCATCGCGGTCGGAACTCCGCCTGACGAAGATGGCAGTGCTGACCTGACCCATGTGCTGGGTGTGGCGCAGACCATTGGCCAGTACATGGATGACTATCGAGTGGTGATCAACAAGTCCACCGTGCCGGTGGGTACAGCCGACAAGGTCACTCAAGCCGTTGCCAACGCACTGGAAGGTCGTCAGCTGGATGTCGATTTCGATGTCTGCTCAAACCCGGAATTCCTGAAGGAAGGGGCCGCCATCGAGGACTTCTCGCGTGGTGCTCGTATCGTGGTGGGAACCGACAGCGATCGAGTACGCCGCCTGATGCGCGAATGCTATGCGCCCTATAGCCGCCAGCGCGACAAGCTGATGTTCATGGAAGTCCGTAGTGCCGAACTGACCAAGTACGCAGCGAACGCCATGCTTGCGACAAAAATTAGCTTCATCAATGAAATCGCCAACCTGGCAGAGCATCTGGGAGCGGATGTCGAACAGGTGAGGCACGGTATCGGCAGTGATCCTCGCATCGGCTATCACTTCATCTACCCGGGATGTGGCTACGGTGGCTCCTGCTTCCCCAAGGACGTCAAGGCACTGGCGCGCACGGCCAGTGAAGTGGGAGCACCAGCGCGCATGCTTCAGGCGGTGGAAACCGTCAACAACAACCAGAAGACGCGACTGTTCGACAAGCTGGAACTTGCGCTGCATGGCAACCTCGAAGGACGCACCATCGCCATCTGGGGCTTGGCATTCAAGCCCAACACCGACGACATGCGCGAAGCCCCCAGTCGCGTGCTGATGGAGCAACTGTGGCAAGCCGGCGCACGGGTCCAGGCCTTCGACCCCGAAGCCGCTGCCGAGTGTCATCGCATCTACGGTGAGCGTCCGGACCTGTGCCTGTCAAAACAGCGCGATGCCGCCCTCGAAGGCGCCGACGCGCTGGTCATCTGCACCGAATGGAAAGCCTTCCGCACGGTGGACTTCGACAAGATCGCTCGCACGCTTAACCATCCGTTGGTCATCGATGGCCGCAACCTCTACTCCCCCGAGGATGTGGAACAAGCTGGGCTCGAGTACTACGCCATGGGCCGTGGAGCGTCTCTCCAGCAACCCAGGGTGTGAGGGCTCGACCATGTCATCACTTCCCAAGCACACCTCCGTGGCCAGCAAGGCCACGGAGTTGACCACCCTGGCTCTGCTGCTCGCCCTGCTCGTCGTGCTGGTCAGTGAACTCCCATCAGAGGTGTTCTCACCGGCGTCGAAGAGCTTCTTCTTTGCCATCGGTGCCGTGGGTGCCTGGCGCTACTCCTGGTGGTTCGTCCAGGCCCTGCGCTCGGTGTGGTACAACCGCCGCATCTTCCCTCGGATGCGGGCACAGGCCGATGCCTTGGGTGACGCCGGCAGGCCGTCGGAGCTGTACGTGCTGTGCACCTCGTTTCGGATCGATCCGGACGTCTGCTATCGCGTCTACGATGCGCTGATTCGCGAAACCCGCAGCTACGGCGTGCCGACGACGGTCTTCGCCTCGGTGTCGGACCAGACCGACGTGGACATCATCTCCCACGTCCTGCAGGAGCATGGCTGGCCCGGGCATATCGAAGTCAGATACATGTTCCAGAAGGGCGACGGCAAGCGCTCCGCCATGGCCGAGGTGCTACGTGCGATCTCCCGTCGTGCACCGGCACCGGACGCGCTATTGGTGTCCATGGACGGTGACATTCTGCTGGAACCCGGCACCCTGGAGCGCTCGCTGTCGTTCTTCGCGCTGCGTGATGACCTTGGCGCTCTGACGACCAACAACAGTGCGATCGTCACTGGCAACGATGCCACCAAGGAGTGGTACGACCTGCGCTACGCGCAACGCCACCTGGTGATGAGTTCGATGTCTGTGTCAGAGCGCCTGCTGGTGCTCACTGGGCGCTACAGTGCCTTTCGTGCAGACCTCGCTACCCACCCTGACTTCATTGACATGGTCGAGAACGACCACGTGGATCACTGGCGCTTCGGCACCTTCAAGTTCCTGTCCGGCGACGACAAGTCGACCTGGTACTGGCTGCTGAAAAATGGCTGGAAGATGCTCTACCTGCCGGACGTCTACGTCTCTGGCTTCGAGGAGCTACCTGATCGCACGCGCTTTTTCGCCTCTACCACCGATCTGATGCGCCGCTGGTACGGCAACATGCTGCGCACCAGTGGCCGAGCCATCGCCCTGGGTCCGCGCCCAATGGGGCTATTCACCTGGTGGAGCCTGATCGACCAGCGTCTCTCCATGTGGACGACCCTGATCGGGCCGTCGGTGGCGATACTGGTGTCCTTGTTCGTGCGCCCGTCGTTCATCTTCGCCTATGCCCTGTGGATTCTGTTCACCAGGGGCATCTCGACGTTGATTCTTGCCTGGCAGCGCGGTCGCTTCAGCCTGCTGTGGATTCCGCTGATCTACTACAACCAGGTCTACGGCGCCCTGCTCAAGACCTACGTGAGCTTTCGCTTCAATCGGCAGAAATGGTCGCGCCAGGGAATCTCTGCAGGTGAACCGGACAACCCCAAGGCGGTTCGTCGACAGCGGCGGATGGGGCATCTGCTGCATGCCTTCCACGTCTGCCTGATGCTGTTCGTGTTGACCCTGGCAACCGGTGTGCTGAAGATCCCGGACGCCACATCCCTCGACATTCTTGGTCAGTCAGGAGCCGCCGCTAGCCCCGCCACTGTTGCGCCTCCCTAGGGGCTCTACGCCGCGCCATTCAAGCGTCCCACGATACCCGATCGATACGCACGACCAGATACGTCCCGACACGGCCAACTTCGACACAGGATCTCAGATACCGCCATGAGCGATTACTTCGACCACCACGATCAAGAGACACCTTCGTCACGTCCTGCCTCTTCGCCCTCTCAACAGCGGGCAGAGCCTAGCCTCGGGCAGGCTGGCCATGACGCCAGTACCAGCAACGGTGACAGCCGCCCAGGCCTCGCCCACGAGCGACGCGATGAACGCCGCTATATCCGCGTCACGCCGACCTTTGAAGTGCGCTTCGAGGATGGCAACCGTTTTCGCGGCGTCGACCTGTCACAGGGTGGGTTCGCGATCGAAAGCCCGAAAGCCATGCGCAAGGATGCGCGCATTCGCGGCGAGATCGCCATCCAGACCGCCAGCGGGGAACTGCTGGTGCCGGTCGGCGCCAGCTGCCGCCACAGCCTCGCACAAGAGGGGCGCGCCGGTACGCATCACGCTGGCTTCGAGATTACCGACATTTCCCCCTCCCACCTGGAGCTGCTGCGCCAGGTCGTGCGAGCCCATCTGGCAGGACGGCCGCTGAACGTCGAACAGCTGTTGCAGGGTGAAGACAGCCAGACTCCCCGCAAGCGACGTGGAGCGGGCAGTGCACCGCAACCGGCGGCGCGTCCCCCCAAGCCCTTGGGTCGTTACGTGGCGCTGTTCATGGGCTTTGCGGTTCTGGCCATCGTGGCGGCGGCCACGGCCTACCGCAACTTCATGCTGATTGAACCCAGCTTTGCCGCGGTCACCGCACCACGCATCGATATTCGAGCCCCTAGCCCCGGTATCTTGATGGCCCATGAGCTGGAAGCCGGTGATCGCGTCACCCGCGACGAAGCACTCACGCGGGTCAAGGACGTAGACCTGGAGTCCGACCTCATTCTGGCCGAGGCGGCTCAACGCTATAACAGCCAACTGATCGAGAATCTGCAGGAAAGCCTGGATAGCGCCAACGGCGGTCAGGTCAGCCTGGCCAACTCCGCTGAGCCGGGCAACGGCGAAGCCGTCAGCTTCGAGACGGTGTCTCCCGCCATTGCCGAGGCCCGGATCGACCAGTTCGAGACGGCCAGGGACTTCCAGGCGTCCCGCGTCACCGCACTGCAGGCACGCCAGTCCCAGAACGAGATTTACAGCCCCTGCGACTGCCTGGTCGCCTGGGCCCTGTCCAGTTCTGACGGCACCTATATCAATGAAAGCGAAAAGATCATGACCTTGATGCGCACCGGTCAGGACGAGGTCATGGTCGAAGCCCTGGTCCATATGGACGACATCGACCGCATCGAGCCGGATCAGTTGGCCTACCTGTCACTGCCCAATGCCTCAGGCACGATCAGCGCCAGGGTGCGCAGTGTGGCTCTCGACATCGAGCGCCAGCCCCGCGCGGGTTTCCCCAGCTGGGTGCGCCAGCAGCAGAACGTCGCCAGCGTGCTGCTGGTACCGGAAAAGCCGTTGCCCGTCGAAAGCGTCGGCACCCCGGTGGACGTGCGCTTCACCGAACAGGCGCTGCTGGGCGCCACCGCCGAGTGGATCTGGCAGAGCGGCCGCGGCATCTACCAGCAGGCCAGTCGACTGTTTTCTTCCGCCGAGGAAAGCCCTGAGGCCAACCAGGCAGGCTGATGCCCTCGCCATCGACGCGTCAGGGGAGCGCCTCCCCTGAGCGCTGCATGACAGTGATCAAGGAGAACACGCCATGACCAACACGACGCGCCTGACCGCTTCTGTCCTCGCCGTACTGGCCGCACAACCGCTGCTGGTCCAGGCCGCTGACGAGCCAGGACGGCCCGATGTTGCTGCCTGCTCCACCCGCCTTCCGCTGGTAGCGTCTCCGGCGCCGATGCTTGGCGAGTCGAGCGCTCACGATGCGATTCGAGAGGGCTTTGACACCACCCGAACCTGGGGCACCGAGGAAAACGTCGAACTGCTCGCCGGACACGCCGAGACGCCCGCCCTGCGCGTGCATTATCCGCAAGGAACGTCCTCACCGGGAGACACCGACGTCGGTGGTGCCGGCTTCTACGCCGAGCCCGCCGAACTGTCAGGCAGCGACCACGCCTGCCTCAGCTATCGGGTCCGTTTCGAGCAGGGTTTCGACTTCGTCAAGGGCGGCAAGCTGCCGGGTCTGTTTGGCGGTGAAGCCCCCAGCGGCGGCGATGACGTCACCGGCGAAAACGGTTTTTCGATGCGCTACATGTGGCGCGAGAACGGTCAAGGCGAGCTCTACGAATACGTGGTGGGCGGTGACAACGACTACGGTGACTCCATTGCCCGTGGGCGCTTCAGCTTTCCATCCGGACAGTGGGTCACGCTGGAACAGGAAATCATCCTCAATGATCCCGGCCAGGCCAATGGCGTCGCTCGCGTCTGGGTTAATGGCCAGCCGCTGATCGAGCAGACCGATATCACCTATCGCACCAGCGACAGCGTTCACATCGACGGCCTCATGTTCTCCACCTTCTTTGGTGGACATGGCAAGGACTGGCGCACGCCGCGGGACCAGCACGTCGACTTCGCCGACTTTCACTTCTACGCACCACGTTCATGAGTGTGACGGCCCACGGGCCGTCAACAAGGAGACCCTGCATGCCTGACTTGCGCGGATCATCGCCTCGCATCATCGCCTCGGCCTGGACAGCGCTACCTGCCGTGCTGGCGGGCAGCCTTGCGCTGGCCGCCGTATCGACAGCGGCCCAGGCCATGACCCTGGAAGAGCGAGCCGAACTCGACCTCAGCGACTACCGCGTGACGCGACCTGACGCTTCCTACTTCGATGTGGACAGCCGCATGCAGATGCTGGCAAGCACCGATAACTCCATCTTGCTGCAGGAAATCGACCAGCTCTCCAACGGGCCGAGCTGCCAGCAGCTGCTGGCACAGGAACCGATCACGACCCGGCTGCGTATTCCAGGCTACTACCCCAGCCCCAAGGAGTGGGAGCTGGCCTCCCAGCCGCTGTTCGACTTTGAAGACAGCGTATCGATGCTGGCTGGCTCCTTCGTCGCCACCGCCGACGACTACTATGCACAGTGCCTGGTGTCGTTCCTTGATCAATGGGCGCAGCACGATGCCTTGACCGACTTCCACTACGATCCCATGGAGCCCCAGGCGTGGTTCGCCACCGAGTCGATGATCTTTGCCGCCGGCATGGCCTACTCGGTGGTGCGGCCCGAGGTCGAGGGCCACACCCAGGCCAAGCAGCGCATCGA
Source organism: Halomonas sp. DP3Y7-2 (assembly GCF_019800795.1). NCBI lineage: Bacteria > Pseudomonadati > Pseudomonadota > Gammaproteobacteria > Oceanospirillales > Halomonadaceae > Halomonas > Halomonas sp. DP3Y7-2. The sequence continues at coordinate 10,505 of NZ_JAHVKJ010000003.1, forward strand.
AGAGTGGCTGAACCGGCTGGCGCACAAGCACGCCAAGATTCCCGGGCAGCCCGGTAACAGCTGCTGCAACAACCACTTCTACCGGCGAGCCCTCTACGCCAGCGTGATCGGGGTGGTGACCGAGGATGACGAACTGTTTCGCTTCGGTGTCAGCGCCATCTATTCGGCACTGTCCGACATGACTGATCAGGGCGCCTTCCCGCTGGAAATCGACCGGGGTCGTCGCGCCACTCACTACCAGAACTATGCCCTGCTCTACCTGATCACCAACATGCAGGTCATCGCGCGTCAGGGCTACGACATCTTCGATCTCGAGATAGACGGCCACAGCATCCACGATGCGGTGGACTTCGCCCTGACCATCTTCAATAACCCGGAAGCTCTTGGAGACCTTGCTCCTCGCGAGCAGTACACCGGTTTTCTCAAGGACAACCAGTATTTTGCCTGGATGGAGATCTACCAGAACCACTTCGATGATCCCCGCATCGAGGAATTTCTGACTCAGGTCCGTCCGGTCTACAACCGCAGCGCCGGCGGCTACCAGACGCTCTACTTCATGTCACCGCAGGCGCAACAGCACCTGGTCATCGACGAAAGCCGGCGCGAGACGACCGCCTTCGAAGGCCTTGCCGATGACGCTGTATCGCAGTGACCGATAAAAAAGCCCCAGGAGGCCTGCCCATGATGCTCCCCCACTTTCGCTCCTTTACTCCTCAAGGCCTGCGCTGGTCGAAGGCCTTTCCGCTGACCGCATCCGCCGCCATGGCCCTGTGGCTGGGCGGCTGCGCCGCGCCGGGCTCGCAGTTCCAGTCGACCGGGGTCGACCCGTTGCCGGCGCAGTACCAGGACTTCTTTGATGGCGAACAGCCGCGCAATCCCGAATGGATGCATGACAACGCGCTCGACAAAGCCGAGCAGCTGGTCGCCGCGGGACAGACCCGCGAGGCGATCCTCGAACTGAAGGCCGTGGCGGCCCAGGACATACCCAAGGCGTACTACGAACTGGGCAAGATCTGGGACCAGGGTAAAGGCATCCAGGCAGACCCCGCCAAGGCGGCCACCTACTATGAAGACGCCGTGCGCACCCCTTCCTACATACTGGGCCACGCATCGCTGAATCTGGCCAAGCTGAGCCTTGAGCAGGAAGGTGCCCCCTACCGCCCGGTACTCGCCTACTACCTGCTCGAACAGGCCATGGAGGAGCAGATTGGCCGTGACGAGGGGGTGGTCATGGCATCGCTACTGGCTCGCGGTGCCGACGGCGTTGCCGCCGACCCTCAGCGTGCCCTGGCGCTTTACCGTCAAGCGGCTGACACCGGCAATGCCGATGCCACTCTGGCCTTGGCCCAGGCTTACGCTGAAGGCGGCTGGCTGGACAACGACCCCGAGCGCTCACGCCAATATGCGCAGCGCTATGCCGAAGGCCTGCGCGAGCGAGCCGGTGGCGGCGACGTCAAGGCCATGACCGAGCTGGCCGAGCTGTACGCCGCGGATGGCCTGCTTGCCGGCAACGATGAGCAGCGCCTGCATTGGCTGACTCAGGCCGCCCAGGCGGGTGATCCTGGCGCTGTCGCCAAGGCCGGCCGTGAGATGCTCGAAAGCGGCCGCGCCGACCAGGGCGCTGAGCTGCTGAGTGAAGCGGCCAAGACGGGCGATGTCGATGCCATGGAGCGCCTGGGCAAACTGCTGCTCGAGGGAGACGGGCTCAGAGCGCGTCCCATGGAAGCCCGCTCATGGCTTGAAAAGGCCATCGCCGAAGACTCCGTGACGGCGCGTGTCACGCTGGGCCGTGCCCTGCTGGAAGGGGATGCATTGCCGGCCGAGCCGCAGCGAGGCATTCGCCTGCTCGAGGAAGCGGCCAACCGCGATGACGCTCTGGCCCTCGCGGTTCTCGGCCAGGTCTACCTGTCTGACGAACGGGTGCCGTCACAGCCGATCATGGCCGCTCGCTATCTTGAGCGTGGCCATGAACTGGGGCACCCCTTCGCCACCGAGCAGCTGGGACAGCTGTATCTCGAAGGCCGTGGCGTAGCCGCCAACCCGGCCCGCGCCGAACGCCTGCTGCGCGAGGCCATCGAGCAGGGCCAGACCGGCGCCTTGCGGGTACTGGGTGAGGCCTACCTGCAGCAGGACGGCCCGCTGGCCTACCAGCCCAATGAAGCAGAGCGCCTGCTGTCCCAGGCCGTCGAGGCGGGCGACACCAGCGCGGCCACTCGCTTGGGTGAAGCCTACCTCACCGGCGACCTGGCCGGTGGTCAAGGCCTCCAGCAGGCCTCTGTACCCTCACATCCGCAGACGCCAGCCGCGTCCTCGACCATGTCATCAACCACGTCATCAACCAGGCTTCCCACCCCATCGGCGCAGCCGGAGGTCAGCCCCAGAGTCGAGGCGGGTCGTCGTCTGCTGACACAAGCTGCCGAGCAGGGCGACGCCTATGCCATGGTGGTGCTGGGCCGAGCCTATCGCGATGGTACCGGTGTCGAGCGCGACCTGACCGCGGCGACAGACTGGCTTGAACGGGCCGAGCAAGCGGGCCATCCCTCCGCGGCTGAAGCCCTGCTGCGCACCCAACGGGATCGCGGCAAGGCCGGCGATATCCAGGCCCTGATCGCTTCTGCGCGCCAGGGAAACGTCAACTCCATGGCGGATCTCGGTCGCGCCTATCGTGACGGTCAGGGCATTGGCCAGAACAACGCCGAGGCCAGTCGCTGGCTGGAACAGGCCGCTCGTCAGGGTCACCCTGGCGCCGCCGCCGCCCTGGGCCGGATGTACCTGGACGGTGATGGGGTCAGCAGGGATCCCGCCAAGGGCGCCGAATTGCTCAAGATGGCGGTGGCGGGAGGCCACGCCGGCGCGCGAGCAGACCTTGGCGAGCTGCTGCTGAGCGGTAATGGGGTCGACGCCGACCCTGAGCGAGGCCGTCAGCTGCTGCAACAGGCTGCAGAAGCAGGCAACCAGTACGCTGCCCAGACTCTGGGTGAGGCCTATCTGGATGGCCAGGGTGTCACCGCCGATGGAGAGCAGGCCGAACGCTGGCTCAGCCAGGCCAGCGAGGCCGGCAACCTGTCGGCCCGCTCCGCCCTGGGCACGGCGCTGATTCGCGGCGACCAGCAACTGGCCCAGGACGTACAGCGAGGAGAGCAGCTTTTGACCAGCGCAGCCGACCAGGGGCATGCCGGCGCCCAGGCCAACCTTGGCCGCGAATATCTGCGCGGTGACAACCTGGAGCGTGATACTCGGCAGGGAGCCGACTATCTGCTGCAAGCCGCTCGCCAAGGGCACGAGACCGCACGGCTGGCCCTGGCCAAGGCCTATCTGGCCGCCAACGGCCTGGAAAACGCCAACCGGGAACAAGCGCTGGTATGGCTGGATGGAGTGATGGACGGCAACTCGCAGCTGGCCTCCCAGACCCTGCATGACCTGCTGTCTGACGAAGCCACCCTGGCCGCCATGCCCGCTGCCATGGAAGCAGACAGCTAATGTCCTGGCCGGCCGGGGCCCACGCCCTGGCCGACCTAGCCATCTCTCCCACCCTATCTCTCCCCCCTATCTCTCCCCCTCTATCTCTCCATCCCCGCCAGTGTCGCGAGAGCGCGGCGCTGGCTTGCTCTCTAGACGCTCACTCAGGGCCTCGATAAAGGCACGCAGCTTGGCCGACTGGCGAAGTCTGGGCGGGTAGATCATCTGAATGGTACGCGTGCGCTCAGCATACGTCGGCAACACCTCCACCAGCTCCCCCCTGGCCAGATCGTCGGCCACCAGATAGTCTGCCACTCGCACGATGCCCCGACCTGCCAACGCCTGCTGACGCAGCAGTCGATGATCATTGATGCTCAAGCATCCCTCCAGGGTGACGTCCTCCGAATCGAACGACCACAGCTGTTGCTGGGTGAAGGTTAGGCAACGATGCTCGCGCAATTCCGCCGTGGATTGGGGCTGACCATGGCGCGCCAGATAGGAAGGTGCCGCGCAGCAAACCGCGCGGTAGCGCATCAGCGGACGCGCGATCATGCGCTCCGGTGGAACCAGGGTCGAGCGAAATGCCAGATCAAAGCGCTCTCGTGTCAGGTCATGGTTGCGATAGCTGACGTCCAGGTGCAGGCGTAGTTCGGGATGGGTGCGCTGAAAGTCGTTACAGATGTCCATCAGGTAGTGCTCGGCAAACAGCACCGGCGCCGTAATACGCAGCTCTCCTGACAGGCGCCCGCCAGCGTGCTCGAGCTCTCTTCCCAGCTCTATCAGGCTATCCTGCACCTGGTCCATGCGCCGCAGCACGCGCTCACCATCTTCAGTGAGCCGCACGCTCCTGGTCGAACGAATCAAGAGACTGACGTTGAGGTCACGCTCCAGACGCCGGACCTGCTCGGACAAATAGCTTTTCGACACGCCGGATTGTTCGGCAGCACGGGTAAAACTCAGCGTGCGGGCGACATCGGCGAACAGTGCCATCCGCTCCAATGTCTTGTGATCAGGACTTGCCATCATCAGATTCCTACCAATAAAGGACGGTCCGCACCACGAATGACGCCGTGCTTGCAGTAAAACTCTACCCTTGCTGAATGACCGGTGACAGGCCTTACTGTTCACCTGAACGAACAATGTTTTCTCGCTACTGACTTCTAGCGAACGCTAGCCCTAGCTAGAGTGTGGGCAGCCAGAGTGAGGTCGGCCAGGGTGCGGGCAGCCAGAGTGTAGCTTCCCGGCAGGCGTCATCACCCTGGAACCCTGGGCATGCTCCAGGTCCTGGCACTATCCCCTCGGCCCCTCATGTCCGCCCTTGTCACGGAGGAAATCAGCATGACCTACCATCCTGCAGCAGACCGCTATGAACGCATGCGCTACCGGCGCTGTGGTCGAAGTGGTCTGAAACTTCCTGCCCTGTCGCTCGGCCTGTGGCACAACTTCGGTCACAACGCCGACGAGCGCAATGCACGCGACATTTGCCGCACGGCGTTCGATCACGGCATCACCCACTTCGACCTGGCCAACAACTATGGTCCGCCCCCCGGCAGCGCCGAACAGATGTTTGGGCGTATTCTGCACTCGGACTTTGCCGGCCATCGCGATGAGCTGGTGATATCCACCAAGGCGGGCTACCACATGTGGCCTGGGCCCTACGGTGAATGGGGTAGCCGCAAGTACCTGCTGTCGAGCCTCGATCAGAGCCTTGCGCGAATGGGCATCGACTACGTCGACATCTTTTATTCCCATCGCTTCGACCCAGAGACGCCGCTGGAAGAGACCATGGGAGCGCTCGACCACGCCGTGCGCTCGGGCAAGGCGCTCTATGCCGGCATTTCGTCCTACAGCCCAGAACGCACCCGCGAGGCCGCCAGACTGCTGCGCGACATGGGCACGCCATGCCTCATTCATCAGCCCAGCTACTCGATGATCAATCGCTGGATCGAAGATGACGGCTTGCTCGACGTTCTCGACGAGGAAGGCATCGGCTCAATCGTCTTCTCGCCCCTCGCCCAGGGACTGTTGACCAGCAAGTATCTCGATGGTGTGCCCCAGGACAGCCGTCTGGCCAAGGGAGGCGCCATCCGCGAGGACCACCTGTCGGACGACAACCTGAGGCGGGTAAGGGCGCTCAACGATATCGCCGCGCAACGGGGCCAGACCTTGGCCCAAATGGCGATTGCCTGGGTCCTGCGCCAGGGCCGCGTTACCACCGCACTGATTGGCGCCAGCCGGTCGGAACAGGTCGTCGACTGCGTCAGAGCACTGGATAACCCAGAATTCAGCGACGCAGAGCTCGCAGAGATCGACCGCTACGCGGTGGATGGCGGCATCAATCTTTGGGCGCAGTCATCCAAGGCCTGAAAGCACGCGCCTCGTCATGAGGCGCATGTGCCAATACTGCTGCGTCAGCACGATTCCATGGTAACGCTCGGCCGCATGCCGCGTAGCGCTGCTCGGCTTTGCGGCTCTGTGCCTCCACCCTGCCGTCAACTGAGGTCATGGCAGCTGCAAAAAGAATTTGAGTGATTGCTCAAGATGCGTTTGAATAGCCTCCTAAATACCGGCTGGACAGCCAATGAGGAGTATCACCATGGCACGCGTCATCAACCGCACCCTGCTGGACTGGGGGCGACTGACCGCCAATCTGGTCACCTACCCGGAGGGTCATAGCGTCTATCGTCATAATGACCCCATGGGCGGCGGCCGGTACTTCAAGCTGAACATGATTCTCAAGGCGCCCAAGGCAGGAGGCGTGTTCGAGACGGAGCGAGTGATCTTCAACCTGTTCGACCGGGTCATCCTGTTCCGGCCTGACCTTTACCAGCACAGCGTGTCGCGGATCGAGAAAGGCCAACGGGTGCTGCTGAGCCTGGCCCTGCATACCCCGTAGCAAGCGACTATCAGTGAAGCGTTCATCAACGTTTCTCGCTGGCTCTCTCGCTCTTCTCTCGCCCTTCTCTCCACCCCGTCGCACGCGAAAACCTCGATACCTTGCCGAATCAGCCGCCACTCAAGGAATAAGGGAACCTGGCGTCTCCTCCCCGGCCAAAGCCAGCATGGCCTTCGTCTTCAGGAGTCGCTGTGGTGTCTGATGCTCTGGTATTGGCGGAAATCGCCGCCAGCCGGTTCGGCCTGGGTCCCCGGCCAGGAGAGATCGAGCAGATTGCTCACGATCCCCAAGGCTGGGTGCTGGCCCAGCTGGATGCGCCCCAAGAGGCCCTGCTAGGCCCCGGAGGAACGCCACTGCCCTCCACGCTCGACTATCTGGAGCGCTTCGCCCAGTTTCAGCGCGACCATGCCGAGGCACGGCGACGCATGGCCCGGCAGACGGCAGCTGGCGGGACCTCGCTACCGCGCCTGTCCCAGCGCTTTGGTCGCGATCTGCAGGCGGAACGACAAGCTCGGGCACGACAGCAGTGCCTGACGGGTGCCCCGGTTCTGGAACGCTGGGTGATGTTCTGGAGCAATCACTTCTGTGTTTCCGCCGATCGCGGCAAGGTCGTGATGCTGCCCGGCGCCTACGAGCGCGAGGCCATCCGCCCCAACATTACCTCCCGCTTCAGCGACCTGCTGCTGGCAGTGGAACAGCACCCGACCATGCTGCTGTACCTGGAAAACGCAGACTCTGTCGGCCCTTCCTCGGCCGTTGCTCGCGCCGCTCGCCGACGGGCCTCCCCCCGATCTCTGGGGCTCAATGAAAACCTGGCCCGGGAAATCCTCGAGCTTCACACCCTGGGCGTCGACGGGCCATACGACCAAGCAGATGTCGTCGCCCTGGCCCAGGCGCTTACCGGCTGGCGCACCCCGCTGGAGATGCCGCCGGCCACGAACCCACCTGATCTGGGCTCCCATGGCAGTGTCTTTCACGAAGCGGCCCATGAGTCAGGTCCACGGACCCTGCTGGGACAGCGATTCTCTGCAGATGGCGCCGGTCAGGGTCAAGCCATGCTGCGCCTGCTGGCACAGCATGAATCGACAGCTACCTTCATCGCGCGCAAGCTTGCCGGCCATTTCGTGGCAGACCATCCTCCGGCAGAGCTGGTCAGCGCCTTGGCCAGGAGCTTTCGCGATCAAGACGGCGACCTTGCCGAACTCTACCGTACCCTCTTCCGTCATCCTCTTGCCTGGCAGCCCGGGGCACCCAAGTTTCGCCGACCTGAGGAGTTCCTGGTGGCCCTTTATCGCGCCTTGGACAAGACCCCACCTTCGACGGGAAATCAGTGGGAACAGGAGCTGCGTCTACTCGGCCAGCGCCCCTTCTGGCCTGGCTCTCCCGCCGGGTGGAGTGACGACAGCCGTGACTGGATCGGCGCGGATGCGCTGTATCGACGTGTTGCACTGGCACGCCGCCATGGACGCGACAGTACGGAGGAACCGCTGGCTCTGGCGGAGCACTGCCTGGGACCCAGGTTACGCGAGGAGACCGCCGTCGCGATCAGCCAGCAGCCCCCTGGGATCGGCCGAGCCATGGTGCTGGCAAGCCCGGAATTCCAGTGGCGCTAGTCGCCCGACATCCTCCTTTTCGACCGTCTCATTTTCGACCTTATCATTCCCGACACTCTCGATCCTGAACCCTGGGGATTGGCTACGGAGGCTGCCATGCTGAATCGACGTGACTTTCTCGGACGCCTGGCGCTGGGGTGCAGCATGTGGCTATGGCCGCCCCTCGCCAGGGCCGAGACACACCAGGCGCGTCCTCGTCTGGTGGTGGTATTGCTGCGTGGTGCCCTCGATGGTCTGACAGCACTTCCTTGCCCCGGTGATCCGGCATACGCCAGCCTGCGCGGAGACCTTGCGGCGGCACTGCACCCGACAGCCCCTATGCTGAATGACACCTTTGCGCTGCATCCGGCGCTGTCATTCTGTCAGCAACGCTTCCTGGCGGGTGACATGGCCGCCATACACGCCTGCGGCCAGGCCTATCGGGGACGCTCACACTTCAGTGCCCAGGACTGCCTGGAGAACGGCACCGACCATCCGGTTGGCCGTCGCACCGGCTGGCTCAATCGAGCCATTGGCGAACAGGCTCACACCCAAGGCATCAGCCTCACGGATGACCGCCCTTTGATGATTCGAGGGCCCGCCCCCATCACCAGTTGGGTCCCCTCCCCCACCTCGGACGCTACCCGCGTGCTGGCCGCCAGAATGAGCGCGCTCTATCGACACGACGAGCGGCTGGGTCCGGCCTTCGCTAGAGCCTTGGAGATGCAGCGCATCGTGTCAGATGACGTGGTGGGCGGTACCCGCCTGGAGGACATCATGCCGGCGGCGGGACGCTTTCTGGCACCTGCCGAGGGAGCCAGTGTGGCGCTGATCGATGACCAGGGCTGGGATACGCATGCGCGCCAGAACGCCGTACTGGCGCGCAAACTTGCCGACCTGGATCACGGCCTGTCAGCGCTGCATCGGCAGCTCGGCGCTAGCTGGCGGCATACGGCCGTGGTGGTAATGACCGAGTTCGGTCGCACCGTTCGCGTCAACGGCAGCGGTGGCACCGACCACGGCACCGCCAGCTGCGTGCTGCTGGCTGGCGGCGCCATCCGAGGGGGCAAGGTCCACGGCGACTGGCCGGGTCTCGCTCGCCTTCGCGACAATAGAGACCTTGTCGCCGCTCAGGATATTCGCAGCGTGCTGAAGGGAGTGCTGCGAGATCATCTGGGGCTGCAGCGTGCCGCACTGGATACCACCGTCTTCCCGGACAGCAGGACCATCGCCCCTTTTGAAGGGCTGATCAGAGCCACCTGATACCGTCGTCTCTCCCCCAATACTCGCTCAGGGTTCCTCACTCAGGGACCACGTCACCGCTTGGTGCTTATATCAGAGACGAGGTCCTGTCGGCTGCGCCAATGCATGGAGGTAAGGGGGGCTTTCATCGGGCATATTGTTACGATATAACATATAAAAATCTCCCAGGAGCCTTCCTTCATGTCGCTTTCTCAGCCGCGCCCCGTCGCGCCCTCCCTCCCTCTTGGCTCAAGCAGCGCGCTGGTCGACTCTTCCCAGGCCGCCGCCGCGCCCCTGCAGGCTCACAGCAACGTGCCACACTGGGCGATGGGTACCGAGGCCAGCGTGTTGCCTCGAATCTATGAAGACACTGTCACCATCTCCGTGCTCCAACGGGCCCTGCCTGCCGTTCTGGCAAGCAGCGCTCAGGCCCAATGCCACAGCGAGCGACTGTGGAGCTTTCAGTGGCTGGGTCCCGCCAATACGGACATGAAGCAGGCCCTGCTGCGCAGCTTGCCTGCGGCTGAGCAAGCGACAGCACTGATCGACGACGTCCTGCTGCTGACGGAGGCCATGGGAATGCTGTTCGACACTGACAGCCTGGGGGTCAGACTGCGCCTGATGAATGCCGCGATGTGCCCGCGCTTCCATTGTGACAAGCTGCCGGTGCGCCTGGTCACGACCTATGTCGGCGCAGGCAGCGAATGGCTTCCGGAGTTTGCCGTCAATCGTCAGGGACTGGGCGCTCCGACCCCGGACAAGCCCGACGTGCTGCGCGAGCCCAGCGCGATTCGGGCGCTGGCACCAGGGGACCTGGCGCTGTTGAAGGGAGATGGCTGGGCCGGCAATGAAGGGCGGGGCCTGGTCCATCGCAGCCCCGCCATGGCGTCGGGCGGTCGACGCCTGCTGCTGACGATTGATCCGGCCTGAGCCGGCGCGGGCTCAGTGGACCTTGAGACGGGGGCCCACTGAGCGACCGAAGGCATCGCTCACCGCTTCGGCAGCACCCTTCCAGGGGCCCAGCAAGAGGAACTGATGCTGTCGCTGCAGGCCCTGATACGCGGCTCGGGCCAGGCGCCCGCGCAGCGTGATGTCATCAGCAAAGACGCCGCGCAGGGTACCCACGCTGCCCGCCTCGCCCAAGGACAGCAGGGTCCCCTTGTCCTCGTAGCGGAAGGGGGCCGGGTCATCTCCTGCCAGAAAACGCGGCAGTTCTCGGGCCAGGTGTTCGGCCTGCTCGCTGGCGGCCTGAGCGGTAGGAGGCGCCGGGCTTTCCTCGATCCAGGAGCAATCCCCAAGTGCAAACACCGCGTCATTGTCCATGGCCTGGAGGCTCGGCCTAACGATCCACTGGCGCTTGTCATTGACCGCAAGCCCCTTCATTCGACTCGCCAGCGATGGGCCAACCCGTCCGGCCGCCCAGATGGTCATGTCGGCGGGGAAGGACTGACCACCCTCGGTGGTGACACGCTGGGCGCTGACCGCGTTGACCTGCTGCGCGGTATGAATGTCGACCCCGGCCTCCTGCAGACGAGCCTGCACGACGTGCCGTACTTCGTCGTCCATGCCAGGCATAAAGGTGTCGGTTGCCTCCAGCAAGGTGACCTTGACCTCGGGCTGGATCTCCTTGGGCGCCATGCTGGATGCCCTGGCCTCGGTAGCCAGCAGGCCAGCCAGTTCGACGCCGGTCGCCCCTGTTCCCACGATGGCGACATGATAGGGATCGCTGCACCCTTGGGAGCGGCGCGCCAGCAGACCGGCCGAGAAATGGCGATACAGTCGTTCTGCGTCTCGCTCGCTATCGAGCAGGAAGGCATTGTCGAGAACGCCGTCGACCCCCATGTCCGGGGTCACGCCCCCCAGTGCCAGCACCAGTGCGTCAAACGACAGCTGTCGCTCGGCGACCAGTACACGCCCGTTGTCGTCCTTCCATGGCGCCAGGGTAAGACGCTTGTGGCCAGCGTCTACGTCAACCAATTCGCCCTGCTCGAAACGAAATCCCCACTGCTGCGCCAAACCTGCGTAATCCAGCTCATCAACGCTTGCCCGGGTGAAACCCGCCGCCAGCTCGTGCAGACGAGGCTTCCACACATGGGTCGCAGCGCGATCCATCAGCAACACGTCCTTGTGCCCGGCCTTGGCCAAACGAATGGCCAGTTCCAGGCCGCCGGCTCCACCACCAACAATCACGATGCCCTCACTGCGAGTGTTCACGGGACCTCCTGTCGATGGCCTCCCGGACGATCCGGCAGGCCTTGGATCAGGCCTACCCTAACATCGCTCACTGATGCTTGCGCCCCGATACGTCGGTCGCCAGGGCATTCGACGTGTACGAAAGACAGTTAGAGCATTGCCGCTATACCACTGACATACCTAAGAAAAATAAGAAACATATGACGTAACGTTAAGTTAAACCAGCGCGGAGTTTCTTCTAAAGGTATGGTAGGTGCCTTTACGGCCAACACCGCTATCACTCCTTGAGGATCTCTCCTGCATGGACCATACCGTTGCGTCCTATCATCCCGCGCTCGTCGTGCTGAGTCTCGCTATCGCCGCCATTGCCTCATTGACCGCGCTGGACCTGGCAGGCCGGGTCAAGTCCAGTCGCGGACTGGCTCGGCAGCTTTGGCTGGCCGGGGGCGCCTTTGCTATGGGCACCGGCATCTGGTCGATGCACTTTGTCGGCATGCTGGCCATGGATACGGCTTCCCACTCCGCCTACAACATCCCGCTGACCCTTGTCTCACTGCTGGCCGCCTTGCTCGCCTCGGCACTGGCCCTGGCGACCGTGCAGGGAGGTCGGCTCACCTGGCCCAGGCTGACATCCGGTGCCATCATCATGGGCACTGGCGTGTGCCTGATGCACTACATCGGCATGGAAGCCATGCTGTCGATCACCGAGCTGCGCTATCGCATCGATCTGTTTCTGGCCTCGGTCGCCGTTGCCGTTGTCGCCTCAGCCCTCGCCCTCACCCTGGCCTTTCGACTGAATCGTGAAGGCATACGATCTCCGCTATGGCAGCGGGGTCTTGCTGCGCTGATCATGGCCGTCGGCATCGCTGGCATGCACTACACCGGCATGGCTGCTACCAGCTATCAGCGCGTGCCCATGGCCGTCGATGCCGGCGGCCTGGGTAACGGTCAGCTCGCCTTCCTTGTGGCATTGGCCTCGATCTTCATCATGGTGACGGCGCTGCTCATCTCCATCTACGACGCCCACCTGTCGTCGCGCAATGCGCTGCTGGCCGACTCGCTGCAACGCGCCAATCAAGAGTTGAAGGATCTGGTCCACCAGGACGCGCTGACGCAGCTTCCCAACCGGCTCAAGCTCGAAGAGCACCTGGACGCGATGATTGCCACCGAGTCTGCGAGCTTCGCGGTGTTTTTCGTCGATCTGGATCGCTTCAAGCAGGTCAACGATTCGCTGGGACACCATGCTGGTGACGAACTGATCAAGGGCGCCGCCGCCCGGTTGAAATCAGCGGTGCGCGATGGCGACCTGGTCGCCCGGGTCGGTGGCGACGAGTTCATGATCGTAGCGGGCCCCAACATCACACATGGCGATGCAGAGGCCATGGCGCGCCGAATTCTCAGCGCGCTGGACAAGCCCTTCCAGATTCACAAGAGCATGGTGAAGGTTTCCACCAGCCTGGGGATCAGCCTGCATCCGGAAAACGGCAGGTCCCGCCACGACTTGATGGTGCATGCTGACGCCGCCATGTACAGCGCCAAGCAGAACGGCCGCAACACCTACCAGTTCTTTGCACCCGACATGACTCACGCGGCGGACCGCCGCAGCATCCTCGAACAGCGCCTACGCCATGCCCTCGACAACGACGGTCTGACCCTGGCCTACCAACCCAAGATCAATGTGCACAGCGGCCAGGTGGCGGGAGTAGAAGCCCTCTTGCGCTGGCACGATGAGGAACTTGGCCAGATTGCCCCCGATGAAGCGATTCCTCTGGCGGAAGACTGCGGGCTGATACTGCCACTGGGTGAATGGGTCCTGCGCACGGCCTGTCGCTTCTCCTGTCAGTGGATGGAGGAAACCGGCCAAGCCCTGCCGGTAGCCGTCAATATCTCGGCAATTCAGCTGAACCACCGAGGTTTCGTCGACACCATCAAGACCGTGCTCACCGATACCGGCCTTCCGCCCAACCTGCTGGAACTCGAGTTGACCGAGACCTGCCTGGTGCAGAACCCGGATCGCGCCATGGAAGTCCTGGGCACCCTGCGGGAGCTCGGGGTACTGATGTCCATTGACGATTTCGGTACCGGATACTCGAACCTTACCCAGTTGAAGAACCTGCCCGTCGACCGCCTGAAGATCGATCGCAGCTTCATGGAAGACGTCGCCAACAACAGCCAGGACGCGGCGATCGTCCGGGCCGTCATCTCACTGGCCCGAAGCCTTGGGCTGCATATCATCGCCGAGGGGATCGAGAACTCGGAGCAGCTGGCGTTTATCAGCAAGCTTCAAGGGCATGAGTACCAGGGATACCTGTTCAGCAAGCCCGTCCCTGCAGCCGAATTAAGGCGCCTTCTGGAGGAACGTGCCACGCAGGTGCTGGTCGATCAGCCGCTACGCGGTCACGGCATCCCGCCAGACCAGCTACCGGCCTGAATCGCCCCGCCCTGTGCCACTTGACCCGAACCGGCCGGCCGCGTCACGCTGCCCAACACGCCCCCGTCACAGAGATCCCATGAATGACGCATGTCCAACGCCTGGAATCTGACACGTCCGCGCCGAGTGATGCGCAGTCTCCTCAAGACAGGCTGGTGATGCTGTTGGCTCGAGTGGAAAAGGGCGACCGAGAGGCATTTGCCGAACTGTACCAGGCAACCTCGGCGAAACTTTTCGGCACCGTGCTGCGTATTCTCAAGGACACAACGTGGGCAGACGATGTCATTCAGGACGTTTACGTGACCATTTGGCAAAAGGCAGATCGCTTCGATCAACAGCGCGGCTCCGTCATCGGCTGGATGGCGACCATCGCCCGCAATGCGGCCATCGATGACCTGCGCAGAGCACCCCGCCACCAGAGTGAGGACGACAGTCATCTGGAGCACGCCGCAGCTACCCAGGCCTCGGCCTTCGAGCAGCGAGACCAGGACGAGTCCTCCGACCGCCTGTCGCAGTGCCTGGAGGAACTGGAGGAGACACGCAGCCATATGGTCCGGCTGGCCTATCTGGACGGCTGGTCGAGGGCCGACCTGGCCACCCATTTCGGGCAGCCCGTCAACACCGTCAAGACCTGGTTGCATCGCGCTCTCAAGCAATTGAAAGGATGCTTGTCGACATGAGCGATCTTACTGACAAGGACCTCCTTGCCGCCGAGTTTGTACTCGGCACACTCGACGATTCCGAGCGCCAGCAGGTCCACCGGCAACGCCAGCAAGATGGCGAGCTTGAGCAGCTGATCCAGGCCTGGGAGGCACGGCTCGCGCCCCTCGGTGATGAGGTCAAGTCCATTGCTCCTGGCCCTCACCTGCTGGCGCGTATCGAGCGACGTATCGACGCTGTCGAAGCTCGGGCCGCGTTGCAGCATAGCGATGATCGGGTTACCCGGCTGCGCCGTCGTTTAACCCTCTGGCGAGGGATGGCAGGGGTCTCTTCTGCCGCAGCGTTGATACTGGCAGCCTTGCTGGTGGGTGCACCGACGTCATCTCCCGACCAGTCCCAGTTTGTCGCGGTGTTCCAGCAGGACGACCAGCAACCCGCCTTCATGTTGAGCGTCAACCTTGAACAGCGCCGCCTGCACGTCATGCCCGTTACCGCCAAGCCGATGGAAGACCGCTCTTACCAGCTATGGATCAAGGAAGCCTCCCTGGGGCCGACGCCACAGTCGGTGGGGGTCCTGGACGACGACCTGAGCATCGACCAGAGCGCTCTGCAGCAGTACTCGCCCGAGCTGCTGAAACGGGCCACCTTTGGTATCAGTGTAGAGCCCTCGGGAGGCTCACCCACCGGCCAGCCCACGGGCCCCGCCATTCACGGGTATCTGTATCCCACCCAGGCCCCCGGCAACCAGCGTCTCTAGCCATGGCGGCAGAGAGGCCCCCTTCCTCATCTGCCGCGTCGGCTTTGTCAGCACCAGCTCAGGACCCGTGGATTCTTCTGATCTATTGCCAAGGGGTGCCTGCGAAGTGCCTCCTTCAGCGTTCTCCCAACGTCAGTCGCCGGGACAGCAGCGCCTTAAGCGAACTTCAACAGTGCGCGGTTTTCCCCGTTTCTGACTGAAACCTTTGTCGTTCATGAAACCTTTGCCTTTCATGACACGTATCTGTTGCTGGCGAGCGAGCAGCTAACGGCATACCAGCGTGCCCCCGCTGCAGTGCCCCACGCCGATCATAGCGGCGCGAGGGCGTCTTCCGCGAGGGTGAGCGTTGCATGCCTGCCACCTGTTCGCCTCACCACTTCCCTGCTTGGCCGCCCTCCCGGCGGCCTTTTTTATCAAAGGCGCAACGATCAAAGGCACAGCGATCAAAAAAAACCTCGCCGCTGAAACTTTGTGCCCAGAGGCTACGTACCTGACAGTGACTCGGCGCCACACCACGGGCCCGAGAGCCAAAGCCAGTCAACTGCACCAGGAGAGAATGATGTTCAAACAACTGACAGCAAGCATCCTCGTCAGCTCAGCAGTTTTCCTCACCGCTGGCGCCCATGCCGACCATCATGCGGACATGGAAGGATCCCATGATCTTGGCGTGTGGGCAGACGACCAGTCCGTTGCCGAGGGCACCGTGACGGCAGAACGCATCGTTGCCGAAAACAACGGCTGGATGGTCGTTCACCGCACCGATGACAGCCACAAGCCGGGTCCGGTAGTCGGCTACGCTCCGCTCAAGGCTGGCGAGAACACTGACATTGCCGCGATCCTGACCGAGGAAGTGTCCAATGGTGACATGCTGATGCTGATGCTCCACGGCGAAGATGGCGGCAACCAGACCGGCGTCTTCGAGTACACCCTTGGCGCCAGCGAAGATGGCCCGGTCAAGGTAGATGGCAACCTGGTGATGGCCGTCATCACGGCTCAGTAAGCCATCTCGCCAAGGTTCTTGCCCCTACGTAACGCAAGTGTTGGCTTGAACCTGACAACGACGTGCATCAACCAGCGCCCCGCTCTTGTCGAGCGGGGCGCTGGCGTGTTGTGCCAGGCAGGCGCAACGGAAAAAAGGCACCACGGTGATCACCCGTGATGCCAATGGGCACAGCCTATGAGGAGTGACCAAGGTCCAGCGAGACGCCGGACCTCGAAGACCAGGCTTAGAACAACAGGTGAGTGGCCAGCGCCACCATCGGCAAGGCCACCAGGGTACGCAACAGAAACACGACGACCAGATCCAGCACGGTCAGCGGAATCTTGGACTCGAGCATGGCATTGGCACTTTCGGTGAAGAAGATGATCTGCACCGTCGACAGCGTGCAGACAAAGAACACCGCCATGGGGTCGACCTCTGCACCAGAGATGATGATGGCCGGCAGAGCAATCTCGGCGATCGCCACCAGCACGGTAGGCGCAATGGCGCTGGCATCAGGCAGTTGCAGCGCTGAAATCAGCGGCTCGACCACGCTGCCAAGCATGTCGAAGACAGGCGTATAGGTGGCCAGCAGCAGCGCCAGTGTGGCGATGGCCAGAATGTAGGCGACGATTTTCTGGGCGAAGGTAATGGCTTCCCAAACCCCCTTGTAGAACACATCCAGACGGGTCTGTGCGGCGCGCTCGGCTGCCGCGGCACAGGCACGAGCGATAATAGGGGTGTCACTGGTGCTCTGAAGATCTTCAGCCGTCTGCGGGTTACCCGCGAAGTAGACATCGCGCTTGCGCGACAGCGGCGGAATCCTGACCATCAACGCCGCCACGGTGAAGTTGATGACAAAGGACACCAGGATCATGTGGGGCAGATACGCCATGATGCCACCAATGGAGGCCAGCAAGGCAAAGAAGCCCAGGCTGCAGATGCTGAAGTTGGTGGCAATGGCCGCAGATTCACGCTCGGTATAGTGGCCTTCCATGTACAGCTTGTTGGTGATGAAGATGCCCACCGCGGGTGCCGCCACGAAAGACGCCACCGCATCCACCGCAGACTTTCCAGGCAAGCGATAGAGGGGGCGCATCAAGGGTTCCATCAGCGTGCCGACGAACTCCAGAAAACCGAACTCAGTCAGGAAGATGACAAAGAAGCCGGCGATGGTCACAGTCAGGAAGACGCTGCCGCCAAGGTACAAGGCAAGCCCGCCGACGTCCTCGTGCAGAAGCCACTGTGGGCCGACCCCAAACGCCAGCAGCCCAGCGAACACCGCCGCCAGCAGGAAGGTGATGCCGGTCATGGTGCCGTCCTGACGATGATAACGCCGGAGTCCTTCATGCCCGGAAATACGTGACATCAGCCATGTCACACACAGCAGTACGATCAGTCCAAGCGTGATGAAATTCAGCGCTCCCCCCAGGGTCTGCTTCAGCAGGTTGATCATGATGACCAGGGGGATGGTCATCTGTCCGTCACCGTCAGGAAGCGGTAGAAAGAAGATGCCCAGACCGATCAAGCTGCCTGCCAGCGAGATCAGTCCAGCGCTAGATGATGTGGATGCCACCTTGGGATTATTCATGTTGTGTCTCCAGTGGAGGCTGGCAATCAAAAGGTGTCACGGTGTGCGCCCGTGACAGGGCCGGACGACCATGCTCCGGCCCGTCGCTTGGTGCCTGCGTCGTCTGCGCAGACTGTCTAGCGGTGTTGCAAAGCGCTCTCCAACTCCGGCAAGGCCTGGAACAGATCGGCTACCAGGCCGTAGTCGGCCACCTGGAAGATCGGCGCCTCCTCGTCCTTGTTGATGGCCACGATGACCTTGGAATCCTTCATTCCCGCCAGATGCTGGATCGCCCCACTGATGCCGACGGCGATATAGAGCTCGGGCGCGACGATCTTGCCGGTCTGCCCCACCTGCAGGTCGTTGGCCACATAGCCGGCATCGACCGCGGCCCGCGAGGCACCAATGGCCCCGCCAAGGGCATCGGCGATACCGTCGAGCAGAGCGAAGTTGTCGCCACTTCCCATTCCACGACCGCCGGAAATGACGACCCTGGCGGAGCCCAGCTCCGGCCGGTCACTGGCGGCCTGGGACTCACTGACGAAGAGCGAGTGCTCGTTATGAACCGTGACAGGCAGCACCGATACTGGAGCGGTCTGGTCGCGATTGGCCGCTGCCTCAAAGGCGGTGACCCTGACGGTAATGACCTTGATGGGGTCCAGGCTCTGGACAGTGGCAATGGCATTGCCTGCATAGATCGGCCGCTTGAACGTGTCCTCGTCTATCACCGCCACGATCTCTGAAAGCTGTGCCACGTCCTTGAGCGCCGCCAAACGCGGCAACACGTTCTTGCCCGTGGTCGAGGCCGCTGCCAGTACGTGGGTGTAGCCGTCGGCAAGGGTGACAAGTAGCTCGCCCATAGGCTCGGCGAGTTGATGGTCAAGGACGGATGAATCTGCCAACAGGACCCGACTCACGCCCTCGATGCCGGCAGCGCCTTGCGCCACTTCAGTGACCTGAAGGCCTGCGACCAGAACGTCGATCTCGACGTTGGCGTCCTGCTGGCAGTCCGCGATCTGCCTGGCGGCAGCCACCACCTTGGCAGTGGCCGCAGCGAGTTGTCCCTGATGATGTTCGGCCAGTACGAGTAGCTTCATGAGATCACCTTGGCGTCGTTTCTGAGTCGCTCCACGAGCTCGCTGACCGAGCTCACCTTGATGCCTCCCTGTCGCTCGGCGGGGGGCTCTACCTTGAGCAGCCGCTGGTGAGCCGTCACGACGACCTCCAGCTCCTCCGGCGTCCAGCGATCCAGCGGCTTCTTCTTGGCCTTCATGATGTCCGGAAGCTTGGCGTAGCGTGGCTCATTCAGGCGCAGATCCGCAGTGATGACCGCCGGCAGCGTCAGCTCCAGTGTCTCAAGCCCACCATCGATCTCGCGGGTGACCCGCAGCGCATCACCCTCAACGCTCAGCTGGGAGGCAAAGGTGCCCTGGGGTACGCCCATCAGCGCAGCCAGCATCTGCCCGGTCTGATTGTTGTCCGAGTCGATCGCTTGCTTGCCCAGCAGCACCAGACCAGGTTTTTCCGCTGCGACCACCGCCTGCAGCAGCTTGGCGATGACTAACGCATCAAGCGCCGCCGGGGCATCAACGTGGATGGCTCTGTCGGCTCCCAGCGCCAGTGCGGTACGTAACTGCTCCTGGACCGCCTGGGGGCCAATGCTTGCCACCACGACCTCACTGGCGACTCCCGCTTCCTTGAGACGAACGGCCTCTTCCACCGCAATTTCACAGAAGGGATTCAAGGCCATCTTGACGTTGCTGAGGTCAACATCGGAGTGGTCCGGTTTGACCCGGATCTTGACGTTGTAATCGATGACGCGTTTCACCGCGACGAGGATTTTCATGGTGATACCTCCTTGTTCGGGTGTTACGCCGTGATGGCTCGACCGATGATGATCTTCTGGATTTCCGAGGTGCCCTCGAAGATCCGCGTAATGCGCGCATCGCGGTAATAGCGCTCGATCGGCAGATCGCTGATGTAGCCATACCCGCCATGTACCTGCACCGCGGCATCGGTCACCTTGGCCGCAGCCTCGGACGCCACCAGTTTGGCTACCGCGGACTCTAGGCTGAAGCGCTGCCCGGAATCACGTGCATCCGCCGCCTTGTAGGTGACCAGCCGTGCCGCCTCCAACTGGGCATGCATCTCGGCCAACATCCACTGAATGCCCTGGTGGCGGCCCAGCGGCTTGCCTGCGATGATGCGTTCCTTCGACCAGGCGATGGAGGCGTCATAGGCAGCTCGGGCAATCCCCACGCTCATCGCCGCCACTTCAACACGTCCTCGGTCCAGCACTTCCATGGCGGTCGCGAATCCCGCGCCCTCCTCCCCCATCAGGGCGTCATCGGGAAGCACACAGTCAAAGCCGATCTCGTAGATGTGGCTGCCGCGCAGACCAAGGGTCTTTTCTGGGCTGGAGAAGCTGATCCCGGGCGTATGACGATCTACCAGGAAGGCCGAGATACCGCGATGTCCCTGGTCAGGGTCGGTCTTGGCGTAGACCACCAGGAAATCGGCGAAGGCGCCATTGGTGATGTAGTGCTTGGTGCCAGTCAGATGCCAGCCGTCAGCGGTGCGCACCGCGCGGGTTCGCATCTCGGCAGGATTGGAACCGGCACCGGGTTCGGTCAGCGCGAAGGCGCCGAGTTTCTCACCGCTTGCGCACAGCGGCAGCAGCGCCTGCCGCTGTGCCTCGGTGGCACCGATCAGTACCGAGTCGGTGGCGAGAAAGTGCGCCGTCAGCGACGAGCAGGTCGCCGCACAGTGGTAGGCAATTTCTTCCACTGCCAGGGACATGCCAATACTGGAGATATCGACACCACCGTACTCGGAAGGCAGGTTCATGCTCCAGAAGCCCAGCTCGCCCAGGGCACGCAGGCTCTCCTGGCAGAATTCCCGGGTCTCGTCGTAACGGGCTGCATGGGTCTTCAGCACATCGGCGCAGACGCGATGGGCGGCATCCTGAAACGCGATATCGTCTTCATTGAAGGTAAAGTTCATGCGTCAATCTCCTGATCGAGGTCCACGGTGTGCTGACCGAGCGTCGGCGCGGGGCGATGGCAGACGACCCGCTGACCATTGAAGAAAACCGGCTGGGCGGGGGACTTCCACTGCCCCATGTCGAGTAACAGCTGGCGATCCTCGGCATGCTGTGATTCGGCAAGCTGGGCAATGTCCCAGATGGGGGAAGCGGGAACCCCTGCTTCATCTAGACGCGAACAGACGTCTTTCACCGAGTAGTGACGTGTCCAGCGTTCGATCTCGGCCTTGAGTGCGGCCTGATGGATGCAACGCTGCTCGTCATTGGCAAAGCGCGGATCGGTCAACAGCTCAGGGGCTTCCATGCACTCGGCAAGGCGGGCAAACAGCGGGTTATTGATGACGGCGATAATCACCTGGCCATCGCTGGCCTCGAAGCTATCGAACGGAGCGGACAGCGGATGACGGTTGCCGATAGGCGCAGGCGTGGGGCCACCAGCGATGAACTGCGCCAGATTGGTGACCTGCATGGCAAACAGACAATCGAGCATCGACACGTCAAGGTGACAGCCAAGGCGTTCTCCATCCCGCTCCCGTGCAAACAGGGCGGCACAGATTGACCAGCTCGCAAACATGCCAGCACAGACATCTCCCAGCGATTCGCCAATCCGCGTGGGGTGTCCTCCCTCGGGACCGGTGGCCGCCATCAGTCCCGACAGTGCTTGCGCAATGATGTCGTAGGCGGGCTTTGACCGCATGCTGCCCGTCTGACCAAAGCCCGAGATCGAGCAGTAGATCAGCGACGGAAAGCGCTCACCCAGACTCTTCTCGTCAATACCCAGGCGCTCGGTCACGCCCGGACGGAAGTTTTCCACCAGTACGTCCGCCCCTTCGCATAAAGTGAAGAAACGCTCGCGATCGGTGGCATCCTTGAGGTCCAGACATACACTCTTCTTGCCGCGATTGAGCATCGAGAAGTACAGGCTTTCCCCCTGGACATAGGGCGCAATGTGACGACTGTCATCACCATGGCCCGACTCGACCTTGATGACGTCCGCCCCCAGGTCCGCCAGCATCGCGGTGCAATAGGGCCCCGCCAGCACCCTCGACAGATCAAGAATGGTGACCCCTTCCAATGGCTTCATCGTGCCAGTCCTCCAGCGTCTTGTTATTGAGACGTGGCACGACGATCTCGACGAGCCACACAATATGTATATACATATCTTGGTCGTCATAAAAGCCTGAGGCACAGCGACAATATTTTGCCAACTCGCAAAAAAGTAAAGAAATCCTTGTTTTTACTATCAAACTAAATATTCAGGCAGGGGCTAAAAGTAGACTAAAGTCAAAGGAAGAACAGGCGAAGATGGCTTGGTAGGCACAAATTGGTATATACATCTTGATACACCGACCCATTCTGTACCGAGACGCCATCACCTGGACGCTACCCGTGAAGGGCGAGCGTGAAGCGACCGCATGGCGGGACAATCGGCACGGCGGATGAGGAAGCAGCGCAGAGCAGCATCAAAGGTTTGGCCGTGCCATCAACCGTGGCGGGAGGTGTTCAGCTTGTAGCGATGTCCAGGATGGAGAAGCTGGGTATAGCTGATAAGAAGCTCTCCTGACCAGGTACGACGCACGACCAGCAGGCAGGCCTGATGAGGCGGGATCTCGAGTAGACGCGTTTCTTCAGCCGTCGGATTGATCGCTTCGACGCTGTTTTCCACGTCGGTGACGGGGTAGCGCGCGACCAGGATGGCGTTTGGGGTCTGCCGCGTGAAATCGTGCTTGAGGTAGTCCGGTGCCAGTCGAGGATTGACGTGGCGTCGCTCGAGCTGAATGGCCACGCCATCTTCCCGATGCAGAATCTCGGAGTAGAACACCATGGTCCCAGTCTTCACGCCAAGGAAGACCGCCACCTCCTCAGACGCCTCCACCTCCTCGAGCGCGATGATGTCACTGGAGTGCTCGCCACCTCGCGAGCGAATTTCGTCAGCAATATTGCGAATATCGAACAGGGACGACTCGGACTTGCGCTGGCTGACATAGGTGCCAGAGCCGACGCGTCTGACCAGCAGACCGCTCTGCACCAGGTCCCTGATGGCCTTGTTGGCGGTCATCCGGCTGACACCGAACTCCCGAGCGAGCGCATTTTCGGCGGGAATGCGATCGCCAGCAGAAAAGATCCCTTCTTCGATATGAGATAGCAAATGCTCCTTGATTCTGGCGTAACCAGGCCGCTTGCTGACCATGAGGGATCCTTTTACTGGCACAAGGGGCCCAAGTGTAGCCACGGCCCTTACCCCAGGGAAGCAGGTAAACGACACCTCACTCGATAAAGCCCGCCACGGCACCGAGAATTCCGTTACAGCATCGCCCCGCGTTCGGTGGCCACTTCGGCATCGGCCGGCTCCGATCTCGTCGATGGCGGACAGGTATCGACGATAACGTCGATTCCGGCCCACACCCCTTGCCAGGAGTATGTCATGACGCCCTGATACCCCGTCGTACCATCGCAAAAACGGATATCAAAATCGGCGATGTGCTGCTCGACATATAGCCTGAGCTGTTCCGAGCCAAAGCTTCCGGGATCGTCATGATTCTCTAGAAAATAGGCGGTTCCAGCACCGCCAAACAGCGACAACACGCCATTGTCCGTGTACTCGTAGAAGAGCAGGGAATAGGGGCTCCTGCGGTAAGCTTGCTCGTTGCCGACAAACTCGACCGACATCCTTTCCATGGCCTTGTGGCGCACACTTTGATAGAGCGCCTGTCGGTCGCTGGCCGGATGTCTGACCAGGTAGAGATTGGGGGTGACCTTGGACTGGACAAAGGTCATTGGACGAACGGTATCGACCGCCCTCGGGCCCACTACCGCCAGCACGCCCAGTCCGACCAGGCCAGCGACCCTCCATCGTCTCATGCTGTTCACGTGGCACTTACCTCGATATCACCAAAGCGACGGTTCGAATGGCAGAGAGGGTCAGTCGAAGCGATGTTGCGCGCCTTGCCTTGCGCTCGAGCGCTTCTCATAGGCACCCGTTCAACCCTACACCCATTTCGCCCTATGTCTCTTCCATCCTACCCCCATTCAAACCCTGCGGCGGATACCCGCCCGGACGAGGCTTCCGCAGGAGTTGTCGCGCTCCCGCGCGCGCTCCTTACCGGCCGTCCCCGTCGGCCTCGATGGATTCACCGAGCCTGGAGCAGAAACGCCCCCAGGCCAGCTGCAGGGACGGCAGCCAGGGAAGGCCATGCAACGCGCTGTGCACCATGCCGTTAGCGATTTCCAGTGATACCTGCGCCGAGGTGCGAGACCATTGCGCTACGGCGCCTTCTATCATTGCCGTCAGCGGATCATGCTCGGCCGCCAGCACATGCATATGCTGCGATGGCGGCAGGTACCCATCATGGGCGGGAACCGTTGCCGCGACCATCGTCCACAACGCCAGGACGTCATCGCGGCTCAGCAGCGGCGCGTCTGCCCCCAAGAGAGACGCCTGTGGCGTGCCGACCACCGGATAGATCAACCCCAGCGGCGGCACGCCGGTGCCCTCCCGAGCCAGTGTCGCCGCCGCATCCAGAACCAGCCGACCTCCAGCGCTGTCCCCCACCGCGGCGACAGGATCACAGGCCTGCCACACGCCGAGCACGTCCGATAGAGCGTCACTGTAGGACGACTCGGGCAACAGGCGGTAGTCAACGCTGACCACTTCCCGGCTCAGGGCCTGCACCAGGGCTTCAGCGACGCCACGGTGGCTGCGGCTGGACCCCAGCGTCCAGCCGCCACCATGGGCGTACACTACGACGCCACCGCCCTGGCGCGGGCCGTCCCGTGGCCATAGCCTGGTCACCGGCACCCCGGCAATGGTGGTGGCCTCGTCGGCGATGGTGGCACTGTTCAGCTGAAAGCTCTGGCACAGACGCTCGTAGCCACACCGGGCGTCAACGGGGGGCATCCCTTGGAGTCCGCAGAGTCCCTGCCGATAGCGGTTGATGAACGCTTCAATTTCCATAAGGCCTTCCGTAGGCAGATGTGCCACATCATGGTAGCGATGTCTCGGCGTGCCAGGCATTTACATCGGCAATCGCCCCCATTGCGAAGACTCGTACCCAGTCCCTTGGCAGCCTGTCGACTTGGGCTAGAATCAAGGCTCAATTTCCAGCCGGACGTCAGAATGCCGTTACAACACTTCGCTAAAACAACAATTACCACGGGCCTGTTCGCCCTCCTGACCGCCACCGCCCAGGCCGACGATGAGATCGTGGTCGGCGGCAAGAACTTCACCGAACAGCAGATCATCTCGAGCATGACCGCCCAGTACCTGGAGCATCTGGGTTACGACGTGGACAAACGCGCCGGCATGGGATCCGCGGTGCTGCGGCAGGCACAGGAAAACGGCCAGGTGGACGTCTACTGGGAGTACACCGGCACCTCGCTGATCGTCTTCAATGGCGTTGACGAAAAGCTGGACGCCCAGGCGACCTATGATCGCGTCAAGGCCCTGGACGCCGACAAGGGGCTGGCCTGGCTTGAGCCTTCCGGCGTCAACAACACCTATGCCATCGCCATGCGTGAGGCCGATGCCGAGGCCATGGACATCACCAGCATTTCGGACATGGCGTCGGCGATCAACGCAGGCGAAGAGCTGCTGTTTGCCTCCAATGCCGAATTCTATGCGCGCCCCGATGGACTGCGTCCGATGCAGGACATCTACGGCTTTCAGTTCGACCGCTCCGATATCAAGCGCATGGATACGGGCCTGACCTATACCGCCCTCAGAGACGACCAGGTCGACATCGCCATGGTCACGACTACCGATGGACGAGTGTCGGCCTTCGACCTGCGTATTCTTGACGATGACAAGGGCTTCTTCCCGCCCTATGCCATGACTCCCGTGGTGCGCCAGGAAGCGCTGGACACCCACCCAGAGCTGGCGGCCCAGCTGAATGCACTTGCCGCCACGCTAGACGATGACGTCATGACGCGACTCAACGAGCAGGTGGACGTCAACCGCGACGTCGTGGAAACCGTCGCCGAGCAGTTTCTCGCCGACCAGGGATTGATCGACTGATCGCATCTCCCGGCCACCGTGCCGATCGGGGCCGCCGCAATGCCAAGATGCCCCCTGCTTCTCACGTCGTGAAGCAGGGGGCACCGCCAGACTGTCGTTGCGTCGATTGTCCTTACATCCCGAAAAGAGTGTTTCGCGTTTGACGGTGTTCGGAATATCCATAGCAGGCTAAGGTGTTGCTCATATCCCAATCCCCACTGTTATGGAGATCCCATGAAAGCTATCGGTTACTACGCCCCAGGCCCCATCGATCGCGACGACGCCCTGGTGGATCTCGCGCAAGAGGTGCCTCAGGCCAGCGGGCACGACGTGCTGGTCAAGGTCGAGGCCGTTTCGGTCAATCCCGTCGACGTCAAAATCCGCCAGTCACGAGCGCCCGAGCAAGGCCTGGCCGCGGTGATCGGCTGGGATGCAGTCGGAGAGGTGGTGGCTGTCGGCGACAAGGCAACCTCTGTCCAAGTGGGCGACCGAGTGTGGTACGCCGGGGATATTTCTCGCCCGGGCACGAACAGTGAGTACCACCTGGTGGACGCACGCATCGTCAGCAAGGCACCCGGCTCCATCGACAACGCGGCCGCCGCTGCCCTGCCCCTCACCGCTCTGACCGCCTTTGAGATGCTGTTTGATCGGCTCAAGATCAACGACCCGGTCCCCGGCGCCGCTCGCGCAGTGCTGGTCATCGGCGGGGCCGGCGGCGTCGGCTCGATCACTATCCAGCTGCTGCGCGCACTGACCGACTACACCGTCATTGCCACGGCGTCACGGCCAGAAACCCAGGAATGGGTGAAGGAGCTGGGGGCCCACCATGTCATCGATCACCATCAACCGCTGCCGGCACAGATCGATGCCCTTGGCCTCGGCGCTCCCGCTTTTGTGTTCTCGACCAATGCCTCAGAGGGCTACGTGCCCCAGATAGCAGAACTGATTGCGCCCCAGGGTCGCTTTGGCTTGATCGACGATCCGGCCTCCCTCGACGTGGTGCCGTTCAAGCCCAAGGCGGTGTCCATCCACTGGGAGCTGATGTTCACCCGCCCGCTGTTTTCCACGGCCGACATCGCCCGCCAGGGAGAAATTCTCGCCAAGGTGGCGCACCTGATCGATACCGGGCACCTTCGCTCCACCGCTACTGAGTCCTTTGGCACCATCAACGCCGCCAACCTCAAACGTGCCCATGCCCTGATCCAGAGCGGCCGGGCCAAGGGTAAGGTCGTGCTCGAAGGTTTCTAGGCGGTCCCTCTTGATAGCCACCCTGGCCTAGCTGCCCTGACCTAGCCGCCCTGGCCTAGCTGGCCATCGAGGCGCCAACAGAAAACGCCCGCCCCGCTCGGTCTTGCCGAACGGGGCGGGCGTCATGTGGGGCGACGACGCTGCGATCAAGACGGCGCAGCTTACGTCGTCAACTCAGCATCGCCAGCTCAGCCTTTCCTGTTTGAACCTCAGGACAGGCGTTCGCGGAAGTCCTGGTAGCCAAACTCGCGGATGACCTGCAGGGCTCCGGTGTCCGAGTTCCACACCGCGATGGCCGGCAGACGCGTGCCATTGAAGGTGGTGGTCTTGACCATGGTGTAGTGCGCCATGTCCTTGAACACCAGCTTCTGCCCTATCTCGAGAGGGGCATCGAAGCTGTAGTCACCGATCACATCACCGGCCAGGCAGGTCAAGCCTCCCAAACGATAGGTGTGAGCCCGCTCACCAGGCTCCCCTGCCCCCAGCAGACCAGGCCGATAGGGCATTTCCAGCACGTCCGGCATGTGACAGGTGGCAGAGGTATCGAGAATCGCCTGATCGAGAGTATTGAAGGTGGTATCCAGTACCGTGGTGACCAGCACGCCGGACCCAATCGCCACCGCTTCGCCTGGCTCAAGGTAAACCTGAACCTGGTGACGCTCTGCGAAAGCGCGAATGCAGCGCACCAGGTCGTCGCGCTGGTAGTCGGGCCGGGTGATGTGGTGGCCACCACCGAAGTTCACCCACTCCATGCGACCAAGCAGGTGGCCGAAGCGCTCTTCCACCGCCGCCAGCGTTCGCTCGAGCGGCGGGAAATCCTGCTCGCACAGGGTGTGAAAATGCAGACCGGTGATGCCATCCAGGGTCGCTTCATCCAGCTCCGACAGCACAATACCCAGACGCGAGCCGGGAGCACAGGGATCATAGATCGGCACATCGCCCTCGGAGTGCTCCGGATTGATGCGCAAGCCGAACTTGATCCCAGGCCGCTGCTCCAGCGCTGCCTGCACCAGCGGCTGCGCGCGCTGCCACTGCGCGCAGCTGTTGAACACCACATGATCAGCGATCTTCAGGATCTCGATCAGATCGGCCTCGCTGTAGGCAGCACCAAAGACATGCACTTCGCCTTCGTAGTGCTCATGGCCCAGCAGGGCTTCATGCAGACCACTGGCACAGGTGCCGCTCAGGTAGCGCGACACCAGCGGCGCGAAATGCCACATGCTGAA
Source organism: Halomonas sp. DP3Y7-2 (assembly GCF_019800795.1). Classification (NCBI taxonomy): domain Bacteria; kingdom Pseudomonadati; phylum Pseudomonadota; class Gammaproteobacteria; order Oceanospirillales; family Halomonadaceae; genus Halomonas; species Halomonas sp. DP3Y7-2. The sequence continues at coordinate 38,794 of NZ_JAHVKJ010000003.1, forward strand.
GGCCTTGAGCGCTGACAGCACCTTGGCCCCGCTGGCGTCGGCCACCTCGGCGAGAATCCGCAGGTTGCGCTCCACCGCCACCTCATCCACCACATAGCAGGGAGATGGCAGCGCGCGGGTATCGAGCCGCGAGATATCCGTGAACTGAAGGATCTCCACGCCTTACAGGTCCTCCCCCTTCTGTACGTCAAGACGGAAGGAGGGATCCAGCTCGACCACTTTCCACGGCAGACCGTAGGCATTCATGTCGGCCATGAACGGATCGGGATCGCACTGTTCCATGTTCCACACACCGGGACGCTTCCAGTGACCCTCGAGGATCATCTTGGCGCCAATCATCGCAGGCACACCGGTCGTGTAGGAAATGGCCTGGGACTGGACTTCGGCATAGCAAGCCTCGTGGTCACAGATGTTATACAGGTACATGACCTTTTCCTGGCCGTCCTTCTTGCCGCGGACGACGGTGCCGATGCAGGTCTTGCCCTTGGTGCGCGGTCCCAGGGTGGAAGGGTCGGGCAGCAGCTTGGCAAGGAACTGGATAGGCACAATTTCCTGGCCGTTATAGTCGACCGGCTCGATCCCCGTCATACCGACGTTCTTCAGCACTTCAAGGTGCTTGAGATAGCTGTCACCAAAGCTCATCCAGAACTGAGCCCGCTTGAGGCTCGGGAAGTGCTTCGAGAGCGACTCAAGCTCCTCGTGATAGAGACGGTAGATGTTGTAGTCACCGACCTCTTCAGGGCAGCTGAAACGCGCCATCTTGGACATCGGCGGGGTAGTGACGAACTCGCCATTCTCATAGTGACGACACTCGGCACTGACCTCCCGGATGTTGATCTCCGGGTTGAAGTTGGTGGCGAAGGGATAACCATGATCGCCGCCATTGACATCGATGATGTCCAGCTCTTCGATCTCGTCGAAATAGTGCTTGGCGAGATAGGCGGTGAACATGTTGGTGGCGCCCGGATCGAAGCCGCTGCCCAGCAGAGCCGTCAGCCCCGCCTGCTGGAAGCGCTCCTGATAGGCCCACTGCCACTTATACTCGAACTTGGCGGTATCAAGGGGTTCGTAATTGGCCGTGTCGAGGTAGTGAACACCCGCTGCCAGGCAGGCATCCATGATGCTCAGGTCCTGATAAGGCAGGGCGACATTGATGACCAGCTCGGGCTTTTCTGCCTCGAGCAACGCCGTCAGTTCAGCCACGTTGTCGGCATCGACCTGGGCCGTGCGGATGGGGCGCGGCAGCTGCTCGGCGATAGCCTTGCACTTGGACTCGGTGCGACTGGCCAACAGGATATCGGTAAACACCGAGTCCAGCTGGGCACACTTGTGGGCGACGACACTGCCGACACCGCCGGCACCAATGATGATCACTTTCGACATGTTGATACGCTCCCGCCTGAATACAACGATCCATCCACAGACAATAGAGAGGATGGATAGACCTGTTGAGCAGCCCTTCTCGACAGACTCCCTGACTCGCTCCTCCGAGCAAGCCAGCGGGCCCGACCCGTGACGTGGACTCGCTTAATGGGCCCGGTTGAGGTGCTTGGCGCCTCGCCCACAGGGCACGTCCTCGAGACATGCCCCTACCCTACTACCGGACGGCGCATGCTAACCACATTTGCCAGCTCATGCCACGGCTTTTCGCACCGAAAAGTGACCCCCGCCAGGGCCGTCCTCAGTGTAGTCAATCAGCACCCTATGACAGCTTGACGATGGCTTCGCTTTTCCCTTCTTCCACCACCCCGAACCGCCCCTTGCCAGCGCCTGTCTATCCCCCGGACTGACCGCCCGGACTGACTGCTCTGACTGACCATTCTGAGCGACTGCCCTGTTCGACCGTCATCGGGCCCTTCCATAGCCCACACCCAATACCCTCATCCGCGACAGCCGCACCATGATTCCGAAAAATTAAAGACTACGTATTCACTCGGCACTACTAAAGTATATTTACTTTATTTTCATACGCTTAAAAACAAAAAACAAAGGCATAAAAACTTTAATGTTGAATACGTATTCCCAAGCCTTTAAAAGTGATTCCCCTTGCTGCCCGTCACACAGACACGCCTCCCGGCAGCGGCCGCCCCACCCCAGGGCATCACAACGATAACAGGAGAGCATCATGCGCCAATTCAACTCCCTTCCTTTCCGCCTCACCGTCCTGACCGCCGCCATCGGGCTGTCCAGCGCAGCCTTCGCCCAGCAGGAGCGGACCATCGATGTCAGCCTGCCGCTGGGACCCGACTCCCAGCAGGGCATCGGCGTGCTCAAGTTCGGAGAGGAGCTGGAGCGTCTGTCGGAAGGCCGGCTGACCATCGAGCCCCACTATGACAATGCGCTGGGGGCCGAGCGTGAAGTCATCGAGGGGATGGGGCTTGGCATCATCGATGCAGGCATCGCGTCGACCGGCCCCATGGGCGGCTTTGTCGATGAATTCCTGCTGTTCGACCTGCCCTACATCTTTGAGGATCACGGGCATGCTTATGCCTTCCTCGACAGCGAACACGGTGACCAGCTGGCCCAACTCGCCGAAGACCAGATGAACGTCAAGTTCCTGGCGTGGATGGAGAATGGCTTCCGTCACAACACCAATTCCGTGCGCGCGCTGGAGCAGCCCAGCGACCTGGAAGGTATCAACCACCGCACGCAGGAAAGCCGCGTGCAGGTTGATACCTGGGAAGCGCTGGGCGCCAACGCCACGCCAATGGCGTGGACCGAGGTCTACACAGCGCTGCAACAGGGCGTCATGGACAGCCAGGAAAACCCTCTGGCCACCATCTACGACGTCAATTTCTACGAGGTTCAGGATTACCTGAACATCACCCAGCACGTCTATTCACCGGCGCCGCTGATGATGAGCCTGGACCTGTTCAACTCCTTCAGCGAAGACGACCAGGCCCTGATTCTGGAGGCCGCTCAAATCGCACTGCCGGTTCAGCGGGAAGCCAGCCAGGAGCTGGAACAACGCTACAAGGGCGAGTTGGCTGAGCTGGGCATGACGGTCACCGAACCTGACCTGGCGCCCTTCCGCGAGGCCGTGCGTCCGGTTATCGCCAAGTGGGGCCCGACCGTCGGCGAAGACCTGGTCGACGCGGCCATCAACTTCGAGCACTGAGTACCCGGCCCCCTGGCCAGCCAGCTGGTCAGGGGGCACTGCATTCTGCGAGGCCCTTCATGCACTCCTTTCTGCGTGTCGCCAACACGGCGATCTGGCACTTCAATCGGTTGATCGGCTGGGGGCTCGCCCTGCTTTTGCTGATCATGACCGTACTGATCTTTTGGCAGGTGTTCGCTCGCTTCGTGGTGGGCAGCCCGCTGTTCTTCTCCGATGAAATCGCTCGCTTTTCGATGCTCTGGCTAACCTTTATCGGTGCCGGCTACGCCTATCGTCATGGCGCCCTGATCTCCGTCGACATCGTGCTCGAATATGCAGGAGAGCGCCTGGCTCGGCTTTTGCGGATCGTGATCGTGCTGTGCTCGGCACTGTTTGCGTTCGTCATGATCAAGTATGGCCTCGAGCTGGTCGGCCGAGTGGCCAGCCAGACGGCGCCAAGCACGCGCATTTCCATGATGTGGCCATACCTGGCCATTCCTGCCGGCGGCGTCGTGATTCTGATCAATAGCCTGGGGCTGTTGATTGATGAAGCCCTCGGACAACCCGTCCAGCGACTGCAGGAGGTCAGCTGATCATGGCCCTCATGCTGTTCTTGACCCTTATCTCTCTTTTCGTGGTGGGTGTTCCCATTGCCTTCTCGCTGGGACTGGCGTCTGCCCTGACGGTGTGGCAAGGCGACCTGATGCCGATGCTGATCGTGGCACAACAGCTGATTGCCTCGGTCAACTCCTTTCCGCTGATGGCGATTCCGTTCTTCATCCTCGCGGGCTACCTGATGCAGGGCGGCGGCATCTCGAAGCGCCTGGTCGATTTCTCCAATACCCTGGTCGGCAGCATGACGGGCGGGCTGGCCATGGTCGCCATCGTCACGTCGCTGTTCTTTGCTGCGATTTCTGGATCCGGGGCAGCCACCACGGCAGCCATCGGCTCTATCCTGATTCCCGCGATGCTGGCCAAGGGCTATCCCGGTGGCTATGCGGCGGCCAATCAGGCGGCGTCGGGCGCTCTGGGGGTCATTATCCCTCCCAGTATTCCCTTGATCCTCTATGCCATCGCGGCCAACGTGTCCGTTGGCGACATGTTCATTGCCGGCATCCTGCCTGGCATTCTGGTTACCCTGACCCTCCTGGTCTTTGCCTACTTCTTTGCCCGCGCCAACGGTCTTGGCGGTGGCGAGAAAAGCTCACTGAGCGACGTCTGGCGCGCCGGCAAGAAAGCCATCCTCGCCATCCTCATGCCGGTCATCATCCTTGGCGGCATCTACGGTGGGGTGTTTACACCGACCGAGGCAGCGGTGATCGCGGTGGCCTATTCCTTTGTCATCGGCACGGTGATCTATCGAGAGATCAAGCTCGACAGTCTGGTGGGCATTCTGCGTCAATCCGCAGTAACCACAGCGGTGGTTCTCAGCATCATCGCTGCCGCCGGACTGTATGGACGCATTCTGCAGAGCCTCAGAGTGCCGGACATGATCTCCGACTTCGTGATCTCGGCCATCGACAGTCCGCTGCTGTTTATCCTGCTGGCCAACCTGCTGCTGCTGCTCGCTGGCATGTTCATCGAGGCGGCGGCCGCCATCCTGATCTTCGTGCCCATCCTGCTGCCCATTGCCGTGAGCTACGGCTTCGACCCGATTCACTTCGGCATCATCATGGTGGTTAACCTGGCCATGGGCATGTTCACCCCACCGGTCGGGCTCAACCTGTTCGTGGCCTCTCAGATCACCAATATCGGCATTGCGCGGCTGACCTGGGCCGTCATGCCCTTCGTCGCCATCGTGCTGATCAACCTGCTCATCATCAGTCTGCTGCCGGCCCTGTCGACCTGGCTGCCGTCGCTGTAACCCTACAAGGAGAGACCCCATGAGTGTTGTAGAAAGCCTTCGCCCCCGCCAGGGACTGCGCGTACTGGTGACCGCCGGCGCGTCGGGCATTGGCCTTGCCATTGCCAGCGCCTTTGCCGAAGCCGGTGCTCGGGTTCACGTCTGCGACATCGATGACAAGGCGCTGGATGCCCTGCCGCCGCACATCACACGCACCCATTGCGATGTCAGCAACGACGAGGATGTCGCTCGCCTGTTCGACGATGCATCGGCCCTAGGGGGCCTGGACGTGGTCGTCAATAACGCCGGTATTGCTGGCCCGACGGCAGGCATCGAGGACATCGACCACGCCAGCTGGACCCAGACCATCGATATCAACCTCAACGGACAGTACCGGGTCGCACATCGTGCAGCGCCCTTGCTGCGTGATAGTCAGGGACTGCTGGTCAATCTGGCCTCCGTGGCTGGCCGCCTGGGGTTCGCCTATCGCACCCCCTATGCCGCCAGCAAATGGGCCGTGGTCGGCCTGACCAAGAGCCTGGCCTGCGAGCTTGGTCCGGAAGGCGTGCGTGTGAATGCCATTCTTCCGGGCATCGTGCGCGGCCCACGGATCACCAAGGTCATTGAGGATCGAGCGGCCAAGCGTGGCATCAGCTACGAGGAGATGGAAACCGAGAACCTCTCAAAGATATCGATGCGCCGCATGGTAGATCCGACGGATATCGCCGCCATGGCGCTGTTCCTCGCTGCACCAGGCGGATCCAACATCTCGGGGCAGGCGCTCAGTGTCTGTGCCAACGTCGAATCCCTCTGACCTCAGGACGCTCTCATGACGACTTCCATCGGTGTGGTCGGCGCAGGACTCATTGGTCGCGCCTGGGCCATCGTATTCGCTCGAGCAGAGCTGCCCGTCACCTTGTTTGATGTAGATGCTGATGCCCTGGACAGGGCATCTGCAGCGATCCAGCAGTCGCTGACAGACCTGGCTGACGCAGGGCTGATCGATGATCCAGTGGCGATCATGGCCAGAATTCGTTTTGACAGCCACCTCGTCTCGGCCATGCAGGATGCCATCTACATCCAGGAGTGCGGGCCGGAAGACGTGACCGCGAAACGTCAGATCTACCGCGATCTGGAGGCGGTGGTCAGCAGTGACTGCGTGCTGGCCAGCTCCACCTCGGGGATCGCCGCCTCGCGCTTTACCGATCACCTGGAGCACCCTCAGCGCTGCCTCGTGGCACATCCGGTCAACCCGCCCTACCTGATTCCGCTGGTAGAGGTGGTACCGACGCCAGCCACCAGTGAACAGAGTGTTCAGCGGGCCATGGCCCTGATGGAACAAGCGCGCCAGGTCCCGATTCTGGTCCACCAGGAGGTGGCAGGCTTTGTCCTCAACCGCCTGCAAGGGGCGCTGCTCAACGAAGCCCTGCGGCTGTTCCGCGATGGCGTGGTGTCCGCCGAGGACCTCGACAAGACCATGAAACACGGGCTCGGCCTGCGCTGGTCCTTCATGGGCCCCTTCGAGACCATCGACCTCAATGCGCCTGCGGGCATTGCCGACTACGGCAAGCGCTACGGCCCGCTGTATCGCGATATCGATCGCGAGCGCGGACAGGAAGACCCCTGGCTCGACGCCACCCTGGAGGCACTGGACGAGCAGCGCCGCGCCTTGCTCCCCACACACGAACTGGGTGAACGCCAGGCCTGGCGTGATCGCCGCTTGATGGCACTGCTCGCCCATCAGCAGGCTACGACACCACGCTAAACCGCACACGTCATGCGGCAACGTTCACGCCGCTGTGCTCACTTTGCTAAAGGACTTCACGGAAATGGCTACAAAACGCAAGGTCATCATCACCTGCGCCGTCACCGGCGCCATTCACACCCCGTCCATGTCTCGCTACCTTCCCGTCACCCCCGAGGAGATTGCCGAGGCAGGTATCGCCGCCGCCGAGGCGGGCGCGTCGGTGCTGCATTTGCATGCCCGGGACCCCAAGGATGGCAGGCCGACCCAGGATCCGGCGATGTTCGAGCGCTTCCTGCCGCGGATCAAGAGCTCCTGCGACGCGGTGATCAATCTGACCACCGGCGGCAGCCCCCATATGACGGTGGAAGAACGTATGCGCCCCGCCATGGAGTTCAAGCCTGAGCTGGCGTCCATGAACATGGGATCGATCAACTTCGGCCTGTTCCCGATGCTCGATCGCTACAACGAGCTGACCCATCAGTGGGAGCGCGATCACCTGGCCAATAGCCGTGACCTGGTGTTCAAGAACACCTTCGCTGATATCGAAAAAGCCATGACGCTTGGCGATGCCAATGGCACCCGCTTCGAATGCGAGTGCTACGACATCGGCCACCTGTATTCGCTGCGCAATCTGCTCGACCGTGGTGTCGCCAAGGGCCGCGTCTTCGTCCAGAGCGTGTTCGGTATCCTGGGTGGCATCGGGCCGCATCCTGAAGACGTCATGCACATGCGCCGCACCGCAGACCGCCTGTTCGGCGATGACTATGAATGGTCTGTGCTGGGGGCCGGCAGCAGCCAAATGCGCATTGCAGCGCAAGCCGCTGCCATGGGAGGACACGTGCGCGTCGGTCTCGAGGACTCGCTGTGGCTTGGGCCGGGCAAGCTGGCCGAGACCAATGCAAGCCAGGTGACCAAGGTCCGCGAGATCCTGGAAGGCCTGTCTCTCGAGGTGGCCACACCCGACGAGGCGCGCCAGATGCTTGGACTAAAGGGTGGGGATCAGGTCGGATTCTAGGCTTGGCCCACCGTTGAGCATGCCAATATCAGCACCCGCATAAGGAGATGGGTTGTGACGCTTTATCGACTCGGGGGCGCGTCCCCCGATATCGCCGCCGACGCCATGGTGATGGACGAGGCGACCCTGATCGGTGACGTTCAGCTGGGAGCAGACGTGAGTGTCTGGCCAGGTGCCGTCCTGCGTGGCGACAATGCCCCCATCCTGGTAGGCGCCGGCAGCAACCTGCAGGATGGCTGCGTGGTCCACACAGACCCCGGTGAGCCGGTGACCATTGGCCAGCGTGTCACCATTGGTCACCTGGCCATGTTGCACGGCTGCCGAATTGGCGACGAGGTGCTGGTCGGCATGAATGCTACCATCCTCAACGCAGCGGTGATCGGGGAGCAGAGTATCGTTGGCGCCGGAGCCCTGATTACCTCCGGCAAACGTTTTCCCCCACGATCGCTCATCCTCGGCAGTCCCGCCAAACGCGTGCGTGAGCTGACCGAGGAAGAGGTCGAGTCGGTGAAGACCAATGCTCAGGTCTATATCGACAAGATCGCCACCTATGCTTCGCTGGAGCGTATTGAGCCGGCGTGAGCGCCGGCAATACAGTCACCCGACAAGATATGCCTCGATGAAAAAGAAATCCGTCACCTCCCGCGATGTCGCCCGCCTGGCCGGTGTCTCGCAGTCTGCCGTCAGTCGCACCTTCTCTCCCGAGGCGAAGGTATCGGAAAAGACGCGCCGGAAGGTCATGGAAGCCGCTCGAGAGCTCGGCTATCGCCCCAATACCATCGCGCGCTCCCTGATCACTCGCTCCAGCAGGACCATCGCCGTCGTGGTGTATAGCCTGGAGAATCCGTTCTACAGCTTTATGCTCGAACAGGCATCACGGTTCTTTCGGCAGCAGGGCTATCACCTGCTGCTGTTTTCTGCCCCCGCCAGCGATGGCTTCGATGCCGTGCTGGAAGACATTCTGCGCAGTCAGGTGGAAGGCATTCTCATGCTTGCCATCACCATGACGGAGGAGCAAGCCGCCGTGGTGTCCGACTACGAAATCCCCGTGGTCATCATCAACCGTACCGTGGACTATGCCGGCATCAGTCAGGTGGCCTGCGACAACTATCAAGGGGGCTACTGGGCGGGCCGACACCTCGCCTCACAAGGCCACCGTCGCGTGGCGTACCTGGCGGGTCTTCCCGCCACGTCTACCAGCTGCCAACGGCAGGCGGGACTGGAAGAGGGTCTGGCAGCGGCAGGCCAGACACTGCATGCCTGCGACGTGGGCAACTATCAGTACGCAGACGCCTGTCAGGCGACTCGCCGCCTGTTTACCCACCCCACTCCGCCCGACGCCCTGTTCGCCGCCAACGACCTGATGGCCATCGCTGCCATGGAGGTTCTGCAGAGCGAATTTCAGCTGCGCATCCCACAGGACGTATCGATCATCGGCTTCGATGATGTGCCCATGGCCGCCTGGCCCAGTCACTCCCTGACCACTCTGCAGCAACCGGTACAGACCATGATCATGCGCGCCACCGAACTCCTGATGGCCCAGATCGATCACCCGGACACCCCCCCGCAGCAGCTGACCCTGCCGGTGACGCCGATGCTCCGGAGCAGCGTCCGGCGCGCATGACGCGCCAGGTCGCCAGTGCACTCCGCCGTGTCTAGCCCAGCGGCAGCCGGTTGGTGGACTTGATTTCCCGCAGGGACAGACTGGAGCGAATGTTGGTGACGCCCGGCAAGCGCCGCAACACGCGCTCGATGAAGTCACTGTAGTCCTCCAGGTCTCGAGCGACGACCATCAGCAGGAAGTCATCATCTCCGGTCGTATTGTGGCATGACAGAATATTCGGGCTGTCGATCACCACCTTCTCGAACGCCGCCACCGTGGTGGCGTCATGGGCCATGCAATTGAGTTGAACGAACGCCATCACCCCTAGCCCGAGACGCTTGCGATCAAGCGTTGCCTGATAGCCTGAGATAACGCCGTCCTGCTCAAGACGCTTCAACCGTCGCCAGCATGGTGTCTCGCTCAATGACAGCGCCTCGGCAAGACGCGCATTGGTGATTCGACCGTCCTGCTGCAACAGATCAAGCAGCTGTAGATTTTTCCTGTCCAGCCCACTCACGCAATGTTCTCCCAATAAACCTTGTAGAAATAAAAGATACTTTCCACATTGCGGGCTCTCAAGAAAATATAGCAAAGCAATTCCTGGCCAACGCTCTAGCATGGAACGACACATTCAGCCTTTGCGAGAGTCGATCATGCGTGCCGTTGTCATTGAAAAGTTCCAGCAGTTACCCAGTGTTCGGGTGGTGAAGGATCCTGCACCAGAGCCCCACGGCGTGGTCGTCAAGGTCGAAGCGGCTGGGCTATGTCGCAGTGACTGGCATGGCTGGATGGGCCACGATGCGGATATCACCCTCCCCCATGTCCCCGGTCACGAGATGGCGGGTGTCGTGGTCGCCGCCGGCAAGGACGTCACTCAATGGAAAGAGGGCGACCGTGTCACAGTGCCCTTCGTCAGCGGCTGCGGACGCTGCCACGAGTGTCGTGCAGGCCATCAGCAAGTCTGCCACTCGCAGTTTCAACCGGGCTTCACTCACTGGGGGGCCTTTGCCGAATACACCAGCCTGCATCACGCCGACCTCAACCTCGTTGCGCTGCCAGAGGACATGTCATTTTCCACCGCCGCCAGTCTCGGCTGCCGTTTTGCCACAGCCTTCCGCGCAGTGGTGGATCAGGGGCGCGTGTCTGCCGGTGCGTGGGTCAGCGTGCATGGCTGTGGTGGCGTCGGCCTGTCTGCGATCATGATCGCCTCGGCGCTTGGCGCCCGGGTCATCGCCATCGACATCACGGACGGCGCACTGGTGATGGCCAAGAAACTGGGCGCCGTTGCCACGATCAATGCCTCGCAAAGATCGGATGTGGTGGAAGCGATTCATGACATCAGTGCCGGCGGCGCTCACCTTTCCTTTGATGCCCTGGGCACTCAGGTCACCTGCAGCAACTCGATCATGGGACTACGTACCCGAGGCCGGCACGTACAGATTGGGCTGCTGGCTGGGGAGCACCGGGCACCGGCGATCCCCATGCACAAGGTGATCGCCGAGGAGCTTGAACTTATCGGCAGCCACGGCATGCAGGCTCACCGCTATGACGCCATGCTGGGGATGATCCAGCAGGGGCAGCTGAATCCATCGCTGCTGGTGGGTGATCGCATCACGCTGGATGACACTCCCGCCCGGCTCACCAGCATGGATCAGTTCAAGGGGGTGGGCGCTACGGTGATTGATCGTTTCTGACACGCCACAACTGTTGACCACCAAGCAACAATTGCATGCCTGCTGCCCGCTGCATCCGTGACGCTGATTCCCCTACCTTGGCACTGCTCAGCGACGTCAAGCGTCCATGGATCATCGTCAACAACAAGGACCCAGCATGTTCACCGCGCAACAGGTCAACGAGAGTGTGGCACTGCGACAGGATCTGCATCGCCATCCCGAGCTCAAGTTCGAGGAGCACCGCACCGCCGCGATCGTGGCATCGCGACTCAAGGAGCTCGGCTACACGGTCACCGAGAACATCGCCGGGACGGGCGTCCTGGCGGAACTGGATACCGGGCGCATCGGGCCAGTGATCGCCTTTCGGGCCGACATGGATGCACTGCCCATCCAGGAGGCCAACACCTTTGACCACGGTTCACGCCATCCGGGCCTCATGCATGCCTGCGGCCATGACGGCCACACCGCCGCCCTGCTGCTGGCGGCCGAAGCCATCATCCAGCGTCGAGACGCTCTGTGCGGCCACCTCAAGCTGATCTTTCAGCCGGCCGAGGAAGGTGGCAATGGTGCCGCGCGCATGATCGAGGAAGGAGTCCTCGACAATCCCCGCGTGTCAGCCATCTTCGGCTATCACAATCGCCCCGGCTTCCCCGCTGGCCAAGTCTTCGTCAAGCCAGGACCGGCGATGGGGGGCAATGACACCTTCCGCGTGACCATCAAGGGACGTTTCGGGCATGCCGCCATGCCGCACCTCGCGGTGGACCCGATCTACGTCGGCGCCAGTATTGTCCAGCAGCTGCAGGGACTGGTGGGACGTCACAAGTCTCCGCTCGAGGCCGGGGTCATCACCGTCGCGGCCTTTCATGCTGGAGAGGCCGCCAATGTGATTCCCGGCGAAGCCGAACTGGTCGTCAATATCCGCAGCGATCGCGCCTCATCCCGCGAGGCCTTGGCCGGACAGCTCGAACGGGTGGTCGACGGAGTCTGCAGCGCCCACGGCGCCAGCTTCGAGATGTTCCACGAGCACCAGATTCCGCCGTTGGTCAATGACCCGGAATGGGCTGAGAAGGTTCTTACTGCGGCAAAGGAAGCGCAGGTCAGTGACGACATTCAGCAACTGGACTACATGCCTACCATGGGGGCAGAGGACTTTGCGTTCTATCTCCAGCAGGTCCCTGGCTGCTTCTTCTTTGTCGGTAACGGTGACAGTGCCTACCTGCATAACGAGCACTACGACTTCAACGACCAGATCCTGCCGGTCGCAGGCGGCACCTTCGTGGCATTGGCGCAACACCTGATGCAAGCGAACTAACAGAGGCCCCTACCGGTGCCGGCGGTAGCAGAACAGACACCATCGACAACATTCTGTTGCTGTGTCCGCGAGTGAACGTTTCAGACAACCTCATAACAAGGTCAAGAGCCATGCAAGCCGTCCTCAGCTCCATTGAGCGTGTAGGCAACAAACTGCCTCATCCCTTCATTCTGTTCACCATCCTGGCTGCCGTGGTGGTGGTGGTCTCTGCCATTCTCGCCACCTTGGGCGTGTCAGCGGTCAACCCGCAGACGGATGCCGTGGTCCACGTGCGAAGCCTGATCTCTGCAGATGGACTGGAATTCATGCTGACCAGCGTCGTCAGCAACTTTGTCAACTTCCCGCCCCTGGGCCTGATCCTGGTGGTGATGTTCGGTATCGGTCTCGCCGACAAGGTGGGCTTGATGTCGACCCTGATGCAGGTCAGCGTGGCCAAGGCACCGCCGTCGCTGCTCACCTTCTGCGTGTTTCTGGCGGGCATCTGCGGCAGCATCGCCTCGGATGCCAACTACCTGATCCTGATTCCCCTGGCCGCCATGGTCTACTACTCCGTCGGTCGGCATCCGATTGCCGGTGCGGCCGCCGCCTATGCAGCGGCTGGGGCGGGCTTCGACGCCAGCCTCTTCATCACGGTCGGGGATGCGCTGTTCGCCGGTATTACCACCGATGCGGCGCGACTGGTGGATCCAGAGGCGTACATCTCTCCAGTGGACAACTACTACTTCGTGGCCTGCTCCGTGTTCGTGCTTGCCACGGTAGGCACCTTGGTGATCGACAAGGTGATCGAACCGCGGCTGCAACGGACCCTGCCGCTTGGCAAGGACTTTACCGCTGAGGTGGAGACCCACGAACTGAGCGCCGACGAGAAGCGCGGTCTCAAGCGTGTGGGACTGACGACGCTGGTCTATCTGGCCTTGGTACTGCTGGCCGTGCTGCCGGAGGCATCGCCTCTGCGCAACGATGAGGGCGGACTGATCCCGTCACCGTTCTTGAAGTCGCTGGTACCGCTGATGTTCGGCTACTTCGTCGCCATCGGTCTGGTCTACGGCATCGCGGTGGGCAAGATCAAGACCAGCCGTGACGTCCCGCAGCGCATGGCCGAGGCGGCCAGCGAGCTGGCCCCCACGCTGGTGCTGTTCTTCGCCATCTCGCAGTTCATTGCCTACTTCAAGTGGTCAGAGCTGGGGCAGTTCATTGCCATTGAAGGCTCCAACATCCTGCAGAGTACCGGCTTCACCGGCCTGCCTCTGGTTGGCGCCTTCATCCTGATGAGTGCCGTGCTCAACGTCTTCATGACCAGCGGCTCGGCCCAGTGGGCACTGATGGCCCCGGTGTTCGTGCCGATGCTGATGATGATCGACTTTGACCCGGCCTTCGTGCTGGCGATGTTCCGGATTGGCGACTCAAGCACCAACATCATCTCGCCGATGAGTCCCTACTTTTCGGTCGCCCTGGTCTACATGCAGCGCTACAAACCGGATATGGGGCTGGGAACCCTGATTGCCACGATGTTGCCCATGGCGATCACCTTCCTGCTGACCTGGAGCGCCTTCCTGATGTTCTGGCTGACCATGGGCTGGCCGATCGGACCCGGGGTCTACATGATGGCAAGCTGATCACTGCATCGCCAACATCACCTTCCACAGATAGCTGGCAGCCGGCGACAGCCGCCTGCCGGCTCTGCGCACCAGATTCCCCTGACTCGCCCTGGCCATGGGGTGGTCAATGGGAATGGCGACCAGCTCTCCCGCTCGCACTTCTCGGCCTGCTGCCGCAGCGGTCATGAATGCGACACCAATCCCGGCACAGGCCAGGCGTCGAGAGATCGAATGCAGATTGCAGCGGTATGAGGGCGTGGCCAGCAATCCTGACGCACGAAAAATCGCATCGACAAAACGCTGGGACCCGGACTCGTCCGGCAGGAAGATCAACTTGTGCTGAAGCAGCTGTGTGACGCTGACAGCATCGTACTGCGCCAGCGCATGCTGTGGAGCCACCAGGGCGCACAACGCCCCTCGCTCGAAAGAGTGCACCACAAGTCTGGGGTCGGATACCGGCCCATAGGTGACCGCAATGTCGACTTCATCATTGGCGACCATTTCATGTGGTTCGCGGGGGTAGTAGATGCCCGTGCGAATATCGATCAACACATCGGGAAACTGCGCCGCCACCCGCTGCATGACATGGCGAATGAAGCTGTCGACGAAGCCATCTCCCACCGACACCACCACCTTGCCACGCTGAAGGTTGCGCAGCCGGGACAGCGTATCACCGAGTTCCGAATGCAGCCGACGCTGGGCCAGGTAGCTCTCTTCCACAAGCTTGCCGGCCTCTGTCGGCACCACGTGACGGCCCTGCTTTTCCAGCAGGGCCATGCCTAACTCCTGCTCGAGGCTTCGCACCTGGCGGCTGATCACAGAAGGATTGACATGCAGATGCTCAGCCGCGGCGCGAATACCCCCGCAACTGCAGACCTCGTGCAGATACAGCGCTCGCTTGTCCAGTAGATTCATAGGTGTCAGTCGGAAGGTGGGCAGGCATGCGGGCTACCGCATGCCTGGTGGCTTAGGCTTTGTCCGAAAAGTCGACGAGCGAAGGTTAGACAAGGCAAAAATCGGTGTTAAAGCGCAGTTTACGAGGTGTAAATGAGCACTTTGAGCCGATTTTTAACGCCGTATCACCAAGCGCAGGCACTTTTCGTACAAGCCCTAGTTCATCAAGAGTTCATCAAGGCATGGATATCGTCGAGCAGTGCCTGGGACACCCAAGCACCGCGTTGGGCGCTGCGTGCACGCTCCTGATAGCGGCGCTGGGCGGGCAACCGAGCCCCCTGTCCCAACATCTGCTCGAACAGTTGCTCTGCCCTGCCCATGTCAGCGGCTCCCGCTCCTGTTCGGGCCGGATCAATGGCGATGATCAACTCCCCGTGGAAGGGCAACCCACCACGCCCATCGTCGTGATCCGTTGACTCAAGGCTCATCAAGTCACCAATCATCGGCCCGGCGATCAGCTCGACCATCAGTGCCAGCGCCGAGCCCTTGTGGCCACCGAAGGGCAGCATCGCACCATGATCCAGCACTTCCGCCGGATCGGTACATGGCTGGCCATGCCGGTCTACGCCCCAGCCTTCCGGAATCGTATCGCCGGAGCGACGGTGAAGCTCAATGTCCCCCCGGGCAATGGCACTGGTGGCAAAGTCGAAGATCAGCGGTGGCTGCCCCTGCCGCGGCCAGCCAAACGCCAGCGGGTTGGTGCCGAACAGGGGACGCTTGCCTCCATGGGGAGCCATGTACGCCTGGGTCGGGTTGCAGGCAATGGCCACCAGCCCTGCCTCGGTCAGCTGCTCGAGCTCTACCCACAGGGCGGTGGCATGGACGCAACGCTGAATGGCCATTACCGCGATGCCACTCTGCCTGGCCTTGTCGATCAGAGGCGGCAGACCCAGTTTGAAGGCTGCCGGCGAAAATCCACCGTCAGCATCCACCCTGACTACCGCCGGGGCCAGGTCCTCGACACGCGGCTGTGCATCCGCGACAGCCGCGCCTTCACGTACCGTCGCGGCGATACCGAGCAAGCGGTAAAGCCCATGGGACTGGCAAGCGTCCCATTGCGCAGCGACCAGGGTGGCCCCCAGAGCCTCGGCCTGGGCGGCGTTGAAGCCATGCTGGGCCAACACGCTGCGACATAGCGACATCATGGCCTCCCGCGTCAGGTAGGCCCCCTCTAAACTGGCGGCGTTAGTGTCCTGCATCAGCGACTCTCCTTGGAACATGATCGGCCTACTTCCATGACGGCCCACTCAGCTGATCAGGCAACCACAGCGCCAAGGAAGGGAAGGCCAGAACCAACGCCAACACGATCAACTGTACAACGATAAAAGGAATGACCCCGGTGTACATATGCTTGAGCGTGACCTCGGGTGGCGTGATCGCCCTGAGATAAAAGATGGAAGGAGCCAGAGGCGGCGTCAGGTAACTTGTCTGCATGACCACCAGGAAGGCAACACAGAACCATATCTCATCGAACCCCAGTGCCCGCACGATCGGCATGGCCACCGGTATCACGATCAGTACCACTGAGATCATGTCCAGCACGAACCCTGCCAGGAAGGCGATCAGCAGAATCATGCCGAGGATCATCCAGGGGCTCAGCCCGGTATCCATCAGCAGCGACTGCACCGTGGCCATGCCTCCGGCGGCGAAGAACACACCGGCGAACATATTGCCCCCCAGCACGATCAGTAGAATCATCGCCGAAATATTCAAGGTCCGCTTGGCCGAGTTCCAAAGCACGTCCAGGGTCAGGTTGCGATAGGCCAGCGCCAGCACCACCGAACCCAGCGCGCCACAGGCTGCCGCTTCGGTGGGGGTCGCGATACCCAGCAGGATCGTGCCAAGCACAGTCACGATCAGTGCCATCGTCGGCAGCAGCGCGCCAAAGGTGACCTTGAGCTTCTCTCCCAGGGTCGCGCTCTCACCCTCTGTTGCCGACATGCGAGGCGCCATTTCTGGCTTGAGGTACGCCACCAGCACGATGTACAGCAGGAACAGCAACGCCATCAGGAATCCGGGAAACATCAGCCCACTGAACAGTGATCCCACCGACACGCTGGCCACAGGCCCCAGTACCACCACAGTGATGGAGGGAGGGATCGCGGTGCCCAGAGAGCCGCTGGCGCAGATGGTGCCCGACATCAGCGATTTGCTGTACTGATGCTTGAGCATCACCGGGATGGCCAGCAGGCCGATCACCGCCTCGGTCGCGCCCACGACCCCACTCGCTGCTGCAAACAGCGTACCCATGATGACCGCGCCCACGCCGAGTCCGCCAGGCAGGCGCCGGGTCCAGAAATGAATGGCGGTGAACAGCCGCTCCGCGATGCCTGAACGCTCGAGCATCGCACCCATGAAGATAAACAGCGGGACCGCTGCGAGAATCGAGTTGGACGCCGTGTCCTCGATCTTGGTCAACAGCTGGTAGGCAGCAGCATCGCCAAACTGCATTACCCCGAACAGCGTCGCTACCACAATCATCGAGAAGGCAATCGGGAAGCCGGCAATGATGAAGCCAATCAGCGCCGGAAACATCACCAGGGCAAGATAATCACTCATTGGGCGCCCTCACTCTCGGTTCCCTGACCTTTCCATGCAGCAATCGCCTTGAACACTTCGGCCACGACCTGCAGCGCCAGCAGCAGAAAGCCGAGCCACCAGGTCAGGAACACCGGCCAGATCACCGGGTTCCAGGCCGACCTGCCTGAGCGTTCATTGGATAAAAGCGCTTCGTGAGCGTATTGGCCAAGCTCCCACACCAGCCAGGCCAGAACCGGCAAGAACACGGCATAGCCGATCAGTTGCACCAGGGCATTGGTGCGCCTCGACCAACGCAGCGTCATCAGATCAACGCTGACGTGCTGCCCCTGTCGCAGCGTATCAGCCATGCCCAGCATGAAGATGGCCCCCATGACCATGTAGCTGACCTCGAAGGCCCACAGGGTAGGTTGTCCCAACACATACCGGCTGAAGACCTCGTAGACCAACGCCGCTATCAGCGGAAAGGTCAGCAGAGCACCCAGCCCCCCTGCCCACCGCGTCAGCCGCTCGATCGCGTGAATAAGCGTCATCTTGAATTGCCCGAAAGTAGGAAGTCAGAACAGGAAACGGCCCGGAGGAAGGGACCATCCCCTCCTCCGGGCCGCCAGCAACGATGTCAGTCCCGAGCCATGGCACCGATCGGCAGACGGTACTGCTGCCAGTTGGTCATGCTGGCCTTGAACTCACGCTGAGATTCAAGCACTCGAGCAAACCATTCGTTGCTCTCGGCGTACTCATCTTCCCACTTGCGGGTCTCCGCATAGATGGCATCGATAAAGTCTTGATCCAGCTGCACGATCTCGTTCGGACCGTCCACCAGTTCCTGATAGGCCTCCAGGTCGGCGTAGGAGCTCGCGAGCCAGGAGTCAAACACACTGAGCTTGCCGGCAAGACGCAGCAGCTCCTGCTGTTCGGCGCTCAGCGCGTCCCACGCCTCCTGGTTTACCTGACATTCCAGGAAGCCACCAGACTGGTGAACGCCCGGCAGCACCACGTACTGAGCCACATCCTGGAAGCCCGTTGGCTTGTTCATTTCCGGACTGCCCCACTCGGCAGCATCAATCACGCCGCGATCCAGGGCGTTGTAGATCTCACTGCCGGCCATGACCACCGTCGAGGCACCCAGGCGTGAGGCGATCTCAGCCCAGGCCCCTGACGTGCGCAGGCGCAGGCCCTGGAAATCCTCCAGCGTTTCGACCTTCTTGTTGGAGTGAAGGAAGATCTCGGTGCCAAGAATGGAGCACGGGAAGGCCACCACATCGAAGACATCACGGCGGAACTCTTCATAGAGTTCCACGCCGCCGCCCTCGTACATCCACATCATGAATTCTTCCGGCGTGAGGCCGCTGGAATGACCTGCCAGCAGCGCCGCCGTCGGATCTGTGCCGTAGTCATAGTTGACGTAATTATGGCTGACCTCGGCGACCCCGGCCTTGACGGTATTGGTCACCCGCAGCGCGCCACCCAGGGTGCCACCAGGAAACACCTCGATGGAAACATCACCCGCCGTCAGCTGATTGACATAGTCGGCGAAGGTCTGGGCGTCCCGCTCCAACCACGGCCCGCCACCCCATGGGGTGGCCATTTTCCACTCCATCGGTTCGGCAGTCGCAGACAGGGAGACACTCGCGAGGGCGGCGGCAACAGTCACGCTGCCAGCCAGTCGGTTCAACTTATACATTGTTATCCTCGTTGGATTTCTTATAGGCGTACAGGAGCGCAAGGCAATGCCCAGCCGGCGTTGTTATCGATCGGCAGACACTGCGTATTAAGCATCACTATCGTGATTGAGCATTGCATATACGCAATTTTCAGTCAAAATAAATGAAAAAGACCAACAATCAACGCTCCTCCCCCATCATCAAGGACGGCAGGAGCCGCCGGAGACCTGCATGAGCGAGACCTCCACGCCACCCCGGCCCCATGAGAAAGCGCGCAAGGCCGGATCCATCGGTGACAACCTGAAAGCCCTGCGCGGCGAACGCCAGCTGACCATCGCTCAGATGGCCCAGGTATCCGGCACATCCGCCGCCAGCATCTCGCGGATCGAGAACGGCAGGCTTTCGCCCACCTATGAAGTCATCGTCAAGCTGGCCAATGCACTAAATGTGGATGTCGGCGAACTCTTCTACTACCGCGAGCGCCGTGCGCTCAGTGGCTGGCGTACGCTGACTCGCTCAGGCCAGGGAGACATTGTCGAGACTCCCAACTATCGTTTTGAATTGCTTTGCAGCGACATGGTGTCGAAGGACTTTCTGGTGTTCTCGACCACGGTGTTGAACACCAGCATTGATGAGTTTGGTGAGCTTCAACGCCACGCCGGGCATGAACAGATCGTGGTCCAGGAAGGCGAGGTCGAGGTGTGGACCGAACACTACGCCCCGACACGCCTCAAGCCAGGAGACAGCATGTCCTTTGATAGCCAGATGGGACACGCCGTCATCTCGACAAGCCCCGCCCCCGCCCGCATCCTGTGGATCTGCAGCACCTGACCCAAGGCATCGTCCGTTCGGCGCATCGCGGGGCAAGCGTTTTTCTCCCGTTGCGATAACGGCCTGGCAGACATGTACCCGCTGACAATGTCCGCCAGAGAGATCGCCAGAGAGACGGCCGCTGTGGTAAAGCCGTTGACCTCGTCAGCCACCGTCAGACTGGCGCGATGCCCTCAAGCGCATGGGGCTGACGCTCACTGGCTTGCGCTACCAACGCACCAGCCATGGCCAGCAGCTTCTCATCCGCCCAGCGGTCCGTGATCAACTGCACCCCGATCGGCATGCCCTGGCTACCCTGTCCGATGGGCAGGTTCAGGCAAGGGACGCCCAATAGCGTCCAGGCGCGGCAGTAAAGGGGGTCCCCGGTCGCGTCGATGCCCAACGGCGCTTCGCCTGTAGCACTGGCTGCCAAAATGCCGTCGACCTGAGTCGTCAACACCCGCGACAATGACTGGCGAGCCGCAGCCGCGCGGCGCATGGCATCACGGTAGCGCGACCAGCCGATAGCTCGGCCTTCCTCGATCAATTCGACCAGCTTGGGCCCCATCTGGTCCGCAAAGGCGGCATACTCACTTGCCAGCGTCCTGGCTGACTCGTAAGCCATCACCACCTTCTGCTCCTCCACCAAGCATTCGATATCGCTGCCCAGCGCCAGAGGAACGATCTCTGCCCCTGCGTGCCTCGCCATGGCTTCTGCCTCAGCGAGTACCCGCTGAACATCCGTGCTCATGGTCGTGGCCGAGGGCAAACTGAACACTCCGAGGCGCAGCCCCTTCAGGCTGCTCGCCGGGCGGATGCTGTCCGCTCCCGTCAAACTCGAGAACACGGTGCTGACATCCTCAACGCTACGCGCGAACCAGCCGATGGTGTCCAAAGATGGCGCGAAGCCGCGGACACCGGCGGTGCTGAGCGTGTTGAAGGTGGGCTTGAAGCCGTAGACACCGCAATAACTCGCAGGTCGAATCATGCTGCCAGCTGTCTGTGTACCAAACGCGACGGGCACCATACCGGCGGCCACCGCCGCTGCCGAACCACTGGACGACCCTCCTGGCGTGCGCGAGGTGTCATGGGGATTGCGTGTCTTGCCCGGGGTGAAATACGCAAATTCGGTAGACACTGTCTTGCCCATGATCAGCGCACCCTGCTGCTTGAGCAGCGACACCAGAGACGCGTCAACCAGCGATTCAGACGAACAAAGATACCCCCCCGTGCCCCATGCCGTAGGGTGGTCCCTCGTATCAATGATGTCCTTGATGCCTACCGGGACACCGAACAAAGGCCGGTCAGACAGCGTAGGGTCGAGTGGGGGAGGTTCTGTGGCCAGCGCCTCCCAGGCCCTTACCTCGGGCTCGACACGCTCAATCTGCGCTACGCACTGATGCCACCAGTCCAGTCCGCTCGCCGCAGCTCCCCGGTGGTTCTGGTGAAACGCGGTAATGCTCTTCGGTGCAGTCGGCATCCGATATTCCTTAGTGTAAGTCACTCGTTGAGGCATGGTCAGAGCACCAGGGTGATCCCCACCACCACCATGACCAGGGCAAATAGCGTTCGCAGTCGCTCAGGCGACAGGTAATGCGCCAGCTTGGCGCCGCACCTGGCGGCCGGGACGCTGAACATGGCAACGCCTGCAAAGGCAGGCCAATAGAGATAGCCGAGACTTCCTTCGGGTAGGCCCGCATGGCCAAGACCCGTCATCATGAAGGTCAAGGCGCCGACGAGGGCAATGGGCAGCCCGCAGGCGGCCGAGGTACCAATCGCATGGGTCAGCCCTGCGCCATTGCGGGCAAGCCAAGGCACACTCAGGACACCGCCACCAACGCCAAACAGTGCGGAGAAGGTACCGATGGTGGTGCCGGCAGCAAACATTGCCGGCCTCCCCGAGACATGGGCTTTCTCGCTTACCCTCTTGGAAAGCAGCATGTGCGCTGCAAGCAGGAGCATGAATACACCGAAAAAGCGCTCCAGCTGACGACCATCCAAGTGATCGGCGACCAAACCGCCAAGTACCGCACCGCATATCAGCCCAGGTAGCATCAGCACCAGCAGGTCCCGCGATACAGCCCCTTTCTTCCAGTGTCCAAACGCTGAAGAGGCACCAGTCACCACGATGATGGCCAGCGATGTGCCAATCGCGAGATGCATGATGAGAGCCTCATCAACGCCCTTGAACGCCAGGGCCGAGGCAAGTGCAGGCACGATGATGACGCCTCCACCGATGCCAAAGAGTCCCGCGGCAAGCCCAGCAACCCCACCCACTGCACAGAAGAACAACAAGGCCGCCAGCATGATGTCACCCTCCTCTGTCTCAGCGTGGGTCGCAGCGCGGGCTTTTGCGATCCGCGCTGCGACCCGCTGGTCCTAGTTCACGACCTTGGCGGCGAAGGAGTCATCCACGATATCTTCGTAGTACATCTCGCCTTCGATGTTGCCAACGAACTGCTGCATCTCGATGGCGTTGGTAAAGGCGTCTTCGGTAATCGTCACGCTTTCCGGATAGACGTTGTTGTCGATCATGCGCTGCACCGCCGCGTCGACCACCTCGCCGGACAGGTCACCGAACTCCTCGCGCGCCACGGCCTTGGCCACGTCAGCGTCGGTATGAATCAAGGCCAGCGAATCATTGATCGCATTGACGAAGCGCAAGACCAGATCTGGATTATCATCAATCATTTCCTGGGAGGTATTGATGGTCGAGAACGCATACTCGGGATAGTCATCAGTGAAGGCATGGATAATCTCCAGTCCCTGGGAAATACCCTGCTCGACCTGGGGCTGGTACGCCACGGCGATGTCGCCGCGTCCGGACAGCACCGGCCCAAGCTCAGAGCCATTCTGTACTTCTGTTATCTGGACCTCGCCGTCCACCCCGGCATCTTCGATCAGACGCTTGATGAGCGTATTCGACGTACCTGGCGCCAACCCGACCACGACCTCCTTGCCGGCCAAGTCTGCGGGCGAGCTATAGTCGAGGTCGGGACTTGCCAGTACCCACACCGGTGCACTGTTGGCTACCGCACTGATGGCTTTGCCGCTCCCTCCCTGTTCCTGGGCAAAGCCAACATGCTCTGGACCGTGAACAGAAAACTGAGACTCCCCCGCCAGTACCGATGCCAATGCCGCTGGCCCCGATCCGGCTGAGCGCACGACAGGCACGTCAATGTTGTACTCATTGAAAAGTCCTTCGTGCTTGGCCACATATACCGGCAAGTAGAGCAGGGAGTGGAAGGCTTCGTTGATGAGGATTGTGTCCATATCCTGAGCGTGTGCCTGGAAAGAGGACATACCAGCAACAAGACCGAGACCCACCATCATTTTCTTGGAGCAGAAGAAAGCATTCATACTGATTTCATTCCTTGTCGTTATTTTTTCAACAGTATCACTGCAGCATCAACGACCTGCGTCGTTATCACACCTCACCTCGCGTGATCCCAGGGAAGCAACCGCTTTTCCACTTTGGACACCACCACATAAAGAGCGATGGCGACCATCATGAGCACGATAACGCCTACCCAGACCACGTTGAGGTTAAAGAGATTTCCCGCTACAAAAATCATTCTGCCCAATCCACGGTCCGATGAGATAAACTCACCACCAATCTCGGCGATCAGGGCAAAACCAATATTCAGGCGGAAGGCAGAGATGATCCACGGTAACGTTGCCGGAGCCACGACTTTCGTGAACACTTCCCGCCGGGATCCTCCTAGTGATCTCATCAGATTAATCATATTTCCATCAATCTGATGGGTTCCCTGATAAGCGGACAGCAGAGCCACGACAAAGGTGGCAACGAATGCCAGCATGATCTTTGAAAACATGCCGGAGCCAAACCAGATGATGATCATCGGGGCCAAGGCGATTTTAGGCAGCCCATTCAGCGCAACCATAAACGGGTCAATGATTCGGGCAGTGGTGCGCGAGAACCAGAGCAACAAGCCACAGATCGAGCCAAGCACGCTACCCAGCAAGAACCCCGCAATCGTGGCAGACACGGTCGCCAGGGTGTCGTCCAGTAGCTGACCTGACTGAAGCAGACGAAGCGCTTCTTCGGCAATCCCGGATGGCGACCCCATCAAGAAGGGATTGATCCAGCCAACGCTGACTCCCACTTGCCACAGCGCAACGAGCAGAGCTATCCCTGCACCACGCCATAGATTGTCCGTCAGCAGCACCGATCTCTTCGATGCTTCACTGATGTCTTTGTTGCTACCTGCCTGAATCCTATGGGTAAAGGTCTGAGCATCGCTCATGCGGCACCTCCCGCGACCTGGATGTCCAAATCCTCCCAGATCTGATCGAAAAGGGTCTGGTATCGAACATCACTGCGAGCCTTGAGGCACGAGCCAAGCTCACGGGACAACCCAACGTCATACACCTTTTTTACGGATGTTGGGCGCTTGGTCATCACTGCGACGCGGTCCGACATGGCGATAGCTTCGCCAATATCATGGGTAATCAGGACCACGGTTTTCTTGTGTTCCTTTAGAATCGATACGATCTCTTCCTCCAGAACAAGCCGCGTCTGGTAGTCGAGTGCCGAAAAGGGTTCATCCAGAAGAATGAGGTCAGGCTCGGTAATGAGCGTGCGGATCAACGCCACCCTCTGACGCATCCCCCCAGAAAGCGTACCCGGATATTGATCAGCAAAGTCCGCCAGACCATAACGAGACAAGTGATCCTTGGCCATTTCATAGCGACGCGACTTTGACACTCCGCGAACTTCCAATCCAAGACATACGTTATCGATGATAGTTCGCCATGGAAACAGAAGATCACGTTGCAGCATGTAGCCGATTCGTGCGCCACAATGAGGGTCTCGCCCACTGAGTTCAATGACACCATCCGTGGGCTCAAGCAGGCTGGATATAATATTGAACATCGTGCTTTTCCCACACCCACTCGGGCCCACGATGCTGACAAACTCCTCCTTTTTTATATCCAGAGTAATATCTCGGATCACTTCGACAGCGCCACCGTCAGAGCTGTGAAATGTCTTCCTCACACCTTGAAGGGAAATCACACTTTCTCGACTTGGCGGGGTCGACTCAAGGTCTTCCGTAGAAAAAGCACGCACAGCTGGGGCGTTCATCTACTACCTCCTGAGCAAGGGCAGAGTCTTGAATTATGTATTTCTTATTAGGCATTTACGGTGCCACCCGGAAATTTTCCTTTTTCAATCAAAGCAATAATTAGCATCAGGGCACAGCAAATGTCAGACAAAGCAGGTGAAATGTTCACCTGTGGTGCACTGCAGCGCTGGCATTGCACCAGATCTGCCAATACCGGTGGCGACACCTCGCGCTCCTCTTCGTTGCGCTGCGTCGCTGCTCCTAGAAGGCGTTTCGCCTCGCTCCTGCACGACCTAAGTCAAACTAAAGTCTAGGGCTTGGCATTCTCATAAATTGATAACAGTGTTTCTTCAGTAATCCTTTTGCCATATACCATTTATCAAAATACGAGGTGCGCCATGACTCCTTCCGACCGCATGCTGGCACTGCTTTGCTGCCTCGCCAATCAAGGCGGTGCCATGACGGTGAAGGCGCTAGCCGCTCAAACTCAGCAACCCACGTCCACCGCTTATCGTCACCTGCGTCAGTTGCTGGCCTGGGGAATGGTCAGTGAGCGGGAAGGTGGGACCTATGCCCCAGGCCCCCAGGCTGTGCGGCTGCAGCAAGGCTTTGAGCGCAGCAACGACTTGCTCAAGTGGGCGCGTCCCGTGCTGATGGAGCTGACCGACCTGACTGAGGAAGGGTCGGCCCTGCTGGTGCCCGTGCGCGATCACGCGCTGTGCGTCGACATGATCGACAGCTCACAGCCATTGCGCTGCTGCTACCACCGCGGCCAGGTTCAGCCCCTGCTGAAAGGCGCCAGTGCCCGTGCACTGCTTGCGTTCATGAGTGACGAGGAAAGAGCCATGGCGCTGGCGTTACGAACGCCAGAGGAACAGAGCGACGCGCTCACAGGACTCGAGCAGATACGTGCCCAGGGGGTCGCCACCAGCCTAGGTGAGATCGACGGAGGCATCTGGGGTGCCAGCGCCCCAGTCTTCTCCGCTCGCGGCAAGCTCAAGGCTGTCGTCAGTCTGATGGCACCAGAGGCTCGAGTTCGCCATAAGACCGCCTGGTTGGCAGACCAGGCCCGCAATAGTGCGCTTCGACTAGGAGAACTACTGGAGTGACGAGTAGCAGCAAGTGTTCACAGGCCCCATGGTCATGGCATGGGCGAATCGACAGCGAAGAGATTGGCCAGTCACTACGCTGGCATCAAGTCGTGCGTCCCGTCGCCGAGGCCTCAGCACCTGGCCGAGTACTGGTGGGCTTCTGCTCGGATGCGGGAGTTGCCCGCAACAAGGGTCGCACTGGAGCAAGTGAGGGCCCCCTGGCCATCCGGCGTCAGCTGTCCAACCTGGCCTTTCATCTCCACACTCCGGTGTACGATGCGGGCGACATCAGCTGCCACGGTGATGAACTGGAACATGCCCAGCGGGCCTTCGCTGATCAAGTGACGGAGTTGCTGGACCAAGGGCATCGGGTCATTGGCCTCGGCGGAGGACACGAAATCGCCTTTGCCAGCTTTTCCGGACTCCTGCAGCATGCCCAACAGCGTCAGTCCCCCCCGTGGATCGGCATCGTCAACCTGGACGCACACCTCGACTTGCGCCAGTCCAGCGTCGCCAGCTCCGGTACGCCGTTTCGACAGTGCGCAGAGCTATGTGCCGAGCAGGGCGTCGAGTTCCGCTATACCTGCCTGGGAGTGAGCCGTGCGAGCAACACTCAGGCGCTGTTTGATCGTGCCGAGGCGCTGGGCGTCGATTGGGTCCTGGATGAGGACTGCCGTTCTATCAGTAGCCCTAGCGTCATGGACGCACTGGATCGACTGCTGGCCCAGGTAGACATGGTCTATCTGACCATTTGTCTGGACGCTCTTCCCGCCTGGGTCGCTCCTGGCGTCAGCGCGCCATCCGCCAGAGGTATCGAACTGTCCTTCATCGAGGACGTCATCGATCACCTGTCGTCCCGCACTGAGCTGCCGGTCGTGGATGTCGCCGAAATGAACCCGAGCCTGGATAACGACTCCCGCACCGCTCGAGTCGCCGCGCGGTTGATCGAGCGACTGGCCCGCTGATCTCAGCGCCGATCCTGCATGGCGCAACGACGCCATACCGAAACGACAAACGACAAGACAACACCCTGCCATGGTGGACGTCCTGCCAGCCGCCCCGGCAGACGCTGACAAGGGAACGCCACCGGCCTTCACTCCGCTGCCTCGAAGCAGCACAAAAACCGCTGGAGCACACTCATGCACATTACTCTCGATGCTGTGGCCACCACAGCATTGGCCTTGCTGTTACTTGCCACAGGCGCTGGGCTGAAGCGTCGTCTGAACTGGCTAGAGCATTTTTGCGTTCCCACGCCGGTCATCGGTGGCTTTGGCTTCGCCCTTCTCGCGTGGCTGCTGCGTGACATGGGGATCGTCACCTTCGAGCTCGATACCGCCATGCAGAGCCCACTGATGATTGCCTTTTTCACCACCGTAGGACTGGGCGGCAGCCTTGCGCTACTGAAAAAGGGGGGCAAGGCGCTAGGTGTCTATCTGGTGGCTTGCTGGCTACTGGCGCTGATGCAAAATGGGGTGGGTATTGGCATGGCCAGCCTGCTCGGCCTGGACCCTCTGATCGGGCTTATGGCCGGCGCCACTTCGCTTGAGGGCGGGTTCGGTGCTGCCGCTGCCTTCGGTCCCGAAGCCGAAGCCCTGGGTGCACAGGGCGCTGCCACTGCGGCGATTGTGTCGGCGACCTTCGGGATGATCGTCGGTGGCGTGATCGGCGCCCCTATCGCCCGCTGGATCATTGACCGTCGCCAACTGCCGCTGGTCAGCGAAGACGTCCATGACCTCGAGCGTCTTGCCGAAGCTGAGCGCCCGACCCAGGGACAGCTTGACGGCCGTGTCCTGTTGAACGTGCTGGCCGTGGTCGTACCGGTCATGGTGCTGGGAGTCTGGTTCAAGGGTCTGCTGTCCAGTCAGCTCGGTATCATCTTGCCAAGCTACGTCGGCGCCATGTTTGTGGCGATCCTGCTGCGTAACCTCAACGATCGCTTTCAATGGATCAGCCTCCCGGACAATGCCCTGTCCAGCGTAGGGGACGTCGCACTGGGCATTTTCCTGACCATGGCGATGATGAACCTGAAAATCTGGCAGCTGCAGGAGATGGGCGGGCCGTTGCTGCTGATACTTCTGGTCCAGACGCTGGCCATTGTCATGCTGGCGATCTTTGTCCTGTTCCGCCTGCTTGGACGCAACTATGACGCGGCCGTGCTGACGGCAGGCTTCATCGGTCATGGCCTCGGGGCCACCCCAAACGCGGTCGCCAACATGAGCGCCGTCTGCGATCACTATCGCGTCATTTCCCATAAGGCCTTCATCATCGTTCCCTTATGCGGAGCGGTACTGATCGATATCGTGGCCATTCCGGCCATCACCTGGTGCCTGAATGCCTTTGCCTGATCAGCTACAGCAGGCGCCTGGGCTGACCATGTCGAACAGGGGCTGGCCAACGGCCCCGTAAGACCAAGGCACCCAAGGGATCAAGAGGCTCAAGGGGCTGAAGAGGTTTAAGAGAGCCGAGAGACCAGGAGAGCTAGAGATAGCAGCAGCGATGGCGGCCAAAGTCGTGTTAAATTTACCTTATATGGTTTCTCAGGACTGACGCCCCATGTTCAAGCCCCTTCTGATCTGCTTCACGGCGCTGTTTGCACAACTTGCCCTGCTCCACTGGGTCGACGTGCGAACCACCCAGGCTCCGCCAGCAGCCACCCCGGTGGCGACGGTAACCACCGTCACCACCCGGGATGATGACCTCAGCGAAAAAAGTGACGAAAAAGCGACTGACACCCACGACGCTTGAAGCGCCTTGATCCGGCCTGCCAGGCACCTTATCTGGATGCCTCGGCGGGCTCCTGCCAGCGGCTTGACGCTCGCCCTGGCGACCCGCTCTCATGGGACGCCCAAACAATCAGCCCGCTCTAACGACACGCTCTAACGACCACCCTGCCCTGCAAGGTCTCCAGAAGACTCAGGACGATATCCTCTTTTCCCGAGACAATTAATCATACATAGTATCTAAAAGCACTTTGTCGACGAGGAGTCCTGTCATCGATCTGCCACTACTGTCCAGCACCCTCGGCGTCAGTCTTCCGGTCTTTACCATGGTATTCATCGGCGCAGCCCTCAGGCGCCTGGGTTGGATCGACCAATCCTTCGTGAACACCGCGTCAAGCCTGGTATTTCGGGTCACCATGCCGACCCTGCTGTTCCTGAGTCTGTTGCGGGCCACCCCGGGGGATGACCTCAAGCTCGGGCTGGTAGCGTTTTATCTGGGCATCTCTGCGGTCATCTTCTTTATCATCTGGGCCTGGGCCCTGTGGCGCTGCCCCAGGGAGGACCGCGGGGTCTATGTACAAGGCGCCTTTCGCGGCAACTGCGGTATCGTCGGGCTTGCCCTGTCGGCCAACATGTACGGCAGCACCGGCCTATCACTGGGCAGCATCATGGCCGGCGGCATCATTATCGTAAACCTGGTCATGTCAGCTATCGTGCTGTCCGTCTACAGCCCCGTCGTCAGCTCGCGTCCGCTGGATATCCTCAAGGACGTCGCCACAAATCCGCTGATCATCGGTATCGCCGCAGCTCTGCCGCTGACCTACCTGCACGTCGATCTGCCAAGCTGGCTGATGACGTCAGGCGACTACCTGGCCTCTCTGTCGCTGCCGCTGGCCTTGATCTGCATTGGCGGAAGCCTGAGCATCAAGGCCGCCAGGGAAAGCGGAGCCCTGGCCCTATCCGCAAGCCTGTGGAAACTTGTACTGATGCCAGCCATCGGCGTTGGCCTGGCCTTGGCAGCAGGTTATCGAGATACCGAACTTGGCATGCTGTTCCTGTTTCTGGGCAGTCCTACCGCCGCCGTTGCCTATGTGATGGCTCGCGGCGCGGGTGCCAATGAACGCCTCGCTGCCAATATCATCATGCTCAGCACCCTATTGAGCATCGTCACCATCAGCCTGGGGTTGCTGCTGCTGAGTGTTTGGCGCTTGATCTAGACGCTCAGCACATGCCAGTGGCACGCAATTGGTCACTCGCGATGAATTGACGCCACACTTGCCATAAGAAGGGGCACCAGAAGAGCCGCAATCTGGTGCACGACACCCCAGGCAACCTCACTGAATGAGACACTTCTGGCGCTTCACAAGATGGCTCCTATGCCAAGGCCACGAAAAAGCCCGGTGACAGTATCACCGGGCCTTGGTTACTTCTTGAGGGATAGGGATAGTGCCAGCTAGATCCGCATCAGGACTCGCGCTGGCCATCCACCAGACGACGGAGCTTGAGCGGATTGCCGTCTTTCAGCGCGTCAGGCAGCAGGCTGTCGGGCAGGTTCTGGTAGCACACCGGACGCAGGAAGCGGTGAATGGCAGCGCTGCCTACAGAGGTGGTACGCGAGTCCGAGGTCGCCGGGTAGGGGCCACCGTGAACCATGGCGTGGCACACCTCGACACCGGTCGGCCAGCCGTTGGCCATCACTCGGCCGGCACGGCGCTCGAGGATCGGCAGCAGACCACGGGCGGCGTCGACGTCGCCATCGTCCATCTGCAGGGTGGCGGTCAGCTGGCCTTCCAGACCCTCGGCCAGGGCCTTGACCTCATCGAGGTCGGCGCACTGCACCACCAGGGAGGTGGAGCCAAACACTTCCGCCTGCAGGGCGTCATCCTTGAGGAAGTCCTGGGCGTCGGCCACGAACAGCCCTGCCTGACACTGGTTGGGACCGTCGCCTGC
>NZ_JAHVKJ010000012.1:0-51916 GCF_019800795.1 Halomonas sp. DP3Y7-2
CTGGACGACGGCGGCAGCCAGTCTGCCACCGACCTGGAGACCACCAGTGGCACCATCGCCATCGATACCGGCTCCGACAGCGTGGGCTCGGTGGTGATCAGCGGCGTGGACGTGACCAATGGCGGCACCGTGCAAGGTACCTACGGCACCCTGGTCGTCAGCGTGGTGAATGGGGACTACAGCTACAGCTACACCCTGGACGACAACACCACCGACCATAGCAGCCAGGGCACTGGCAGCGACGGCATCCAGGACGTGTTCAGCCTGGTGGTGACCGACTCCGACGGCGACGTCAGCGATCCGGCCAATCTGACCATCGATATCAAGGATGACGTGCCACAACAGTTCTCGCCGGCGGAGCACGCGCTGGAGGACGGAAGCGGCATCCTGGACTTCGGACCCAATGCAGGGGCAGACGGGGTCAAGGAGATGGTGTTCGACGCCAGTCTGGATGGCCAGCCGGCGACGGATAGCTCAGGCAACGCTCTGCGAGTCGACGGCAAGCCGCTGACCTATCGACTCAGTGCCGATGGCACCACACTTTATGCCGAGTCTGCGAATGGGGCTGAAGATGGCTTTAGCGTGACCCTGGCGCAGACCGGAGATGGCTATACCATCGATGTGGTCGGTGACGTCAGTAATGGCGTGGATGTCGCTGCCGAACTCGAGGACGGCGAGAGCGTGACGGGTGGCTATCTCGCGCTGAATCACCTGGATAATGCCAGTGATAACGACCTGCTGGTGTCCAGCAGCAGCGGAGCCGTGGTCGTCGACGATGGCAAGATCGCCGTCGCCACGGGTGCTAGCGTGCGCTTCGATGCCCTGAAGGACCTTGTCGCGGGAACTGGCGGCCCGAGCTGGACCGACCATCAAGGCATGGTCAGCTTCTCCCAGCGGGTGCAGGTGGCAGGCGGCGAAGGTGCCACCACGGCACTGGTCATCGCGGCATTGCTCTACTCGCCCGATGGCAGCGCCGGCAGTGGCGATCCCAGCACCGGATCCAGCGGCTATCTTGCCGTGACGCCCGCCGACATCAAGGTCTTCAACGCCATTGGGGTGGATGTGACCAGCCAGGTCAGCGTGACCGCTGACGGCAACGGCCTGCGCGTAACCGGGTTGAAGGACGGCTGGCAGGTGACGCTGGAAACCGCGAGCGACCGGCCCTTTGAAGCGGTGGAGATCACCGCGGCGGATAGCGCCAACACCAGCAACGATGACCTGCTGCTTGAGGATGCGTCCTATCGTCTGGGCGGCCCCAGCGACGACTTCGATGTCCAGCTTGGACTGATTGGTCGCGATGGTGATGACGACGAGCTATCCGCTAGCCTGACCTTGCACGGGGATGCCAAGGACAAGCTGCTGGTGGGCGGCAACGGAGAGCAGACCCTGACGGGCGGTGGTGGTGACGATGTGATCATCGGCGATGCAGGTGGCACGCTCAATGAGCCCGCTGGCAACTACAACATCACCCTGATCGTCGACAGCTCTGGCAGTATGGGCAACAGCTCTGGGGTCAACGGCAAGTCGCGCATGCAGCTGGCCAAGGAGGCCCTGCAGAACCTGGTGACCCAGCTCAGCGGCCACGAGGGCACCATCAACCTTCAGATTGTCGACTTCGATAGCGCGGTGGATGGCGGTGACACCATCACCTTCACCAATTTCAGCGCGGCAGACCTGCCAGCAGCGATCGCCTTTATCAATGCCATGATCGCGTCTGGGGGGACCAATTATGAGGATGGCTTCGATGCGGCACGCAACTGGTTGGCCAGTCAAGGCAACGGCTTCACCAATATCGGCTTCTTCCTGACGGATGGTGTGCCGACCTACTACCGCGGCTCCACTGGTGGCCTCGGCGGCAACGGCAGCACCTTTAGCCAGACGGTGATGAACGAGTCGGTCAATGCCTTTGGCGAGCTGGCCTCAGTGGCCCAGGTGGCCGCCATTGGGATCGGCGAGGGCATCAATTCCAATGTGCTGCGCTTCTTTGATAACACCAATACGGTCGGTACAGCGTCTACCAACCTGAGCGGCGGTACGAATGATGCCTTTGATGCGCCGGTGGGCCAGCCTCAGATCGTCTTGAGCGGTGGCGATCTTGATGCGGCGCTGCAGGAAGCCGCCGCCAGCCTGCTGCCGGTCGGTGCCGATACCCTCAGTGGTGGCGGTGGGGACGACATTCTGGTCGCCGACACCTTGAACAGTGATCATCTAGAATGGGTCAACGCGGCCACCGGCGAAACCTTCACCGCGGGCGACCACGACGGTCTGGGTTATGCAGGCCTGTACGCCTACCTGACCTGGACACAGGAGAACCCAGGCGGCAGCGGTGTGGCGGATCGCATTGCCGATGCGACTGGATCGGCCCCCAGCGATGAGGAAATTCGTGCCTACATTCGTGCCGAGATCGACAACCTTGGGGATGGTCGCGATGACGGTGCGGCCAACATCCTGGACGGCGGAGACGGTGATGATCTGCTGATCGGAGGTGCAGGAGCCGATACGCTGATTGGCGGTGTCGGCAACGATACGCTGATCGGTGGCAAGGGCAACGACACCTTGCAGGGTGGTGACGGTGATGACGTGTTGGCTGGCGGCAAGGGTAACGACATCATCGACCTGGGAAGCGGCGCCGATATCCTGGCCTGGAATCAGGGCGATGCCGGCACCAACGGCGCCCCGGCCGTCGACATCATCAGCGGCTTCACGGTGGGTGGCTTCGGGGTGGACCCAGAAGCAGACCGTCTGGAAGTGGCTGATCTGCTGGATGGTGCCACTGACGCCAGCGTCAACGACTATCTCTTTGCTCAGGAAGATGGCAATGGGAACACGGTGCTGCACGTCAAGAGCAGTGGAGGAATTGCCGCTAATGGCAACGATGCCGATCAGACCATCGTGCTCAATGGCGTCACCATGGGAGGGCAGGACTCCGCCACCTTCCTGCAGCAGATGATCGCCAACGACCAGCTGCAGGTAGAGTGATGCGAGCCGAGGGACGCGGGGCGACAAGACGTCGCCGAGCCGTCAGTCCTCGTCGTTGCAGCGGCGCTTGGTGTCAGCGGCGCTTGGTGTCAGCGGCGCACAGGTTCCAGCGGCACGTCGTTTTAGAGGTAGGTAGTAGCTTGAGACAATCGGCCCGGGAGCATGCTCCCGGGCCGATTGTTTTGCTGCGTGACAGGGAATGCGGTCGGTCTGTCGGCAGCAGGGCTACACGATCGGCAGCAGGATCAGAAGTCGATCCCGCGGCGTGCCTTGAGCCCTGCCGCAAAGCCGTGCTTGACTTCCTGCATCTCGGTGACGGTATCGGCCATGGCCACCAGCTCCCTATGGGCGTTGCGCCCGGTGATGATCACGGTCTGTTCTGGCGGGCGGTTGGCGATCGCGGTGCGCACCGTGTCGATATCCAGGTAGCCAAACTTGAGCATATAGGTGATCTCGTCGAGCACGACCAGATAGACCTCAGGGTCCGCCAGCATGCGACTGGCCTGTTGCCATACCTCTTGACAGGCCTGGGTGTCCGACTCGCGGTTCTGGGTGTCCCAGGTAAAGCCTGTCGCCATGATAGCCACTTCGAGGTTGGCATCCTGCTCAAGCCGTTCCCGCTCGCCACACTCCCAAAGACCCTTGATGAACTGCACGACGCCCACCCGATAGCCGTAGCCCAGCGCGCGAGTCACCGTGCCCCAGGCCGCCGTCGTCTTGCCTTTGCCATTGCCCGTGAAAACCAGCATCAGTCCGCGCTCTTCCTCTGCCGCGGCGACCTTGGCATCGACGTGGCTCTTGAGCTTTTCCATGGCCTTCTTGTGGCGCTCGTTGCGTTGCTGATCGCTCATGCTGGCTCCGATTTTCTGGTCGTGAATGCGCAGGGTAGCCGAGTCGCTCGCTGGCGTCAGCCCGAAGGCCGTCACGCTGGGCCATCACGGCGCCATCGTGACGGTCACGGATCCTGCTTGCCAGCTTCCATACGCCGGGCAAACACGTCCAGCAGGCGATCGTAGAGGGCGTCCCCCAGCACGTTGTCCTCGATACCCGCATCAATATTGGGATTGTCGTTGACCTCGATGACCAGAACTCGCTCGCCGACTTGCTTGAGGTCAACGCCGTAGAGGCCGTTGCCGATCAGTCGGCATGCCTTGAGGGCAGTGCGCAGTACCGCCGCAGGCACATCACTGATCGGATGGCTGGTGAAGCCGCCGCTGCGAGTCCGCGGGCCGGAATGGTCGTAGATCTGCCAATGTCCACGGGCCATGTAGTAGCGACTGGCAAACAGTGGCTGACCATCGAGCACGCCGATGCGCCAGTCGTAGTCGGTGGGAAGCCATTCCTGCAGCAGCAACAGGTCCGAGCTTTCGAACAGAATGCTGGCCTCCCGGGCCAGGGCCTCCGCCGACGCCACCTTCACCACGCCCTTGGAGAACGCGCCATCGGGAACCTTCAGCACCCTTGGAAAACTGAGCTCGCGAGCCTGTTCGATCAGCCGCTCAGCACTGGAGCGGCGCAGCAAAAGCCCTTCGGGCGCTGGCACATTGCGAGTGCGCAGCAGCTCATGCAGGTAGACCTTGTTGGTGCAACGCAGAATATCCTGAGGTGCGTCGATTACCACCAGCCCTTCATGTTCTGCACGCCGGGCCATGCGCCAGGTCGGGTGGTCAAGCGACGTGGTTTCGCGCAGGAACAGCCCGTCGAATTCCGCCAGGCGTGCGCTGTCGCGATGGGTGATCAGCGATACATTGATTCCCTGGCGGCGCCCGGCGCGAATGAAGCGCTTGAGCGCACCCTTGTTGCTGGGTGGCAGTCGCTCTTCCGGGTTGACCAGCATGGCCAGGTCAAAACGATAGCGACGCCTGGCCCGTGGGGTGCGCCAGACCTTCAGTGAGTGACGATTCAGGGCGCGGGCAAAGGTGTCCTGCTCGTGCTCCTTGAGTCGCGATAGCGCCAGGGGGCGAAGGCGTGCCAGCCGGTAGCTGTGGCCCTGACGTGTCAGGCGCGCTTCCAGCAGCGGGCAGGGCAGGCGCTCGAAAAGTCGCCTGGCGATCTTTGCCAGCGGGGCCGCATCACACTCGCCAAAAAAGATGGTGACGTCGATCGTGTCGCCAAGCTGCTGGCTGGCTGCCACCTTGCCCAGATCCTCCAGCAGCGGCGCCAGGCCTTCGAGCTGCATGTCGGTGGTGGACTTGCGACGCAGCGTGTTGAGGGTATCCACCGTGGGGATCACCCTCGCTCCACGCGCCTGAGCAAGCAACGAGACATAGTAGCCAGTCCCCAGGTAGCCGAGATCCGCGCACAGGTTGATGACCTGTTCGCTGCCGGACGTTGCCGCCGATGCAAGATAGGTCTCGGCATCGATCACATCGTCGCTGGGGTGATAGGGCTGCCAGTCGCGCTGGCGGTCAACCACGATACGCAGTGCGCACATCGTCATGGGTCCTCGGGCAGGGGGGAAGGGGCGGGGCTCGATCGTTCTGGCAGCCGGCGAGGGAGCAGGAGGAGTGTCTGGTCGAGTGGCGCAAGAATGCACCTGAGCCAGCCGCAAAGCAATATGCTATCTGGGTGAAAAAAATTCATTCATCGACGGCTGACAGCGGGCCTCGGGAGCGACAGAATCGAGCGATATACTCCGTCGTCGCCGACACGGAATTCGTGGCCTTGCATGGAAGTCTTTCTCGATGTCTGTTGTCCTGCGCCCGGCGGTCCCAGCCGATCTCGATGCTCTCGAGTCGCTGGAACGTCGTGGCTTCAGCGGTGATCGTTTCAATCGTCGTCAGCTCAGGTACCTGCTGACCCGCGCCAGGGCAATCACCCTGCTTGCTGTCCCGGCGGAGGCCGGCGACGCTGATGGGGCGGTTCCGCCCGAGGGGAGGTTGCTCGGATACGGCACCCTGTTGCTGCGTAAGGGCAGTCAGACAGCGCGGCTTTACTCGCTTTGCGTGGCGCCAGAGGCCCGCGGTGATGGCGTAGGTCGGGCGCTGCTGCTGGCCTTGCAGCAGCAGGCCCGGGCGTCAGGCTGCTCGGGCATGAGCCTAGAGGTGCGTGCCGATAACCGCGTGGCTCTCGGGCTGTATCGACGTGCCGGGTTCCGCCTGGATGCCTGGCTGGACGAGTACTACGAGGATGGCTGCGCCGCCTGGAAAATGATCCTGACGCTGGGCGAACCGACAGGCGCCCCCACACAGGAGGGGGGAGCAGAAGGGGGACCGGTGGTGAGGCAAAGGACGCCTCGAGCCTTGGCGGCTGCCTCGGCGACGGACTCGGCGACGGACTCGGCGAGCGTCTCTTCACAAGAGCAGACGCAGGATCCGACGGACCCTCAGCACGACGCTGAAGAGGTTGGTCCGCGAGGTGCCTCGCAGGCACCGCTTCCAGTGGTAGACTAGCGCTTTTACCCCTTGGAGTGAGCATGCCCTCTTTCGATATTGTTTCCGAATTTGATCGCCACGAGGCACAGAACGCCGTGGATCAGGCCAACCGTGAGGTCCAGGGGCGCTTCGATTTCCGTGGCGTCGACGCCGGGTTCGAGCTGTCCGACGAGACCGTTGCACTGCATGCCGAGGTGGACTTCCAGCTCCAGCAGATGCTCGACGTTCTGCGCAACAAGCTGATTGCTCGTAGCATCGATCCGCGCACCATGGACGTGCAGGATGCCGAGCTGTCCGGGGTGAAGGCTCGCCAGAACGTCTTGCTCAAGCAAGGCCTGGAGCAGAAGGAAGCCAAGGATATCGTCAAGCGGATCAAGGACTCCAAGCTCAAGGTGCAGGCGCAGATTCAGGGCGACAAGGTACGCGTCACTGGCAAGAAACGGGATGACCTGCAGAGCGTCATTGCGCTGCTGCGTGGTGACGATGGGCCTGATCTCGCCCTGCAGTTCGATAACTTCCGAGATTGAGCGCAACGCCATGGCGAGCAGGGGCGACGGCCTGAGGTCGGCATCCGGGGCATCGGTAGCCTGCCGGGTGTCGAGCGCCGCTAAGGTGTCGAGAGGCTCTAAGATGTCGATAG
Organism: Halomonas sp. DP3Y7-2; assembly: GCF_019800795.1. Lineage (NCBI taxonomy): Bacteria > Pseudomonadati > Pseudomonadota > Gammaproteobacteria > Oceanospirillales > Halomonadaceae > Halomonas > Halomonas sp. DP3Y7-2. The sequence continues at coordinate 6,994 of NZ_JAHVKJ010000012.1, forward strand.
CCTCGTGCAATTGGCCCCTGCTCGTCCGTTGCGGTTCAATGGGAGTCTCAGCGATCAACGGCCGTGTGCGCGGGGCGGTCAACCGCTTTTTCCATCGCACCCTCTGCCGCACCATCGGAGCTTACCCTTGATAACCACCACGCGCCGTGTGGCGTGGCAAATGCTTGCCTGGATCAGCTTTGCCCTTGGCGTCATCGGGGCCTTCGTCCCCCTTATGCCCAGCACCTGCTTCTTGCTGGTGGCGGTGTGGGCGGCATCCAAGGGGTCGCCACGCTTCGCCCGTTGGATACGGGAACACCCGCGCTTCGGCCCCGCGGTGGTGGCGTGGGAAGAATCGGGTGCGATCCCTCGTCATGCCAAGTGGATGGCCCTGGTGATGCTGTCGCTGTCGGTGATCGTGCTGCTGTTCACGGTATCCCTCTGGTGGTTGAAGCTGGGCCTGGTGACGATGCTGGCCGGTATCGCCATCTGGATCTTCACGCGACCCGAGCCCGCGTCCTCGTCTTGAACCGCTCAATGCGCTGCCGGCGCTTTGAGCCTGGCCCCTCCATGCCCGTACAATGGCGACGACTTTTCTGATTGGAGCATCCCCGATGTCCGACCCCCAGCCGATTCATCTCAGCGACTATCTTCCCCCGGCTTACCGTGTCACGCGCACCGAGTTGTCCTTTGATCTGGCGCCTGGCGCGACCCGCGTCAAGGCCAGGCTGCATCTTGAGCGCCATCCTGAGCGCGAGGCCGGCGAAGCGCTGTGGCTGGATGGGGAGCAGCTATCACTAGTGTCCATCGCTATCGATGGGCGGCCGCTGTCCAATGACGAGTACGAGCTGAGCGACAAGGGGCTGTCCATCGCCAAGGTGCCTGCCTCCTTCGTGCTGGAGACTGACGTCGAGATTGCTCCTGAGGACAACACGGCACTGTCAGGCCTCTATCGCTCCGGGGGCATGTTCTGCACCCAGTGTGAGGCGGAGGGCTTTCGCCGGATCACCTTCTATCCCGATCGTCCCGATGTGATGGCTACCTTCTCCACCACCGTGGTGGGGGATGTCACGCGTGAGCCGGTGCTGTTGTCCAATGGCAACCCCGTTGAGCGTGGCGAACTGCCGGATGGGCGTCATTTTGTCACCTGGGAAGACCCGCATCCCAAGCCTGCCTACCTGTTTGCCCTGGTCGCCGGCGACCTCGAGAAGGTGGAAGATCACTTCACCACCATGAGCGGGCGTGACGTCACCCTGCAGATCTGGGTGGAAGAAGAAAACCTCGACAAGACCGAGCACGCCATGGCGTCGTTGAAGCGCTCCATGGCGTGGGACGAGCAGGCCTACGGTCGCGAATATGACCTGGACCTGTTCATGATTGTCGCGGTCAATGATTTCAACATGGGCGCCATGGAGAACAAGGGCCTCAACATCTTCAACTCCGCGGCGGTGCTGACCCATCCGAAGACCGCTACCGACGCCGCTTTCCAGCGCGTCGAGGGTATCGTGGCCCACGAGTACTTCCATAACTGGTCGGGCAACAGGGTGACCTGCCGCGACTGGTTTCAGCTGTCGCTGAAAGAGGGCTTTACCGTCTTCCGTGACCAGTGTTTCTCGGCTGACGTGAACTCTGCGCCGGTCAAGCGTATCGAAGAAGTGTCCTTCTTTCGTACCGCTCAGTTTGCGGAAGATGCGGGTCCCACCGCTCACCCGGTGCGTCCTGAGTCCTACATCGAGATCGGCAACTTCTATACCCTGACCATCTACGAGAAAGGGGCAGAGATTGTGCGGATGCTGTCCAACCTGGTCGGGCCGGAGACCTTCCGCGAGGGATCAGACCTGTACTTCTCCCGGTTTGATGGTCAGGCAGTGACGATCGAAGACTTTGTCGACTGCATGGCGGAAGTGTCCGGTCTGGATCTGGGCCAGTTCATGCGCTGGTACTCCCAGGCGGGCACTCCGGAAATCGATGCCTTTGGCGAGTACGATTACGCCAACTCCCGCTATCGCTTGATCCTGCGTCAGCGTACCCCGTCAACCCCGGGGCAGCCCGACAAGCAGGCGCTGCATATTCCGGTGCGCCTGGGTCTTGTCGGTACCAAGAGCGGTAGAGACCTGAGCATGACGCTTGACGGCGAAACCCTGGGCCGTGACGCCGTCATCCATCTGCGTGAAGACGAACAGGAGTTCATCTTCACCGACATCGAGGAAGCGCCGGTGCCCTCCCTGCTGCGTGGGTTCTCAGCGCCGGTGAAGCTGTCGTTCCCTTACTCGCGGGAGGACCTGGCGTTCCTGATGGCTCATGACAGCGATGGCTTTAATCGCTGGGACGCTGGCCAGCGTCTGACCCTGCTGGCCCTGGACGACCTGATTGCGGCCCATCGCAATGGCGTCGAGAAGGTCATGGACGGGCGCTTGGTCGACGCCTTCCGCGCGCTGATCGAAGAAGACAACGATGACAAGGCGGTATTGGCGGAGATGCTGCAGCTGCCGAGCGAGGCCTACATCGCGGAGCAGCAGCCGCTGGTGGATGTGGATGCCATCCATGCCGCTCGGATGTTCGTGCAGCAGTCATTGGCTCGGGAGCTTCGCGACGAGCTGATGGCGCTCTACCACGCCAACCAGAGTGATGCTCCCTATGCCCCGACGCCAGAGCAGATCGGGCAGCGGGCGCTCAAGAACGTGGCGTTGTCCTACCTGATGAGCATCGAGGACGAGGCCGCGATCGAGCTTGCCCAGGCTCAGTTCGATGCCGACCACAACATGACCGACGTGCGCCACGCACTGACCCTGCTGGTGCACAGCAGTCGTTCGGACATTGCCGACCCGGCCCTCAAGGCCTTTGGCCGTAAGTGGTCCCATGATCCGCTGGTGATGGATCAGTGGTTCAGCCTGCAGGTGACCCGCCCCCAGGCAGACGCTCTGGATCGCGTGCGATACCTGATGGAGCACCCGGCCTTTTCGCTCAAGAACCCAAACAAGGTGCGAGCGTTGATTGGCGCCTTTGCCGGGCAGAATCGGGTCAACTTCCATCGGCTGGACGGGGAAGGATACCGTCTGCTGGCGGAGGTGGTGATCGAGTTGAATCGCCTGAATCCGGAAATCGCGGCACGCATCATCACGCCGCTGACGCGCTGGCAGCGCTTCGACGAGGCGCGCCAGGAGCTGATGCGCGCTGAACTCGAGCGGATTCGTCAGGAGACATTGTCGCCCAATGTCTACGAGATCGTGGAGAAGGCGCTGGCCTGACCCCGGACTCGGAAAGATGCCGAGAAAGACGCCGCCCTGTGGGCGGCGTCTTGCGTTGGCGACATCTAAACCGTGTCAGCGGTTACGGCAGTAGCATGCCCAGGGTCAACAGGCCTAGCAGGGCCCACAGCAACGCCGCGACAGCTGAGCGTGCGAGAATCGCCCGCAGGGCTCGCCACAGGAAGAACAGACCCAGCACCAGCAAGGCCAGACTGAAGAACGAGGGAGCGATACCGAGGGAGCGAGACAAGCCATCGATGAAGCCTGCTGCCGCATCATCAAGGCCGGTAAAAAAACCTCCTAGGGTATCGACGACCACCCGTATCAGGGTGCCCAGTGCTTCGCCCAGCCAGGTAAAGAGATCTTCCACCGCCATGCATCCTTGTCATCGATCGTGTACCGCTCCGCAACGCCGGTCGAGGAGGTAAGAGACACGAGTATCCTTGCCATGGGGAGGCGGGGCAACTACCGCTGCAGTGCACCCGCTCCACGCCACCTCGGCTCGGCTAGCCCAGCTGCTGGGTACGCGAGATGATACCGGCTTCCTCGGCGGCACTGTCCGCCAGGGCACGGCCCGCCTCGTCGTAGACATGGTAGACCGCATGGGCGCCAAGCTCGCGGATGGTATCGATCTCTTCCAGGTATTCCACCACCGCGGTGATCTTGCCGGGAAAGTGGCGGCTTCTCAGCTGCTTCAGGGCGAACAGGTTACCCGCATGATGGGGCATGGCCAGCACGACCAGCTCGACCTGCGAAGACATCAGCATCTTGTCCCAGAAATCGGAGTCTACCGCGTCGCCTTCGACAATATTGAAGCCCTTTTCGGCCAGGGTCTTCACGCTTTTCGGGTTGGAGTCCACCCCGAGTACCTTCAGCCCGTATTCCTTTGTCAGACGCCGGTACACGCTGCGACCGATGCGACCCATCCCCAACACCACCGCCTCGGCATCTCCGACTTCGATGGGCCTGTCACTGGGCGACAGCGCCGATTCATCGACCTTGGGCAGGCGCGGTTCGAGCCATTGGTAGAGGCGTTCGCTGAAGGCATTGAGGATGGCTGAAGCGACGAAGCTCAGTGCTACCGCCAGGGACACCACCACCAGCCACTCTGGCGCAAGCCAGCCACTAGACACTGCGATGGCGCCCACGATCAAGCCAAATTCCGAATAGTTGCTGAGGCTCAGCGTCGCCAGTACGGATGTGCGGTGGCGCATGCCAAAGCGCATCAGTATCAGTTGATAGAGCAGACTCTTGAGCGGCAGCAGCACCACCAGCAGCATCGCCAGCCCCAGCAGAGACCAGCTAGGCAGGGCGGTAAGACCGATGCTCAGGAAGAACCCGACCAGCAGCAGTTCCTTGATGTTGAACATGGACCGCGACAATGTCTGGGCGGCGGGGTGGGGCGCCAGCAGCATGCCGATGATCAGCGCGCCCAGATCGCCCTTGACGCCTACCGCCTCGAACAGGCCGTAACCCAGTACCAGCGCCATGACGACGCCGCACAGCATCTGCATCTCGCCGTGACCCATACGATCCAGCAATTTACGCAGCAGCGGCGCAAGGGGAATCAGAGCGAATAGCCCAAGCGCCCAGGGACTGGGCAACTTGCCGGTGGATGCCGTGAGAAAAATCACCGCAAACAGGTCCTGCATGATCAGGATGCCGATGGCCAGGCGGCCGTAAGCCGCCTGGGTTTCACTGCGTTTCTCCAGCACCTTGACGACGAACACCGTACTGGAGAATGACATGGCGAAGGCCAGCACCAGCAGTGTCGTCAGATCCAGGCCCGCCAGCAACCCGTTGGGAGATGCCAGCCAGCCCAGGGTGACAATGCCCTTCAGGAGCCCCAAGATGACAACAAAAAGTACCACTGAGGCTAGCATATGCAGGCTGGCCCCGCCCCAGACGTCTGGGCGCAGCAGGGTCCTGACGTTGAGTTTCAGCCCGATGGTGAACAGCATCAAGGTTACCCCTAGGTGCGCCACCAGCGTGAGCACAGGCGTTTCATCGTAGCCGAGCACGTTGAGAAGAAAGCCGCCGGCGAGAAAACCGACCAAGGGTGGTAGTCTGAGGGCCATGGCGGCCAGGCCGGACAAGAAGGCGGTCAGCACAAAAATAGGTTCAATCATGCAGGCACTCGGTCAGAAGGGGCTGATAGTGATGACAATTGTAAGGGATGCGTTGTCAGCATGGTGGCGGATATGTGCGTGTTGATGCCACATTGATGCATGTCCCCCTCTGCGAGCTAAAATGCGACTGCGGTGCCAAGTCAAGATAAACGGTGGCAGAGGCGTTGCCCTGTCCACGTGGAGAGCAAACCGCACCAGGATGTGCGATTTACATGAACCCCTTGTGAAGAAGGAACTGTCAGGATGACCCAGCCGCCGGGCACCAATCGGCTGATCCTCAATGGACAATCATCGCAGCTGCCGGAGGTCCGCAGTGCGGTGTTTGCGTGCCGGCGCGGGGGACTCGATGTGGATGTTCGCGTCACCTGGGAGAAAGGAGACGGCGAGCGACAGGCCACCCAGGCCGGTCGCGATGGCGTCAAGCGAGTGATCGCAGGGGGCGGCGATGGCACCGTACATGAAGTCGTCAATGGTCTGATGCAGTTACCCCGCAAGGACCGTCCCGAGTTGGCCATCATGCCCTTAGGTAGCGCCAACGACCTGGCCAAGTCATTGGGCTTGCCTTTGGGTCAGGCCGCGTCACTGGATGCGGCATGCCGCTTGCCCAGCCGCTGGATCGATATCCCGCGTCTCAACGACCGTTACTTTATCAACATGGCCACCGGCGGGTTCGGCGCGGAAATTACCACGTCCACCCCCCGGCCGCTGAAAAGGCTGATGGGTGGCGGCGCCTACTCGGTATTTGGTGCCTTCAAGGCCTGGCGCTATCAGCTCTATCAGGGGCACCTGGCCTGGGACGGTGGCGAGAGTCGTGCGGGCATCTTTCTGCTGGGCATTGGCAATGGCATCCAGGCCGGAGGAGGCCAGCAGCTGACCCCGGCAGCTCGGCTGGATGACGGACTTTTCGATGTGCTGCTGGTGCGGGACTTTCGCTCTCTGCGACAGCTCAAGGCCATGATGAGCGAGCTACGTGCGCGGCCCTACCACGGTCAGTATGTCGATGCCTTTCGCAGTGCCTGGCTGCGCTTCGAGGCGGATGGGGAGGCACGTTTGCCTCTGACGCTGGACGGCGAGGCCTGCTACCAGCAGGCCTTTGAAGCCCAGGTCATGCCATTGGCGCTGCGGCTGACCATGCCGGACAGCTGTCGCATGGCATCACCACGTGGCGAGTAGCCTTGGTGTAGTTAGTCTTGATGTAGCTGGTATTGATGTAGAGAGCCCTGATGTGACCAGCATTCAGTGAGCCGTCCCGCGGCAAGGGGTGGCGGTTGGTCGGTCAGCGTTGCACCTCATCAGCGCCTTTGCTGCAATATTTGTGAACGTTTGCGGTCCAAGGTGACATCGATGGATGTTGCCCGCAGTCGTATCAACAGGAGCCCCATGACATGGAGAGAAGACAATGGCAGTGACCCCGCGAGTGGCGGTGGCCGTGGTGGCCCTCAGCATCCCGCTGTGGTTGAGCGGGTGTGAGGGTGAAGACCCAGAGGCCACGACTCAGACCAGCAGTGCGGAAACTGTGGCTGGTGAGGACTCCTCGTCAGCGCCTGAGGCGGCAACAGATGAAGCGCCAGGCGACACGCTGGCGTCTCAAGGGGACAGTGCCGTGGATACGGCGTCTGAGGGTGATGCATCGCAACGCCCTGAATCGGCAGAAGACGATGCGTCCAGCAATGCTGCTGCAGGCTCAGATATGCCTGAGGGTGCCAGCGTGGAGCTGGGCAGCAGCGCAACCGATACCCTGCAGTCCGAGCAGGCCGTGCCTGGTGAGGCCAGCCGTTCCGACGTTGACGCGATCCTCGAGGAAACCGAGCGCCGGTTTGAAGAGGCCAGCCGCAAGATCGATGAAGCGTATAAGCAAGCGGAGGCGTCGGCCCCGGACAGCTCCGGTACGCAAGCGGCAAGCGTCGATGCTTCGGCGCCTGAGCCGACCAGTGCCGTCGATGACAGCGGCGATGGGGCGGCCAGCGCTTCACCGCTGGCAGATGGTGATGGGCAAGGCGGCGCCAGCAGTGCGCCTGGCAATGACTCCAGCGAGGTCGATGCCATCCTGCAAGAGACCGAGCGGCGTTTCGAAGAGGCCAGCCGCAAGATCGATGAGACGTTTGAAGAGGCCGAACGACAGGTGCCGGAGACGACCCCTGTCGAGACCAGCGGGAGCGGCCCCACCTACAAGGTGGACGTCAACGCTGAAGGCGAGATCGAGCAGTAGCCGCCCGTACCTTAGTCTCTGGGCTCATACGCTCATAAGAAAGGCCCACCTCGCGGTGGGCCTTTCCGTTACGACGCCGGGTCCAATCCATCATGCTGACAGGTTGTTCCGATGTCGCGGTACTGCATCGCGGGAACAGTATTCCCGCGTCAAGATGTGACTTGCACGAAGCTTAGTCAGCGATCTTGATGTTGGAGGCCTGAAGGCCTTTCTTGCCCTGGGTCACTTCGAAGGAGACCTTCTGGCCGTCCTGCAGGGACTTGAAGCCTTCAGCCTGAATCTCGGAGAAGTGGGCGAACAGGTCGTCACCGCCGTCGTCCGGAGAGATGAAGCCGTAGCCCTTAGTGTCGTTGAACCACTTGACAGTGCCAGTTGCCATTGTCGATTTCCTTAACTCGCTAAATGATGGTGCTGGTGCAGCCACAGGGGAGCTTTTCTCCCATCATGTGGTCTGAACCCTAGTGCGTGGGCATGACAAGAAAGAAGGGCGCATTGCGTGTTTCGACAATAGATTGTTCGAACTACCACTGACGACGTTTCCACTTGCTGTCCTACGCTGCGACTCAATCAGCACATTCTCGACGTGTTTGAGAGACACCGCTGGAACGGTTTCTTCAGACAAGCGAGAATGGCCTACCTCGACCCGCCAAGTTACTGTAGATCGAAAGGTCTGCAGCGTCCAGCGGCACGCGTGTTATGGCGTGTCGACGGACCTGACGACAGGGATTCAACGTAAAAGGAATCTGCATGACTGCTCCTGCGATGTACAACGACGACACCCATTCCAAGGTAGTGGGCTACCTGCTGTGGTTGTTCGGTTTTCTCGGTGCGCACCGGTTCTATTACGGCAAGCCGGTGACGGGAACCATCTGGTTCTTGACGCTTGGCCTATTCTTCATTGGGTGGATCATTGATCTGTTCTTGATTCCGAGCATGGATCGGGAGGCGGATCTGCGCTTTCGCGGTGGACCGACCAACTACACGGTGGCCTGGGTGCTGCTGACCTTCCTTGGCGTGTTTGGTCTTCACCGCTTCTACATGGGCAAATGGGTGACCGGAATCATCTATCTGCTGACCGGCGGCCTGTTTCTGGTTGGCATTCTGTATGACTTCTGGACCCTGAACGACCAGATTTCTCTCAAGCACGCCGAGAACCCCGGAGCGCAATGACCATGGCGGAGTGGATGGACGGGCAATTGCTGGCGTTTGTCGTGGCGATCACGCTGCTGAGCGTGACGCCCGGCATCGATACGCTGTTGGTGATTCGAAATACGGCGCGGGGCGGCCTGCGTGATGGTGTGCTTACCAGCATGGGGATCTGCTCTGGTCTGTTTGTCCACGCCACGGTTTCGGCCCTGGGTGTGTCACTGATTCTGCTGCAGTCGGCGTGGGCCTTCTCTGCGCTGAAGCTGGTGGGCGCTGCCTATCTGGCGTGGCTCGGAGTGGCTAGCTTGCGTCAAGCCTGGAAGGGCGGCGGCCTGGAAGTGGCGGCGGTCAGCGGCACCTCGCGGCAAGCGGTTCCGATGTGGCGCCCCCTGCGGGAAGGGCTTCTGTCCAATGTGTTGAACCCCAAGACCGTCGTGTTCTACATGGCCTTTCTGCCGCAGTTCATCGCGCCCACGGATCCCGCCTTGCTCAAGTCGCTGTGGCTGGCGGGCATCCACTTCATCATCGCGAACGTCTGGCAGATTCTGGTCGCGGTGCTGGTGGGAAGCGCCAGCCACTGGCTGGCACGGCCCGCGTTCTCCCGGGTGCTCAATGGCTTGACCGGGGGCGTGCTGGTGGCGTTTGGTATCAAGTTGGCGCTGACCAGGGCGCCGGCGTAAGGCCGCGCCGAATAGGCGGCCGCCCGGTCGATTCCTGCGCTGAAGGCGTTCGGCTTGCGCTAGCGCAAGGTGGCAGCGTAGAGAGACATGGCAAACAAACAGGGTAACGAAAAGCCCCAGTCCAGTTGGACCGGGGCTTTTCTGTGGGGAGGTAACGGTACGCCTATGCTGGTTCAGCGCCTGACCATGCCAGCATCGTAGCGTGCCGTCTTCTCTGCCGGCGTCAGTACCTGCACGCCCTGGGTCGACCCCTTGGCAAGGCTCTCGAACACCACGCGGTATTCGAGCACGGCGCGCACATAGCGACGCGTTTCCTTGAACGGGATTTCTTCGACGAACAGATCAAACTCGCCAGGCGACCGCGCCAGCCAGTTGTCGACCCGGTGGGGCCCCGCGTTGTAGGCAGCCGCCGCCGCAATGCGGTTGCCCGAGTAGCGAGCGATCATATCCCGGATATAGGTGCTGCCGAGGCGAATATTGGTGGCGGGATCCAGCACCCCATAGGGGCCAGGGTCGCCGATCCCCACCTGCCGTCCGACCAGTGCGGCGGTACCCGGCATCAGCTGCATCAGACCACGGGCGCCTGCCGGCGACAGCGCCTCGGGGTTGTAGGCACTCTCGCGTCGGGCAATGCCCATCAACAGGTAGGGATCCACCGCATTGGCCTGGCCCCAGCGCTGGAAGTCAGCGCGATAGGCTTCCGGAAAACGCCAGGGCAGGGCGTCCAGCATCTTGCCGACGATGGTGGTCTGCACCAGGCGCACGTGCCAGCCCCTGGAGGCGGCATAGTCAGCCAGGCGCCGCGCATCGGCGGGGCTGGCCTTGCGCACCGCGTGGTACCACTCCAGGTTCGCCAGTCCCTCCTGCCCGACGCGCAGCAGGGCTTCCGTGCGGCGCACCGTGGGCCAGTTCGCGACCTGAGAGCGTTCCGCATCGCTGGAGTGATGGCTTTCCATATTGAGGTTGTAGGGCTGCCCCAGGCGGTCTGCTGCGACGAAACCGAAGAAGTCTCGCTGCCCGGCTGCGCGAGTAAAGGCTGCCTGTGCGGCGGTCTGCTGGCCGCGCAGAGTCAGCGCACGTCCAAGCCAGTATTGCCAGCGGGCCTTGCCTTGCACCTCCGCGGGCATGGCGGCGACCGTGCGTTCCAGCGCCCCCCAGTCGCGGTCGCGGATGGCCAGGCGCGCCCTGAGTTCAAAGACTTCGGCATCCTGCTGCGCCGGCAAGGCGCCATCGATCCAGCCAAGCAGTTCGCGCTGGTCACGCCGTAGGGCGTGATACATGATCTCGCGCTCGAGGGACTGGCGCGCTTGCGGGGACAGGTTCACCCGTGTCGATACCTGTTGCCAGCCGTTGAGCGCAGAGGCCGCCGACGTTTCCGCACCAGCGATGACGGCGGCACGCACAAAGTCCTCTGTGCCGGCGCAGTTCGGCCCGACACAGCTGCCTACGCTGGCCAGACGGGAGGGGCTGATATCCACGCTTTGTTGTGCAGCTACTGCACTGCTCCAGGCCGGCCCGAGCTGGCGGCCGAGATAGCTGACCAACCCGTCTTCGCCGTTTTCCCAAGCCAGCATCATGCGCTGGAAGATCTCCAGGTCGCCGATGTCGCCCCTGGCCCGTAGCGTCGAGAATAGCGTGTCGCAGGCATCTGGCTGGGAGCTGCCGACGTTCCACAGCTCGCGTCCCCCTTGTGCGGCCTGGGAGGGGTTCTGGCCGAGTTGAGCGGTGTAGTAGTAACACTGCTCTGCCGTGGTCGCCGGGACGCCGTTGGCCACGGCGAGCAGGTCGCCGTAGCGACCGGCACGGCCATAGCGCAGGATGGCCTGTTCGCGCATCCAGTCACCGAGGGGAGCGTCGGCATTGGCGGAGATGTAGCCCAGCACCTCCTGGGGGGAGGCGTTGGGCAGACGGTCACGCAGGCGATAGTACGCCACGTAGCCCTCTAGTTCGTGACCACGTATGGCAGCGTCGTTGATCTGCTGGAAGTTACCGCTGCGAGCAGCTTCCAGGGCACTGCGCATGGCGCCATCGCTGGCCTGGGCAGAGGCCAGCGACGGTGTACAAAGGGCCGTCGCGGCCAGCAGTGGCGCTAGGCGGCGAAACAGGGCGAATGGCATTGAGACCCTCCTGGTCCTGAGGTGAAGACACGATTGCCTGGGCGCGCCTGAGTGCGCCTGGAGGCTCCATGGTGACCGAACATGGGAAGCTTGAACAGTCATGTTATCTGACGCTGAAGCTTGACCCAGAACAGGTCCGCCTCCATGTTGACAGTGTCGAGGCCGAAGCCCAGGACATCGTCCCCAAAGGCTGGCTGCTGTCACCGCTGCAGGCGTTTGACGAGACCTGCGTCCAGGAGGTTGTTGAGATGTCCCTGTTTGACCGTGTCCCTGTGATAGGACGTCTTTCCCAGCGTTCGAGAGCCTTCAAGCACATCTTGAGGGCCTTGAAGCTGTTCATTCCGATGCTCCAGGATGTGCTCGGCGGACGTTATCGCCCAGTGCCCTGGTCCGCCTTTGGCTGGATGGCGGCGGCCTTGGCCTACCTGGTGTCTCCGTTGGATCTTGTTCCGGACGTGCTGCTGCTGTTTGGTCTCGTCGATGACGTGGTCATTGTCGGGTGGTTGCTGACCAAGGTGGACGCGAGTCTGGCAGATTATCGGGCCTGGCGTGGCGACGTCGAAGAGGACGCGCAGCGGGAAGAGCGGGATATCAGTGATCTGTAGTCTGCCCGGTTGACCCGTCGGCAGCGCTGAGCGGTGGTGGAAAGCCCTGCCGCCGCCAGGCCCACTGTTCTTGGGTAAGTCTTCATAGATACGTCTTCATAGATACGTCGTCATGGGTAGCTAGACCCATCGTTCATAGGTAAAAAGGCGAATGGTGGACCTGAAGGGTTCTGACTAGGCTGTCAGTCAAACGTTTGACTATGGCGCTCGTCATGTCCGCACAAGAAGATGCTTTCGCTTCACCTTCCTTTTCGCTGTGGCGCCAGGCTCTTCAGCGATTTATCGATGTCATTCCGCACACCCACATGCTGGAGATGCAGGTCACCTCGGTGGACGAGGAGGGCGTTACGCTGTATCTGCCCTGGCATCCGCTGTTGTCGGGAGATCGCCAACGAGGGCTGGTGCACACGGGTGTCCTCAGCATGCTGCTTGACACCGCCTGTGGCGCGTCCGTGCTGACCGCGTTGCCCCAGCCCGAGGTATGCCCGACCCTGGACCTGCATATCAGCCACCGCCGCCCCGGTATCGAGGAATTGCCGCTGTGGGTCAAGGCCAGAGCCGATGCGGTATCGTCCAGTGTCGTGTTCACCGAGGCTCAGGCATGGCAGCAGGATGGACAGCCACTGGCCCGAGCGAGCGGGCATTTCGCCAGGCTAGGACCCCGCAACACGCCTCCTGGATTTGCCGATGCCATGTTTGCCGGTCTCGCGGAGTCGGATGAATCGCCGGCTGTACCACCGACCCCGGTGATGGCGGCCCGTGGCAGCAGCGTTGCCCTGGATCCACTGCTGTTAGAGGCGGGCATCAACGATGATAACCTCGCCCCCTGGATAGCGCAGATACCTTACGCAGGGCAGCTCGGGGTGTCGGCCTGTCGCGACGATGAGGGGCTCTGTTTTGCGCTGGAGGCGCGGTCTTCCAATATCGGTAACCCCATGCTGCCTGCGCTTCACGGTGGTGTCGTGGCGGCATTCATGGAAACGGCTGCGGCCCTGCATACGCTCAGCCAGTCCCGCCAGCCACGCCTCCCTCGGTTGGTCAATGTGACCGTGGACTACCTGGCACCCGCTGCGGTGAAACCGACCCGTGCCCGCTGTCGCCTGGTACGCGAGGGGCGTCGTATGGTCAATGTGGACACATGGGCGTGGCAGGATGACGAAGCGACACCCATCGCCCGTGCGCGCATGAGCTATGTGTTAGATCCCGCCTAGCGTGTGCTGAATCCTGAAGCGTATGTGCCGGAACCAGCGCCAAGGGGTGCGCTGCGGGCTTGAAAAGACAGCGTCTAGCCCCATATCGATGATCAATTGAAGATCGTACGGCGTTGAGCGAGCGCCGACAGGGGATGCCCTGACGCCTCGCTACCCGCGTCGCACACTCTGGAACGCCAGTGCCCCGGCACTGGTCCGGAAAACGCTATGTCGAAAGGGGTTCGACCTACCATGACCACCGCTACTCACGAAGAAACCCTGGGCTTTCAGACCGAGGTCAAGCAGCTTCTCAACTTGATGATCCACTCGCTGTATTCCAACCGCGAGATCTTTCTTCGGGAGCTGATTTCCAACGCAGCGGATGCCTGCGACAAGCTCCGTTACGCCGCTCTGGACAACGACGCCCTGTATGAAGGCGACAGCGAACTGCGTGTCGAGATCGAGCACGACAGTGACGCCAAGACGGTGACGATTCGTGACAACGGTATCGGCATGAATCGCGACGATGTGATCGCCAACCTCGGCACGATCGCCAAGAGCGGCACCGCGGAGTTCCTGAATCAGCTATCCGGCGAGCAGCAGAAGGACGCCAAGCTGATCGGTCAGTTCGGTGTCGGGTTCTACTCGGGCTTTATCGTCGCCGACGAGATCACGGTGCGCACGCGCAAGGCGGGAGACGCAGCGGATGCGGGCGTCGAGTGGCGTTCGAAGGGCGAAGGTGAGTTTGTGGTGGCCGAGCTTGAGCGCGAGAAGCACGGTACCGAGATCATCCTGCACCTGAAGGATGATGCCAGCGAGTTCGCCGATGACTATCGCCTGCAGAGTCTGGTGCGCAAGTACTCCGACCACATCGAAGTGCCGGTGAAAATGCCGCGCACGGAAAAGGCGACCGACGACGAAGGCAATGAGGTCGACGGTAGTGAAGTCACCACCTGGGAGACCATCAACGAGGCGACAGCGCTGTGGGTTCGTCCCAAGGGCGAGGTGTCGGATGATGAGTACAAGGCCTTCTACAAGCATGTGGCTCATGACTTCTCCGACCCGCTGGCCTGGAGCCATAACAAGGTCGAAGGCAACCTGGAGTACACCAGCCTGCTGTACGTGCCGGGCCGTGCTCCCTTCGACCTGTACGAGCGTGATGGTGCCCGTGGGGTGAAACTGTATGTGCAGCGTGTGTTCATCATGGACGACGCTGAGCAGTTCCTGCCGCTCTACCTGCGCTTCATCAAGGGCGTGCTGGATACCCGCGACCTGTCGCTGAACGTGTCCCGCGAACTGCTGCAGCAGGATCCCAAGGTCGACAAGATCAAGTCCGCGCTGACCAAGCGTGCGCTGGACATGCTGAAGAAGCTGTCGAAGGACAAGGAGGCCTATCAGAGCTTCTGGAACACCTTTGGCGCCGTGTTGAAGGAAGGCCCGGCGGAAGACTTCGCCAACCGCGACAAGATCAGTGGCCTGCTGCGCTTCTCCAGTACTCACACCGACAGCGCCACCCAGGACCAGTCACTGGCCGACTATGTCGAGCGGATGAAAGAGGGTCAGGACAAGATCTATTACATCGTCGCCGACGGCTTCAATGCGACCAAGAATAGCCCCCATCTGGAGATCTTCCGCAAGAAGGGTATCGAGGTACTGCTGCTGCACGACCGGATCGATGAGTGGCTGATGAGCCACCTTACCGAGTTCGATGGCAAGAAGCTGGTCGATGTGGCCAAGGGTGACCTCGATCTTGGTGATGTCGAGAACGAGGAAGAGAAGAAGGCCCAGGAGGAGACCGCCAAGGCCAAGGAAGACCTGGTCAAGCGGGTGAAAGAGGCACTGGGAGACGAGGTCCAGGAGGTCAAGGTCACCCATCGCCTGACGGATTCTCCTGCCTGTGTGGTCCTGCCTGAGCACGAGATGGGCTTCCAGATGCGCCGCATCATGGAAGCGGCGGGCCAGAGCCTGCCGGAGGTCAAGCCGATCCTCGAACTCAACCCGGAGCATGCGCTCGTCGCGCGTCTCGAAGCGGCCGGCGACGAGGGCTTTGCCGATCTCGCCAGGATTCTGCTTGATCAGGCGATTATCGCCGAGGGCGGCCATCTCGATGATCCCGCTGCCTACGTCAAGCGTCTGAATGCCTTGCTCAGCGCCTGACAACAGGCCGGCAGATTGATCGGCGTACCTCTGGGTACATAGCGCCATCGTTGCGCCAGGGCGGCGCCACCTTCGGGTGGCGTCGCCTTTTTATGGCGCGCTCTGCTCGCTGACCCTCTCGCCTGTTTATCCTCCCTGATGCGCTAAATCGCCAGTTGCGCCGCGACCTTATTGGACGCTGATACGGGTCAAGTCCGGGCTGTCCCTCTACTGCTAAAGTCGAATGGTCCCGCTGGGTCAGAGGTTGTCTCGCCCAGCAAGAGCGCTGCATCCACGTCACCATCGAAGTGACGACCGCGCTGCCACCGATCTTCAAGCTTTGCTGCCCCCTCCGATGGATAGAGGGGCGCAGTGAATCTGCACTAGTTTCGTATTTCCTTTTGTTGAGGGGCAAGTCGATGAAAGAGCAATTCGCACAGGCGTGGGAAGGGTTTGCGGGCACCGCGTGGAAAGAGGGGGTCAACGTACGCGACTTCCTGCTGGCCAACGTGACGCCCTATGAAGGCGACGAGCATTTTCTGGTGGCAGAGCCCGCCACGAGCACCCGCGCACTGTGGGACCGGGTCATGGAGGGCATCAAGCAGGAGAATGCCACCCACGCGCCGCTGGACTTCGACACCTCGCTGGTGTCCTCCATCACCGCCCATGACGCCGGCTACATCGATGCGTCTCTCGAGACCATTGTCGGTCTGCAGACCGAGGCACCCTTGAAGCGGGCCATCATGCCCAATGGTGGGATCAAGATGGTGGAAGGGTCCTGTCAGGCCTACGGCCGCGAGCTGGATCCGCAGGTGAAGAAGATCTTCACCGAGTTTCGCAAGACCCATAACCAGGGCGTGTTCGATGTCTACACCCCGGACATCCTCAAGTGTCGCAAGTCCGGCGTGCTGACAGGACTCCCTGATGCCTACGGACGCGGCCGCATCATCGGTGACTATCGCCGGGTCGCGCTTTACGGTGTCGACTTCCTGATGGCCGACAAACAGGCCCAGTTTGCTTCTCTGCAGTCACGCTTTGAACAGGGCGATGATCTGGAGGCGGTCATTCAGCTGCGTGAAGAGGTCGCCGAGCAGTATCGTGCGCTGGACCAGCTGAAAGAGATGGCGGCCAAGTACGGCTTCGATATCTCGGTGCCGGCCACCACGGCTCAGGAAGCCATTCAGTGGACCTACTTCGGCTACCTGGCTGCGGTGAAGTCCCAGAATGGCGCGGCCATGTCGCTGGGGCGTACCTCCAGCTTCCTCGACATCTACCTGGAGCGCGATCTGAGCCATGGAGTGATCGATGAAGTGGGGGCCCAGGAGCTGGTCGACCACTTCATCATGAAGCTGCGCATGGTGCGCTTCCTGCGCACGCCTGAGTACGACGAACTGTTTTCCGGCGACCCCATCTGGGCGACCGAGTGCCTGGGGGGCATGGCCCAGGACGGACGCACGCTGGTCACCCGTACCAGCTTCCGTTTCCTCAACAGTCTGTACACCATGGGCCCAAGTCCTGAGCCCAACCTGACCGTGCTGTGGTCAGAGCAGCTGCCAGAGGGGTTCAAGCGCTACTGCGCCAAGGTGTCTATCGACACCTCGTCGATCCAGTACGAGAACGACGATCTGATGCGCCAGGACTTTGCCTCCGATGACTACGCGATTGCCTGCTGCGTGTCCCCCATGGTGATCGGCAAGCAGATGCAGTTCTTTGGCGCTCGTGCCAACCTGGCCAAGACGCTGCTGTACACGATCAACGGTGGCGTCGATGAGAAGCTCAAGATTCAGGTGGGGCCAAAGAGCGAGCCGATCCGTGATGAGGTGCTGGACTTCGATGACGTCTGGCAGCGTATGGATGGTCTGATGGACTGGCTGGCACGGCAATACGTCACCGCGCTGAATGCCATCCACTACATGCACGACAAGTACAGTTACGAAGCGGCCCTGATGGCGCTGCATGATCTTGACGTCAAGCGCACCATGGCCTGCGGTATCGCCGGGCTATCGGTGGCGGCGGACTCACTGTCCGCGATCAAGTATGCCACCGTGCGCCCAGTGCGCGACGAAGACGGTGTGGCGGTGGACTTCAAGATCGACGGTGACCACCCGTGTTTTGGCAATAACGATGCACGGGTTGATGATATCGCCTGTCAGCTGGTGGAAGTCTTCATGAACAAGATTCGCCAGCTCAAGACCTACCGTGGCGCCGAGCCTACCCAGTCTGTGCTGACCATCACCTCCAATGTGGTCTACGGCAAGAAAACCGGGACTACGCCGGACGGGCGTCGCGCCGGCGAGCCTTTCGCGCCGGGAGCAAACCCGATGCATGGACGTGACACCAAGGGGGCCGTGGCGTCGCTGACGTCGGTGGGCAAGCTGCCCTATGCCCACGCCAAGGATGGTATCTCGTACACCTTCTCGATCGTGCCCAAGGCGCTGGGCAAGGACGAAGGCACGCAGCGTGGCAATCTTGCGGGCTTGATGGACGGCTATTTCCACCACAGTGATCGCCAGGAAGGTGGCCAGCACCTGAACGTCAACGTGCTCAACCGCGAGATGCTGGAAGACGCCGTGGTCCATCCCGACAAGTACCCGCAGTTGACGATTCGGGTGTCCGGCTACGCGGTGCGCTTCAACTCGCTCACCGCAGAACAGCAGCGGGACGTGATCAGCCGTACCTTCACCGAGACGCTCTAGGGCGCACTGACCAAGACTCGCCCTGAGGCCGCGACAGCGGCCTCCCTCTGGCTCCGGGAATTTTCCCCGGAGCCCTTTTCTTGCGAGGCGACGCCATGTCCCGTATCGGCCGTCTTCATCATCTCGAGAGTTGCGGTGCCGTTGATGGCCCCGGCATCCGCTTTCTGGTCTTTCTTCAGGGCTGCGTGATGCGCTGTCAGTACTGCCATA
Source organism: Halomonas sp. DP3Y7-2 (assembly GCF_019800795.1). NCBI lineage: Bacteria > Pseudomonadati > Pseudomonadota > Gammaproteobacteria > Oceanospirillales > Halomonadaceae > Halomonas > Halomonas sp. DP3Y7-2. Next base: position 25,339 of record NZ_JAHVKJ010000012.1, read on the forward strand.
ACCGGGATAGCTGGGATCTGAAAGGAGGACGCGAGGTCTGCGTGGAAGAGGTCATGGCGGAAGCGCGAACCTATCTACCGTTCATGCGTGCCTCTGGAGGAGGCATCACCTGCAGCGGGGGAGAGGCGCTGCTGCAGCCAGCTTTCGTGCGGGATCTGTTCGTGGCCGCCAAGGCAGAGGGGATGCACACCTGTCTCGATACCAACGGCTACGCCTGCCATTACGACGATGTGCTCGATGCACTGCTTGATGCCACCGATCTGGTGTTATTGGACATCAAGCATATCGAGGAAGGGGCCCATCGCGTACTGACGGGGATTTCCTCCCGTCGACCCTTCGCCTTCGCACGCCATCTGGCGGCGATCGGCAAGCCGACCTGGATTCGACAGGTGATCGTGCCGGGCCATACCGATAGCGACGAGATGATGCACCGACTCGGCCAGTTTATTCAGACCCTGGATAACATCGAGCGGGTCGAGCTGCTGCCTTACCATGGTCTGGGCGAGTACAAGTGGGAGGAGCTGGGACAGCACTATCCGCTGGCCGGACTTGAACCTCCGAGTCGCGAGACTATGGAGCGCCTGGTGGCGATTGCCGCTCGCTATCATCCGCAGGTGGTGGCGGGCTGAGCGACGGCGTCATGCGTTCCATCAAGCCTGTCCAGCAAGCCCGCTAAGCAACGCCCAGTCAGCAAGCCTTCCAAGCAAAGCCCCCGTCACCGCAGGGTGACGGGGGCTTGGTTCGTGCAGCTGCAGGAGGGGATCAGTCGACGGCTGTGCTGCGCTCGGCTCTGCGGCTGGCGGCGGCGGTGAACAGCACATCGGTGGACGAGTTAAGCGCGGTCTCCGTGGAGTCCTGCACCACGCTGATGACAAAGCCGATCGCGACGACCTGCATGGCCACATCGGCGGATATGCCGAACAGGCTGGCCGCCATGGGAATCAGCAGTAGTGAGCCACCTGCGACACCCGAGACTCCGCAAGCGGCAAGCGCCGAGACGATGCACAGCAGCAGTGCGGTGGCAAAATCGACGCTGATGCCGAGGGTGTGGGCGGCCGCCAGTGTGATCACCGTGATCGTGATGGCCGCACCGGACATGTTGATGGTGGCACCCAAGGGGATCGAGATGGAATAGGTGTCCTCGTCCAGCTCCAGGCGCTTGCACAACTCCATGTTGACCGGAATGTTGGCGGCGCTTGAGCGTGTGAAGAAGGCGGTGATGGCACTACCGCGAAGGCAGCTGAATACCAGAGGGTAGGGGTTCTTGCGGGTGGTCAGGAAGACGATCAAGGGGTTCGTGACCAGCGCCACGAATACCATGCATCCCACGATGACGGACAACAGGCGGCCATATTCCATCAGTGCGCCGATGCCGGCTTCGGCCAGGGTGCCGGCGACCAGGCCAAAGATGCCGAGCGGTGCCAGGCGGATCACCCAGCGGACGAGGGTAGAGACCGCGTCGGACAGGTCATTGATCATTCCCTTGGTGGCGGACTGGGCGTTTCTCAGCACCAGGCCGAGGCTGATGGCCCAGACCAGAATCGCCACGAAGTTGGCTTCCATCAGCGCGGCAATCGGGTTGGCGACGGCACTGAGCAACAGGTTGCGTAGGATTTCGATCACGCCGCCGGGAGGGTTGCCGCTGGCCTGGGCGGTATCCAGCGTCAATTCTGTGGGAAACAGGAAGCTTGCGGTGACGGCCACCAGAGCGGCCACCAGGGTGCCGGCAAGATACAGCATGAGTACGCTGTGGATCTGGGTCTGACGACCTCGCTGGTGGTTGGCGATGGCGGCCATCACCAGCACAAACACCAGGACAGGCGCAACGGCCTTCAGGGCAGAGATAAAGACCTGCCCGAGCAGCGAGACCGATGCCGCAAGGTCTGGGGACAGGGTGGCGACAATAATACCCAGCAGGATGCCGATCACAATCTGGGGTATCAGCCCCAACCGGTTCAGTGCCTTGAAGGGGACGCTCAGGGTGTTGGACATGACTCTGATCTCGAAGCGTGGTGTGTGCATCGACCGTCTCGCGCAGACGGATGGGGTGGCTTGTGGCCGGAAGGGGCGGGATTCTACCATCGCTGACCCGTATTACGGGTTCGACTTAAGCATGAGAATGGCAGAAAGAATATCGCGGGAGCTGGCGTCAGGCAGAGGACTGGACGTCGATATCGCGGATTTCTGGGAGGAATCGCCGTGATTGTTGCTCTGGGCCCATCATGGTAGAGGGCATAAAGACTCGACCACTCCGCGGGAGTGATCGAGTGATACATGACAAGTGCTCGTGTTAGCGGGAGGGAGCGTGACCTGCCTGGGTCAGCGCGTTGGCGAGCTCGCGCGTCAGCTCCAGCACCGCCTGAGTGCCTGCCTGGGGCGTCTCTCCGCTGGCCTGGGCATCTATCAGAGCGGAGCCGACCACCACGCCATCGGCAAAGGCGCCAATCTCCTTGGCCTGGGCGGCGGTGCGAATGCCAAACCCGACGGCGACGGGAATGTCGCTGTGAGTACGGATGCGATCCAGTTCCTGCTTGACCCGCTCCGCACTGGGCGCTGCACCACCCGTCACGCCATTGCTGGAGACGTAGTAGAGAAAGCCTGACGTGTTGGCGAGCACGCTGGGTAAACGTTCGGCGTCGGTCGTCGGGGTGGCCAGACGAATAAAGTTCAGACCGGCCTTGGCGGCGGGCAGGCACAGCTCGTCATCGTGCTCCGGCGGCAGGTCCACCACGATAAGGCCATCGACCCCGGCGGCCTTGGCCTGATCGAGGAAGCGCTCAACGCCGCGAGCGTAGATGGGGTTGTAGTAGCCCATCAGCACCACCGGCGTGAGCGTGTCGACTCGGCGGAGTTCGCGCACCATCTCCAGGGTGCGGTCCATGGTCTGACCTCCCTCCAGCGCACGCCGGGTAGCGTGCTGAATGGCAGGGCCATCTGCCATGGGGTCGGTGAACGGCATGCCAAGTTCGATCACGTCGGCCCCGGCCTCGCCCAGGCCCTTGAGGGTCGCGAGGCTGGTAGCGTAGTCGGGATCACCGGCGGCGATATAGGTCACCAGGGCGGCGCGGCCTTGCTGGCGGGTAGCGGCAAAGCGCTGAGCCAGGCGTCCTTGTGAAGTGGCTGGGGATGTCATCATGTCTCTCCTGAGGATAAGGGGCGCAGGTCAGACCGGGCCATTGGCGGTGTCGAGCCCTAACTCTTCAGCCAAGCATTGCGTCGCGGTGGTCATGTCCTTGTCGCCGCGACCGCTGAGGTTCACCACCATCAGGTGATCCTGGGGGAGGCCGGGCGCACGTTTGATCACTTCTGCCAGGGCATGGGACGACTCCAGCGCAGGAATGATGCCTTCCTTACGGCACAGCAAGGTGAACGCGTCCAGCGCCTCGCGGTCACTGGCGGCCACGTACTCGGCACGCTCAATGGCATGCAGCCATGCATGTTCGGGACCAATGCCGGGGTAGTCGAGGCCGGCGGAAATCGAGTGCGCATCGCTGATCTGTCCCTCCGCATCCTGCAGCAGGAAGGTGCGATTGCCATGCAGCACGCCTGAGCGTCCTCCTTTCAGGCTGGCGGCGTGACGAGGAGTGTCGAGCCCCTCGCCAGCGGCCTCTACGCCAATCAGTGCCACGTCCGGATCATCCAGGAAGGGATGAAACAGTCCCATGGCGTTGGAGCCACCGCCGATGCAGGCCACCAGGGAGTCGGGCAAGCGTTGTTCCTTGTCGAACAGCTGCTCGCGAACCTCCTGGCCGATGACCGACTGAAAGTCACGCACCATGGCAGGGTAGGGATGAGGGCCGGCCACCGTGCCGATGATGTAGAAGGTGGTATCGACGTGGGTGACCCAGTCTCGCAGGGCCTCGTTCATGGCATCCTTCAGGGTCCCATCGCCGGCGGTCACGGGAATCACCTTGGCGCCAAGCAGCTGCATGCGCTGTACATTGGGTTGCTGGCGGTGGATGTCGGTGCTGCCCATGTAGATGATGCACTCCATGCCAAAGCGTGCCGCCACGGTGGCGGTCGCTACACCGTGCATGCCTGCCCCGGTTTCGGCGATGATGCGACGCTTGCCCATGCGGCGTGCCAGCAGAATCTGGCCAAGGGCGTTGTTGATCTTGTGAGCGCCGGTATGCATCAAGTCCTCGCGCTTGAGGTAGATGCGTGCACCACCCAGATGCTCGGTCAGACGTTCGGCAAAGTACAACGGACTCTTGCGGCCCACGTAGTCGGCAGAAAGCCGTGCCAGCTCGTCGGCGAACAGCGGGTCCTGACGAGCTGCGTCATATTCCCGCTGCAGGTCAAGAATCAACGGCATCAGTGTCTCGGCGACAAAGCGTCCCCCGAAGTCACCAAAGAACCCTCTTGAGTCGGGCCCCTGGCGGAGGCTCTGTGTCGTGTCGTGTTGGCTCATCGGAAGCTCCAAAGCTGTCGCGGCGCGACCAGCGCCATGGGTGTCGAGGCCAAGAATAACCGCTGACGGGCACCTGAAAAATCGATATCGTTGCACTAATCTGTGAGAAAAAGTCACATATTTGGCCGTGGGCGGAGGGGCATCATGACAGATCAGGCACGCCGGGGAGCGCCCGTCACCTTGGCAGGGGACAGGCTGCCGTCAATGCGAGCGCTGAGGGCTCTGGAGGCGGTAGCGGAACTGGGCAGCGTGTCCCGGGCCGCGACCGCGTTGCACCTTACCCACGGGGCCGTGAGCCGCCAGATCAAGGGCCTTGAGCAGCAGCTGGGTGTGCACCTGCTGGAAAGAGAGGGCAGAGGAGTGCGCCTGACCGACGCGGGTCAGGAGCTGGCCGATGCCATCGGCTTTCATCTAGGAGCGCTAGCCAGAGTGTGCAGTGACGTGTCGCAGCGGGGACAGGGGCGCCCCTTTGTGCTGAACTGTCCTGGCTCATTTCTGGCGCGCTGGTTTATCCCGCGCCTGGCGGCGCTGAAGACGGCGCTTCCGACGTTGGAACTGCACCTGAGTGCCAGTGAAGAAGGGGAGGGTGTACCGCCAGGAGCGGACGGTGTGCTGCGGTTCCAGCGCCTGCCCGATAGCCTCGACGAGCGTGCGCTTATTCGAGTGCTGGGGAAGGAGCGTATCGGCCCCGTCCACAGCCCGCACTATCAGATCGCGTCCACTCGAGGGGAGGACCGGCGGCAGCCGCAAGAACTCCTGGGGCACCCTTTACTGCATACTCGCTCGCGGCCGTCAGCCTGGAGTGACTGGTGTTGTCAGCAGGGGTTGAGCGTTGAGGGCCTCTCCATGGGACAGGGCTTCGAGCATCTTACCTACATGCTCGAGGCGACACTGGTGGGGCTGGGCGTGGGCATCTCCCCGGACTATCTGGTGGAAGACGACGTGCGTGCTGGGCGTTTGCTTGCTCCCTGGGGGTTTGTGACCACGGAGGCCTGTCTGACCCTGCATTTGGCCTCCGGGGCGCACGGCCCGCGTCATCCTCATGCCAATGATCTGGCGGATTGGTTGGCGGCTGAACTTGGCCGATCATAAGGCGCCGCTGGAGCCATGGCAGAGGGCAAAAGTGGGCATGTCGTCGGGCCGTAAAGCACTGGTAGGTGGCATGGGAGACCTTGCGTTTCATCACGTGACGAATTGTGTCCTATGATTTACTATTTTAACATTCGGTACGGCTGAATCAGCATACAAGCGAAGACGATAAGCCGGAAACGCCTCCGAGTATCGAACTCGGCAAAGGGGGAAATGTGCGATATCGTTGGCATCTTGCGGTTCTTGGGCTGACCTTGGTGTCTTCCCTGGCGATGGCGCTTGAGCCGCCTGCTGGCAAACCCTTGCTGAAGGTATCCGGCGATATTGGTATTACCAACGTGGGTGATCAGGCATGGTTTGATCGCGATATGCTGCTTGCGCTGGATCAAGGGCAAATCAGCACCCATCTTCCCTGGTACGACGGAGCATCGGTCTACGACGGTCCACTGCTGATGGCCTTGCTGGAGGCAGTAGACGCTCGCGGCATGGAACTGCGGGTCGCGGCACTGAATGATTTTGCGGCGACCATTCCCGTGGAAGACGCGAGGGATTTCGGCATTGTCTTGGCGATGTCTCGCGATGGCAATGCGCTCGAGGTCCGCCATCAAGGCCCTCTGTTCGTCATCTATCCCTTTGATGAGCGGCCCCATCTCTATAACGCGGTATACCTGACGCGCTCGGTCTGGCAAGTGGAGTCCATCGATGTGCGTTGACGTCTGGCGGCCAAGGGCCCAGTCATGCTGAGCTTGCCCTATCGCTCGCGGGTAGCCGCGACGGCCACCGTAATGTTCTTCGTGGCCGCGTTGGTCGCGGGCGGTTTGACCTTTGATCGTCAGCAGGAACTTCAGCACCGAATCCTGGATACCGTCACCTGGAATCTCTATCAATTCGACCGCATGGTGCGAGAGATGCGCATCCTGGTGGCCGAAGCGCCGGCTGATGCCATAGATGAGCTGGCGCTGGATTTCGAGATTCTGCAGGGGCGCAATGACCTGTTACGACAAGGGCAAACCCGCGCCTTCCTGCATCAGACCCAGGCCTCTCAAGCGCTCTATCTGCAGAGTGAGCAGCTGATTGATGAGCTGGATGTGCGGGTGGGTGATCTCGTGGCCGGGGCGCCGCTGGATAAAGCGGCAAGAACGTCACTGCGTCAGACACTGACGCAGCTGCAGTCTTCAAGTCTCGACATGTTGCTGCAGCATAAGGCGAGCGTGGCTGAGATCCGCACCCGTGACACGCAGTCGTTACTGCGCCTCTATGGCGTGGTGCTGGCCTGTATCGTGTTGATCATGGGGGCTGGCACCGTACTTGTTCTGGCTCTGATGCGTGAAGGGCGTGCGCATACGCTCAAGGCCGAGCTGCTTCAGGCGCAGTCTCGCGCATTGAAGGATGCGGTGGAAAGAGCCGAGAGCGCCAGTCGCGCCAAGACCGACTTTATGGCGATCATGAGTCACGAGATGCGCACACCGTTGAGTGGCGTCATGGGTATGGCTGACCTGCTGCGGGACGAATCCCTGAGTGAACAGGGCAAGCGCCACATCGAAGGGCTCGAGGCCAGTGCGACCGGGCTGAAAAGCGTCATCAACGATGTGCTTGATTTCACTCGTCTGGAAAGCGGGCGCATCGACGTGGAGCAAGAACCCTTTGCCCTGCGGGGGATGCTCGAGCAGGCGACGCTTGGATATCGTTCGCGCCATCAGAGCGACGTACAGTTCTTGATGCGACTGGCCCCTGACCTGCCGGATTGGGTGCTTGGCGATCTGCATCGGCTGCGCCAGGTCTTGCAGAACCTGCTCAACAATGCGTTCAAGTTCACGCGCCAGGGCTTCGTGATGCTGCGCGTCAGCCGCGCTCAGGATGAGAGAATTTCGTTTGTGGTCTATGACACGGGATGCGGCATCTCAAAGCAGGATGTGGACCGCGTCTTCGAGCCCTTCGAGCAATCTGACTCGGTCATGGCCCGACGCCACGATGGGGCCGGCCTGGGACTACCCATCGCCCGTAATCTGGTTCGCGCCATGGGCGGAGACCTCAAGCTGGACAGCCAGTTGGGTAGTGGTTCCCGCTTCTGGTTTGAGCTGCCTTTACCTGCCTGCGACGAAGTGGCACTGAAAGACGAGCCCTCCGTTAGCTCTGCGGCAGATGCCTTGGCACCGCATCATGTCCTGGTGGTGGATGACAATCCCCTGAATAGCGAGCTGGTGGCCAGCATGCTGGCCCGGCTGGGGCAGTCCTGCGAGCGGGCCGCCAATGGCGAGGAAGCCCTGCTGGTCTTGGCAGAACGCGAGTTTGATCTGGTCTTGATGGATTTGCAGATGCCGGTAATGGACGGCTGGGAGACGACCCGGCGGTGGCGTGACAAGGAACGCTCTGGGCGTGGTGTTGATGGCGATGAGGACTACCGCCTGCCGATCATTGCGGTGACGGCCAACGTGCTGCCTGAGCATCGCAGGGCGAGCCTGGAGGCGGGCATGGACGACTTGATCGGCAAGCCCTTCACGCGCCACGACCTTGCCTGCGTGCTGGAGCGCTATCCTTCACGGGTCTACCCCTCCCTGGACGGCAAGGGCATTGTCCAACAGGGTGTTGTTCACAAGCCCGCTGATGGCTCGTTCAATAACCCCGCTGATGGCTCTCTCCACAGCCCCGCTGATGGCTCTCTCCACAGCCCCGCTGATGGCTCTCTCCACAGCCCCGCTGATGGCTCTCTCCACAGCCCCGCTGATGGCTCTCTCCACAGCCCCGCTGATGGCTCTCTCCACAGCCCCGCTGATGGCTCTCTCCACAGCCCCGCTGATGGCTCTCTCCACAGCCCCGCTGATGGCTCTCTCCACAGCCCCGCTGATGGCTCTGCCAACCGTCCAGCAGTGATCGCCTCAACCACCCTTCAGGAGTTGCGTTCGATGGTCTCCGCGGATGCTTTGGAGCGCATGGTGCGTGGCTATCTCGCGCGCTTTCCGGCCCGCATTGCGCGTATGTCTCAAGCCCGTGAGGAAGGTGACCTGTCGGTGCTGGTGTCCGAGGCCAGCGAGTTACAGCATGCATCCCGTACCCTGGGGTGTCTTGCCGTGGCCGAGGTTGCGCAGCGACTTCTGGACTGCGTTGGGGAGCAGCGGCTGGAGGCGGTCGCGTCCTTGATCCGCGAGCTAGAAGAGATGGGTACCCAGACAGGCCTGGCCTGGCGACACGCAGGAGTGTTCGACAGCTTGCGCTAGACACGTTCGGCCGCGTGTTTGACTGACTGATGCCCACGGCACTGCTTTCACTGTTTTGCACCGTTGTTGCTCCGTCTGCGGCTGGCGCAGGGCTCTGCGATTGGCTCAGGGCTGTGTGACGGGTTCGCGGTCTGCGAATCTCTTTGCCGATCAGGACGACGAAAGCCTGTCCGTGGCCGGTTGTGGTGCGCTCAGGGTTGACCCAGAGTTTCCCTTGAGGCAGCACTGGCAGTAGCATATCGCTGATACGGCAAAGTTTCGTAGGGAAACCCGGTGTTCAGCGGAGACATACTATGCAGCGGCAGCAGGGATGGTGCAGCAAAGCAGTACTGACATGGCGACTCATACCTCTGGTGATGTTGCTGCTGGTGACAGTCCCCGCGCTGGCTCTGGAGTCTCCACAGGAGCGTGTCATTCTCACGCTGTCGGGTCAGCTTACGTCTCCCAATGTCGACGAAGAAGCCCATTTCGATGCTCGCATGCTGGAGTCCTTACCCCAGCACGATGTGACGACAGGCAATCCCTGGATAGATGGTCAGTCGCGGTTCTCCGGACCTCTGCTGCGCGATGTGCTCGCTGCTGCTGGTGCCGAAGGCAGTGAGCTGCGTGTGATTGCGATCAAGGATTACGAGTCGTTGATTCCGGCAGAAGATGCCGAGCAGCATGACGTGATTCTGGCCATGCGCCGAGATGGCGAGCCCATGCGGATTCGCGACAAGGGCCCGTTGTTCGTTGTGTACCCCTTCGATGATGAGCCTGAGCTCAAGACCAATATCTATTTCAGCCGTTCCGTCTGGCAAGTCGCTCGAATCGAGGTGCGCTGATTGGTCATGCCACAGCTTCTGCGCATCAAGGCGCCCGCCGTAGCCGCCATCGTCTTCATCGTTGCCGTGGTGATCACGGGCGGCTTGATCTATGACCGCAGTAACGCGCTTCACCATCGCGATATCGATACGGTCACCTGGACGCTCTACCAATACGATCGTGCGCTGAGGGACCTGCGGCTGGCGCTGTGGCAGCGGGGCGACACCGAGGTGGAGGAGACCCTGCTTGAGTTCGAGCTGCTCTACGGACGCTTCGTCTTCCTGCTCGAAGGTCAGGCGGCGAATTTTCTGGCTGATCATGCGGCGGCAGGCGACCTGATCAGCGAGATAGAGGGCATCATGCAGTCCTTGGACGATCGCTTTGTCGCGATCGCCGACGGCCAGGTCGCCTACGACGAGCCCTTGAGGCGCACCCTGAACAACCGCCTGGCCGAAGCTCAGGAGCTGAGTCGCCGGCTGATGCTGCAGCATGGCAGAGTGTCCGCCGAAGAACGTAGCAGCGACATGCAGGTGCTTGGGCAGCTGTACGTGGCGATGCTGGTCGCTGTTCTGCTATCCCTGTTGGCCGGTGGTGTACTGATCTGGGCACTGGTCAAGGAGGCTCGCCAGCATCGGCAGAAGACGCAGTTGCTGGAAGCCCAGTCTGAAGCGTTGCGCGAAGCCTACCATCGCATGGAGGTGGCAAACCGTGCGAAGTCCGACTTCATGGCAATCATGAGTCATGAGATCCGCACGCCCCTCAACGGAGTGCTGGGCATGGCGGACTTGCTGCACGATGAAGCACTCAGTGAGCAGGGGCGTCGGCAAATCGAAGGGTTGCGGGACAGTGCTGCTGGGCTGCGATCAGTCATTAACGATGTACTGGACTATACCCGCATCGAGGCAGGTCATCTGGCCGTCGAGCGCCAGCCCTTCCACCTGACCAGAATGCTCGACCAGTTAGCCACGGGATATCAAACCCAGAGCAGTAGCGGTGTCCAGTTTCTTATGCGGGCGGCCCCGAAGCTTCCGGCCTGGGTGGACGGAGACGTGCACCGGCTTCGCCAGGTGTTGATGAACTTGCTCAACAATGCCTTCAAGTTCACCGAGAGTGGCTTCGTCATGCTGAGGGTTGCTGACAAGGGCGATGACGTGCTGACCTTCATGGTCTACGACACCGGCTGCGGGATCGCCGAGGAAGATCAGCAACGTATCTTCGAGCCCTTTGCGCAGACCGACTCCGCATTGTCACGGCGCCACGAAGGGGCGGGCTTGGGCTTGGCCATCTGCTCTCAGCTGGTGGCGGCCATGGGCGGAGAGCTCAAGGTGGAAAGCCAGCCTGGGTCAGGCAGCCGTTTCTGGTTCGATCTCAGCCTGCCGGTGGTAGAGGGTGTGGAAGAGGTGGCTGGCTCTACCTCCCAGCAGGCCCTTTCCTGTCGTCACATCCTGGTGGTTGAGGACAATGCTCTGAATCGGGAGCTGGTGGCAGCAATGTTGACGCGGCTGGGCCAGACCTGCGAGCTGGTGGGCAATGGTCAGCAAGCGTTGGAAGTGCTGATGCAGCGTGATTTTGACCTGGTGCTGATGGACATGCAGATGCCGGTGATGGATGGGTTGGAGACGACCCGTCGCTGGCGCGCCCACGAGCAGTCTCAGGCTGAGCAGGGGCGTCGGGTCCGGCGGCTGCCGGTCATTGCGGTCACCGCCAACGTGATGCCTGAGCACCATCGTGCCTGCCTGGATGCGGGGATGGATGATGTCATCGGAAAGCCATTCTCCCGAAGAGAGCTGGCCGAGATGCTGCGTCAGTACGGTCAGCCAGACAGCGCTGACGCCGATGCTGCTGAAGCGGCAGGCGGTGAGGCTCTTACGCCGACGGTCGTGGCCCCGATGCTGGAAACCCAGATCAGCGTGGACGAGACCTTGCTGTCGGGCGATGCCGTAGAGGAGCTGCGTCAGGTGCTCTCACCGCAGGCCCTCAGTCGCATGATCGCCAGCTATCTGCAGCGCTTTCCAGGCCGGCTGGGAGAGATGCGTGACGCACTGGCGCAGCGTGACCACGGGCAGCTGGCGCAGCTGGCCCACGATATCAAGGGGATCTCTGCCTCGCTGGGATGTCAGGCGGTCGAGGCTCAGGCTGCCCGTGTCGAACAGCTGGCACAGGCGGGGCAGGTCACCGAACTGGCTGTCCAGCTCGACGTGCTGGCCCAGCTGGGGCCCGCGACAGGCAATGCACTGCGCTCCGCGGGGCTGTTGCGAGAGTGATGCTGGCAGAGGGATGTTAGGGGTGCCCCAGTGGCGATTCATCTGGCGATTCAACTTGCTATGCCACTGGAGCCATGCGAGTGACTCAGCACTCGCAGTGCTGCGTGCTCAGCGCTGGGAGGTATCCTTTGGCTCGCCAGCGCTGGCGTAGCGTTCATCGGGGTGGACTTCGTTGGCGGGCATCACCGGGTCGTAGCCTTCGCGGCGAAGCGCTGCCAGGACGTCGCGGGTGTGCTCACTGCCGAGGGTTTCCAGGGTGGCCTCCACTTCTGTCGCTCGCAGGGAAAGGTCGGTAAAGGTGCGCTGGTGGGTGATGCTGATGACATTGGCGCGCTGCTCAGCCAGCAGCTGCGTGAGCTCCGACAAGGAACCCGGGACATCCGATATGCCGACCCGCACGCGCACGATCCTGCCGGACCTGACCAGTCCTCGTTGAATCACAGACGATAGCGCCTGCATGTCGATATTGCCGCCGCACAGTACCAGTCCTACCTTGCGACCACGGAAACGCTCGGGTTGGCTCAGCACCGCGGCAAGTCCTGCGGCACCAGCGCCCTCTGCCACCGTCTTCTCGATTTCCAGCAGCATCAGGATGGCGCGCTCGATATCCGCTTCATCGACCAGCAGGATGTCACCGACGTGCTGTCGGATCAGCTCCCGCGTGATCTGGCCGGGCTGCTTCACCGCAATGCCTTCTGCAATGGTGGCACGCCCGCAGTGAATCGGCTCGCCGGCCAGGGCCTGCTGCATGGCAGGGAATCGTGCGGTCTGCACGCCAAGAAGATCGATGGAGGGGTTAAGTCCCTTGGCCGCGACGGCGTTGCCTGCCATAAGCCCACCACCGCCGATGGGGATGACCAGCGCCTCGAGCGACGGCTCGTCCTCCAGCATTTCGAGTGCGATAGTGCCCTGGCCTGAAATCACCTTCTCATCGTCGTAGGGATGGACGAAGACGTAGTCATGTTCGGCGGCCAGGCGCGCCGCGTAGGCACCTGCCTCGTCAACGCCATCTCCCTGCAGATGGACCTCGGCCCCCAGAGCACGGGTATTGCTGACCTTCAGGTTTGGGGTGTGACGCGGCATGACGATGACGGCGTGGATGCCCAGCCGCGAAGCGTGATAAGCCACGGCCTGAGCATGATTGCCGGCTGACATGGCGATGACGCCACGTTTGCGCTCCGCTTCGGTCAGGGCGAGCAGGTGGTTGAGCGCACCGCGTTCCTTGAAGGCAGCGGTGAACTGGTGATTCTCGAACTTGATATACAGCTCGCAACCGGTCAGTCGCGACAGGGTGGCAGAGTGCAGCAACGGGGTGCGCACGATGTGGCTACCAATGGCGTCAGCGGCGTGTCTGACGTCTTCAAGAGTGACGCTCATCTGGGATCTCCAGCGAGTAAAGGGCAGAAGCGGCCTGTCGGCTGACAGGGCTCGGGCTGCTGTAAAGCGCATTGTCGATCAGATCACCGCGAGGGGTCCATGCGGTCAAGGCACGGTGTACTGCCAACGATCATCGAAAGAAGCCATGTAAGACAGCTCATGTAAGACAGGTCATCGAAGACAGTTCAGCGGCATCCGATCAGCGATAACAGGTCAAGGCCTACGCTTCGAGAGCAGTTTTTCGAGAACGGTTTTCGGAGAACGAATTGCTGAGAACAGGGCAGGGCGGCGCTCACTCAAGATAAGACGACTGAGGGGCCGCCTGGCGCATTCGCTGGCGTAACAGCTGTGCCAGTTGGAAGACGTGGGCATCGTCGCCGCCAAGACCGTTCAGCGCATCCGCGAGGTTCAGCAGATAATCGCTGTTGGGGCCGCTGGGTCCGTGGGATCGGGCGATCTGCTGGACGATGTGATCGACCGGTGCATCACCAAGGTATGCCGGGTTGTCACTACTGGCGATATACACCAAGCCCGTTGCTGTCTGAGGTGTGGCCGAGACCTGGTGCTGGTTCCGGGGCTGATCGCCATTCGTCCCATGGTCGACGAAGTGCAGGGTGACACTGGCTCGCAGATAGCCATTCTTCTCGCGCAAATCCAGTGGGCTGAGCGCTTCGGGGCCGATCAGGTAGGCCATGCCCAGGCATGATGCGCCTTCCTCACGCACTAGGGTGGCGACCCTCCCGGGCGCGTCTGGTGTCCCCCGATGATCGTGGGATCCTTGCCAGAAGCGTCGGCTGTAGCCATGAATGAGGGCGGGACGACGCTTGCGATAAGCGATGTCGGCCTTCCAGATGAGCGAACCGTAGCCAAACAGCCAGAAGGTGTCCTGGCTGGCGAAGTGGCCCTGACGACGATTGATCTCGCGCGTATCTGCCGAGGACATCGGTGCTGCGTTGTCAGTGGGGTCCGTGTCTTGCATCTAGGTTCCTTGTCGCCGTCTCTCATCGGTGCTGGCCATGAAGAAGGCAGTGTCAGCGGTCGGCACGTGGTTGTGTGGTTCAGACCACCAGGTATCATGGCTGAGCCAGAGGGCGCTCCATGTCCCGTCATCACCACCCGAATAAAATTAACAGCTGGCCGGCTCAGAGAGAAGAGGGGCCGCGCCGTGCTCGCGAGGCCTGCCTCGGATGAGGCGGTGAGTGTCCTTCTTGAAACAGCCGGTCTCACCCTACAAAGGAAACGATGCAATGAGCTTTACCGTCTACCTGTCTGGAGAGATACATACCGATTGGCGTGAAGAGATCAAGCAGGGCGCCCGGGAGGCGGGGCTCGACGTCGTCTTCACCCAGCCGGTGACCGACCATGATGCCAGTGATGCAGCTGGTGATATGCTCGGCGTGCCTGGGAATGGCTTTTGGCGGGACCATCAGTCATCGCGGGTCAATGCGATTCGCACCAGAACCCTGATCGGCGAGAGCGACCTGGTCATCGTACGCTTTGGTGACAAGTACAAGCAATGGAATGCGGCCTTCGACGCGGGGTACTGTGCGGCGCTTGGCAAACCCTATGTCACCCTGCACGCAGAAGAGATCGTGCACCCTCTCAAGGAGGTCGACGCTGACGCTCAGGCTTGGGCGACCACCACTGGTCAGGTGGTGGAGATCCTGCGCTACGTGCTGCGCAAGTAAGCGCGCGAGTGGCCTGGCAGCATGCCGGGATGAAGGCCTAAAAGCACCGAACCCGACGCCTGTTCACAGGCGTCGGGTTCGGTGTATCAGCACTGACTTGCCCTGCACAGGCGGTGTCGTGCCGGGCGCTCGTCAGGTCATGCTGCTCAGGCGTTCTGTTCGATGAACTGGGTCAGCTGAGACTTCGACTGAGCGCCCACCAAGGAAGCAACCTTGGCGCCTGACTTGAACAGCATGACGGTGGGCACACCGCGCACGCCCTGCTCGGCGGCGATCTCAGGGGCGTCGTCCACATTGATGCTGACCACCTTGAGGGCGCCGTCACGCTCTTCGGCGACTTCATCGACCACCGGTGCCATCACCTTGCACGGACCGCACCAGGGAGCCCAGAACTTCAGCAATACCGGGGAATCGGCCTGCAGAACTTCCTGCTCGAAGTTGGCATTGGTGACATCGACATTGTTAGCCATGTGTTTCTCCATATATGTTGCGCTTCATCGAGCGGAATGGGGGACATGTCCGCCATGTCCGGTGGCACGATGGTAGCGGTCGGCCAATACGCTGGCAAATATTGGGTCGATAGTTTCTTAGTCAGCTTACGAACCGCTGCAATCGATCTCATTATGCTATAAAGTAATCACCGCAGGGTTCTTTATGGCGCTTTGGCATGTGCCGGGCGGCGGTGGCCCCTCTTACGAACGAGTCCGTTGCCATGGCAACTATTGTACGTAAAAGGCATTTACGCCATGCCGAACATGGCTGATACCTCCATTGAGCGCCTTGCCGCATCTCTCTTGCACCAATCCGACGACTTCGGGCGAGGTAAGCTCCGGCCATGAAATTACAGCAGCTGCGCTACATCTGGGAGGTTTCCCGCCACAACCTCAATGTATCGGCGACCGCCCAGAGTCTGTTCACCTCCCAGCCAGGGATCTCGAAGCAGATCCGCCTGCTCGAGGACGAGCTGGGGGTGGAGATTTTCGCGCGCAGTGGCAAGCACCTTACCCGAGTCACCCCGGCTGGCGAAGCGATCATCGAGCTGGCCGGTCAGGTGCTGCGATTGACGGCCAATATCAAGGATGTGGCTCAGGAACATTCGGATGAGCGACGTGGAAGCCTGGCCATTGCCACTACGCACACCCAAGCCCGATATTGTCTGCCTCCCGTGATTCAGTCGTTCACTCAGCGATATCCTGACGTGGCCTTGCACATGCAGCAGGGGACGCCCAAGCAGATTGCTCAGATGGTGAGTGAAGGGCAGTCGGACTTTGCCATCGCCACCGAATCCCTTGAACTCTTCAATGATCTCGTGCTGTTGCCCTGCTACCGCTGGAATCGCTGTGTGCTGGTGCCGCGCGATCATCCGTTGGCGGGGGTAGAGCGACTGGGCCTGGATGAGCTGGCCGAACACCCCCTGGTGACCTACGTTTTTGGCTTTACCGGTCGGTCTCAGCTCGACGATGCCTTCAGGGCTCGGGGCCTGTCGCCCAATGTGGTGCTGACGGCCGCTGATGCCGATGTGATCAAGACCTATGTGCGGCTTGGACTCGGCGTAGGCATTGTGGCGCACATGGCGGTGGATGAAGAGCTGGATCATGATCTTGTGGCGCTGGATGCCAGTCATCTGTTCGACAGTTCCACCACCAAGATCGGCATTCGTCGAGGAACCTTCATGCGTGGCTACATGTATGACTTCCTGAAACAGTTTGCCGACCACCTTGATCGAGATCTGGTGGATGCGGCGCTGGCGGCAGGGCCCCGGCATGAGCACACCCTGTTCGAGGGTATCGAGCTGCCAGTACGCTGACGTAAGCAGCAGAAGCGTAGCCGCAGGACACCAAAAAGCGCCCCGAAGGGCGCTTTTTTTGATTCAGCTCGACGCTCGTGCCGGTGGATGCTTAATCCTTGGCGGCCACCGGGGGCAGGTTGAGGACGTGCAGACCGCACTCCTTGCCGCCCTGGTCTTCCCACCACCAGCGTCCTTCACGTTCGTGCTGCCCGGGAAGGATGGGCCTGGTGCAGGGCGCGCAACCAATGCTGACGTAGCCCTGCTCATGCAGACGGTTGTAAGGCACATCGAAGGAGCGGATGTAGTTCCAGACGTCTTCACTGGACCAGTGGGTCAATGGATTGATCTTGTACAGCGGTGATGACTCACTGCCGAAGGTGGTGTCGCGTTCAGCGATCTGCAGCTGGGAGCGGGTGCCTGGGCTTTGGTCGCGACGCTGCCCGGTGACCCAGACGGGGAGTCCGGCCAGGCGTTCACGCAATGGTGCTACCTTGCGAATGCCGCAGCACTGCTGGTGGCCATCCTGATAGAAGCTGAACAGGCCCTTCTCGCGAACCAGGTCCTGAACTGCCTGCTGATCAGGAAAGCGGATGTCTATCTCGATGGCGTAGTGCTCACGCACCCGCTCGATAAACTCGTAGGTTTCCGCATGCAGCCGTCCGGTATCCAGGCAGAAGACGTGCACCTTATCCTTGGGCGCCACCTTGAGGGCCAGGTCGATCAGGACCACGTCTTCGGCACCGGAGAAGGAGACTGTCAGCTGGCCGAAGGCCTCATAGGCGGCTTTCAGGATGTTCTTGGGCGTCGCCTGGTCATGTTCCAGGACGAAGGCATTGGGGTCAAAGGGCGTCACGGCGACCTCCAGTGTGTGTTTTGCCGCTACCCTACCAAAAGGCGCTAGTCCGGCCCCAATATCGATTGGTTCGGTTCTTATATAGCGTTTATCGATTAGCGATAAGGGTTCTTATTCCCATTGGTTTGGGCGGGTCAGTCCTGATGGCTGCTATCGCCCAGGGCTGACATCAGGTGGCGAATCTTGTCCCGGGTCTCAGTGTACTCAGCGTCTGCCTCGGAATCGGCCACTAGACCACCGCCTCCCCAGATATGCAGGTGCTTGTCATCGGCCACCACCGTGCGAATCGCGATGGACGTGTCCATATGGCCACGAACATCGACATAGCCGAGGCTGCCGCAGTAGGCACTGCGTCTGTCTGGCTCCAGTTCGTCGATGATCTGCATGGCGCGAATCTTGGGTGCCCCGGTGATGGATCCCCCAGGGAACGCTGCCTCCATCAGGGTCAGCGGTGGCGTGTGTGGCGGTAGCTTTCCACTCACGATGCTGACCAGGTGATGCACGTTGGCGTAGCTTTCCAGACCACACAGTTGGGGAACGTTCACACTGCCGGTTTCGCAGACTCGCCCCAGGTCATTGCGTAGCAGGTCCACGATCATGACGTTCTCGGCTTGGTCCTTGACGCTTTGCCGTAGTTCTTCAGCGAGGGCCAAGTCTTCGGCCGGCGACTGTCCACGAGGACGAGTGCCCTTGATGGGTCGTGCTTCCACGGTACCTTCCCGGCATTCGATAAAGCGCTCTGGAGACACCGACAGGAGACCTTGTTCAGCGTGACGGCCTTGCCACGACATGAATCCGGAAAAGGGCGTTGGGGTCGCCGCTCGAAGGCGCCGGTAGGCTCCCCATAGATCGCCCTGGTAGCGTGCCGAGTAGCGCTGGGCAAGATTGATCTGGTAGCAGTCTCCTGCCCGAATGTAGTGCTGAACACGCTCAAAGCGGTCGCGGTAGGACGCTTCGTCGAGGTTGGAGGTGAAGCGGGATGTCAGTGTGAAGTGACTGTCTTCGGCAGGCTCGAGCAGCCAGGCGAGGACCTGCTGACGTCGCGCCGCGTCGGCAACGAGATAGCTGCGTTGTTGCTCGTGGTCCTGAATCAAGGCCCAGTCGTAAAGGCCCAGTCGTGCCAGGGGAAGTCGGGTGCTTGCGCGTGCCGGGCCTTTGACTCCGGCGATAAGACGACCCAGGTCATAGCTCCAATAGCCGATCAAGCCTCCGAGAAAGGGCAGCTCGGAGACCAGGTCTGTCTTTGGCAATCGGTCCAGCAGGCGTTGCTGAGCGGCGAAGGGAGAGCCCGTCACAAGGTTGCCTTCCGCATCCCACGCCTTGCCCAGCGGGTCGATCTCCAGTTGATCGAGCGGATCACTGGTCAAGATATCGAACCTCCCGCCGGGAGCCTTAGGCCTGCCGCTGTCCAGCAGCACAGCACCAGGTCTCGAGCGGAGTGACTCGAAATAGCCGAGTGGCGTGGGCTGATAGGGCATTGGCGTGATGTCTAGCTGGGCGTTCATGCGGGGCCTCGGGTAGTGCAGGCTGCGTATTCTACGGCCAACGCAAACACTTGTCGTTGTTGCCGCGGGCGTTGCCTCAACGCTGCATTTGTCACCGTGCTGACACCTTGGGTTGTATTGTCTACAACCAATGGCTAAGGTTGTGGTCCTTACCGGGCATTGACCCAGTCTTTGGCCTGTCTTACATTCCTGTTATCCATTTATTGTCGACAATCAAGCCATGACCAGCGCTGAACACGAGATAGTGGTACCCCCCGAAGTCAGGACCCTGGCAGAGCGTGTTTTCCACCAGCTGCAGGACGCCATCGTCCGTGGTGAGCTGGCGCCTGGCAGCAAGATCACCGAGCCGGGCCTGTCGAAGGCCTATGGCATATCCCGTGGCCCACTGCGAGAAGCCATGCGCCGCCTTGAAGCGCACCGCTTGATCGAGCGCGTGCCCCACGTCGGGGCGCGGGTGGTCAAGCTGTCGATGAAAGAGCTGATGGAGCTTTTCGATGTACGCGAGGCGCTCGAGAGCATGGCGGCGAGAATCGCGGCCGAGCACATGACGGCCAGCGAGATAGCCGGGCTGAGAGAGGTCCTGGCCGTGCACGAGAAGCAGGCGGACCTGGCCAGCGGTGAAGCCTATTACCAGCGCGAGGGCGATCTGGATTTTCACTACCGCATCGTGCTCGGTAGCCACAATCGGATGCTCATGGCGTTGCTGTGTGATGACCTCTACTACCTGGTGCGCATGTATCGCACTCAGTTCAGTGCCAGCGGTGCCAGACCGCAGAAGGCGTTTGTCGAACACCACCGTATCGTCGACGCCATTGAGGCAGGGGACGCCGAGCTTGCCGAGCTGCTGATGCGACGCCATGTCAGCGCTTCCCGCGAGAACGTCATGGCCCGCTATGCCGCCTCTCTCGAAGGCCGTGACGAGCCCGATGTGGTCATCGGTGCTGACCTCGGTAGCTGATGGCCTATTTTTCGACCCCACCATGATTGGAGACTTGCATGACATCCCCTAGCTCAATGACGCCGGGCGCTCGCTTCCGCGCAGCCCTTGCCGCCCATACGCCGTTACCCATCGTCGGCACCATCAATGCCTACACCGCGATGCTGGCCGAACGTGCAGGCCACCAGGCGATTTACCTGTCTGGCGGGGGGGTTGCCAATGCGTCCTTCGGTCTGCCTGATCTGGGCATGACCACCATGAATGATGTGGTGGAAGATGCCCACCGCATCTGCGGTGCCAGTGACCTGCCACTGCTGGTGGATATCGATACTGGCTGGGGTGGGGCCTTCAACATCGCGCGCACGGTCAAGGAAATGCAGCGTGCAGGCGTGGCGGCCGTGCATCTGGAAGACCAGGTGGCGCAGAAGCGCTGTGGCCACCGTCCCAACAAGGCCATCGTCTCCCAGCAGGAGATGGTGGATCGCGTCAAGGCGGCGGCGGACGCCCGCATCGATCCGGATTTCTACTTGATCGCGCGTACCGATGCCTTTCAGAAAGAGGGGCTGGATGCTGCCATCGAGCGCGCCAATGCGTGCATCGAGGCTGGCGCTGACGCCATCTTCGCTGAAGCCGTGCATACCCTGGATGACTACCGCGCGTTTTGTGCTCGGGTTGATGCACCGATTCTCGCCAATATCACAGAGTTCGGAGCGACCCCGCTGTTCAGTCAGCAGGAGTTGGCCGAAGTGGGCTGTCGTCTGGTCCTGTATCCGCTTTCAGCCTTCAGGGCGATGAACGCAGCAGCGCTTCAGGTGTATCAGAGTATTCAAAGCAACGGTCACCAGCGCGATGTGGTGGACATGATGCAGACCCGTGAAGAGCTCTACGACGTGCTGGGCTACCACGAGTTCGAACGCAAGCTGGATGCGCTGTTCGCCGAGGGCAAGGACTGACATCACATCGGCTCGCCAGATGATGCGGTGACGCGCTTTCGCGCTCAATCACGCTTAATCATTTTTTATAACAACGTCCAACGATGACATAAGGAGCTACGCCATGGCTGACAAACCGATCGGAGGCGCTGGGTTGCGCGGGCAAAGTGCTGGTGCCACGGCATTGTGCACGGTGGGACAGAGTGGGTCGGGGCTGACCTATCGCGGCTATGATATCAAGGAGCTGGCAGACAAGGCCCGCTTCGAGGAGGTCGCCTACCTGCTGTTGAAGGGAAAGCTGCCCAACCAGCGTGAACTTGACGACTACATTGCCAAGCTCAAGAGCTTGCGAGGTCTGCCCGATGCCTTGAAGACCGTACTGGAGCAGATCCCGGCGGATGCCCACCCCATGGACGTCATGCGTACCGGCGCATCGATGCTCGGCAATCTCGAGACGGAAGCCGATTTCGGCCAGCAGCAGGATGTCGCCGACCGTCTGCTGGCGGCGCTGCCATCCATCATCTGCTACTGGTACCGCTTCAGCCACGATGGAGTGCGTATCGAGACCGAGACAGACGATGCGTCCATCGGCGGTCACTTTCTGCACTTGCTGCGCGATGCGCCCGCGTCAGAGCTGCATGCCAGAGTGATGAACGTCTCGCTGATCCTTTACGCAGAGCACGAGTTCAACGCCTCCACCTTTACTGCGCGGGTCTGTGCCTCGACCTTGTCCGACATGCACTCCTGCGTGACCGGGGCGATTGGTTCGTTGCGCGGCCCCTTGCATGGCGGTGCCAACGAGGCAGCCATGGCGATGATCGAGAACTGGCGGAGCCCGGAAGAGGCCGAGCAGGAAATCCTCGGCATGCTGGAGCGCAAGGAAAAGATCATGGGGTTCGGCCACGCCATCTACCGCGAGTCCGATCCCCGCAATGCCATCATCAAGCAGTGGTCCAAGAAGCTCTCGGAGGACGTGGGCGACAGCTTCCTGTATCCGGTGTCGGAGCGGGTTGAAGCGGTCATGTGGCGTGAGAAGAAGCTGTTCTGCAACGCCGATTTTTTCCATGCCAGCGCCTACCACTTCATGGACATTCCGACCAAGCTGTTTACACCGATCTTTGTGTGCTCGCGGGTGACCGGCTGGTGCGCTCACGTGTTTGAACAGCGTGACAATAACCGCATCATTCGTCCCAGCGCCGACTACACCGGGCCTGCACACTCTGACTGGGTGCCGATCGAGCAGCGCGATTGACGCAACACTCGCATATCGGCCAGCAGCGGCAGGCACTCTGCCTGCCGCTTCTTCTAACAACATGTGTCATCGAGCCGCATTCGATGGTGCAAGCGACCGTGAACTCCTGCCATGAATACCGATTTCCGAAAGCCGCTCCCCGGCACTGAGCTGGACTACTTTGACACCCGGGAAGCGGTGAATGCCATCGCCGACGGCGCCTATGAGCGTTTGCCTTACACCTCCCGAGTGCTGGCGGAAAACCTGGTCAGGCGCTGTCCTCCCGAGGATCTCAGGGCATCTCTGTCACAGCTCATCGAACGCAAGCGGGATCTGGACTTCCCCTGGTTCCCGGCACGTGTCGTGTGTCATGACATCCTGGGACAGACTGCCCTGGTCGACCTGGCAGGGTTGCGCGACGCCATCGCCGAAAAGGGCGGTGACCCGGCTAAGGTCAACCCTGTGGTGCCGACCCAACTGATCGTCGATCACTCGCTGGCGGTGGAGCATCCGGGGTTCGAGGAGGGCGCCTTCGAAAAGAATCGCGCTGTCGAGGATCGGCGCAACGAGGACCGCTTCCACTTTATCAACTGGACCCGTGAGGCCTTCGAGAATGTCGACGTCATTCCTCCGGGCAACGGCATCATGCACCAGATCAATCTGGAGAAGATGTCGCCGGTGATTCAGGCGCGGGAGGGCGTTGCCTTCCCGGATACGCTGGTCGGCACCGACAGTCATACGCCCCATGTAGACGCACTGGGCGTCATTGCCGTCGGTGTGGGCGGCCTGGAGGCCGAGAGCGTGATGCTGGGTCGAGCCTCTTACATGCGTCTACCGGATATCGTCGGGGTAGAGCTTAGCGGCAAGCCACAGCCGGGTATCACGGCGACAGACATTGTGCTGGCCCTGACTGAATACCTGCGATCGGAGCGGGTGGTATCAAGCTATCTGGAGTTTTTCGGTGAAGGCGCCGCGCATCTGACCTTGGGTGACCGGGCCACTATCTCCAACATGACACCGGAGTATGGTGCCACCGCGGCCATGTTCTACATCGATGACCAGACGCTGGACTATCTGAGGTTGACCGGACGGGAGCCTGAACAGGTCGCCCTGGTCGAAACCTATGCCAAGGAAGCGGGGCTGTGGGCGGACAGTCTGGTCGATGCCCAGTACGAACGCGTGCTGCACTTCGACCTGTCCACGGTCGAGCGCACTCTTGCCGGTCCTTCGAGTCCCCATAACCGGGTATCCACCCGTGAGCTGGAAGCGCGGGGGATTGTGGCGCCCTATGAAGAGACGCCTGGCCAAATGCCGGATGGGGCGGTCATCATTGCCGCCATCACGAGCTGTACCAACACCTCGAACCCACGCAACGTGATCGCGGCGGGTCTGCTCGCCAAGCGCGCCAATGAGCTGGGCCTGACGCGCAAGCCTTGGGTCAAGACATCGCTGGCGCCTGGGTCCAAGGCTGTACAGCTCTATCTGGAAGAATCCAGCCTGCTGAGTGAGCTGGAGCAGCTTGGTTTCGGCATCGTCGGCTTTGCCTGTACCACCTGCAACGGCATGAGCGGTGCACTGGATCCCGAGATTCAGCGAGAAGTGGTCGAGCGTGACCTGTACGCAACGGCCGTGCTGTCAGGCAATCGTAACTTCGATGGCAGGATACATCCCTATGCCAAGCAGGCATTCCTTGCCTCGCCGCCTCTTGTGGTCGCCTACGCCATCGCGGGCAGTGTGCGCTTTGATATTGAAAAAGGCGTGCTGGGTCATGACTCCGAGGGCAACCCCATCACCTTGAAGGAGCTGTGGCCAGCGGATGAAGAGATCGACGCGATCATTGCCGAGAGCGTCAAGCCGGAACACTTTCGCGATGTCTACATTCCGATGTTCGACACCACGTTTGACAGGTCCAAGGAGATCAGCCCGCTGTATGACTGGCGTGAGATGAGTACCTACATTCGCCGTCCTCCTTATTGGGAAGGCGCGCTGGCAGCCGAGCGGTCCCTGACGGGGCTGAGGGCGCTTGCAGTACTGGGTGACAACATCACGACCGATCACCTGTCGCCGTCAAACGCCATCCTGCCGACCAGTGCCGCTGGCGAATACCTCGCCAAGATGGGCTTGCCGGAAGAAGACTTCAACTCCTATGCGACCCATCGAGGAGACCATCTCACCGCCCAGCGCGCGACCTTTGCCAACCCCAAGCTGGTAAACGAGATGGCGGTGGTAGACGGTGAGGTCAAGCAGGGATCGCTGACTCGGCTCGAGCCTGAAGGTGAGGTGATGCGGATGTGGGAAGCGATCGAGACCTACATGTCGAGAAAGCAGCCGCTGATCGTGATTGCTGGCGCCGACTATGGGCAGGGGTCCTCTCGAGACTGGGCAGCCAAAGGGGTGAGGCTGGCCGGCGTCGAGGTGATCGTGGCAGAAGGGTTCGAGCGTATTCACCGTACCAACTTGATCGGCATGGGAGTGCTCCCCCTGGAGTTCCTGCCGGGAACGACGCGCAAGACGCTGGGAATCGATGGCAGCGAGACCTTTGATGTCAGCGGTGATATCCAGCCCGGTGCCCGCTTGACGCTCAAGATTCAGCGAGGGAATGGAGAGGTCGAGGACGTTGCTGTCACCTGCCGCATCGATACCTTTGAAGAGCTGTCGATCTACAGTGCTGGCGGTGTCTTGCAGCGGTTTGCTCAGGATTTTCTTGAGTCGGAGGTAGCGTGACCATGGCGAACCTGCCGCAGCTTCGTATTCCCGCTGTTTACATGCGTGGTGGTACCAGCAAAGGAACGTTTTTCCGCCAGGACGACCTTCCTGAATCTGCACGTCGCCCTGGGCCAAGCCGAGACGCTTTGTTGATGCGGGTGGTGGGTAGCCCGGATCCCTACGGCAAGCACACTGATGGCATGGGGGGCGCCACCTCAAGCACCAGCAAGGTTGTCATCGTCAGTACCAGCGAATCACCAGATCATGACGTCGACTACCTGTTCGGCCAGGTGTCCATCGACAAGCCGTTCGTCGACTGGAGCGGCAATTGTGGCAACCTTTCGTCAGCCGTCGGCCCCTTCGCCATCGAGAGTGGAATGATTGCGCCCGAGCGCATTCCCCATGATGGTGAGGTCGAGGTGCGAATCTGGCAGGCCAATATTGGCAAGACGATCGTCTCCCGTGTGCCGGTGTGCAACGGCCGGGTGCAGGAAACCGGCGAGTTCGTGCTGGACGGCGTCGCCTTTCCCGCCGCTGAGATTCACCTCGCCTTCAAGGATCCCGCCGATGGGGAGGGCAGCATGTTTCCCACGGGGCACGTCGTCGACGAGCTCAGCGTGCCTGACGATATCGTGGCCGGAGGGAGGATCGACGCTACCCTGATCAACGCAGGCATCCCGACGATCTTTGTCGATGCCGCGGATCTCGGTTACCGGGGAGACGAGCTCCAGGAAGACATCAATGAGGATCCTGCTGCGCTAGCCCGGCTTGAAGCGTTGCGTGCGCATGGTGCGCTCAAGATGGGGCTTATCAACCGGCTAGAGGACGCGGCGAATCGGCAGCACACGCCTAAGCTTGCGTTCGTTGCCCCTCCCAGGAGCTACGCGGCGTCCAGCGGTAAGTCGATAGAGGCCGGCGATATCGACCTTCTGGTCAGGGCGATGTCGATGGGTAAACTGCACCACGCCATGATGGGAACCGCTGCCGTCGCTATTGGTGTGGCTGCCGCCGTGCCTGGCACCTTGGTCAATCGCGCTGCCGGAGGCGGCAATGAGCGAGCCTCGGTTGTCTTTGGTCATCCCTCCGGCACGCTGCGGGTAGGGGCAGGCGTCATGCAGCAGGAGAATGAGTGGGTCGCCGAGGAGGCCACCATGAGTCGTAGCGCACGCATCCTGATGGAAGGTCTGGTGCGCGTGCCTCAGGACCGCATCGAGTAGGTTGTAGCGGCTAGTTTTCGCCTGCGTTCAGCCATCGTGAAGAAGGCTCGGACAGCGCCTGACATTTTTTAAAAAAATCCCTTGCCAAGCCGGTAGTAGATCCGTAAAGTACGCATCCGCTGCCGGCGACGAGCAAACGTCACAGGCGGTAAAGAGTGGTAAAAGTAGTTGATTTGAAAAGGCTTTTTAAGCTTCTCGGAAAAATCACTGCTTGACGAGCAACGAGAAATCGGTAAAATGCTAGCCACTTGATCGGAGTCGCCGACAGGGCATCGAAGGATGCGCTGAGGCACGCTTCGCTCTCTTTTGAAGTCTGTGAGCATCGCTTGCAGGACGCAAAAGAAAGCGCTTGACGAAACGCTTCGATTCTGTAGAATGCGCCTTCCTCGCAGGGTGCTGAGCAAAGCGCTCGGCAATAGCGAGGCGCTCATTGAACTCACTAGAG
This sequence comes from Halomonas sp. DP3Y7-2, assembly GCF_019800795.1. NCBI lineage: Bacteria > Pseudomonadati > Pseudomonadota > Gammaproteobacteria > Oceanospirillales > Halomonadaceae > Halomonas > Halomonas sp. DP3Y7-2. Next base: position 51,802 of record NZ_JAHVKJ010000012.1, read on the forward strand.
TCAAGAGCACGCTCTTTAAAAATTGATCAGGTAATTCATGTGGGCGCTTGCCGATGAGTCAGTGACAATGTCACTGAAATATCAAGGCAAGCGACTCGTCAAACGAGACGTTTGA
>NZ_JAHVKJ010000009.1:0-38464 GCF_019800795.1 Halomonas sp. DP3Y7-2
GGCCCAACGCTCATTAGGCCGAGAGGCGACGGACGGCAGGCTCCGGGCACGCGGCCGGAAGCCTTGGGGCCGCTTGCGCACCTGCCAGCCTTTGAGCTGCAAGATGCGTTGGATCGGCTCGCGGTTCTCCCCCAGGACGCACGCCAGACGGCGATAGCCGTAGGTGGGGAACTGCTCCAGGGCAAGCTTCACTCTCTTGGTTAACTCAGTATTGATCGTGCGTTGCCGCGGCCTCGGACGGTAATACAACGTCCGCCGGGGAATCCCCAACCACTGACAGAGTTTGACGAGCGACACCACGTTGATCTTACCCAGTAATCGTGGACATCGATCTAAGCGATCATTCGGGCCTCGAAGGCCTCTGGGCTGATCATCCCGATTGCACTGTGCCGGCGCTGCCGGTTGTAGTCCAACTCGATGTACTCGAACACCTGCCGCCGCATGGCTTCCCGAGTCTCGAATCGCTCGCCATGGATAGCCTCGACCTTGAGGCTGTGGAAGAAGCTCTCGGCGCAGGCATTGTCGTAGCAGTTGCCCTTAGCGCTCATGCTGCACGTGAGGCCGTGCTTGGTCAGCAGCGACTGGTACAGCGTCGAGCAATACTGGCCCCCGTGGTCTGAATGGACGATCACCCCCTTCGGCATCTTCCGGTTCCACAGGGCCATCTGCAGGGCGTCGCCGACCAGGTCAGCGGTCATCCGCTCGCTCATCGCCCAGCCGATCACCTTGCGTGAGTACAGGTCGATCAGCACCGCCAGGTAGAGCCAGCCTTCACCGGTCGCCAGATTCGTGATGTCACCAACCCACTTTCGGTTCGGCGCTTCAGCGGTGAAGTCCTGTTTCAGCAGGTTGGGGGCCACCGGCAGCGTGTGACGCGAGTTCGTGGTGGCCTTGTACTTGCGTGCCGCCTTGGCGCGTAGGCCCTGCCGCTTAAGGCTGGCAGCGCCGTGGAGACGGTTTACCGCCACGCTGTCGCCAGGCGTAGTAGCCACTGCGAGCGACACCGTGAACTGCACACATGCGCTGGATGCTGAATGCCTGACGATGCTGATGGATGAAGGCGTACTTCACTTCAGGCTCTTGGCAAAGTACACCGCGGCTTTTTTTGCGATTTCAAGCTCTTCCGACTTCTCGGCCAGCTGACGCTTGAGCCGGGCATTCTCGTCGGCCAGGACTTGTTCGCGCGCTGAGGCACTTTGCTGCTGCTGGGCCTTGGCGCGCCACTGATAGAGCTGGCTGGGCTGAAGGCCAAGCTCTCGGGCGGCGGCACTGATGCCGACACGGTCGGCGAGAGCCAGGGCCTCGTCCTTGTAGGCCTGGGAGTAACGGGTACGGGTCTTCTTCATCGACGCTGCTTGCCTTGCCATGGGTCACCTCGTTCAGTGTACTGCCTTAACGGGGTGTCCACTGCTGCTGGGCAAGATCACAGCTGCTGTGGTCTTGCCCTTGAAGATGTCCATGACCACGGAGGCCTTGCGCTTCGCGGTCCATCGCTTGATGGGGTTGTCGTCAGTCGTTCTGTCCTCCTGATGGCTGCACTATAGCCTGTGCAGCTCGGGAGGGGGCACTTCAGGCAGGCCGATAATGAGGCAGCGTTGGAATCCGCTGGACAGCCAGGCGCCGCTCCCATGCCAGCAACTCCCCATGCCAGCAACTCCTCCAGGGCAAGTTGTTGCTCGCCGGCGTACTCGCCAAGTGCCATCTGCCGAGACGAGGCATGAAACAGATGGCCTAACCAGTAAGCTTGTGTGGTCGTCAGTTCCATCGTGGTGTTCTCCGACAGGTGAAGAGCACCAGTGTGATGGGGAGTGGTCAGGCCCGGTAGATGGGGTTTATGGAGCGCTTACACATTTACCGCTAGCTTAGGCAGTTGGCGGAGGACCATCACGGGCGATGGTCCTCCGCCTATTTGCACTTATCGGGCATGGTGTGCCCTTTGGTCTTTCGGTTATTGGTCCAGGGTGTTCAGGATCTGCCAGGCGGCTTCCACCCGTTCGCCGTTGGGGTAGCGTTTGTTGGCGAGGATAACGATGCCCCGTTCCCGGGAGGGGATAAAGGCGGCGTAGGCGCCAAAGCCGCCGGTGGAGCCGGTCTTGTGATACCAGCGCTGGGGCTGAGGCTCGCCAGAGGTTGCCAGCATGGTAACGGCCTGGGGCTCGAGGGCCATCTCGGCGGTGGTGCCTGCCATCAGGGTCTCCAGTGTCGTTGGCAGGGCATAGCTTTCCCAGCCCAGGCCCTGCTGCATGTCACCGACGGCGGCGTAGCCGTGATGGGTGGTCAGCAGGGCTTTTGCCATGCGCTGGTCGTCCGGGGTGTTCTGGTTGCCGTGATAGGCATCGATGTTGGCCTGGATGAAGCGGGCCATGTCCAGCGCTGTGGTCTTGATGCCGTAGGCCTCGGCATCCAGCGGGCCTGGGTTGACGCGTACCGGCTCATCACCGTTGTAGCCTTGGGCGTAGTGGTGGGCCTGGTCGTCGGGCACCGTAAGCCAGGTGGCATTGAGGCCAAGTGTGGGCAGTACGCTGTCCTGCATCAGCTCAGCGAAGCTTGCTCCGTAGCTCTGGGCTGCGAGCAGGCCGAACAGGCCGATACTGGGGTTCGAATAAAGTCGCTGGGTGCCGGCGGCGAAGTCCGGCTGCCAGTTCACGAAGTAGTCGTGAATGGTGTCGTCGTCGACGCCCGAGGGAAACTGCAGCGGGAAGCCACCGGCGGTGTAGGTGGCAAGCTCTGCCATGCTGACGTCGCCGACCGGTCGGCCGCTGAAACGGGGCTCGATGCTGGCGGCGGTGTCATCCAGCGCGAAGCCGCCGTTCTCGTGCACCCAGGCACCCAGCGCCGCGGTAAAGGTCTTGCTGAGTGAGCCAACCTCGAACAGCGTGTCGTTGGTAAGCTCGGCGGTGGTGTCGGAGCCGGATTCCTGCGTCGCGACGCCGTAGTGGCTGAGGCACACCTCGCCCGCATCGATCACCGCTACCGACATGCCGGGAATCCCATGCCGGTCCATCAACGCCTGCGCTGTCTTGTCGAGCTGAGCGTTCTGGCAAGCTGGCGGACTTGCGTAAGCGAAGGACGACAGCAGTAGAGCGCACAGGGGGGGTAGGTGACGCAACGTCATGACAAGCTCCAGATGAGCCGGCATTAGCTGCCGGGGTCGTGAGAAGGGGGCGATGGTGTACAGCTGGCGGCCCGGTCGGAGCCGCTCCACGGGATTATCGGCTTATTGTGCTGTACACGTCATCTCTCACCCGCTATCACCAACCCTCATTGTCTTTTACGTTTCCATATCTCACTTTAGGGCTTGGTTCTTGGTCCCTCTTTACCCCTTCTCTTTGTCCTCTCTCTTTGCCACCCTCGCTTTTCCTCCTTTCTTCCCTTCGCGCTATGGCCCTGACGGTATAAAAGACCGCTTGTAGTTTGAGCCCGCCGAGTCGTAGTTGGAGAACTATGTTGCCGGCGGGAGGGCTTTAGCTAGGGACCGTCAGGCCGCGTTGCACTGCTGGACGCTCGAGGAAGGCGCTGAGTCCCCGCTTGACCTGGAGGAAGTCGTCGTAGCCGACCAGCTCGCCGGCACCGTAACGCTCAACCAGGTTGCGCACCCATGGGAAGATCGCGATATCCGCTATCGAGTAGTCATCCCCCAGCACCCATTGGCGGTCTTCCAGCTGCTTGTCGAGCACACCGAGCAGCCGTCGGGCCTCGTCGAGGTAGCGCTGCAAGGGTCGCTTGTCCTCGAACTCCTTACCGCCGAAGAAATGGAAGAAACCGACCTGGCCAAACATGGGACCGACGCCGCCAACCTGAAACATCAGCCATTGAAGGGCCTGATAGTACGCCTGGGGGGACTGTGGCAGCAGTTGCCCGCTCTTGTCGGCGAGATAGAGCAGAATGGTTCCTGACTCGAACAGCGTGAGTGGCTTGCCCTCCGGCCCGTCCGGGTCGAGGATCGCCGGAATCTTGTTATTGGGACTGAGAGAGAGAAACTCCGGAGAGTGCTGGTCCTTGCTGTCGAAGTTGATTCGGTGAGCCTCGTAGGCCAGCCCGATTTCTTCCAGCATGATCGATATCTTGACGCCATTGGGCGTCGGCAGGGAGTAGAGCTGGAGGCGATCCGGGTGACTGGGGGGCCATTTCTGGGTAATCGGAAAGCGAGACAGGTCAGTCATGGGGCGTTCCTTCGTCCAGGCGGAAGAGTGCTTGATGGTATCACCGCTGGCCGCCGGTTAGGCGCCGGGTCTGCGCCCAAAGAAGCACGCCACATCCCCTTGCAAGGGCGCGTGGTTCGGCGTGGCTGACAAGGCGCGTCCCTGGGCGCCTTTAAGCTAGGCGCGGGCCTGGGCGCCTTAAGCTAGCCTCGTCACTGATCTCTGTGTAGGTGCTTAGCCGGCGGTGGTTAGTGGGGCCGACTGGGCCAGACCTGTTCAAGGGTTTCCAGCGCCGCTTGCAGTGGAGCGTCAGCGGTACGCTCTCGCCGCCAGATGAAACAGAGCGCACAGTCCAGCGCCACTCCCTCGACGATGGTCAGGCCGCTGCGTTGGCGCTCGGCCAGGGCTAGCGAATCACGGGCCAGGCTAAGACCCACTCCGGCGCGTACCAGATCGAGCATGCAGGCTTCCTGGTCGACCTGGGCGACCCGCCTGGGCGTCACGCCGCTTTGCTGCATGGCGCGCTTGAGCAGGCGATGGTGCACTGAATCTGCCGGTGTGACGATCCAGGGCAGGCTGGCCAGGACGGGCCATGCCGTGTCCGCAACCCGTGACTCCCAGCCAGATGGGGCCACCACATGATAACGAAAGTGCGTCAGTTCAACGTGTGCCAGCGCCGGTGAGGTGCTGCTGGCACCGACACCTGGTGGCGCCAGGTAGAAGGCCGCGTCCAGCTCCCCTCGCTCGACCCGCGACAGGGCGACACCACTCATGCCATGACGCAGCTCAGTTTCGAGTTGCGGCGCGCGCTCGACCAGTACCTTGAGGAAGCTGCCCAGGCGGATGAACTCAGGATCGATGATGGTGCCGATTCTCAGCAGACCGCGCACTGTCGTGTGCAGTGAGCGGGCCATCTGATCGAACACCCGGGCGCTCTCCAGCGCCTTCTCGGCGGTGGGCAGCAGTGCCTGACCGTCCGCGGTCAGCTCCAGTCCCTGGGGGCGGCGGTGGAACAGCGTCAGACCCAGCGTTGCCTGCAGCTGCTTCAACTTTAGGCTAATCGCCGGCTGGGTGAGGTGCAGTGCCTCGGCGGCCCGAGAGACGCTGCCGAGGCGCGCTACCGTGACGAATGCTCGCAGTGTGGGGTAGTCCTGCATGGCGCCTTCCTTTGATCGAGCGTGATATTTGAAAACTTTATATCTGGGTTCCAAATAACTCAATTGCTCCGATCCCCATCAGCGATAGGCTGTACAGCGATAAGACGAGCAGGCTGGACACCTTTTTGCAGACGCCCAGGCTCGATTTACTTAAACAATGCTTATAAAGGAGTACCCCATGACCTCGACGATTCCTCACTTTATCGGCGGCCAGAGAGACGAAGGTGCATCCCTGGGCCATCAGGACGTCTACAACCCGGCGACCGGCCAGGTCAGCGGGCGCGTGGCGTTGGCTTCCGCCAACGAGATCGACAAGGCGGTGGAGGTGGCCAAGGCGGCCTTCCCGAGCTGGGCCGACACCCCGCCCATCCGTCGCGCCCGGGTGATGTTCCGCTTCCTCGAATTGCTCAACGCCAACAAGGATGCCCTGGCCGAGGCGATCACCCGTGAGCACGGCAAGGTCTTCACCGATGCCCAGGGCGAGGTGGCACGGGGTATCGACATCGTCGAGTTCGCCTGTGGTATCCCGCAGCTGCTCAAGGGCGACTTCACCGACCAGGTCAGCACCGGCATCGACAACTGGACCCTGCGTCAGCCGCTAGGCGTGGTCGCCGGCATTACGCCGTTCAATTTCCCGGCCATGGTGCCGATGTGGATGTTCCCGGTCGCCATCGCCGCCGGCAACAGCTTTATCCTCAAGCCCAGCCCCACCGATCCCAGTGCCTCGCTGATGATGGCGGACCTGCTCAAGCAGGCCGGGCTGCCCGACGGCGTGTTCAACGTGGTCCAGGGCGGGAAGGAAACGGTGGACGCGCTGATCGATCATCCTGACGTCAAGGCGCTGTCCTTCGTCGGTTCCACCCCCATCGCCAACCTGATCTACCAGCGCGGTGCTGCCCTCGGCAAGCGTGTGCAGGCCCTTGGTGGCGCCAAGAACCACATGGTGGTGATGCCCGACGCTGATCTCGACAAGGCGGTGGACGCCCTGATCGGTGCGGCCTATGGCTCCGCCGGCGAGCGTTGCATGGCCATCAGTGTGGCGGTGCTGGTCGGTGATGTGGCCGACGATGTGGTGGCGCGGGTCGCCGAGCGGGCACGCAACCTCAAGGTCAAGGACGGCATGCAGCTGGACGCCGAGATGGGACCCATCGTCACCGCCCAGGCCCACCAGCGGATTACCGGCTATATCGACAAGGGCGTCGAGGAGGGTGCCGCGCTGGTAGTTGATGGCCGCGACTTCGACGCCAGCCATACCGGTGAAGGCTGCAGCGAGGGCTTCTGGATGGGCGGCACCCTGTTCGATCACGTGACGCCAGAGATGACGATCTACCGCGAGGAGATCTTCGGCCCGGTGCTGGCCTGCGTGCGCGTGCCGGACGTGGCCACCGCCATCGAGCTGATCAACGACCATGAGTTCGGCAACGGCGTTAGCTGCTTCACCGAGAGCGGCAAGGTGGCCCGCGAGTTCGGCCGTCGTATCCAGGTGGGCATGGTCGGCATCAATGTGCCGATTCCGGTGCCCATGGCATGGCATGGCTTCGGTGGCTGGAAGCGTTCGCTGTTTGGCGACATGCACGCCTACGGCGAAGAGGGCGTGCGCTTCTACACCAAGCAGAAGTCGATCATGCAGCGCTGGTCCGACTCCATCGAGGCGGGCGCGGAGTTCGTGATGCCGACCGCCAAATAATGCCCTGAACCGAGGGATTCGTGATGACAACCGCACAACAATACGACAGCGAGTTTGACTACATCGTGGTCGGAGCAGGCACCGCTGGGTGTCTGCTGGCCAATCGCTTGAGCGCCGACCCGAACAACCGGGTGCTGCTGATCGAGGCCGGTGGTCGCGACAACTACCACTGGATCCACGTACCGGTGGGCTACCTGTACTGCATCGACAACCCGCGCACAGACTGGCGCTTTCGCACCGATCCAGACGCGGGCCTCAACGGGCGCTCGCTGTTGTACCCGCGCGGCAAGACGCTCGGTGGCTGCTCGAGCATCAACGGCATGATCTACATGCGCGGCCAGGCCCGGGACTACAACCACTGGGCCGACGTCACCGGCGACGAGCAGTGGCGTTGGGAGCACTGCCTGCCGGCTTTCATCCAGCACGAGGATCATTATCGCCTGGACGAGGGCGGTGACGCCGACGCCGCCCACCGGGACTTTCACGGTCACGGTGGCGAGTGGCGCATCGAAAAGCAGCGGTTGAACTGGCAGGTGCTGGATGACTTCGCCGAGGCGGCGGTCCAGGCGGGGATTCCACGTACCCAGGACTTCAACCGTGGCAGCAACGAAGGCGTCGATTACTTCGAGGTCAATCAGCGCTCCGGCTGGCGCTGGAACACCGCCAAGGCGTTTCTGCGTCCGGCGCTCAAGCGGCCGAACCTGACCCTGTGGCACTCCACCCAGGTCAACCGGCTGATCGTCGCGGGCGGCGAGGCTGACGGCGAGAAGCGCTGTGAAGGAGTCGAGGTCAAGCGTGAGGGCACCACCCAGGTGGCCAGGGCGCGCCGTGAGGTGGTGCTGTCCGCCGGCGCCATCGGCTCCCCCCAGATCCTGCAGCTCTCCGGCATCGGGCCTGGTGAGCTGCTCAAGCAGCACGGCATCGACGTCGTCCACGAACTGCCGGGGGTCGGCGAGAACCTGCAGGACCACCTGCAGATTCGCTCGGTGTATCGGGTCAAGGGCGCCAAGACCCTCAACACCATGGCCAGCACCCTGTGGGGCAAGGCCGGTATCGGGGTGGAGTACCTGCTCAAGCGCACCGGCCCGATGAGCATGGCACCGTCGCAGCTCGGCATCTTCACCCGCAGCAGCGACGAGCATGAGCACCCCAACATCCAGTACCACGTCCAGCCCCTGAGTCTGGAAGCCTTCGGTCAGCCGTTGCATCCCTATCCGGCGGTGACGGCCAGCGTCTGCAACCTGAATCCGACCAGTCGCGGCAGCGTCAGGATCCAGAGCGCCGACCCGGCCCAGGCGCCGTCCATCGCCCCCAACTACCTGAGCACCGATGAGGACCGGCGGGTGGCGGCGGACTCGCTGCGCGTGACCCGCAGGATCGCCGAGCAGCAAGCCTTCGCCAAGTACGAACCGGAAGAGGTCAAGCCCGGCATCCAGTACCAGACCGATGAGGAGTTGTGGCGGCTCGCCGGAGACATCGGCACCACCATCTTTCACCCGGTCGGTACCACCCGGATGGGCCAGGCCGACGATCCCATGGCGGTGGTCGACTCGCGCTTGCGGGTGAGGGGTATCCAGGGGCTGCGGGTGGCGGACGCCGGCGTCATGCCGACCATCACCAGCGGCAATACCAACTCACCGACCTTGATGATCGCCGAGCGAGCGGCAGGCTGGATGCTCGAGGGGGCTGCGAGCAGGCCGTAGGGGGTGTTACGGCATCTGGTCGGCCCTTGAACCTGCCAGCGCACTTCCATCGAGGTGTTGGGGAGGGGGGATAGGGTCGACGCCGTGACGGTTGTTGCCATGACCACCGGTACTGACGCTGACACCACTCAACGAATTCGCTGGAATGTTGCGGTTGATCGGCACCACCATGACCCAGTCGAGCCCAGCGGCGATGGGGGCAAGGCCCATGCCGTCACCCAGTGACAGCACGGCATCACTGAGTTCATCGACCGGTCGAGCCGCCATGGGCGCCTGAATCACGGTGTTCGTTAGATGTTCAACGCTTGCCATGTTGGCGTCGGTGATCGGCGCCAGGCTATCGCCCGCGCGTTGAGTCAGTTGCCGGGTGCTGGCATCGGCCCAGGCCAGGCCTTCGGCGACGGTGCTGACGGTTGGCAGAACCGTCTGGCCGGTGGAGCTTAGCCGGCCGTCGAGCTGACCTAACAGCGTGACGCCGTCGCTGAGTGAGCTGGACAGGGGTAGGCCGTCCAGGCGTCTCGACACGTCACGGCTCTCGTCGACGAGACCTTGGATACCGTGAAGCGTGGCCTGCGTCTCGTCGATGATCGCGGTCAGGCTGGTCGCCAGCTCACCCAGCTGCTGTGCGGGGGCAAGCGTGTCCGTGACGCTATCCTGTAGTCGCTGACTGGGCCGCGACAGCTGGCCCCCAATATCACGGTTCACGCCCGTCAGCTCGACCGCCAGGGTATTGCTCAGGGTAGTGCGTCCCAGCAGCGCGGTAGCCGCAAGCGTACTTTTGTCGTCACTGCCGACGCTGTCCACCAGGCCGATGACGGCTTGCTCATCCAGCCTGGGAATACCGCTATGACGCGACACGCTGCGGGCTGCGACGCCGGCGAGACCGTTATCATTGTGCTGTCCTCCCAGGACGATACCTGCCAGGCTGACCCATTCGCCGGTGCGGCTCAGCACGCTGCCACTTCCCTCCTTTAGGGCGTCTCCACCTGCCACGAGCAGGTCTGCTGCCAGTCCAGGCAGCAACAGCGAGTCGGTAGTGATCAGGAAAGGCTCCAGTCCGGCCTGTAGCACGTCTGCCACCTGGGCGGTGAGTGAGCGCTCCAGATGGCCCTGCTGTTCGGCGAGATAGAGGTCCTGTTCCCCGAATCCCAAGGCATGCCCGATACGTTGGCCGTAGCGATCCAGTGACAGTACGCGGGTGATCCGGTCATCAAAGCGGTGCAGCAGGGGAAGTGATGCCAGGGTATCCACCGCGCTGTCGATAACATCAAGTGAGCTTTCCAGATAGTCAGCCGAGCTATGCACAGCCTGCTGCGCCCCCACGCTGAGGCGATCGACACCAACGGTGTGGGCGACATTGACTCCCTGGGAGACCAGGCTGGCGCTGGCCATGCGAGCGACGGACTGGCTGACCAGCGTCGAAGAGGCGTGAGCCGATGACGACAGGGCAGGCGATGCTAAGGATGGTGATGCCAGGGCCGAGGGTGACAGCGATGCGGATACAACCTGCTCGGACGCTGACGCGCTGGCCCGTGCAGGGGGCACCGAAGGATAGGAAGCCTGTTGCGGCTGTCGGTCAGGCGACGAGCCGGCGCAGCCTGCCAGCAGGCCTGCCGACAGAATAACCGGAAGGGGAGAAAGTCGTGGGATAGCCTTGCGGATCCACCGTTGGGGTATCAGCAAGGCCTTGATCTGTCGTATTGGGTGAAATAGCACAGACTCAGACCTAGCGGTATCTCACAGCAGAGTATCGAGAAACCGCGCCTTGGCGTGCGCAACCTGTGCTGATTTGGCTTCTTTGTGGAAGAGGGCGGGGCGAGCGCGGGGCTAGTGAGGGGCGAGCTCGGGGCGAGCTCGGGGCGAGTGAGTGATTAGCGAGAGACTAGAGGGAGACTAGATAGGTACTGCAGGATCACTGAGCCAGCGAAAAAAGGCAGTTAGGCCACGGCCAAAACCCTTCCAGGCACCCGGCGCTCTGTTGTGACCAGTGCTATGACATTCGCTTTGACGGATGGCCGGTGCAGCCTCAGCTAAAAACAGCGAATTGGCGAAGCAGGCATTTATGCAGGGTGTCCCTTGCCGCTGTTTCAGCCAAGCGGGACGTTATCCCAGTAAGTGGTGGTGCAGGGTCGTTGCACCGATGCCGATCAGTACCAGACCGCCGATAATTTCTGCTCGTGGGCCAACGGCCTTGCCGAGCTTGCGACCTAACAGCATGCCCAAGGTCGCCATCAGCGTTGTGGCCGCGCCTATCGTCAATGCGGTGATCCAGATATTGGCTTCCATAAAGGCCAGGCCGACACCGACGGCCATGGCGTCGAGGCTGGTGGTGACGGCGGTCGCGATGATCAGCCACCAGCGGGTACGGTCAGTGGTGGCGCCGCAGTCGCAGCTGGCACAGTCCTTTGCCCTGGGCATCAAGCCGCTCTGGATCATCTTTCCACCGAGGGCCAGCAGCAGGAAGAAGATGATCCAATGATCCCAGTCACGAATGGTCTCATGAGCGCTGGAACCGAGCATCCAGCCGATAATCGGGGTGGTGGCCTCCACCAGGCCGAACATTAACCCTGTCTGCAGGGCCACGATAAAACGCAGCCGTCGCACGCAGGCCCCTTTGCTGACAGACGCGGCGAAGGCATCTGACGACAGGGAGAAAGCCAGCAGCAGGGTGGAGGTCGGATTCATGGTGGCTCTTTAATAGCAGTGACTGTGGTAAATGATGGCAACGTTATCGTGCTTTTTATGGGCAGAATGGCAGCGGTGTGATGGCGGTCATGACCGTTGTTGAAACTCCAGCATCGTAGCGCTTTTAGTGCCTATGGCCTCTGCTGATGTCTGCGATGACGCGTTGTGAGTCATGCTCGCTGACAAAAGCCACTTGAGACGCGCCCTTTAAGAAAGCCCGATGGCACAAGCCCGTCCAACAATGTCATCGAAAAAAATGACTCAGACACGCGCCTTTCGGCTATCACTGCCATAGCGACATTGCATGGGATATTAGCGTCTTGTTGACAGGATGCAACTCTTTACCAAGGCTGCAAGATTAAGCTAAAACAAAGACCTATAGCTTCTGCTATACGTTATAGGAAAGGCAGGGCAGGGGCGGAATAGTCCTATGGTCAGGTGATCGGCAATAGCAGAATGCGGCGAAGAAAGGAACGCAAGGGCCGGCAGGAGAAACCGGCCGAAGAGGGTGGTAGCGATGCTCATGTGCAGAAGGTGATGCAGTAGTATGCGCAAAGATGTTTTCTATACGGGTGGCAGTATTGCTTGCACGAGTGACATGCATCTGGGCAGCGCTTGTCTGCCTGCTAGACCTTTAACGCATCTTCCAACATCTTGACGATGACCAGCCCAGGCTTTGCGGGCAGATGGTCGCCGGCGTAGTGACGTATGCTGGTGACACTGTCTCTCAGCTTTCTATGGCGATCCTTCAGCCGGGCAAGCTCCTCAGCCATTTCACCCCGGTCACTCTGCGCTGGAAAGGCCTTTGTGGAGGGTTGGCCGCCGCTGGCGGTATCGTTGCGACTTGCAGTCACCGTTATCTCCCGACCGTTTTTCAGGTCAAGTGAAAGGTGCGCGCGAAGGCGAGCACACCTACTGAGCGCACTGTGACATGGTCCATGTCGCTTCGACATAGTGATCAGGAGGTAGCTTGCCTGAAGAAGCGAGGTAACGGCGCTGGCAACCCCCTCGTGGTCGGATGGATGGCAGGCCGCAGGCGGCACATGGTGGCCGCCGTGACGCCTTGTTTGTCGCTGGCGGTCTATGGCGCCGGATCGTGGAACTCGGGCACGGCGACGGCATCGTTATGCGTCACGATTTCCTCCAGCTGCTGGCAAAAGGTACTGAAGGCGTCGCTGGCGTGACCCGGACGGCGATGCATCTCAATTTCAACCTGGCCGAGAGCCGGCAGACCGTGGGCGTCATCCAGAATCCGGCAGCCCTCGGGAACGCTGCGGGGCGTCTTGACGGTCACGGCCAGGCCTGCTTGAACGGGCAGGTTGATGCCAGTCGGTGATTGGCTCGAGTAGCGCAACTCCCAGGCGCGTTCCTGCTTGCCCAGGGCCGCCAGGGCATGGGCTCTGAAGATGCACCCTTCAGGGTTGAGGGCGAGCGGCAGGCGCCGGCCGCGGGTAGGGTCTGCTCCTTGGGCGGCAACCCACACCATCGGCTCCCACCCAAGCAGCTGGCCGGACTGGGTAGGGCCATGGCGAATCGAGAGCACCACGTCCAATAGCCCCTGCTGGAAGCTATCCACCAGGCCAGCACTGATGCCGCAGATAACCTCGATACGTGTGCTGGGATAAGCCTCGGCAAAGCGTGGCAGCAGCTCCGGCAGGTAGGCGCTGGCCTGTTCTTCCGAGGTGCCAAAGCGAATCTTTTCACCCTGTTGATGATCTCCCAGCGCGGCTTTGGCCTCATCTTCCAGGGTCAGCATGTGTCGGGCATAGGGCAGCAGGCGCTCCCCGTCCGCCGTCAGCAGTACGCTGCGACTGGTGCGCTCGAACAGGGGGGTGTGCATCTGATCTTCGAGCCGTTTGATCTGCAGGCTGACGGCGGATTGGGTGCGATGCAGCACCCGTCCTGCGGCGCTGAAGCCTTGGCACTCGGCCACGGTGACGAAGGCGCGGAGCAGGTCTGTGTCCATGATTAATGAGCCTTTGAAATAAGTAGTATCTCAACCATTCATTTCTATTATGGAGAGCCGCTCCCTATCCTGTCCAGCAACACACCAGACAGGCAGGAGCTTCTCATGCAGGCCACCGATGCGCCCACCACGTCCTCGTTGGACGGTCTGATCGACCTTGAGCACTACCCGATTCATGACCTGGACGGCGAGTCCGGCCGGGCGCTGATCCAGCGCTGTCACGCTCAGCTGGCCGACGACGGCTGCGTGGTGCTCAAGAACTTCGTGCCGGCCGATGCGCTGGCGCGGCTGGAGCGCGAGACCGAAAGGCTCTCACCGGATGCTCACTACAATCAGACCGAAACGAATCCCTACAACAACGCCGGGGATCCCGAGCGGCCCGCGTCGCATCCGCTTAATCGCTTCGACGATCGCACCAACGGCTTTGTCGCCGGTGACCGCATCGGTGAAGACACGATCATTCGTCAGGTCTACCAGCATCCGGACTTCCAGCGCTTTATCGCCACCGTGGTGGGCATGGAGGAGATTCATCAGTATGCCGACCCGCTGGCGGACCTGGTGGTCAATGTGCTGAGAGAGGGCTGCCAGCATCCGTGGCATTACGACACCAACGAATTCATCGTCACCATGATGACTCGCCAGTCCCACGGCGGTGGGCGCTTCGAGTACGCCCCCGGCATTCGTAGTCCTGAAGGCGAGAGCTTCGAAGAGGTCGAAAAGGTGCTGGATGGCGATCGCTCGCGTCTCAAGGCGCTGGATCTGCAGCCGGGTGACCTGCAGGTCTTCTTTGGCCGCTACTCTCTGCATCGCGTGACGCCGGTGGAAGGCCAGAAAGAGCGCCACACCGTGATCTTCGCCTACGCCAAGGAGCCGGGTTTCATCGGCCGCCCAGAGCGCGCCCAACGTATTTTCGGCCGTATGGCGCCGATTCACGAGACCCTCCTGAAGGAAGGCATGAATCGTACCGATTCCCTGGCGGATTAAGCGTGGAGTGCGGCGGCCGGGTTCTAGCTGAGCGTCTCAGGGCCCTGTCCCAGAGAGCCCCGTCCCAGAGAGCCCGTCCATAGAGCTCCGGACAGGCCGCACCCAGCGTGATTTTCTGCCCGTTTGAACAGGACCCTGACATGAGCATCGTCGACTTCGACAACCTTACCGACAATGAACCGGATCACATTCCCGTGGTGCCATCAGCGCCGATGGCCAACGGCGATAGCATCCCCACGGCGTTTGACCCGAAACAGCTGCGCGCCGGGCGCCTTGCGCGGCTGCGCGCGACGATGGCGGAGCAAGGCTACGCCGCCATGGTACTGTTCGACCCCAACAACCAGCGCTATGCCACCGGGTCGCGCAACATGTTCGGCTACTTCCTGCGCAACTCGACCCGCTACATCTATGTGCCCCTGGAAGGGCCGGTGATCCTGTTCGAATACCCGGGCAGCGCCCACGTCTCTACCTGGCTCGAGACCATCGATGAATCGCGCACGTCCAAGGTGGTGTGGTCCGCCGTCAATCAGCGCGACAACCTCTCTTCGGACCCCTTCGGTGTGGAGATCGCCGAGCTGATCGAAGAGCACGGGCGCGGCAACCGCAAGATCGGGCTGGATCGCTGTGCGCTCAACCTGGCCCGTTCGCTCGAGGCCCAGGGCCTTGAGGTCTTCGACTGCATGCAGGACACCCTGCACTGTCGGCGCATCAAGACCCCGGAAGAGATCGCCTGTCTGGCCCAGTCCATGGCCGGCAGCGAGGCGGCAGTCGCTGAGGTTGAAGCCGCGATCAAGCCCGGCATCACCGAGAACGAACTGTTCGCGGTCATGTACGGCAACGTCATCCGGCAGGGCGGCGAATTCATCGAGACCCGTCTGCTGTCGTCCGGCCCGCGTACCAACCCCTGGTTCAATGAGGCCAGTGACCGGGTCATCCGTCCGGGCGAGCTGGTGGCGCTGGACACCGATACCATCGGTTGTCACGGCTACTATTCGGACTTTTCGCGTACCTTCCACGTCGGCCCGAATCGCCCCAGCGCCTACCAGAAGGAGCTGTATCGGATGGCCTACGACCAGGTGCACCACAATATGGGCATCCTGAAGCCAGGTATAAGCTATCGCGAGATCGCCGAGCAGGCCTGGAAGATCCCCGAGCGTTTCTTGGACCGTCGCTACCCCTCCATCATTCACGGCGTCGGCATGCACGGTGAAACGCCACTGGTCGCCCACCATATGGACTTTGATCGCTTCTCCAAGGATGGCGTGCTTGAGCCAGGCATGGTGGTGTCCGTGGAGAGCTACATCGGCGAGGTGGGCGCCGCCGACGGGGTCAAGCTGGAAGAAGAGGTGCTGATCACCGACACCGGCGTCGAAAAGCTGTCCCGCTATCCCTTCGACGAGGCCCTGCTCGACCGCCAGTTCTGAGCCGCAGCATCTGCGTACCATGCTGCGCCGGGCTGCATGTGAGATGGCCGCCCGGCGCTGACGCCTTGTAAGAAAGTCATATCGAGAGTTTTGATGAAAGACGTGAATCATTGGATCGGCGGTGAGTCACAGCCGTCCCAGCGCCATCTGGATGTCATCAACCCGGCCACCGCCGAGCCGGTCGGGCGTGTCGCCCTGGGCGACGCTGCTACCGTCGAGTGTGCCATCGAGGCGGCCCGCCGCGCCCAGCCTGCCTGGCGCGACACCCCGCCGGCCAAGCGCGCCCAGGTGATGTATCGCTTCAAGATGCTGCTGGAGCGCGACGCCGACGAGATCTGCGCGCTGGTCAGCGAAGAGCACGGCAAGGTGCTGGAAGACGCCATGGGCGAGCTCAAGCGCGGTATCGAGAACGTCGAGTACGCCTGCGGCGTGCCGGAGCTGCTGAAGGGGGAATATTCCCACAACGCGGGACCGGCCATCGACACCTGGTCGAATCATCAGCCCCTGGGCATCGTGGCCGGGATCACGCCGTTCAACTTCCCCGCCATGGTGCCGCTGTGGATGTATCCGATGGCGCTGGCCTGCGGCAACGCCTTTATCCTCAAACCCTCCGAGCAGGTGCCGTCGGCAGCCGTGAAGATGGCCGAACTGCTGGCTGAGGCTGGACTGCCGGATGGTCTGTTCAGCGTTGTCCACGGCGACCGGGAGGTGGTCGAGGCGCTGATCGATGCGCGCGATGTGAAGGCGGTGTCCTTCGTCGGATCGACCCCGGTGGCCAAGGCCATCTACCAGCGTGGCGCCGAGAACGGCAAGCGCGTGCAGGCGCTCGGGGGTGCCAAGAACCACGCCGTGGTGCTGCCCGATGCCGACCTGGACAACGCGGCCAGTACCTTGATCGGGGCCGCTTACGGCAGCGCCGGCGAGCGCTGCATGGCGATCAGTGTAGCGGTGTGTGTTGGTGATGACACCGCCGATGCCCTGGTGAAACGGCTCTCGCAGGAGGCCAGGGAACTCAAGATCGGTGCCGGCACCGAGCGCGGCCTCGATATGGGCGCGCTGGTCAACGCCGGCCATCGCGACAAGGTGGCAGGCTATATCCAGCAGGGTGTCGACGAGGGCGCTGAACTGATCGTGGATGGCCGTGAGCATCCGCTGGTGGCCGCTTCACCGGGGTACTTTCTCGGCGCTAGCCTGCTCGACCGGGTAACGCCGGAGATGAGCGTCTATCGTGACGAGATCTTCGGACCGGTGCTGTGTGTTGTCCGCGTGGCAAGCTTCGATGAGGCCATTGCGCTGATCAACGCTCATCAGTTTGGCAACGGTACCTGTGTGTTTACCCGCGACGGTGAGGCAGGGCGGCGCTTCGCCGATGCCATCGAGGTGGGCATGGTCGGCATCAATGTGCCGCTGCCGGTACCGGTAGCCTTTCACAGCTTTGGCGGATGGAAAGAGTCGCTGTTTGGTGACCTTCACGCCTACGGCCCCGACGCGGTGCGCTTCTACACGCGACGCAAGGCGATTTCGCAGCGCTGGCCCAGCCAGCGCCAGAAGGAGCAGGCTCAGTTCAACTTCCCCTCGCACTGAGCTCTCGCCTAACGAGCCCCATGTCGCGGGCTCGTGAGCCAAGCGCCCATCCCATCCGGTGGGCGCTTGGCGTTTCAGAGATGCCCTGCTGGCTGACGTCGATTCAAGGGGAGCGTGAGCAGTGCGATAGGCTGGGGTGGAAGGCATTGCGTGGCCGGTAGTGTGGCAGCACCGCCTGGCGCTCGGCGACGCTGGCATGCAGGCACTCGTTACCGAAGCGAGCAAAGCCGACAGGCCTCAGGTAGCGCAGCGGGGATACCAATTGGTAGAGGTTTGACAGAAACAGGGCGTAGGAGTCGACGATGTCATCGTCACGGGGCGGCGCTCCCAACAGCGGTCGGCTGTGTGGCGCCAGTGTCAGGCCATGGAGTGCGGCACGCGTCATCATCCAGTCAAGGCTGATATCAGAGAGTGCGCGCTGCTCGACGCCACCCCCTACATTCGAGTGGGCGCCTGGAAACCAGGCTTGTTCCAGCGTAGCGGTCGTGGTCTGCGGCGACCACAGGGTTGGCGCGAAGGCCTCGCGATGTTCGTCGATGGCCAGCGCCTGATAGGCATGACGGACCAAAGGGCTCAGCCTGGTATCGTGAAACTCGAACAGTCGTCGGTTGAAGTTGGCAAAGCTCCTCAGGGGAATGCCGAGACTGCCCACCGTGTCCCACACCCCGATCATGTGAATGTCTGGCATCCAGGTATAGCGTGAGGCAAAGCGCTTGGCTTCGGCGGAGTGCGGCCCCCGTCGGCGATCGCGATAGAGCCTGTACGCCCTGCACGCCAGCTGACGGTGGGCGGGCCTCAACAGCCCGGTGGTGTGAAGCAGCCCACTAAGGCTGCGTGCCGTGTAGGCGCCCCTGCTGAAGCCGAAGAGAAACAGTCGGTCGCCCGGTCGCAGCAGGTCGATGAGTTCGACATAGGCGTCGAGCAGAATGTCGGAAAGACCTAGCCCCGTGGCTCCCGACACCAGTCGCTCGTACCAGCGGCGACCGCTACCCACGCCCCGGTAGTAGCGAGTTATCGTGCCGCCCTCGGCCATGGGGTTCTCGAGCACCGCCTGGTACAGGCGACTCACGTTGGTATTGGTATCCCCATCCTGCAGGTCCGTGTCAGGCACCTGCCAGGTGCCATCGAAAAACAACGCCACGTTCTTGGCCATCGACCTTCCTTGCTCTCGCTGGCGGCGCCCGGAAAACGCCCGGTCACCGCTGTCAGTGTACGTGCAGGTGGCGGCGTCGACCTTGCGCCAGGACCAGCAGGCGGGCGAACGGGCCTAGATTGAACGGTTGGGCATAGGAGAAACGGCTGGGCATAGGAGAAACGGCTGGGCATAGGAGCATCGGCTGGGCATAGGAGAAGGGGAGGTCAGGCGTTGTTGCACCGCACGAGGGGGATATGAAGGGAGAGGAACAGATGGTGCCAGCGAGAAAGCGACGGCGGCCGTGTGGCCGCCGTCGCTACTTGGTCGCCGGATGCGCGCTGGTCAGAAACGCGTTTCCCAGGTTTCCACCACTTCCAGCTGGTCATCGACGAGATGCAGCTGACGCCACTTGTCGAAGGTCATGCAAGGATGCGACGCGCCGAAGGCCAGGACGTCACCGATACGCACGTCAGTAGCGTCGGCCGGGAGTGCGATAAAGGTATGCTGGTCCATCTGCTTGATGACCTTCCAGCCGTCTACCGACAGCGTCTGGTCGGTAGGACCGCCTTCCCGGTAGCGGCGCAGCGCTTCCGGGGCCAGGTCGAAGCCGATATCGCGCTTGCCCATCGCCACGATAGCCATGCCGGGCTCCGGCAGGGACTGCACCTGGGCAAACACCTCTAGTGCGGGCTCAAGGCCCTGGTGAAGGTCCTTGCGGCGGGACAGAACGCCGGCCTGGGCCTCCCGGTAAATACCGTGGTCATGGACGACATAGCAGCCCGGACGCAGCACTGGGGTGAACTTGCCGTCCAACCCACCGTCACGGAATTCTTCGGCGATCAGGTCATACCAGGCAGACCCTGAGGCGGTGACGATAGGCAGATCGCGCTCGATCAATCCTTCACTCGCCAGTTGCTTGACGTTGGCGATGAGCCGCTTGGCGTAGCGTCGAATCCCGGCGATGGGATCGTCACCGTGCACGACCCCTTCATAGCCTTCCAGACCGGCCAGAGCGATGCCGGGCAAGGCCTTGGCCCTGCGTGCCAGCTCGACTACCTCGGCATCGTCACGCAGGCCGCACCTTCCCCCTTCGACACCTACCTCAATCAAGATATTCAGGGTGATGCCAGCGTCACCAAAAAAAGTGCCTAATTGATCCAGGTTCTCCGCACTGTCGACGGTCACGAAGAGTTCGGCGCCTGCGCGGATCAGGTCGGCGGCGATGGCCATGTTCGCCTGGCCCACCATCTGGTTGGCCACCAGCAGCCGATTGACCCCCTCGGCAAAGGCGGCGCGGCACTGTGGCAGTGTGGCAAGGGTGATGCCCCAGGCGCCGGCATCGAGCTGACGACGAAACAGCTCAGGCGTCATCGTGGTCTTGCCGTGGGGCGCAAGCTCAGCCCCGTGTTGGCGGGCAAACTGCTGCATCCAGTCCAGGTTATGTGCCAACGGGCGCTGATGAATGACCGCAGCGGGCAAGCTGACATCCGCCAGCAGGCCACGACCGGTTTCCAGCGTGCCCTTGTGGGACCCCTTGGTATCCATTGCCGCGGCGGAGTGCGCAGGTGAGTGAGACGACAGTGACATGAGGATTCTCCTGAGAGCTGAGCGAAGGTCATGTTACGCCGGGCGTGGCCATTGGCAACCGATGAAAATTGACCTGACTACGACCTTTGTAGGAAATTTTCATAAAACTATGGATTGATGTTAGAAACTAACATAGCGTAATGACAACACCGATAGCGAGCCCTTTCGATGGGCTTATTGACCTGCCATCGCGGTAACGGCTAGGAGCCTGTCATGAGTCAGCAGATCGACATCCTGTCCCGAATCACTGCCCTTGTCGGGTCGCTGAGCGACTCGGAGCGCAAGGTGGCGGAGTTGATCTTCGAGGATATCGACTTCGTGGCCGAGGCCAGCATCACCGACATCGCCAGACGCTCTGGTGTCAGTGATGCCACCGTGACCCGCTTTGCGCGATCCGTGGGCTGTGACAACGTGCGCGATCTCAAGCTGCGCCTGAATCGAGCGCTGGCGGCAGGTCGCCGCTTCATCGAGGACGCCGACCCGGCTCGGGGCCCTGCTGCGGTATACGACGTTGCCACCCAGACGCTGGCGATCAATCGCGAACTGTTGCTCGAGGCGGACATTGCCGGCGCGGTGGAGCGACTGGACCAGGCACGTCAGATCCTGGCCTTCGGCTGCGGCGGAGGCTCCAGCGTGATGTGCCAGGAGCTGCAGTTTCGGCTGATGCGCCTCGGCTATCCGGTCAGTGCCTATCCGCATGGCCTGGTCCCGCGCATGGTCGCCGCCACCTTGGATCCTGACGATGTGGTGGTCGTGCTGTCGGTGTCCGGTTATACCCCGGAGATGGTCGAGTCGGCTCAGATTGCCAGTCAATACGGAGCCCAGGTCATCGCCCTAACCGCTGTTGGTTCGCCCCTGGCCGCAGCGGCTGATGTTGTGTTGCCTATCGCCACCCGAGAAACCGATTTCATTCTTCACCCTTCGGCGTCGCGCTACGCGCTGATGGCCGCGATCGACGTGCTGGCGCTGGAACTGGCCATGCGTCATCGCGACCAGGCGCGTGCCAAGCTGCGGCGATTGAAGATTGCACTGGATGACCATCGTGGCGGCGACAATCGTCAGCCACTGGGAGACTGATATGCAGCATGACCTCTTGATCCGTGGCGCCACCCTGCTGGATGGCACTGGCGCCGACCCGTTCATCGCCGATGTGGCCATCAAGGGCGATCGCATCGTGGCGCTGGGGCAGTTGGCGGGACACGAGGCTCTCGACGTCATCGAGGCGCAAGGTCTGACCCTCACGCCTGGGTTTATCGACGTTCACACCCACGATGACACCAATGTGGTGCGCACCCCTGACATGCTGCCCAAGCTAAGTCAGGGGGTGACCACCGTGGTGGTGGGCAATTGTGGCATCAGTGCCTCTCCGGTCCAGCTGGCAGGTAGCGACGTGCCGGACCCCATGAACCTGCTGGGTGAGGCCGACGACTTCGTCTATCCCACCTTTGCCGCCTATGCCCAGGCCGTCGAACAGGCGGCACCGGCCATCAATGTCGCCGCGCTGGTGGGCCACACCAGCCTGCGCTCTCAAGTCATGCAGGACCTTGAGCGACCCGCCAGCGAGGAAGAGATTACTGCCATGCGCGCATCCCTCGAGCAAGCCCTTGCCGAAGGAGCGATCGGGATGAGCACCGGGCTTGCCTATCGCAACGCCCGCCAGGCGCCGAGTGCCGAAGTGGCGGCATTGGTGCGTGCGGTCAGCGCTGCAGGGGGCATCTATACCACCCATCTGCGTGACGAGTTCGCCGGCCAGGCCGAGGCCATGGACGAAGCCTTCGCCACCGCTCGTGACGCCAGCGCACCCTTGGTGATCTCTCACTTGAAGTGTGCCGGCGCCGGTAACTGGGGGCAGGCACCAAGGGCGCTGTCGCAGCTGACCGATGCGGCCACCCAGCAGCGGGTGCACTGCGATTGCTACCCCTATACCGCGGGTTCGTCGACGCTGGACCTGGGCCAGGTCACGGATGAAATCGAGATCACTATCACCTGGTCGAAACCGCATCCCGAGCAGGCGCGCCGGCCACTGGCGGCGATTGCCGCCGACTGGGAGGTGTCACTGCTGGAGGCGGCCAAGCGGCTGCAGCCGGCGGGAGCGGTCTACCACAACATGTGTGAAGAGGATATGCGCCAGGTACTGGCGCACCCGCTGACCATGGTCGGCTCGGATGGCCTGCCCAATGATCCTCATCCCCACCCGCGTCTGTGGGGCGCCTTTCCCCGAGTCCTCGCCCATTACAGCCGGGACCTGGCGTTGATGGCGCCCGCCGAGGCGGTGCGCAAGATGACCGGCCTGTCCGCTGCCACCTTTGGCCTTGAAGATCGCGGAGTGATTCGCCAGGGAGCGTTCGCTGACCTGGTGTTGCTGGACCTGGAACGATTGGACGACAGCGCCACCTATGACCAACCCAAGACGCCCGCACAAGGCATTCTACGGGTGTGGGTCAATGGCCACACGGCCTATACCGAGGGCAGGGCCTCGAACGAACGTAACGGACGCATGTTGCGTCGAAGCGTGCGCCTGGAGGCGACGCCACTGTAGCGAGCGCTTCGCCAAGGAACGCTCAACATATCAAGAGTTTGCATCTGTACCTGACAGGAGAGTGAAAGATGAGCATCAAGCGTTATGGCGCCGAGGGAGGCGTAGGCACCGGTGGACAGAAACTGCCGTTCTCCCGGGCCGTCGAGGCGGGGGGCTGGCTCAAGGTGTCTGGCCAGACACCCATGACCGACGGTGAAGTGGTGGAAGGCGGCATCATCGAGCAGAGCCGACTGGCCTTCGAGAATGCGCTGACCATCGCCCGTGAGGCTGGGTACGACATCGAACACGTGGTGCACGTGACCGCGGTGCTGACCGATGCCCGATACTTCCAGTCGTTCAACAAGGTCTTTGCGGAGTACTTCAAGGATCACCCGCCGGCACGTATCTGCAGCGTTCAGGACCTGGTGGTGGACTGCAAGGTCGAGGTCGATCTGACGTGCTATCGCGCTGACCGGGCCTGAATAAGGAAGGGGATCAGGGGATAACCAGGGGCGAGCGGCAACTCGTCCTGGGCAGGATGCCCGCATCGCAGTGAAGGAGGGCGCCGGGTCCCGGCAAGGACCCGACGCCAGGCTCAGCAAACGCTTACGTTCACTGTCTCGATCGCGGCAACGACCGAGACGACAAGTATAAGAGGTCTGTATGAACAGTCATCTTTTCCTTGCTACCTTTTGTATCTACATCGTCCTGATGATTGGCTTTGGCTGGTGGATGTCGCGCAATGATCGCGGTTCCGGCGATGATTTTCTTCTTGGCGGGCGCAGTGTCCCGCTGTTTCTGACCATCGGCACCACCGTCGCCACCATGGTGGGTACCGGCTCCAGCATGGGAGCCGTAGGCTTTGGCTACGCTAACGGATGGGGCGGGGCGCTGTATGGCCTCGGCGGCTCCATCGGCGTGCTGCTGTTGGCGCTGTGTTTCTCCGGGGTGCGGCGCTACCGCTTCATGACCATGAGTGAAGAGCTGTCGTTCTATGTGGGCGCCAACCGTCTGGTGCGCAATGTGGTGGCCCTGTTCATCTACATCGCCTGTATCGGTTGGCTGGGTGCCCATATCCTTGGCGGCGGTCTGTATCTTGCCTGGATGGCTGACATCCCGGTGTGGCAGGCCAAGCTCATCGTGGCCCTGGGGTTTGGCGTCTACTGTGTCATCGGTGGCTATATGGCGGTGGTGTGGACCGACACCGTCCAGGCGATCGTGCTGTTCGTCGGCTTCTTCCTGATGGCGGTGGTGGCCGTGGTAGAGGTAGGAGGCTTCGCCGAGATGACCGCCTCGATGGATGCCGCTGCCACCAGCTTCCTGGCGATCGAAAAGGTTGGCCTGGTACCGGCGCTGTCACTGGTGGCGGTCATCGCGGTAGGGGTGCTGTCGACTCCGTCCTTCCGTCAGCGGATCTACTCCGGTGCTTCCGTGGGTTCGGTGCGTCGCTCCTTCCTGGTCACCGGCTGCCTGTACATGTTGTTTTCCATCGTCCCGGCGATCATCGGCATGTCGACCTATGCGCTGAACCCTGGCCTTGAAAACAGCAACTTTGCGTTCCCTTACCTGGCCACCGAAGTGCTGCCGCTGTGGCTGGGCCTGCTGCTGCTCGTCGCGGGCCTCTCGGCCACCATGTCCAGCGCCAGCAGCGATGCCATCGCCGGGGTCACCACCTTGATTCGTGACCTCTACGTGCTGGTCAAGGGTCGTGCTCCTTCGGCCAACAGCGTGGTCTGGCTGTCCCGTGTCGGTCTGGTGTTCACGATCAGCCTGGCGCTGGCCTTCGCCCTGACCTCCGATAACGTGATCGCCTACATCACCAAGATGGTGGCCACGGTACTGGCGGGCATGTTCGTCTGCGGGATTCTGGGACGTTTCTGGTCTCGCTATACCTGGCAGGGGGCGATCGCTTCCCTGGCAACTGCCTCGATAACGTCACTGGTGGTGATCAGCCATAGTGGCTGGAACCTGTACTGGGGCAATCCGAGTATCCCGGCAGTGGGAATGGCAATCCTGGTGGGTATCGTGGTGAGTCTGTTCACCCCAGCATCCGAGCTGACCGAGGATCAGGCGCTGGAGCTGATCACCCAGGAACGTGAGCGTATGGAAGCCGTACCCGAGGTGCCACTGCGCAAGGGGGCCAAGGCCTGATCGAGTAAGGCACTCATGAGGATTCCAGGGCCCCGCGTCATGCATGTGACGCGGGGTTTTATTCATCGACCATCTTGCACAGGGCCCCGCCCCGATAACCCTAGGGTGACTTGAGCGTCCACATGTTCCTGAGGACATCATCCTTGAGCACCCAGTGATGGAAAAGGGCGCCCGCGATATGGCCGGCCAGCAATACCGGCAGCAGCAGATCGGCGCCCCATTCCTTGTGAAAACGAGCGAAAGGATCCATCAGGCTTATCAGCGGTTGGGCCAGTGCATCCGACAGCCAGTCAGCCACTGGCAGGCGTTGAAACGAAGGCAGTGTCCACTGGCCCAGCACCTTGAGGTCGAAGCCGGTGCCGACATAGGCCGCGACTGGCAGCGCCAGCAGTAACGCGAGCAGGCCTCGGTGAGCGAGGCGAGTCAACCGGGGCAGGCCCTGGGGGGCAGGTCGAGGCAGCCACAGGTGCGCCATCAGCAGGCCCAGCGACAGCGCTACGCTTAACAGTCCCAGATTGATGTGGGCCACCAGCAGATACCAGTTGGCGGCTTCCAGTTGGGTGGTCGCCCACTTGCGTCCGTAGGCGCTCAGGTAGAGAAGGCCGATGGTCAGTGCCAGCAAAGCGTGCAGGGCACGACTGGTCAGGGCGTGGCGGGCAGGGTGGACATCGGGTACGTGGGGGACGTCGCGGTCTCGGCTTGCGGGCATGGAGGAAACCTCTTGGGCTCGGTAAGCCAGGCATCAGGCAAGTACCGCCATGCTGACCCCTGTCCCTTCGCCTGTCAGCCATTGCCTGTGCCATGCTGAGGAAGATTCGCCCTCGGAGCCTGCCATGTCGATCTTTCTCGTCACCCTGTTTATCGCTTCCCTGCTGCCGATCCTGCTGGCCTGGATCGGTGCCGCCTGGCGCGTGCGCCAGTTCGGCCATCTCGATAACCGCCATCCGCGCGACCAGCAGGCCGCCATGGAAGGGATTGGCGCGCGCCTGCATGCGGCCCAGTCCAATGCCTGGGAGGCATTGATCGTCTATCTGAGCACGGCCGTGGTCGCCATGGGCGCTGGCGCCGATCTACACAGCCTCGACACGCCTGCGCTAGTCTTTCTTGCCTCGCGCCTGCTGCATCCCATCGCCTATGCCCTCGACTGGCAATGGATCCGCTCTGGTGTGTTTGCCATCGGCATGCTGGCATGCCTTGTCATCATGATCGGGGCGCTGTGGTAGGCGCCCCGATACGTGCCTCTTGCCTGGGTCGCCGTCGGTGGTCAGGCGGCCCTCACTGGCGCTATGTCAAACTATCCACCAGTCGCTGACAGATACCGTCCAGGGCCTTGGCCTTGCCTTCGTCTGCCAGACTACCGTCTTCATGGAAGGCCTCACCGGCACCGCCGACGGCGAGCTGGTCGGGCAGGACGGTCACGCCGATGTTGCTCAGCAGCTGGCGCAGTAGAGGCAGGGCACGCAGTCCGCCGAGCCCGCCGGGTGAGGCGCCCACGATGGCGGCCACCTTGTGCTGATAGGGTTCGAGCGCGCCCAGGTCTCCATCAGGCCGAGACACCCAGTCGATGGTGTTCTTCAACAGAGGCGTGATGAAGCCATTGTATTCAGGAGAGGCGATGGCAAGGCCCTGGTGGTCCATGAACATGCGCTTCAGGCGGCTGGCGTGCTCTGGCAGTCCCTCTTGCTCCTCCAGATCACCGTCGTAGAGAGGCATGGGAAAATCTGCCAGGTCAACAAAGGTGGCGTCGCCCCCACAGGCATCGATACGCTGTGCCATCAGCTTTGCCAGACGCTTGTTATAGGAGTTCTTGCGAGCGCTGCCCGCGAAGACCAGGATACGTGGACGTTGGTGGCTCATGACGTGTTCCTCCATGTCAGGTTGATGCGCTAGGGCAGTCGTCAGGGCGTTGAGATGGGGCGCAAGCGCAGACGCGAACCCGCTGCTTCGTCATCATGCAATGTACACTACGTTGAAGGCACACGGAGGCTGCCCATGAAGTATCCCAAGACCCCGGATGGTCGTTACTTTGTTGCCAAGAATCGGTTGTGGCGCTGCACCGATCCAAGCCTTGATGAGGCGTTTCGACAGCGCCACGTCAAGGCGTTGATGGCAGCTCGTCGAGCGGTGAAGGATGCCAGGCAGAGTGAGGACGAGGCTGCCTTGAAGGCTGCCCGGGCACAGGTACAGGCCGCCAAGGAGGCACTCGGCGAGCGCGGCCCCGTGTGGTGGGACGATGGAGCCGAGGATGAATCCGGCAAGGCGCCGCACAACAGCAGCTACGCCGACTGGTGGGCGAGTCGCAGCCCCTGACACGGCAGATCATTGCCATGGCAATGGCAGGGCTTCCCTTCGTTTGTCCACGGAAAGTGCAGGGCTTCCCTCAGCTAGTCCATGGCAATGGCAGGGCTTCCAGGCGCGGGCCCTGCCACTGAGGTATGGTGCCAAAGCGGGGGCTTTCGGCTTCCCAGTCCCGCTGGGCCTCGATAATCGCTTTGCGCGAGTGCCCAGTGATAAAAGGACCACATGATGGTGCCTCTGGGGCCTCGCTCTTCCCGCAGCTGGTTCTGGGTCTCAGCTGGTCCAGGGCAATGGCGGGGCTTCCAGGCGCGGTCCCTGCCACTGAGGTATGGTGCCAAAGCGGGGACTTTCGGCCTCCCAGTCCCGTTGGGCCTCAATAATCGCTTTGCGCGAGTGCCCAGTGATAAAAGGACCACATGATGGTGCCTCTGGGGCCTCGCTCCTTCCCTCAGCTGGTCCATGGCAATGGCGGGGCTTCCAGGCGCGGTCCCTGCCACTGAGGTATGGTGCCAAAGCGGGGGCTTTCGGCCTCCCAGTCCCGCTGGGCTTCGATAATCGCTTTGCGCGAGTGCCCGACAAAGTTCCACCACATGACAATCTCATCCTCGAGCGGCTCACCGCCAATCAACAGCATGCGGCTGCCAGGCGACAGGGTGACGTCGACAGCGTTGCGGCCGCGACCCAGGTAGGCCAGCTCATCCACCTTGAAGGATTCTCCGTCCAGGGTCAGGTCACCCTCCAGCACCAGCACCCCGTATTCGAATGCTGCCTGAAGCGGCAGCGTCAGCTGGGCGGAGCGCTCGGCCTGAAGATCAACGCCCACCAGCGGGGAGAAGCTCAGGGTGGGTGCATCATGCCCACCGTAGTGGCCAACCAGAAGAGTGAAGTGAACATCCTCCTGGGACCAGCGGGGCAGGTCGGCGTAGTGGTCGAAGCGAGGCGCCGTGTCAGCGTGTTCAAGAGGCAGCGCGATCCACAGTTGGGCGGCATGCAGCTCGTCACTGTCCTCGAGGCTCTCTTCGGTATGGCTGATGCCATGGCCCGCGGTCATCAGATTGACCTCGCCAGGCCGGATGACCTGATCACTGCCTAGGCTGTCGCGATGATGTACCTCACCTGACAGCATCCAGGTGAAGGTCTGCAAGCTGGTATGGGGATGGGGGCCGACCCGCATGCCCTCACCCTCGCGCAGGATACTGGGGCCCGCGTGATCGAGAAAACACCAGGCGCCGATGGTGCGGCGGTGTCGAGTAGGCAGCACGCGATGGATTGGCAGCCCTCCGACAGCGGCCTCTCGCGAGCCAATACGCTGAATCTGATAACGTCCGTCGATGACCGGACAATCCCGTGAGGACGAAGGGCGGCGGGGTGTTTCGTGCAGACTCATGGGCGGCTCCCGGGGCAAGTGGGGTGACAGACCTCTGGTGAGGGCGGACCGGCGAGGCCGACTGGCAGGTTAGTGGAGCCGGTGGTGCTGGGATAGACGCTATCAAAAGCCTAGTGTGCCCATTCGGTAGCGACAAGCCATTTACTCTCCTTAGAGAGGCTTTGATCTGCATGAGCTGGGCCTGCAGGAACACGGTGCCCCTCTGGCGCAGCCACAGCGATGGCCAGCAGGCGCTGATGGGTAAAGCGTGCGGCTAGAGTCAGTACGACCATTCGCGCAGGGGCTGGTACGCCCTCAGGGACTGAAACGACAACGCCACGGCGAACCGTGGCGTTGAGGGTCAAGCGGGGGCATTCATCAGGATCAAGCGTCGGTCCTGGTGGTGCCTTCGGTCTGGCCGGATGTTCCAGGCCAGGCGCTGCGGTCGACCTTGCCCTTGAGCTTCGGGAACTGGTCGGGGTCGAAGGTGGGCTCCTTGCCCGCCTTGAGCTGTCGCTCGTAGTCACGGAACAGCGCGAAGGCCAGGGGCGACAGCAGCAGGATCGCGATCAGGTTGATCAGTGCCATCATGCCCATGGACAGGTCGGCAAAGCCCCAGATGGTCTTCAGCTGCGCCACCGAGCCAATCATGATCATGGCCAGCACCGCCAGCCGATAGATGAATACCGCGCCGGCAGAACGGCGCTTGCCGGCCAGGTATTCAATGTTGGACTCGCCGTAGGAGTAGTTGGCGATCAGTGACGTGAAGGCGAACAGGAGAATGGCGATCGCCACGAACATGCCGCCCCAGCTACCTACGTGCTCGGTCAGCGCCGTCTGGGTCAACTGGATGCCGTTGGGGGCATCGCCACTTTGCAGGGCCGGCTCTGCCAGAATGATCACTGCCGCTGTCGCGGTGCAGATTACCAGCGTGTCGAAGAATACCCCCAGCATCTGGATAAAGCCCTGAGCCGCTGGATGGTTGGGTCGAGTGCTGGCGGTCGCTGCCACGTTGGGGGCGGAGCCCATACCGGCCTCGTTGGAGAACAGGCCGCGCTTGATGCCTTGCATCATGGCCTGGGCCACGGCGTAGCCCACGGCACCGCCGGCGGCTTCTTCAAGACCAAAGGCGCTATTGAAGATCAGGGCGATGGCGCCAGGAAGCTCCTCGATGTTCAACGCCACGACCACCAGCGCCAGAATCAGGTACAGCACCGCCATGACCGGCACGATCAGCTCTGCCACCTTGGCGATGGAGCGCAGGCCACCGAAGATGATCGGCGCTACCGCCACCAGCAGGGCAACGCCCACCACCCAGGTCGGAATCGAGAAGGCCTGCTCCATGGCTTGGGCAATAGAGTTGGCCTGGACACTGTTGAAGGCGAGACCAAAGGCGATGATCAGACAGATGGAGAAGGCAACCGCCATCCAGCGTTGGCCGAGGCCTCGCTCGATGTACCGGGCAGGGCCGCCACGGAAGGTCTTGTCGCCGTGGTCGACCTTATAGGCCTGAGCCAGGGCAGACTCGACAAAGCTGGTAGCCATGCCCACCAGAGCGGTCATCCACATCCAGAAGATGGCGCCGGGGCCGCCCAGGTAGATGGCCACGGCGACACCCGCCAGGTTGCCGGTGCCCACACGGGCGGCAAGGCTGGTCGACAGCGCCTGAAACGAGGAAATGCCTTCGCCGCCGTCACGTGATCCCTTGAGCAGGGAGAACATATGGCCGAAGAAGCGAAATTGAATACCGCGGGTCATCACGGTGAAATAGAGGCCGGCGCCGATCAGAAGGTAGACCAGCAGCTTGCCCCAGATCAGGCCGTTTCCAGCGGAAACGACGCTGTTGAACCAGGTGGCGATGGAGTCCATGTCAAAGCGTTCCATTGGTAGGAATTCGGTGGCCATTTTTCACGAAATGGTAGGGATGACAAGGCGTGTGGCGAAAAGATTGAGTTATCGCGTTGATTTGTGGATATGTTATTAGACTTTGGTAGTATTTTTGCGCCTGATGCAGCACTTGGCGCGTTAGTAGACAGGTCGCTGGCCTGTCGAGCGCATGCTCAGAGACAAAAGTGCTGCGCACCGCGCACGCTGGAGGATGTCGTGCGCTAAGGATGATTACCCTTAGTCAGGCCTGTTGATGGGTCATCGTTGGCGTGGCGCCAACATCTGAACGCATCGATGGTGAATACGTCGAAACTGTTGATGCATTCCTCGAGCTCACTGAAGGAGATACCCATGAAGGATACCCCCCAAGGCGAACAGCATCCGGGCGTTGAAGCGGCACCGGCGGCCACCCGTGGGTTTCGTCTTAACCACAGCATGTTGAGGGTCAAGGACCCGCAAGTATCGCTCGCCTTTTATTCCCGCGTGTTTGGCATGAGCGTGCTGAGGCGCCTGGATTTCGAGGAGATGCAGTTCTCGCTGTATTTCCTCGCTAACCTGGATGCCCAGGATGAGGTGCCTGAAGATGTGGCGGCTCGCACTACCTGGACCTTCCAGCAGCGCGGGTTGCTGGAGTTCACGCACAACTGGGGCACTGAGGAGCAGGAAGGACGTATCTACCACGATGGCAACGCCGAACCGCAGGGTTTTGGTCACATCTGTTTTGCAGTGCCGGATCTGCACGCCGCGGTGGCCTGGTTTGATGACAATGACGTCGAATTCATCAAGCGCCCCGAACAGGGCAAGATGAAGGACGTGGTCTTCGTCAAGGATCCGGACGGTTACTGGATCGAGGTGGTCCAGCCAGACCTGATGTCACAGGTGGGCAAAGGCTGAAGGCGCTTGGCCCGTATCACGGGCTAAGGAAACACTGCATAAAGGCCTGCGCGGCCGATTCATTGCGTGACGCGCTGCTCGAACTCTCAGCGATACCGCATAGGCTCCGGGTTCCGCGCTGCGGGCGCCTGGTGCCTCATGCCACTCGACTGATGTAGTCAGCACTTCTCTATCGGGACGAGCCAGCCGACGTATTGACGCTTATCTAGCGCGGCAGGCAGTGCACCAGGCTGTCACGCAGGCTGCGCGGATGAAGGCCCAGGTCGTCGAAGGTACCTACACCGCGTGACACCAAGTTGTCCTGCTGGATCAGCCACAGCATGTCACGGGTGAGCGGGGCAGACGGCAGGGCCTTCATGGTCGTGGCCAGGGCATGCCATAGCCACATCGGCGTCGTCAGCAGGGTGGGGTCCCTATCCAGATGGCGGGCGACCAGCGTGACGAGGTCGCGATAGCGCACGGCGTCAGGTCCGCCCAGCTCATACAGCGCACGCGGCAGATCTGGACGGGTGGCCAGGCGTCCCAGCGCACTGCCGAGATCGCCCACGTGAAGGGGCTGCAGGCGCACCTCTCCGGTGCCGAAGAGCGGGACGACCGGCAGCCGAACCAGGCGTGCCAGCGTGGCCGTCAGACCGGCCTGTGGGCCATACAGCACACTGGGCCTGACGATGACAGCCCGTGGGACCTCTTCCATCACCGCCTGCTCGCCCAGGGCCCGGGCGCGTACATAAGGCGAGGGTGAGTCTGGCCGCGCTCCGATACCGGAAATCAACAGGTAGCGGTCGACGCCGGCGGCCCTGGCCGCTCTGGCCAGCGCTGCGGCGCCCTCTACGTGGACCTTCTCGAAGTCCCCGCGGCGACGTTCCTGGTAGAGGCTGACGGCATTGATCACCGCGCTGGCGCCCTCCAGTACCGGCGCCAGACTGTCGGGGTCTTGCAGGTCTGCCGCCATGGCTTCCACCGGGTCGCCGGGTTCGACCATGTCAGGTAGCCGGGGACGCCTCGCCACCACCCTCACCGCGTGTCCACTGAAATAGAGTTCACGCACAGCGGCAGCCCCGACAAACCCTGTTCCTCCGAGGACGACAACGGGGCGTGTTCTATCACTCATGGCCAGCGCCACTGTCGTTGCGCTGGAGTGCGTCACGCAGCCGCTCCACCGCCAGAAACAGCTGCCGCCTTGGCTGAGCCCCTGACAGAATGCCGGCATGCTCGCCGTCGA
Source organism: Halomonas sp. DP3Y7-2 (assembly GCF_019800795.1). Classification (NCBI taxonomy): domain Bacteria; kingdom Pseudomonadati; phylum Pseudomonadota; class Gammaproteobacteria; order Oceanospirillales; family Halomonadaceae; genus Halomonas; species Halomonas sp. DP3Y7-2. Next base: position 32,391 of record NZ_JAHVKJ010000009.1, read on the forward strand.
TCAGGAAGCGCAGGGCAGGCACGCCGGCAATCCCCAGTGCTTGTCCCTCCTCGCGAGACTCGCGGACGGCCTGACGATCTTCTTCATTGGCAAGGCTTGCCACCAGCGCGTCGCCATCGAGTCCCTGGTGACGAACGAGGTCTGCCAGTGCGGCAGGGTCGGAGAGATCCAGGCTGCGTTCGAAAAAGCCACTGAACAAGGCCTTCCTTAACGAGGCTACCTGCTGTGCCGAGGCGTGTCGTTCAGCCCAGGCCAGGGTCTCGAGCGCAAGGCGTGAGCGAGGCTGGATATCCGGCTGGCGCATGCTGAGTCCACGTTCGCGCGCCATGGGCAGCACAGCGTCACGCCACAGTTCGTTCAAGTAGTCGCCATGGGGATCCAAGGCCGGCTCAGGCTCTGGCCTCAGTTCGAATGGACGCCAGTGGATGTGGATGTCATCGCCGAACCGTTGCTCCAAGGCCTCAAGCTCCGGCAGCTCCAGATAGCAAAATGGGCAGCGCAGGTCGCTGAAGACCTCGAGCGTCAGGCGTGGGGGAGTGGGCGATGTCGGCATTCAACTCTCCTGAGTGGCAATACGTGGGACCGGATGGCGACGGAGTCGCCTCTAGCTTGACGACTGATGACGTCGAAGTGAAGCGCCGGCGACAGGCAGGCTCGATGCTGACGAAGGTGCCCAGGCCCTGCTCCCGTGCGCGGCGATGCCGGGCGAATGCGGCCGTGGCCCGGACCCAGCTCGAGAGTCGCCAGTGCAAAGCCTCTGATGCAAAGCCCTTGAGCAAAGCCCTTGAGCAAAGCCCCTGGAGTCAGGCGCTAGGCGTCGTCGGACGGGCGAGCGTCGCGAAGATCCAGGGCGCCGGCGCGCTTGACGGCCCGGATGGCAAAGCTCGAGTCCACGGTATTGACCATGGGCAGGGTCTGCAGCTGTCGCACCCAGCGTTCGTAACCTTTCAGGTCGGCGCTGACAATCTGCAGCAGATAGTCGAAGGCACCGGACACGGTGTGGCACTCGATGACTTCGGGCATCTCTGCCACGGCGGCTTCGAAGGCTTCCACGAGGGCATCTTGATGGCGGCTGAGCTTGACGTGGACGAACACCGTCAGCCCCAGCCCCAGGCGTTCGCGGTCCAGCTCGGCGCGGTAGCGCTGGATCAGCCGCTGTTGCTCCAGCCGGCGGATGCGCCTGGCGCAGGGGGATGGGGACAGACCCACTCGCTCGGCCAGCTCGTGGCTGGTGAGTCGCGCATCCTGCTGCAGCAGAGCGAGTAGATGGCGATCGATACGGTCCAGTTTTTTCAAGGAATTGGCTCAAACTTGCCATGAATGCCGAAATATTGGCACGTACTGCCAATGTGGGTCCAGCGGCGGAGTGTCTTTGCCTGCATTCCCCCGAGCATTGCCGGCAGACTGGCCTTAGCAGGGTGCTTGTACCGCTACCCCACAACCCTCTCGGAGTCCTGTCATGTCGTCTTCTCTGACCCAGGTGGCGCCGCTTGTCGCCTCTCCCCGGCGCGCCCTGTCGGGAGTCGCCGCTGCGCTGGGCGCGGTGCTGATCTGGTCCTGTTACTTCCTCTCGCTGCGCCAAGGGGCACTGTCACCACTGGGAACCCTCGACCTGACCCTGTTTCGCTACGCCGTGCCTGGCCTTGTGCTGCTGCCGTTGGCGCTGCGTCGGCGACAGCGTCTGTTGGCGGTCAACCCGGTGTGGCTGGTCGGCATGATGGCAGGCGCCGGCATTCCCTTCTTTCTGTTGGGGGCGGTGGGGATGGGACTGGCGCCGGTGGCCCACGGCAGTACCCTGATACCCGGGGCGGCGCCGCTGTTCGTCAGTACCCTGGCGGTGTGGGTCTTCGCCCAGCCGTTGTCGCGGGGGCGTGCCGCCGGGTTGGTCGCCATCGCAATGGGCATTGCCTGTCTGCTGGCGTCCTCGGGCCAGGGCTCGCAGTCCCTGCTGCTGGGGCAAGGCATGTTCTTGCTGTCCAGCGTGATGTGGGCGGTGTTCACCCTCAGCGTGCGTCAGAGTGGCCTGTCGGCGCTCGAGGCTACGGCGGTGGTCACGGTGCCCAGTGGATCGATCATTGCGCTGACGGTGGTCGCGATCGAGGTGAGCGGGGTGGGGGGCTTGACGCTACACCTGGTGTCAGCCCAGGAGTGGCTGGGGCAGTTGGTGGTTCAGGGCATCCTGGTGGGGCTGGGATCTGGCCTGCTGATGGGCATCGCGATTCGACGGCTGGGCGCTGAGGCGACCTCGGCACTAGGGTCGCTGACTCCGGTGGTTGCCACGGCGCTGGCCTGGTGGGCGCTGGACGAGACGATCGGTGGGATCACCGCGGTGGGGATGTTGATGGTGGTGTTCGGCGTGATGATCGCCAGCCGTGGCCGTTGATGGCAGGCGTGTCATTGGCGTCAGCGCTGATCCAGAGACACCGCCCGTAGGCGGTGTCTGCGTCAATTGACTTCAGCGCTTCCTTAGCTCAAGCGCACCAGCATCTTGCCGCTGTTGGCGCCCTTGAACAGATCGAGGAAGGCCTCCGGGGTCGCTTCCAGCCCTTCACGCACGGTTTCCTGATAGTCGATATCGCCAGCGGCGACCTGGGGACCCACCTCGGCGAGAAAGGCCGGATAGTTGTCCCAGTGCTCGAACACGATAAAGCCCTGCATGCTGGCGCGACGAATCAGGATCATGGCCAGGTTGGCGGGACCAGGAGCCGGCCCTTCATCATTGTAGCGAGAGATCATGCCGCAGACGGCAATGCGTGCGCCGACGTTGAGATTGTTCAGGGCTGCCTCAAGGCAGACGCCGCCGACGTTCTCGTAGTACACATCGAAACCGCCTGGGCAGGCCTTGGCCAGGTCATCGCTGAGTGTGGCAGCGTCCTTGTCGCGGTAGTCAACCGCGACAATGCCCTGGGACTCGAGCCAATCGCGTTTCTTCTGGCTGCCGGCAAGTCCGACAACGGTGCCGCCCTTGGCCTTGGCCAGTTGTACCGCCAGTGAGCCCACGGCGCCGCTGGCAGCGCTGACCAGGACGTTGTCGCCTTCCTGCATATGCGCAATCGCATTGAGGCCTGTCCAGGCGGTCATGCCAGGCATGCCGAGAACGCCAAGGTAGGCTTGCTCGGGGACGTCAAGATCGGGAAGGGCGGTGACGGTGTCCGCTGATAGCTGTGCCACATCACGCCAGCCGCCCATGTGGGTGACCCGATCACCCACCCTGAAGCGGTCATCGCGGGATTCGATGATTTCACCTACCGCGGCGCCCTCGAGGGGGGCATCGAGGGCGAAGGGATCGATGTACGTCTTGACGCCGCTCATGCGGCCTCGCATGTAGGGGTCAACTGACAGCCAATGATTGCGAATGCGTACCTCGCCATCCTGCAGCGCCGGCAGTTCCTGCTGATTCAGAACAAAGACGTCCGGGCTGGGAGTGCCAGTAGGGTATTCGCTAATGCTGTAGTAGTTGGATTGCATCGATGCCTCCTTTGCTATGGGTAATCGCGTCCTGTCTCGTTCGCTAGATAAGGTGTCGCTGCTGGTCCTGCCTGCCGGGACGTTGCGTCCTGTAGCCAGAGGGCATTGCCCAGTGGATCGGACGACACCTCAGACACCGCTGAGGACACGCCTTTGCTGAGGACGCGGCGTGGCCAATTGACTTAGCGCCTAGCTTGTGCGTCCAGAATAGACCAGTCGGTCGAAGTCGTAAAGAGCTGCGTAGAAGGTAGGAAAAAGCCTCGGGTCATTGAGATCTACACAGTGCGACTGTGCTGAATGGAAGAGGTTCCTTGAGCAGGGGCGAGCGCGCTACTTGAGCAGGGGCGGGCGCGCGAAAAGCGATCGTTATCGAACTAAAGTCTAAAGGCATCGATGTGCATTTTTAGCGAAGCTATGTCCGACATAACTCCACCAAGCGTCAGACACATGGAATAGCAGGTCTGACTCTGCATTCCCTTGTTCGGATGACCCTCATGGCAGCAGCCTCAACTCCCTTGCGTCGCGCGCGCCCGGACATCGCAGATGCCCTGGCCGAGGCGATCTTTGCCGGTGAGTACATGCCGGGCGAGTTCCTGCCCAGAGAAGTGGACCTGTGCGAGCGTTTCGCGGTGAGTCGTTCGACGGTGAGAAGTGCCCTGCAGGTACTGGTCGCCGCTGGCATGATCACTCGAATTTCTGGTCAAGGGTCGCGGGTGCAGCCCCTTGGAGGCTGGCACCTGCTCGATCCCAGGGTCAGCGGCTGGCTGGCGCGTTTCGCCCATCCTAATCCGGTGATTCAGCGCGAGGTGTTTGCCTTTCGCGTAGCCGTCGAGCCTTTCGTCGCCCGACTGGCCGCCGAGCACGCCACCGCCGCCGACCTGCTGGCCATCGAAACCGCCTATCAAGGCATGATCGAAGCGCTGGCCAGCGATGATCTACGCTTTCAGGGCAAGACCCACGACGAGTACGACGTGGCGTTTCACGAGGCCATCTTCACCGCATCGCATAACTTGGTGTGGGCGCAGATCAGCCACGTTCTCAAGCCTGCCATTGCGCTGCTGGTGGAGCGATCCAACCACAGCGCGGACAGGCTCAATGACAGCATGGATCGTCATCGCAAGGTGATGGAGGCGATTCGGCTGAGACAGCCCCGCGAAGCGGCCCGTGCGGCGCTCGCGGTACTGGAGCGCACTGGGCAGGACCTTGGACTGGAAGAGGTCACCAAGGCCTCATCGACGCTCGAGACAACCTTTGACGCTCCCGAACTATCTGCAACATGCCGACAAGAAGGATGAGATTCCCATGATGGCAAGCACCAAGCTCAAGACCCCTAGCGCCAAGCTCAAGCTGTTGAGTGCAGCGATTCTGGCATCCATGGCCGCTTCTGCTCAGGCTGCCGAGTATGAGTGGACCTTCCAGACCTCCGAAACGGCCGGCGAGCCTCAGTTCGAGATGAAGAAGGCCTGGGCCGACAACGTTTCGACGATGTCCAATGGCCGCATCGCCATCGAAATTCTGCCGGTCAATGCCGTGGTTCAGGCCAACCAGACCCTGCAGGCGGTGCAGTCCGGCATCCTTCAGGGACACCTGACCGATCCCAGCTACTTCACGGGTCAGAACCCGGCCTTCGGCATGATCGGCAACCTGGTGGGCGCCTGGAGCGACCCCTATGACTTCCTCGACTACATGAACAATGCCGGTGGCGAGGAGCTCTACAACAAGCTGGTCGAACCCTATGGTCTGCACCTGATCGGCGCTGCTGCCACCGGGCTGGAGTCGCTGCCTTCGACCAAGCCGGTGCGCTCCATCGAGGACATGCAGGGCCTCAAGCTGCGCGCTCCGGAAGGCATGGTGTACAACATCTTTGAAGCCGCTGGTGCCACACCGGTCAATCTGCCGGGCTCTGAGGTCTATACCGGTCTCGAGAAGGGTGTGATCGACGCTGCTGACTACACCGTGTTTGCCACCAACCAGGCACAGGGTCTGCACGAGTTTGCTCCTTACCCGCTGTATCCGGGCTTCCACTCCCTGCCGATGGTCGCGGTCTCACTGAACAAGGATGTCTGGGACAGCCTGCCGGACGACCTCAAGACCATCCTCGAGACGTCCGTTGATGCCCTGGCGTATGAGATGGTCGCCGAGCTCAAGACGCGTGACCTCGAAGCCGTGCGCGAAGCGCGCCAGAACCCGGATATCGAGATCATCGACCTGCCGGCGGAAGAGCGCGTAGCGTTCCGTAACATCGCCAAGCAGGAGTGGGAGAACTGGGCCGAGAAGAACGAGATTACCCAGGAATTCTACGAGTCCGTGGTGGCCTACCTGGAAAACCACAACCTGCTGTAAGCCCAAGGTCTCAGGGTAACGCGTCAGCCGTGCTGACTGTCGCCTGGTGTGCAGCGACACGGCATATCGCATAAGGGTGTACCGCGTTACCTGCCAGTACCTGAACGTTCAGGGCGGTGCCACGGCACCGCCCCCTCATTTCCGGATCGTGCCCTGGCGCGATCCTCAAGCCGTCGAGGAAGTCCCATGACAGACCTGCCGGGACAGGACGCCGACAAGGCGCCCGAACGCGCACCCGACGTGGTGCGCAGCCGCTTTGACCA
>NZ_JAHVKJ010000006.1:0-17281 GCF_019800795.1 Halomonas sp. DP3Y7-2
GGCCCAACGCTCATTAGGCCGAGAGGCGACGGACGGCAGGCTCCGGGCACGCGGCCGGAAGCCTTGGGGCCGCTTGCGCACCTGCCAGCCTTTGAGCTGCAAGATGCGTTGGATCGGCTTGCGGTTCTCCCCCAGGACGCACGCCAGACGGCGATAGCCGTAGGTGGGGAACTGCTCCAGCGCAAGCTTCACTCTCTTGGTTAGCTCCGTATTGATCGTGCGTCGCCGCGGCCTCGGACGGTAATACAACGTCCGCCGGGGAAGCCCCAACCACTGACAGAGTTTGACGAGCGACACCACGTGGCCCTGCTGGACCATTTCCGCCTGCAGCGACCTTACGAGTTCTCGTCCTCGTCGAGCAGGCGGTGAAGTTTTTTAGCGCACAAATCTGCAAGTGGGCCTCGTCCATTCAACCCTCAAACCCGGAAACGCTGAGATCGTGCTGGCGAGCCACTTCAGCGACAGCGGCCCAGCCCTTGAAGATGTCCATGACAGCAGTGGCTTTGAGCTTTGCCGTCCAGCGTTTGACGGTAGGTCCGTTGCTCAATTCCTCCTTTTGCTGGCCGCACTATAGCCTGTGCATCGCGGGAGGGGACTTAAAATTTAACTTGTCGTAAATTAAGTGCTGTAACCATTTAACTCATGTGATATTTTGTAGGAAATAATTGTCGCAATGGTTAAAAGGATTGGTGGGGTTTATGGCAAAAGAATTTTCGAAAGCTGACTACATCCTTAGGAGTTTGCAGAAGATATCGCACAAGAGATGGGAGTTGTACATAGTTTCTCGGATAATCCATAAAATTGATGATGACATTGAATTTGTATGTCAGCAGCATGTCTGTCGTCCAGATGGCTATCGTGCACTTACTGATATTTACTTTCCTCAGTTCAATTTGCATCTGGAGATTGATGAAAAGCATCACTCAAAACAAGTTGCTGAAGATCTTGAGAGAAGTGATGATATTGTTTTAGCTACGGGGCACGAAATCCATAGGTTGCAAACTTATTACGATGAAGGGAGCTTTAAAGATATTTCGATTGTCGCAGCGGAGGCTGATGACTTTATCGACAAGTTGAAAGAAATTAAAGAGATTGATGTTGACAAAAGAAAATTTGTGCCCTGGGACTGGAATTACGCTTATTCTTCAAGTAGATGGATCAAGCAAGGATACTTGGATGTTGCTGATAACCCGGTGTTTCGCACACAGACAGAAGCCTTGAGATGTTTTGGTTTTAAAGGTAAATCACTGCAGCGAGGAGTTTGGAGGATACCTGATAGCACATCCGATATTGTCTGGTTTCCAAGGCTGTATAAACATGGTATGTGGCACAATAAGATAACTAAAGATGGTGGCCATATTTACGAGTGTGCGGAAAACTCTGACGGAAAAAGATCTATAGCGGATCAGTTGATTGATGCAGAGAAAAATCCAGAAAGAAAAACAATAGTTTTTGCCAAAGCTAAAGATTCCTTAGGTAGAAACCTTCTTCGCTATGTTGGTACATTTAAATTGAATATTTCAAAGTCGACTGAGGATTGTATCGTGTTTGACCGCCTAAGTACTAGGGAAAAGGTCAGAGTTTGTTAGTAAGTGATTTGTTAATTTTAAAGTTGATGCCCTGTTTCGAATATCTCGAGGTGTAGTTGTGGTATGGGAAATAAAGCGAATAAGATAAGCCAGAAGTTCATTGGTTGCCTACTAGGCGGAGCTGTCGGTGACGCACTTGGCGCCCCGGTAGAGTTTATGACTCACGTTGAGATTGTGTCTAAGTTCGGTCCGTCTGGCATAACTGAGTACGAGCGTTGTTACGGTGGTATAGGGCGGATTACTGATGATACTCAAATGGTCTTGTTTACTGCCGAGGGTCTGCTGCGAGGCCATGTGCGGGGCGCCAGACGTGGGATATGCCATAGAGCCAGTATGATCGCCAGTGCTTATGAGCGCTGGCTTTATACTCAAGGGTATCGGTCTCAAATGGAAACAGAAGACGACTGGCTCACTAGTGGTTGGTTAGCTGGACATGAAGAACTGCAAGATCAACGTGCGCCGGGGCGTACTTGTATCTCGACATTGCGTTCAATGGAAAGATATGGCGCTTTGGCGAAGAACAATAGTAAAGGCTGTGGTGGGCTCATGCGCGCGGCTCCATGTGGTCTGTTCATTTGGCCTTCTTCGACTGGCAGCGACGCATTCCATCTAGGTGTGCAAGCCGCGGGTATTACTCATGGCCATCCCAGTGGCTATCTGAGCGCTGGAGTGCTTTCTGAATTAATCTTGCATCTCATTAATAGCAAAGGTCTCAGAAATTCGCTTGGCAAAGTGAAGGAGACACTTGTGACTTATGAAGGGCACGAGGAGACGCTTGATGCTCTGGAAAAAGCTGAAGCGTTGGCCGATATCTCTAGTGATCACTTCGAGGCGATTAGTAAGTTGGGGCAAGGATGGGTCGCTGAAGAGGCACTTGCTATTGCTGTATATTGCGCCTTGGTTGCCGAAGATTTCTGCCATGGAGTCTGTCTTGCAGTTAATCATGATGGTGACTCTGATTCTACCGGTGCCATTACTGGTAATCTACTGGGCGCCACGATGGGGGGCTCGGCCATCCCGGATAGGTGGTTGGAACCGCTAGAATTACGGGACGTGATAGCTGAAATGGCTAGGGATTTATTTGAAAGCAACGAATGGGACTTGGATGATTCTGATGGCGTCGACAATGATTGGGTGTGGAAAAAATATCCGGGGTATTGAAATTTTGGACGACATGCGATTATTTTTTGATTTCTTGGTCATGCCATCGTGCTTGCTGGCTCTCAGTGTCGATAGGATGTCAACCGAAGATTGTATTACGATCGATTGGTGCTGTGTTTAATAGATTGCAGATTATTTCTAGATTTTGAATACTTATCTAGAGTATGGCAGTTACGATTTGATGTTTGTTAATTTCCTTTTTACCGAGTTTTATGTCGACGCATGCTTTGGCGCCCCCGATTCTGGAAGCTTTAACTTTGGCTTGAGTGCGGTTACGGTCTCTTCGGCGCTATGTCGGCGCAAGATCCCACACTTAGGAGGCTGAAGTAACACTGGCCTTGAAGAAGGTTGCGGACGTAGATGTCTGTATCTAGTTGGGCCCATTAAAGCCAAGCCCGGTGGGAGAAACCACTATGCCGGCCAGGACTGCAGAAAGTTCTGTGGCCAGCCCCCTCACTCATACCTTTCCTGCCAGCGTTTGATGGCGATGCGTTCCTTCAATAGCTCCAGCATATCGACCAGTACCTGCTCGGTGATCTGTTCGGTTTCCGGGTCGGTGCGCAGCCAGGCGTCTAGGCCGCTTTCGGCCATATGTTCGACGAGGGTCGAGAACTGCGGGGAGCGCAGGCCGGCGAGGGCTTCGTCGACGATATGGCAGGCGAGGTCGGACAGGGAGGTTTCCAGGCCCTGGGTGAGCTGGCTGCCCATGGGCAGGCGTTTGAGACGCTGCAGTTCTGGGGTCTCTGCGAGGGTGCGGGCCACCAGTCCGCGCACGTAGGCCAGGGTTTCGAAGCGGTTACGGTAGGCGATATCGCCCACCATGTTCTCCAGGCGCTGGCTGATTTCCCGTACCAGCGCCTCCTTGCGGGGCGTGATGATCTTGTCGATGGCGGGTGAGGCCAGGCCCTCGCCGCTGGCCAGTTCTCGCTGGACATTGTCGAGCAGGCGAATGGCGATACGGTCGGTCAGCTCTTCCATCAGGATGTCGACGTACTTAGCGACAACGCTGTAGACGTACCAGCGGCGCACATCGATCAGGCCGAGGCGCTGCAGCCGGTGCAGCAGCGAGATGACCCGCAGCACACGCAGCAGGCGAAAGCCCCCCAGCGGAATACAGCCAAGCACGTCATACCAGTGCACAAAGGGGTAGAAGAACCAGCGATGGTAGCGACGCTCGGCGATGGCGACTGCCCAGCCCAGCAGCACATCCAAGAGGAAGACCGTGACGAAGGCCAGGTCGATCGTAAAGAAATTGGCGTGGATGTAGCGGTCGTAGGCGGCGTGCAGGCTAGGGGCGATACCCTCGAAGGCGGCATTCAAGGGCGGTAGCAGGTAGAGGCTGTCGAACAGCAGCAGTCCCAGGTTGATCACCACCAGGACGATGATCGCCAGGTCCCACGCCAGGTGGGCGCGCTCCAGGATGAGTGAGCGGGTTCGCTGTGTCGACATGGGCTCTCCGGCTGCGGACGGTTTAGGCGGTGTCTGTTTGGTTACCTGCTGGCCTACTGAAACAGCCGGCTCTGGCGCTGAATCCGGCGTTCGATGGCGCGGGCCAGCACCTGGTCGTTGGCGCTGGCCAGGGTAAAGGTCTTCTTGGCTCGCGTGACGGCGGTGTAGACCAGCTCTCGTGTCAGGATAGGCGAGAGGGTGTCGGGCATCACCAGCGCGGTATGCACGAACTCGGAGCCCTGGGACTTGTGCACCGTCATGGCGAAGACCGTTTCGACCCGCTGCAGACGACTGGGCAGCACCCAGCGAATGCCGCCCTGGCCGTCACCCGCAGGAAACGCCACGCGCAACATGGTGCCGGCTTCGGGGTTGCCGAATTCCGCCGGTACCTGCAGGGCGATGCCGATATCTCCGTTCATCAGCTTCAAGGCGTAGTCGTTGCCGGTGACCAGCACCGGGCGGCCTTCGTACCAATGGGTATACAGGTCGGGCTTGTCGATCAGGCCGTGGCGCGCCAGTGCCTGCTCGATGCGCTGGTTCAGTGTCTCGACCCCATGATGCCCGCTGCGCAGCGGTGTCAGCAGCTGGAACTGGGCGTGGGCCTTCAGAATGTCTGCTGCCCACTGGTCCCACTCGCTGCGGTCGGCCGCTCTCGCTGGGCGTTCGCGGCCACCGCTGGCGGCGTCAGGTCCTGCGTCGCTGCGCGCTTCACGGGGACGAATGGCGTCAAGGTAGTAGCGGTAGCCCCAGGCGTTGTCATGGCCACGGCCGTCGAGCACCAGCGTCATCAAGGCCCGTTCATCGTTACGGCGTAGACTCAGGCGCTGGGCCTCAGTAAAGGAGGGGGCATCCAGTACCGCCATGGCCCGTCGACTGTCTCCCGCATTGATGGCGCGAGCCAGCTGGCCGATGCCGCTCTGGTCATCGAAGCGGAACGAGTGACGCAGCATGGCGATGGACTGATCCAGCGCCCGTCCACTGCTGGCCTGTTCCGGGGGGAGGCAGAGCGCTGGCGGCAGCTCGGTACCGGTAGCGTCCTGCAACCACTGGGCGGTGTCCGGCTGATAGTGGCCTTCCTCCGCCCGCGCACACAGGTTGCCCAGCACGGCCCCGGCTTCGACCGAGGCTAGCTGGTCCTTGTCGCCCAGCAGGACCAGACGAGCCCTGGGGGGCAGTGCCTCCAGCAGTGCCGCCATCATGTCGATGTCCACCATCGAGGCCTCATCCACCGCCACCATGTCTAGCGGCAGCGGATTAAGGCGATGATGCCGGAAGTGACGGGTATCCGGGCGCGCCCCGAGCAGACGGTGCAGGGTTGTGACCTCGGCGGGGATCGACTCGCGGACCTGCTCGGCGTTAGGCAGGTCGAGGGATGCCAGGGCGGCGATCTGGTCGCGGATGGATTCACTCAGGCGAGCGGCGGCCTTGCCGGTGGGGGCGGCCAGGCGAATGGTCAACGGCACGCCACGTGTGGCGATGGCCTGGGCCTGCAGCAGCGCCAGCAGGCGAATGACGGTGGTGGTCTTGCCGGTGCCGGGACCGCCGGTGATGACCGAGAAGGGCGTCCGTGCGCCCAGGGCGCAGGCGAGTTTCTGGGACTGTGCCTGTTGCGCACGGGGGTCCTGTGGCGGAAACAGGCTGTCCAGTACCGGGCGCAGCTGGCTTGCTTGGGGAACAGCGTAGCTGGCGCTGCCTGTTTCTTCGCTTAGGCTGGTCTGATCCGTGCCGGGATGGGCAGGATAGGCCGCTGCCAATCGATCAGAGATGGCATCGGCGACCCGGCGTTCGTGACGCCAGTAGCGGCGCAGATACAGCCGGTTGCCGTCCAGTACCAGCGGCGTGCTGCCGGGGCCCCGGCCCACCGCGGACCACCGCTCAAGGCGCTGGGCCCAGTCGTCGCCAATGGCGGCCAGCACCTCATCCGGTGGCGCTGGGGCGGTGTCGTCGGGTTCCACCGCGATCAGCGTCTGAGGATGCCGCCTGGCCTGGTCGAGGTCCACCAGCAGATGGCCCTGGCCGGCCTGGTGGCTGACCAGCATCGCGGCGACCAGGCAGCAGGCATCGGCGTCCGGTGCCAGCGCGGCAAGACGATGGGCCAGGGCGGCGTCGAGGTCACGAATCCAGTCGTGTTCGGCCCAGGCGAACTGCAGGCGCAACATGGCCTGGGGATCGGCCAGGGCCTCGCTGACGCTGACGCTGGGGCTGTCTGAGGCAGCATCCGCGCCAGGGCGGTCATGGGTCAGCGTCTCGGTCATGCCGGAGTCTCCTCTTGGCGTTCCCCGGCCAGGCAGCGATCCAGCGCCTCGATGAAGGCCAGCGGTGGCTTGATCGCGGCAACGCCTCGTGAGGGGGCATCGATACCGCGTAGAAACACCAGCATGGCGCCGCCCACGTGCTGCTCGTAATCATAGTCCGGCAGCGTCTGGCGCAGGTGTCGATGCAGCGCCACCAGGTAGAGGGCGAGCTGCATGTCGTAGCGTTTGTCGAGCATGGCGTCGCGCATGGCATCGGGGTGATAGGCAGCGTCGTCGGGGCCCAGCCAATTGGACTTCCAGTCGATGACGTAGAAACGCCCGTCGTGTTCCGCCAGCAGGTCGATAAACCCCTTGAGCAGTCCGTTGAGGCGCTGGAAGCCGAGCTGCGGCCGTGGGGCGCCAGGGAAAAGATGGTCCCGGGTGAGTCGGTCCATCGCTGGGGTAATCGCATTGTGGGTGGCAAACCAGAAGTCGGGTTCCGCCCGGTAGCGCGATAGCTCGCACAGCGTCAGTCCGTCTGTGAGTTCAGTCGTCACTTCAGCCGCCACCTCAGCGGTGGGCAAGGTGGCACCCGGGGGTTCCATGGCCGCAGGTGACAGGGGGGTGGTCAGCCAGCGCTGCATGCCTTGGGTCAGGGCGTCGATGTGGTCGTCCCAGCCTCGCCGTCGGCAGCGCTGTGCCATGCGCGCCTGCAGCGTGGTGTCGCCCACGGCGGCGGCAAAACCATGTTCGGCCATGGCTTCCAGCACCCCGTGGAGGAAGGTGCCGGGCCCAGGTCCACGGGGAAAGGCATGCAGGCTACCGGGCTCGGGCTGGCGTGTGTCGGCGCGGCTCGCTGCCTGACGCTGGTCGCTGTCTTCTTCTTCCAGCACTTCGGCGGCAGGTGTTTCTGGTGCCGCCGCGCCCTTCTGGGCCAGTGCCGAATAGCTGGCAATCCACCAGGGGGCAAAGGCCTGGTGGGCGGCGGAAAGCGCCGGCTTGTGGGCTCGCGTCGACTGCCGGGGCACGACGTTGATGATGGGAGAAGCCACGCTTGAAGGGGCGGTCTCCAGCAGGACGTCGCCACTGTCCCCCTGCATCTGTTGCCAGCAGGCACGCAGGCTCTGTTCGTCCGGGATATTCGCGCCCCCGGCCAGCAGGTGACCAAGGGCCGACTTGTGCAGGGTCGCGGCCTTGCCATTGCCGTACTTGAGGGGCGCGAGGCCGATAAAGCTGGCGTGACGGGCACGGGTCAGGGCCACATAGATAAGTCGGACTTCCTCGGACAGCCGTTCATCATCGGCCAGCTCGAAGCCTTCCTTGGCCATCTCCTTCTTGGGCGCCAGTTCCAGCACCGGGCGGTCGTCAAGGTGGTAGAGCGGGGTCCCGGTCTTGCCGCTGACTTCCTTGTAGGTGCACAGGAAGGGCAGGCATACCACCGGATACTCCAGGCCCTTGGACTTGAAGATGGTGACTACCTGGATGAGCTCGGCATCGCTTTCCAGGCGCAGAATCTGTTCGTCGTCGGCGGGCTCCTGCACATGCTCCGACAGCAGGCGGATCAAGGCGTGGTCGCCATCCAGGGTGTCACTGGCCTGCTGGGCCCACTCTGCCAGGTGCAGCAGGTTGGTCAGGCGCCGCTGGCCCTGGTCGGCATTCAACAGGCGGGCAGGGATGCGATAGTCGTGCATCAGCTTGCGTAGTGCCGGCAGAACGCCGCGCCGCTGCCAGCGCTGGCGGTAGGCCATGAAGCGCTCTTGAACGCGCTCCCAGGCGCTTTCGTCGCGCTGCAGGTGATCCAGCTCCACCAGACTGAGCCCCAGGGTGGCGGTGGCCAGGGCGGTGCGCAGGGTAGACACGGACTCGGGGTGGGCGATGGCCTTCAGCCAGTAGAGCATGTCACGGGCTTCTGCGGTGGCGAAGACGCTGTCCCGGTCAGACAGGTAGACGCTGGCAAGGCCGCGCTGGCTGAGCGCCCGGCGAATGGCGGTGGCCTCGACCCGGTCACGCACTAGAATGGCAATGTCGCTGGCGTTCAAGGGCGTCAGGCGGTCGTCGCCCGGGCGGTCGTCGCCCGGGCGGGCGAAGCCGGCGCGGGGCTCGCCGCCCTCAGGATGGGACTGGTTGAGCCATTCGGCGATGCGGTTGGCGCAGTGATGGGCGGCCTCGCGCAGATAGCGTTCCTTGTTCAGGCAGCCGCTGTCGCTGTCGTCATCGCTGACCAGCCAGCCGGTCAGGGCCGTGGCGGGCTGGCCATCCAGCATCAGGGTTTCCTTGCGGCCGTTGGCCTTGACCGTGACAAAGGGCAGCGGATTGGTGGCCTGCCCGGTAGCATCGGCAAAGCGAAAGGCCCCCCGCTCATGGTGCTGCTCGGCGAAGGCGAACAGCTGGTTCACCGAGTCGACGGCGGCATGACTTGAGCGGAAGTTGGTGTCCAGGCTGTGGTGATGACCCAGGGTGGCCTGGCGGGCCGCCAGGTAGGTATAGATGTCGCCACCGCGAAAGCCGTAGATCGCCTGCTTGGGGTCCCCGATCAGGACCAGCGCACTAGGGTCGTCAGCGTCGTCGATGCTGGCGTCCTCGGTCGCCTTCGCCTTCGCGTTCGCCTGGTCGATGCGGTAGATGCATTCGAAGATGTGGTACTGGGCCGGATCGGTATCCTGGAATTCGTCGATCATCGCCACCGGGAATTGCTGGCGAATCCGCCGCGCCAAGGCGTCTCCGCCTTCGCCGTCGAGGGCCTCGGCAAGCCCGGTAATCATGTCGTTGAAGCCCATCAGGGCGCTGGCCTCAAGCTGCTCGCGCAGGCGCTGGCTGATCCAGCGGCTGGCATCGGCAAGAAACTGGGGGAGCAGCTCACGCTTGAGGTCATCGGCGTGCTGCTGATAGGTGCCCCACTCCTCCAGGGCATCAAACAGGGCGATGTCCGGGACCTCTACGCCTTTCTTCACCTTCAAGCGGGAGCGTGCCAGCTTCTGCACGAACTTCGTGTCGCCGGTGGCGATGCCGCCCTGGGCCCAGTGGTCGAGCTCTTCCAGCCAGCCGGCAAAGGTCTCGTCGTTGTCCTTGCCGCGAAAGCTGTTGCCGTTGAGGCTTGGGCGCAGCGCTTGCAGAGCGTCGCGCACCTCCTGCGCTTCGTCCAGGTAGCGCTGGCGCGCCTGTGCTTCCAGGCTGTCGGCCTTGGCGCGATGGTCACTGAAGGTGGTCAGGGTAGCGGTCAGGTCGGTACTGACCAGCGGCTCGCCGCAGAACATCAGCGCGGCGTCATCCCGGGCGAGCAGGTTGCGGACGTTGCTGTACAACCCCTGAGGCGATGAGAACAGCTCGACCACCGAAGCCGCCAGCGGCTCGCTGAGGGGGTAGACTCGGGTGCGCCAGTAATCGTTGACGGCCTCCTGGGTCAGCTCACTCATGTCCTGAATGACCTCCTGGCGAAACAGCTTGCCGCTGTCGAAGGCGTGTTCCTTCAGCATCCGCTGACACCAGCTGTGAATGGTGGAGATGGCGGCATCATCCATCCATTCGGCGGCCAGTATCAGGCGGCGGGCGCAGACCGGCCAGGCATCCGGGACGAAGTCGTTGCGCAGTTCGGCCAATAGCGGATCGCGGCCGGCCAGGTCGTCGTCGTGGGCGGGATCAGCGCGAAAGGCCTCGGCGGCCTGTACCAGGCGCGCCCGGATGCGCTCTCGCAGCTCCTGGCTGGCGGCTTCGGTGAAGGTCACCACAAGGATGTCGGGGGGTACCAGCGGCTGTGAAAAGCCGTTGTCCGCGCGACAGTCGCTGCGCCCCGGCTGGCCATGGCCCAGTACCAGGCGCACGTAGAGCAGGGCGATGGTAAAGGTCTTGCCGGTCCCGGCACTGGCCTCGATCAACTGGCAGCCGGTCAGTGGCAGGGCCAGCGGTAGCGCCTTGGTTGACGGCGTCTGATGTGCGTCTGACACCAGGGGGCCGTCAGCGGTGGTCTTGGCTGAGCTCATGCATTGGCCCCCTTGGCGGAGTGACGGTTGCCTTGCGTTGCAGGGGCAACCGCAAGGGGAGACTGACGCGCGCGGCTGATCCAGGTGTGCAGGTCGGCATACAGCTCCCGGGTGGCGTCGGCAAAGTCTGGAGCGGTGACCAGTGCTTCCAGGGTAGGGAACTCCCGCAACATCAGCGGGCTGCGTTCGGCCAGGCGTTCCCAGCGGTTTTCCCATGAGGTGCGAAGCTTGGGATCGGACGCCAGGTCAGGTGGTGGCCAATCAGGGGCATCCGCCGCGGGATAGGCCTCAAGGGCGTCGAAGGCGATATCGGGATGGGTCGGGGTGGCGCGCTGCATGGCATGCTGCCACCGCTCCATCAAACGGTTCAGCCGCTGTTCGGCCTGGGGTCGGGTCATGCCCGGTATGGTGAGCTGGCCGCTGGGCGATACCAGGTGGGTGACGGCGCCCGGATAAAGGGTTTGCAGCGCCAGGTGAGCAGGCCAGTGGCGCAGGATCTGGCGCCAGTTGAAGTGCTCGCCCTGGTGGATCTGACTGGTCAACAGCACGATGCGAGCCACCTCGGCTGAGGCATCTGCGCCGGCCTTTTCTCCCAGTTTCTCTCCCTGTCTTTCGCCCAGTGAGAGGGGCCGATCGGCGTGCAGCTGGGTCAGGGTGTCTTCCAGCCGCAGGGTGAGCGCCTGCGTGTCGTCATCAGCGGCCAGTCGGCTTGCATCCAGCGTAAGCCCGCTGTCGTGGCTGACCCGTGGGGCGATCTCCAGGGCATGGGGATAGCGGGCGAGCAGCGCCCGATAGGCCTCCAGGGCAGCGGGAATCCGTTCCAGCAGGCGTTGTCGAATGACCGGGCCCACCGGGGCTGGCGGATAGTGTCCGGCGCGCTGCTGGCGCAGGACCTGGCGGTCGATCAACTCGCTCAGTGAGGCGGCGTCGTCTGGCCGGTGCGCCAATTGCTGACCAATGGGCTGGACCAGGGCCTCGCGCTGTTGCCAGGCGGCCAGACCCGCAAAGCCAAAGGGCTCGTCGTCGTCAGTCAGCACGTTGTCATCGCGCATGCTGGTGGACAGGCGCTGCTGAAACAGCGCTTCGACCGGGTCACGCAACAGTCCGGCCAGGTGCGACAGCTGAAGGGGGCCTTCCGGTTGCCATGGGCCCAGGCCGTTGGACGCGGAATCTGCTCCATGCGGCCCGTGGGGATCCGTCGAGTCGACTGCCGACGCCAGCGAGTCAGCGGTCGCGCGAGTAGCGGTCCCTGCGGCAGTGTCCATGGTGCTGCCAGAGGCGGCGTGCAAGTCCTGCCACTCGTCGGCGTAGGTGAACAGCCGGGAATCCGCCTGGAAGTAGGCGGCGCCAAAGGGCTGCAACGGGTGCTGGGCCGTCAGCGCTTCGAGCAGGGCGTCGGCCATCTTGGCATCGTCGGCCAGGCTGCGCTGGGCGTGAGGCGGCTGATCCGGGAGGCGCCAGCCTTTGGCCAGGTGGTCGCGCAACTGGCCCACCAGCACGCTGGGGGGCTTTTCACCGTTGTCCTGTGGGCTGCGACCGCACCAGCTGATGGTCAGTCGCTCCCGTGCGGACAACAAGGCCTCCAGAAACAGGTAGCGGTCATCGTCTCGGCGTGAGCGATCTCCGGCGCGATAGTGACCGCGCATGGCCATCAGGTCGAAGTCCATGGCGGTGGCCTGGCGCGGGTAGGCGCCGTCATTCATGCCCAGCAGCACCACCTGCCGGAACGGAATGGCACGCATCGGCATCAGGGTGGCGAAGGTGATGCGCCCCATCATGAAGCTCTGCGACAGCTGCGGGTCATCGATGCGCGATAGCCAGCTTTCGCGCACCACGGCCAGCGGCAGGTCGGTGGTCACCGCTGCCGAAGTAATCTCTTCCTGCCAGGTCTCGAGGGAGGCCTGGATGCGACCCATCAGGGTCTGCTCCGCGCTGGTGCTGGGGGTCAGGGTGCGTTCGAGCATGGTCGATAGCACGCGGTCCCAGTCCGCCGCCGGACGGGGTGCGGACAGCAACTGGCGCAGCTCACTCAGGGTCATGATCAGCCGGTACAGGGGGCCGACCAGTGCCGCGTCTAAACCGGCCACCTCGTCGTAGGGCACCACCTCGAGCCAGTCGTCGCCGCTGTCCTCGGCCTCGCCGACGGCGTAGCCCATCAGCATGCGTTCAAGACCAAAACGCCAGGTATGCAGTTCGTCGTGCTCCGGCAGTCCCAGTTCGGCCCGCTGGGCGGCGTCCAGGCCCCAGCGCACGTTGGCCTCGCGGATCCAGCGCTGCAGGGTGGGCAGGTCGCCTTCACCCAGGCCAAAGCGCTCGCGCACCGCCGGGATGTCGAGCAGGTCGAGAATCTCGCTGGCACGGAAACGCATGCGCGGAAGCGAGAGCAGCGTTTCCAGGGCGACCAGCAAGGGCTCCCGATGTCGCTGCTGCTGGTCGGCGACGTGGTAGGGCAGATGACGACGTTCGCCCGGGGCGAATTGCCCAAAGACGGCGTCGATGTAAGGGGCATAGTCGTTGATGTCCGGCACCATGACCATGATGTCACGGGGCTCTAGCGTCGGGTCTGCGGCAAAGCTTGCCAGCAGCTGATCGTGCAGGACTTCGAGCTCGCGCTGAGGGCTGTGGCAGATGTGAAAGCGGATCGAGCCATCTTGCTCAGGATCCAGTGCCGGCCATGTCTGCTGGGTCTCGGACAGTGGCCGCAGGTTGAGAATGTCGTCCTGCAACTGGCCCAGTAGGTGCTCGGTAGGCGGTTCGAGAAACAGGTCGACGGCGCCATCGAGCAGGGCGCTCATGGCCTCGACATCGGTATGGTCATGTTCGCTCAGCAGCTGCAGGTAGTCGCGGCCCTGCTTGCCCCAGGCCGCCAGCAATGGGTGGGCGTGCAGGTGCAGGTGTTCCAGCGACTGATGCAGGTCGGCGGGCATGCCTTCACGCCGGCGCTGACGCACATGGCGACGCAGCACTTCCTGGGTCTCGATGATCTCGCCCCAGTAGAACTGGCAGGGATTGAGCAGGCACAGCACCACCTCGCAGACCCCGGAGAGAGCCGCGAGAACTTCAAGAGTCTGCTGTGGCAGCGACGAGATGCCGAACACCACGATACGCGGCGGCAGCTCGTCGGGACGCTGCTGCAGGGTCTCTGCGGCGGCCTTGAAACGCTGATGAATGGCGCCGCGATGGGTGTGACGCAGGCCGTCCTCCAGGGAGTCGCCGATCATGCGCCACAGGGCGGGTTGCCAGAGCTGCTCTTCTGGTACCGGTATGCGGCGATTGCCGGGCAGAATCAGGCTATCGTCACCCTTTTCCCAGGCGCTCAGCCAGTCTGCCCGGTACACCTGATACTGGTCGAACAGGTCGGCCAGGCGTTCCGCCAGCTGGTAGTGCTTGCGGCGCTCATCATCGTCGCGCAGATAGCGTTCCAGAGGGGCGAACAGCGGATCCATCAACGCCTTGGGCAACAGCTCCATCAGACGCCAGCGCAGTCGGCTCTTGTCGAAGGGCGACGTCGTGGGCACTGTACCTGGTCCTTCGACATCCTCGATGACCGCACGATAGGCCTGCCACTGTAGCCGCGCCGGCAGCGCCACATCCGTTCCCAGACAGATACCGTAGCCGGGAGCGCCCTGACGCTCGGCGATAGAGGTCTTGAGCCATTGTGCAATGCCGTTGCTCTGCACCAGGAAAAGTGTACGTGCGAGCGGATGGAGGGGGCGGCGGCCGAGCCATTTCAGCGTCAGATCGCGCAGGTCTTCCATGCGGTTGCCCTGCAGGACAATCATCCCGGAGGCGGCTGTATCGGTCATGGCTTGCTCTCTTTGCGGCGCGGGAAGGCCTGTGGCGGAGGCCTGCGTCGTGACTGTCTCGGCATAGCCTAATAGATGCAGCGCCAAGGATCATCTGCGGGCAGTCACGCTGCGACAGGTCGTCGGCTACTTCGGGTCACGTCGACGCTGGCGTTCACTGAAGAGCAGCCAGATGCATAGGGCGGCGACCAGATAGGTTACTAAAGGAATGGCCAGGCCGTAGGCCAGTACCTTGAAGGAAAAGTCGTTTTTGACAAAGAGGAACAGCAGAAGCACGGGGAACCAGCAGAGAGCGATGCCTTGCGCGAGCTTCTTTAGTGCGGTGATGACCACCGACGGTGCCTTGTCCTGCATTTACGCCTCGTCATATCCATATGGGCTGAAGAATTCTCCTACCATGTCTAGGGGCACCTTGTGCACCCTAGTCGTCATGCACCGCAGCCATCAGGCACCGCAGCCATCGTGCACAGAATGCTCGCACCCGCGCTAGTCGGTCTCTTTTGGAGGTGGCGGGAAGGCACGCTGTATCTCTCGTTGGTTGGTATGACACACCTCGAGAGGAAAGTGCGATTCGATCCAGCGTGTAAAGCGCTGGCCTTGCATGGCGTTACGCTGTGTGCCTAGCCCGCGGCATAGGTTCAAGGCATTTCCCACCTCGCCGCCGACGATAATGACCTTGAACAAGGTGCCGGCAGAGTAGCACATGACCGCATGCGCAGGCCGGTGTGGGCGGCTCACGTCCTTCACTTCGAAGTCGTGGACGTGATCGGTGTATTGGTATTCGGGGAAGTCGGAGAGTGCACCTAGCATGAATCATGGCTCCTTGTGCGGTGTCTTCACGTCATCCGTGACGTGAACAGCGAAGGACTGCGTCAGGTTGCCCAGGGGCAATGGCTTGGGGCTGTTTGCCCGCTTGCCTGGGGTCGATAATGCCAGAGCTGGCGTCACGATCAATCACCAGGCAAGAGGACTTCCTGCGTCATGGCCTGGAGACAGCGTGACGGGACTCAGCGGTTCCGGGCCAGCGGCGTTGGCGGGTGGCCCGCTGCCACGAAACAGCAGGACCGGTTCTGGTCGTGCGAGTAGGAAGCGCGAGCAGGAAGCGCAGTCGCGACCGGACTGAGCTTCCGCTTCGGTAGGCCACTTTAGTGGGGCTTTGCTGCGTGCTCCGAGTTCCGAAAGTCGAGTTCTTTGCCTCGTTTCCTGTGCCCCGTTCCTTGTGCCCCAGGGCCTCTCAGGGTCTCCCGGAGCTCAAGACAGTTCGACTCGTCCCGGTGCAAGCGGTAACGCTTAGATGAGCTCTTCGATGTTGTCGACGGTGGGCTCGAGGATGAGCTCGCCAGTGCCTTGCTTTACCACGCGGTTGGGTTCGATAAAGCAGGTGACGAGGCACCTGGCGCTCTCGCCACCGTCGGAGATGGTGTAGGTCTTCTTGGTCGATACAACACGACCCTGGACGAAGACCAGGCTTGTCTTTCCTTCTTCTTCCGCGGTGAAGGGCAGTTCAAGCAGTTCGTCTGTGCCGGGTACTTCCAGCAAGGTATCGATCTGATGTTCGGGCATGTCCAGCGGTGACGGTTTCAGCGTCAGGGGTTCGAGAGACTTTGTGTTGAGGGAGTCTGTGAGTTGGAACATCAATCGGTAGTTCATGTCTCGTCCTGGTTGGTTTCCTTCCGGCGTAGTGCCTTCACTCGCCTGTTCCCTGCGGTGCTCACTCACCCTCCGCGGCGCTGAGGGCCCGGCCGATCTAGGAGGTTCCCGACCATGGCTACAACGCCTGCAGTATCAGTGACTTAAGAATTATACAGCGAGCGCCCCTTGTATAGCATTTGTGATGCGTCAGGGCTAATACTTTATGCCG
The DNA here is from genome assembly GCF_019800795.1 of Halomonas sp. DP3Y7-2. Taxonomy (NCBI): domain Bacteria; kingdom Pseudomonadati; phylum Pseudomonadota; class Gammaproteobacteria; order Oceanospirillales; family Halomonadaceae; genus Halomonas; species Halomonas sp. DP3Y7-2. Next base: position 16,078 of record NZ_JAHVKJ010000006.1, read on the forward strand.
AGGCGGGCAGAAGCTGGCTGGCACAGCCAGGGCTGGGCGTGTTGCATTACCCCCTTTCGAAGGGTGGGGCTGTGTCGTGGTTGGGTCATATGAGCGTATCGTAAAACAGGACGTGGTGATTTTTTGCTCATTTTTCCCGCTTTCTGTCGGCACTTACTATCCGCACTTTCTATCCCCCACTTTCTATCTGCCCTTTCCATCAGCCCTTTCTGTCTACGCTTGCTATCTTCCTTCAGGTGAGGTTAGGAGATAGGAGTTTTCTTTGTAGGAAATATTGGACAATTCAAGATGAGGTTGAATGACCTATTTTTCCTAACTGCTTACCTTTCTTCACCCTTTTGATGTCAATTCTCCTATCGTTGTGCTTTTCCGCTACGACATTCATTTCTACTGCATTTTTTCACTTCCTTTTCTTGGGGTAGTATCTCGATAATGTCGAGTCTACTCAGCATGTCTTGTCAGCCAGCCGGTGCGACACCAGGTTGCGATAAATATATGTCTGGAAACGTTGAGCAGGGTCACCATATCCAGGCATCACGGCCGTTGAGTGAGGTCTTGCGGTAGCCATTGCTACGCCGTATGAAGTGGCAAAGTAACAAGTAGAGTTAAGTTTAGGTATGAGTAATATTATTTCAAAAATACATGGTAGTCAGGCAGTGGTACAGCGAATTTTTATCGGCGACATGCCAGAGACATTATGGCTATAGCGTTTGATCATTGAGTGTAAATGCCGGGATAAACCGTTGCCAAAATGTCTTGGATGAAGACGACGTTTTACGTCCCCCCTCCGGTAGTGCTCTGGTCGACCGGCGTGATGACATCCTTGCCTATGAGGCGGGCGTCATCCAGGCCGATGCCATCGATCATCGCGAAAGTCCCGTCTATTTCATCGTTCAGGCGCGCTTCTAGTGGCCGCGCCAGATACGTGCCATGCCCTCCAGGAGGGACGTTTAATGAACTCACGCCGTCCGCTGTTTCGCCATCTGGCCATCGTCATGATCAACGCCCTGTTCTGGCATCCCGTGGTGGTGCTGGCAGACGGCATCGTAGTGGCACCGGGGGGAAACACCCGGCTCGATCAGGCGGGCAACGGCGTGCCGGTGGTCAACATCGCCACCCCCAACGACAAGGGGCTCTCCCACAACCGCTTTCGCGACTACAACGTGGACGCCCGCGGGCTCATCCTCAACAACGCTACCGGCAA